>JAZKCA010000076.1:1615-78905 GCA_040388275.1 Pseudomonadota bacterium
GTAGGGCGGATAAGCGAAGCGCAATCCTCCATTTGTTCAGGCGGCGGCGCGAGCGGCTTTTTTGTCGGCGTAGGCGACCAGCGCATCGCGGAACCATTCGCCGTCGTCCCACGCCTTGACGCGGGTGGCAAGGCGCTCCTTGTTGCACGGGCCGTTCCCCTTGAGGACGTTGTGGAACTCGCTCCAGTCGATCGTGCCGAATTCGTAGTGGCCGGTTTCGGCGTTGAATTTCAAATCGGGGTCGGGTACGGTCAAGCCCAGGAACTCGGCCTGCGGCACGGTCTGGTCGACCATGCGCTGGCGCAGTTCGTCGTTCGAAAACAGCTTGATGCGCCACTGCGCCGACTGCGCGCTGTTGACCGACTCGGCGTCGGACGGGCCGAACATCATCAAGGAAGGCCACCACCAGCGGTTGAGCGCGTCCTGCGCCATCGCCTTTTGCTCGGGCGTGCCCTTGGCCAGGCTCATCATGATGTCGTAGCCCTGGCGCGCGTGGAAGGACTCTTCCTTGCAGACGCGGATCATGGCGCGCGCATACGGGCCGTAGGAGCAGCGGCACAGCGGGATCTGGTTGATGATGGCCGAGCCGTCCACCAGCCAGCCCACGGCGCCCATGTCGGCCCACGACAGGGTCGGGTAATTGAAGATGCTCGAGTACTTGGCCTTGCCCGAGTGGAGCGCGGCGAGCAGCTCGTCGCGCGAGACGCCCAGCGTTTCGGCGGCGCTGTACAGGTACAGGCCGTGGCCCGCTTCGTCCTGTATCTTGGCCAGCAAGATGGACTTGCGCTTGAGCGTGGGCGCGCGCGTGACCCAGTTGCCCTCGGGGAGCTGGCCCACGATCTCGGAGTGCGCGTGCTGGGAGATCTGGCGAATCAGGGTCTTGCGGTAAGCGTCGGGCATCCAGTCCTTCGCTTCGATCTTGACGCCGGCGTCGATGCGGGCCTGGAAAGCGGCTTCCTCGGCGCTCATGTCGGCGGCGCTCTGCACCTTCTTGAGGCCGGTTTCTACCAGTTGTGCGTACATGGCGATGCTCCTCTTGCGAATTCTGAATAGTCATAATACGATACACAAATCGACTTGTACACCTGTTTTTGTGAATCATATTAATTTCACGTTAAGATGCGTATATGAAACTATTGACCAGCACCGAATGGATTGCCCACTTCCTCGCCACCGATCCGCCGCGCTCCAAGTCGCTGGTGATGACGGTGTTCGGCGACGCCATCGCCCCGCACGGCGGCGCCATCTGGCTTGGCAGCCTGATCGAGCTGCTCGAACCGTTCGGCGTTTCCGACCGCCTGCTGCGCACCAGCGTGTTCCGCCTGGCCCAGGAAGGCTGGCTGGTGGCCAACCGCGACGGGCGCCGCAGTTCGTACGCGATCCTGCCGCAGGCGCTGCCGCGCTTCGAGCGCGCCAACCGGCGCATCTACGCGCCGCTGGCGGCGCACTGGGACGGCAGCTGGACCATGCTGCTGGCCGCATCCGGCGCGATCGACGCGCCCACCCGCGCCACCTTGCGCAAGGAATTGACGTGGGAAGGCTACGCGATGATCTCGCAGGGGATTTACGGCCATCCGGTGGCCGGCCCCGAAGTGATCGAAGAAATGCTGGCGCGCCTGGGCGTGCAGGGCAAGCTGCTGGTGGTGCGCGCGGCCGAACTGGCAGGCGTGTCGAGCCGGCCGCTGCGCGAGCTGGCCGCCGAGGGCTGGGATATGTCGGGCGTGGTCGACGGCTACCGCGGCTTCATCGAGCAGTTCAGCCCCTTGCAGGCGGTGCTGCAGCAAGGCGGCCCGCTCGCGCCCGAGCAAGCCTTCGTGATCCGTACCTTGCTGATCCACGCCTACCGCCGCGTGCAGCTGCACGACCCGATGCTGCCGGTGGAACTGCTGCCCGATCCGTGGCCGGGCTCCGAAGCCTATGAGCTGGCGCGCGCGCTGTACCGGCTCACGCAGGCGCAGGCGGAGCTGCACGTCATGGATGCATTGCGGCGCGAAGACGCCGACGCGCCCGGCGCGGACGCCGCATTTTTCCTGCGATTCGGGGGTTTGGTTTAAGGCGCAGCCTGGCCGCCGCGGCGAAAGCCGGGCAAACCAGGACTGCAACGACGCGTTTTAGCAGTCGTAGTGGAAGGTGCTGTTGGGCGACGAGAGCGGATTGCGCAGCGCCTCGAGGGCGAAGTCGACATCGAGCTCGGGCCAGTAGATACGGGTAGAGCTGACGTATTTGACCTTGCAGATCTGCGGTACGGTGGCGTGCTCGAAGCACGGGAACTCGACGAACGGGAGATACAACTCCTCGTCGCCGCATTTGATCCAGAATCCATAGCTGTTGATGCTAGTGACTTTTGCCGATTTCAAGAAAATACCAAGCATGTAAAACCCCTTCCAAAACGACCCCGCCACGCGGCGCGCACCGGCCTTAAAAAATATCAGCTACGCCATTGTGGTGTTTGACATAGAACAAACAAACTGAACAGTTACTTGCGCCCGATCGAAATCAGGTAATTCTGCATCTGCGCTTCCGCAACAGAAGCCCAGGTATTCTGATCCTGGCGAAACCGCTTCCACGGTTCGTAAATCTTCCTGAACTTGGCGTTCTTTGCCGCCTCGTCTTCCATCACCTGCGTGGAAAACTTGTAAGCCGCATCCATGATCGGCTTCGAAAAATAATTCAGCTTGGCGCCGGCCTTGATCAGGCGACCGAGCGCCGCCGGATTCTTGGCGTCGTACTCGGCCTGCATCACCACGTGGGCTTCATAGCTGGCCGCCTCGATCGCCGCCTGGTATTCCTTGGGCAGCTTTTCCCACTCCTTGATGCCGACGAAGAAGGACAACTGCGGCCCCGCTTCCCACCAGCCCGGCGCGTAGTAATACGGCGCGACCTTGGCCAGTCCCAGCTTTTCATCGTCATACGGCCCGACCCATTCGGCCGCGTCGATGGTGCCTTTTTCCAGGGCCGGATAGACATCGGCGCCGGCGATCTGCTGCGGCACCGCGCCCATGCGCTCCATCACGCGTCCGGCCATGCCGGCGATGCGGATCTTCATGCCCTTGAGGTCGTCAAGCGACTTGACGGGCTTGCGGTACCAGCCGCCCATCTGGGTGCCGGTATTACCGCCCAGGAAATTGATCACGCCGTAGCCGCGGAAAAATTCGCGCATCAATTCGCGTCCGCCGCCGCCTTCAAACCACGCGGTCTGCTGGCGCGAGGTGAGGCCGAAAGGCATCGCGGTATCGAAGGAAAACGTCGGATCCTTGCCAAAGTAGTAGTACGACGCCGTATGGCCCATCTCCACCGTGCCTGCCTGCACCGCATCCATCACCCCCAAACCGGGCACGATCTCGCCGCCGGCGAAGGCGCGGATCTGAAATTTCCCTCCGGTAAGCTGCAAGACACGTTTGGTGAACACATCGGCGGCGCCAAAAATCGTGTCGAGCGACTTCGGGAAACTCGACGCCAGGCGCCAGTTCAGCGCAGGCAGCGCCTGTGCAGTGGCGGGAACGGCAAGTGCAGCGGCGCCAGCGCCGATGGCGGTATTGGCAAGAAAGGAACGACGTCGCATTACAAAAACCTCCCGCGAAATGTTAAATTTCTGTATTTACCAAAGCTGACAATTGTAGCTGTTAATGAACAGTAAAGCGACAACTGTTTTTGGGCAAATTATCTTTCTAAACAACAACTTATAGCAACTGGGCAATGTTGGCGTGTGCAAGGCACGGATCCAGAAGGTATCATGTCGCTTCGGCCATGGGCCATTTATCAATCTTCCAAGGACACACAATGTCTATCAAGATAAGCAGCCAGTTCGACGCCGGCGCCATCGACATCGTTCGCGCCACCAGTGCCGACGCCATCGATCTGAACATCCGCAAGGATTCGCACGCCGACATCACCCAATGGTTTTACTTCCGCCTGCAGGGCGCGCAGGGCGAGGCGTGCACGATCCGCTTCCTCAACGCCGGCAAGACCGCCTATCCGGACGGCTGGAAGGATTACCAGGCCATGGCCAGCTACGACCGCCTGGACTGGTTCCGCGTGCCGACCGACTTCGATGGCGAGGTGATGACAATCACCCACACCCCGGGCATGGACAGCGTGTACTACGCCTATTTCGAGCCGTATTCGTGGGAGCGCCACCTGGAACTGCTGGACCGCGCGCAGCTGTCCGAGCATGTGCGCATGCTCGACCTGGGCAGCACGGTCGACGGGCGCGACATCAACGCGCTGGTCATCGGCGACCCGGAAGCGGCGAAAAAAGTGTGGGTCATCGCGCGCCAGCATCCGGGCGAAACGATGGCCGAGTGGTTCGTCGAGGGCATGCTCGACGCCCTGCTCGACCCGGCCGACCCGTTCGGGCGCCAGTGCCTGAAAGACGCCGTGTTCTACGTGGTGCCGAACATGAACCCGGACGGCTCGGTGCGCGGCAACCTGCGCACCAACGCGGCCGGCGCCAACCTGAACCGCGAATGGAATACGCCGACCATGGAGCGCAGCCCCGAGGTGTTCGTGGTCAAGCAGAAGATGCTCGACACGGGCTGCGACCTGTTCCTCGACGTGCATGGCGACGAAGGCTTGCCGTATGTGTTCGTGGCCGGCAGCAGCGCGCTGCCAAGCTTCACGCCGGAGCAGGCGGCGCAGGAAAAGGCGTTCTCCGACTTCTACAAGGTGGCCAGCCCCGACTTCCAGGATGTGCACGGATATGGCGACGCGCCGTACACGCCCGAGACCATTACCATGGGTTCGCCGCACGTCACGCACGCTTTCGGCTGCCTGTCGCTGACGCTGGAGCTGCCGTTCAAGGACAATGCCAACGATCCGGATGAACATGCCGGCTGGGACGGGGCGCGCAGTGCGCGCCTGGGCGCGGCGGTGCTGCAGCCGATTTTGCAGACGCTGCGGATGGCGAAGTAAAAAAAGGGCCGACATGATGTCGGCCCTTTTTTTCGCTCAGCGGGTTAGCGGCTCAGCCGCCAGCAACCACCATGTTCTCGATCAGAATGGACCCGGTTTGCTTGTTGCCGCGGGTCAGGACGTCGTTACCAACCGCAACGATTTTCTGGAACATGTCCTTCATGTTGCCGGCAATCGTGATTTCCTCGACCGGGTACTGGATTTCGCCATTCTCGACCCAGAAACCGGAAGCGCCGCGCGAATAATCGCCGGTCACGTAATTGGTGCCCTGCCCCATCAGTTCGGTCACCAGCAGGCCACGCCCCATCTTGCGGATCATGCCGGCGAAGTCGTCGCCGCGCTTGGTATTGGACGACGTCATGGTCAAGTTGTGCGAACCGCCGGCGTTGCCCGTGGTCTTCATGCCCAGCTTGCGCGCCGAGTACGAGGACAGGAAATAACCCTGCACCACGCCGTTCTTGACGACTTCGCGGCGCACCGTGCGCACGCCTTCTTCGTCGAAAGGTGCCGAGCCGACCGCGCCAACCACGTGCGGGTCTTCCAGCACCTGTATGTGGGAAGGAAATACCGGCTTGCCCAGCGAATCGAGCAAAAAGGTGGATTTGCGGTACAGCGCCCCGCCTGAAGTGGCTTGCACGAAGGAGCCCAGCAGGCCGGCGGCGAGCGGCGCCTCGAACAGCACCGGGCAGGTGCGGGTGTCGAGCTTGCGTGCATTCAGGCGGGCCAGCGCGCGTTCGGCGGCGTAGCGGCCTACTTTTTCAGGTGCGGCCATGTCCTTCGGGTTGCGCACCGAGGTGTACCAGTCGTCGCGCTGCATCTTGGCGCCCTTGCCGGCGATGGGCGCGACCGACAGGGTGTGGCGCGAAAACGGGTAGCCGCCGATGAAGCCGCGCGAATTGGCGGACACAAAATGGGACTGCTGGGCGTGCACGCTGCCGCCTTCGCTGTTGGTGATGCGCGGGTCGACATCGAAGGCGGCCGCCTCGGCGCGCTGGGCCAGGGCCACCGCTTCCTCGGTGGTGATCAGCCACGGGTAGCACAGGCGCAGGTCGCGCGGGGCCAGTTCGAGCATGTCGGCGTCGGCCAGGCCGGCGCAGTCGTCTTCGGCGGTGAAGCGGGCAATATTGTAGGCCGCGTCGACCGTGGCGCGCAGGGCCGCCGGGGAAAAGTCGGAGGTGCTGGCATTGCCGCGCTTTTGGCCGATGTAGACCGTCACGCCCATGCCTTTGTCCTTGTTTTGCTCGATGGTCTCGATTTTGCCGCGTCGGACCGACACCGACAGGCCGCTGCCCTCGGAGATTTCGACCGCGGCATCGGTGCCGCCGATCTCCTTGGCGAAGGCCAAAACGTCGCGCGCCAGCTGTTTGAGCTGATCCTGGGTATGGATGAAAACGGATTCGGTCATGGGTGTTTTCTTCGGCTGTCCGGTTAAAAGGGTATGATAGCAGTCGTTTACAGTTTTTACCGGTCGCACTAGCGGCTGCCGGATCAATATCATGCCAAATCCAAATCGCGGTGCCTGCGGGTTCCAATCCTCCGAGTTCGAGCAAGAGTACGAGCGTCCATCCAAGTCCGAGCTCAAGCGCCAGATGAACGAATTGCAAAAACTCGGCGAGGAACTCGTTGCCGAGGCGCGCGACCGTGTCAAGCGCGTTCCGATGCCCGAGGACGTGCGCGACGCCATCCTGATGTGCCAGACCATCACCAACCACGAGGGCCGCCGGCGCCAGATGCAATTCGTGGGCAAGAAGATGCGCACGCTCGATGAAGCCGAAGTGGCGGTCATCCAGCAGACCATCGACAGCTGGAAAGGCATGTCCAAGGCCGATACCGCCTCGCTGCACGCGCTCGAGCGCCGCCGCGACAAGCTGCTGGCCGACGACAAGGCACTGACCGTGCTGCTGGCCGAGCACGCGGAACTGGACGGGCAGCACCTGCGCACCCTGATCCGCAATGCCCGCAAGGAGCAGGCCGAGAACAAGGCGCCGAAAGCCTACCGCGAGATTTTCCAGATCCTCAAGGACCTGGCCAAGAAAGGCAAGACCGCCGCCCCGGCCGACGCCGACGCCGAGCCTGAAGATGACGAGTCCGGCGACGAGTAATCCCATGGAACTGGTGGTTGGCCTGGTGTCGGTCTCGGACCGCGCCAGCGGCGGCGTGTACGAAGACAAGGGCCTGCCGGCCCTGGCCGACTGGCTGGCCGCCGCCCTGACCACCCCTTTTCGCATCGAGCAGCGCCTCATCCCCGACGAGCGCGCGCAGATCGAAGCCACCCTGATCGAGCTGGTTGACCAGCAGCGCTGCCACCTGGTCTTGACCACTGGCGGCACCGGGCCGTCGCGGCGCGATGTGACGCCCGAGGCCACGCTGGCCATCGGCACCAGGGAAATGCCCGGCTTCGGCGAGCAGATGCGCCAGATCAGCCTGCAGTTCGTGCCGACCGCGATTTTGTCGCGCCAGACCGCGGTGATCCGCGAGATCGACGGCCACGCGGCGCTGGTGATGAATTTGCCGGGCCAGCCGAAAGCGATCAAGGAAACGCTCGAAGGCTTGAAGGACGCCGACGGCAAGCAGATGGTGGGCGGCATTTTTGCCGCCGTGCCCTACT
This sequence comes from Pseudomonadota bacterium, assembly GCA_040388275.1. Lineage (GTDB taxonomy): Bacteria > Pseudomonadota > Gammaproteobacteria > Burkholderiales > Burkholderiaceae_D > Telluria_A. The sequence goes on from JAZKCA010000076.1 coordinate 9,135, forward strand.
GCGTGGACCTGATCGGCGGTCCCTATATTGAAACCAATCCGGCCGTATGCAAGGCATTCCGGCCCAAATCCGCACAGCGACCAATCACGACATGACCCAACTACTCGAGAACATTGAAATTGAAACCGCGCCCAATCCAACGGTTGCGATCATCTGGATGCACGGCCTGGGCGCCGACGGCAACGACTTCGTGCCGCTGGTGCGCGAACTTGACCTGACCGGCCTGCCGGGCATCCGCTTCGTGTTCCCGCATGCGAACACGATGCCGGTGACGATCAACGGCGGCTACGTGATGCGCGCCTGGTACGACATCATGGGCACCGACCTGGTTCGGCGCGAAGACGAAGCCGGCCTGCGCGCCTCGCAGACGCAGGTCGAGGCCCTGATCGCGCGCGAGAAGGCACGCGGCATTCCGGCTGGCCGCATCATCCTGGCGGGCTTCTCGCAGGGCTGCGCGATGGCCTTGCAGACCGGCTTGCGCCATCCGGAGACCCTGGCGGGGCTGATGTGCCTGTCGGGCTACGTGCCGCTGTCGGCGACCGTGCCGACCGAGCGCAGCAAGGAAAGCCTGGCGACCCCGATCTTCATGGTGCACGGCCAGCAGGACGGCGTGATCCCGATCGCGCGCGCGGCGCAGTCGCGCGACCTGCTCAAGTCGATGGGCTACCAGATCGAATGGCACGACTACCCGATGCAGCATTCGCTGTGCCAGGAAGAGATTGAAGATATTGCGGCCTGGCTGAAAAAAGTTTTACTCTAATTGCCACCACAAGCAACATGGATTCCCGCCTTCGCGGGAACGACGTCACACCACTGAAAGCAGTAAATGAAAAAAACCGGAATGGCAAAGAGCGACGCCAAAAAATTGATGGGCAAGATGGCCGCCCCTGGCGCTTCCGGTTTCGGCGGCGCCGACACCACCGTGGCCGACCGCCGCGAACAGCGTGAGCGCGAGCGCGCGCTCGGCCTGGTGCCGTTTGCCGTCAAGCTCAATGGCGACCTGGTCAAGCAGCTCCAGGCTTTGGCCAAGGAACGCGGCGTCGACCTCAACGAAGCCGTGGCGGACGTACTGGCCAAGGGCCTTGCCGCCTAAAGCGTGAAAACCATCGTCCTTGGCGGCTACGGGAACTTCGGTGCCCGGATTAGCCGCGCCCTGGCCAACACGCCGGCAATGTCGCTCGTCATCGCCGGGCGCGACCTGGACAAGGCACGCGCGCTGGCCGACGAATGCGGCGCGCAGGCCGCCGCCATCGACATCACCGATCCGAACCTGTCGCAAATCCTGACGGACTTGAGCGCAGCTCTGGTGATCCATACGGCCGGTCCGTTCCAGGCCCAGGGCTATGGCGTGGCGCAGGCCGTGGCCGCTGCCGGCGCCCACTACATCGACCTGGCCGACGGACGCCGTTTCGTGTGCGATTTTCCAGCGGCGCTGGACCACGCTTTCCGCGACCAGCAGCGCATCGCCATCACGGGCGCGAGCACGGTGCCGGCCCTGTCGTCGGCCGTGGTCGACTATTTGACCGACGGCTGGCGCAGCATCGCGGACATCGATTTTTGCATCGCACCGGCCCAGACCGCCCCGCGCGGCGTCGCGACCATGGCCGCGGTGCTGAGCTACTGCGGCGCGCCGATCCAGGTATGGCAGGACGGACGCTGGGTCACGCGCTACGGCTGGGCGGCGCCGGAACGGGTTGCGTACGCGCGCCTGCGCCCGCGCCTTGCTTCCTTGTGCGACATCCCCGACCTGGAGCTGTTTCCCGCGTTCTATCCGGGCGTGCAATCGGTGCTGTTTCGCGCGGCGCTGGAAATCGGCGTGAGCCAGCGCAGCCTGGCCGCGATTGGCGCCTTGCGCCGCATGGGCGTGCTGCGCCGTCCGGAACGCCTGGCGGGATTGTTGAACTGGGCCGCCGACGGCCTCGATATATTCGGCTCGGCGCTGGGCGGCATGGTGGTGCGGGTCAGTGGCACCGATGCCGACGGCGCGCCTGTCGTACGGGCCTGGCATATCGCGGCCGACGACGACCATGGGCCCGAGATTCCGTGCATGGCGGCGATCCTGCTGGCGCGCCGCATCGCCGCCGGCGAGTTGCGCGAGACTGGGGCACGCTCGAGCATCGGCATGCTCACGCTCGCCGATTTCGAGCCGGAGTTTCACAAGTGGAATATGGTGACGGATCTTGGCGCATGAGCCCATCCCGGCTATGATAAATAAACGAAAATGAACTGAAGAGGCAAGACAATGGCGAAGAAAGAAGAACTCGACGAAGAGACCCTGGCGCTGATCCACTGGTGCATCGAGGTTGAAAAATTCCTGGTGGCCGGCGGCGCTACCGTCAAGCAGGCGCAAGACCATATCGAAGAACAGGTCGAGTGGTTCACCGACCAGTTTTATGATGGCTTGACGCCGGAAGAGGCTGCAAAAGAAGCGCTGGCCTAAGCCTGCTTTCCCCATCGTGCTTGGGAAGGCGAGCACCTATAGCATTTGTGCTCCGAACTTTCCTGGCGCAATCGTTCCATGGTTGCTCGCCTTCGCAAGCACGATGCGTGTGGGGTCGCGACTCATCCAAGTCCCTCCGGCATCGTGTCCCATTTGGCTGTCGCGTCCTGTCTCGTTTTGTCGAATATCGTCCTGACGCTCTCATCGCTAGCGGCGCGCGACAAAAGCCGACAAAACGAGACACGATGCGACATGCGAATGAGACGCGATGCCGGAGTGGGTCGTATCGCACCCTACCCTATCCCCTCCCGCCAAGCCAATGCAGTAAATTAAGTTTTGCTATACGCCAAAACTTCCGCTTGCTGCTCGCCAAGACCGGCAATGCCCAGCCGCAGCTTGTCGCCCTTTTTAAGGAAACGCTTCGGAGTGCGCGCGTCGCCCACGCCCGGCGGGGTGCCGGTGGCGATGATGTCGCCCGGCTCGAGCGTCATGAAGCGCGACACATAGCTGACGATCTGCGCGACCGAAAAAATCATCGTCTCGGTGCAGCCGGTCTGCATGCGCTTGCCGTTCAATTCCAGGTACAGGTCAAGGCGCTGGACGTCGATCACTTCATCGCGCGTGACCAGCCACGGACCGACCGGACCGAAGGTGTCGCAGCCCTTGCCCTTGTCCCACTGCGGACCGCGCTCTTTTTGAAACTCGCGTTCCGAGACGTCGTTGACAACGCAGTAGCCGGCCACGAAATTGAGCGCATCGGCTTCGCTGACATACTGCGCGCGCGTGCCGATGACGACTCCGAGTTCAACTTCCCAATCGGTTTTTTTCGAACCTTGCGGCAGCATGATGGCGTCGTCGGGACCGTTCATGCAGGTGACGGCCTTCATGAAGATGATCGGTTCCTTCGGAATCGGCGCGCCCGTTTCGGCGGCGTGGTCGGCGTAATTGAGACCGATGCCGATGAACTTGCGGATGCCGGAGAGCGGCACGCCAAGGCGCGGATTGCCGCGCACCAGTGGCAAGGTTTTGACGTCGACCTTGGCCAGCTTGCGCAAGGCCTTGTCGGACAACAGCGAAGGGTCGATGTCGGCGACAACGCCGGATAGGTCGCGCAGGCGGCCTTCTTCATCGAACAGGCCAGGTTTTTCCTTGCCGGGGCGGCCGTAGCGAACCAGTTTCATGTGATATCCAGGATGAGTGCGATCAGGGCGCGATTGTAGCGCACCCCAGCCGTCAGCGTCCCCTGGCCGGCACCACCCGCCATACCGCATTGCCGACGTCGTCGGCCACCAGCACCGCCCCCGCTTTGTCCACCGCCACACCAACCGGGCGCCCATAGGCGTCGCCCGCAGGACTGAGAAAGCCGGTCAGAATATCGGCCGGCTTGCCGTTCGGGCGTCCGTTCGCAAAAGGCACGAACACCACGTTGTAGCCGTTCTTGGGGCTGCGGTTCCACGAGCCGTGCTGGCCGATGAACGCCCCGCCCGCATACTCCTCGGGGAACAGCTTGCCTTCGTAGAAGGCCAATCCCAATGGCGCCACATGGGTGCCCAGCGCGTAGTCGGGCACCACCGCCTTGGCCACCAGGTCGGGCCGCTGCGGCTTGACGCGCAAGTCCACATGCTGGCCGTAATACGAATACGGCCAGCCGTAAAAGGCGCCATCCCTGACCGAGGTCAGATAGTCCGGCACCAGGTCGCTGCCAAGTTCGTCGCGTTCATTCACCACCGTCCACAGGGCGCCGCTGGTGGGCTCCCACGCCAGGCCGTTCGGGTTGCGCAGGCCGGTGGCGAAGGGGCGCACCCCTTTGGTCTTGAGGTCGATCTCGATGATCGCCGCGCGCCCTTCTTCCTGGTCCATGCCGTGTTCGCCCACATTGCTGTTCGAGCCCACGGTGGCATACAGGCGCGCGCCGTCCTTGCTAGCGATGATGTTCTTGGTCCAGTGGTGGTTCAGCGGTCCGCCCGGCAGGACCACCACGGCTACTGGCGGCGCGCCGATGCTGGTCTGGCCGCTCTGGTAGTCGAAGGCGACCACGCCGTCGGTATTGGCCACGTACAGCGTTTGCCCGACCAGCGCCATGCCGAACGGCGCGTTCAGGTTCTTGATGAATTCGGTGCGCAACTCGGCCTGGCCGTCGCCGTCGGCGTCGCGCAGCAGGGTGATGCGGTTGCGGCTGGGGGCCGCGGCGCCCGCCTTCTTCATGACCTTGCCCATGACCCAGCCCCGGATGCCCTTGCCCTCGTTCGGACGCGGCGGGGCATTCGTTTCGGCCACCAGCACGTCGCCGTTGGGCAGCACGTACAGCCAGCGCGGATGTTCCAGCCCGCGTGCAAAGGCGTTCACGGCCAGGCCGGCGGCCGCCTGCGGCGTGGCGCCCGCCGCCCAGCCCTTGACCGGCGCAATGTCGACCGTGGGAATGAGGGCGTTCACCGGCGCCGGCAGCGCGGGCGCCGGGCCGGTGCTGGCCATGGGCGGCAAGGTGGCCTTGTCGGCGCACCCGGCCAGCGCCAGCAATGAACACAGCGAGAGAAGGTGACGCATGAAAAATCTCCTGGGATGGAAGCAATCCAACAGGATGATTCTAGTAGGAATCGCCTCGCAATCAACGTCCATTACGCCCGGGAAATATCGGGCGCGATGATGTTCTTGCTCATGCCCCGTTGCGGACGGCGCCGCAAGGCGTACATCACCAGCCCCGGCAATTGCAGCAGCACCAGCACGGCGAAACCGACCCTGTAGGCCAGCGCCGGAGTGCTGCCGAAGGCGTCCGGACGCCACAGGCCGACGATCTGGCCGAAACCGGCTTGCACCAGGAAGGCGCCGACGAAGATCAGCAGGTTCAGGCAGGTCGAAGCGCGCCCGGTCAGCTCGCGCGGCAGGCTCTGGGCCACGATCGCGTACTCCATTCCGGTGATGGTGCCGGCCAGCGTGAACAGCACCGCCAGCAGCTGGAAGCTGGGCGCGTAATTGCACACCATGGCCAATTGCACCAGCATGAACACGCCAATTCCGACGGCGGCCATGTCGAGCGGCACAATGCCGCGTTTGGCCGCACGCTCGGTGCCCAGGCCGACCGCAATGGCGCCAAAGATCACCGCCGCCATCGACAGGTAAAGCAGATAGGCCACGGCATCTTCCGAAAAGTGCGCCACTTCCGATAGCCAGCGTCCGATCCACAGACCCTGCATGCCAAAGAACACGGCGTGCGGGATGAGCATCAGCGAGATCGTTTTGCGGAACTGCGGATCGCAATACACCTTGCACAGGGACGCGAGGGTCCGCGCCTCGGCCTTGCGCGCGCCCGTCTCGCGCGGGGTCACCATCCAGATCAGCAGGCCGGCGCCTAGCATCAGCAGCGCCAGCACCATGAACAGGCCGCGCCAGTCGGTGTGCTGGAGCGCCGTACGCACCGGCAAGGTGGCAGTGGCCGATCCCAGCCCGCCGATGGCGATCAGGTAGCCGTGCACCGAGGGCACCTTGCCGGGCGCAATCCAGGACGAGATCACCTTCACGGCCGACATGAAACAGCCGCCCAGCCCCAGACCGATCAGGGCGCGCGCAGCGACCAGTTCGCCGAAGCTCTGGCCGCGCGCGAACAGCAGCGCGCCGGCTGCCGCCGTCGCCATCAGGATCAGCTGCACCTTGCGCGGACCGTAGCGGTCCAGCGCGATCCCGACCGGCAGCTGGACCAGGGCGTACGACAGGAAAAATGCGCTGGTGAGCAAGCCGAGGTGGGCCGAATCGAGCTGCAGCGAGGCCACCAGCTTTGGCGCCAGCACGCTGTTCATATTGCGCAGAAGGAGAGACAGGTAATGGCCGAATGCAAACGGCAGGAACACCGTGAAAAACATGGCCGGACCACTCATCCGGGCGGCGGGGATTGCGGAAGTCATGGCGGTCTCGCAGGAGTGGCGCGGCCGGGTTTAGTGGCCGCCTGGAAAATTAAATTTACCCATGGAATTATCATGCCGCAGCCGCCACTGCTCGAACTTGCCGTCCGTCAACCAACCGGCATCAGAACCTTTGTCGCACCGCAATTTCGGCCCGACTCAACGGCGTAGATTGACTAATGCGCGCTGGCAACAATTTGCGCTGAGCATTTCCACTACCGACCGAGGAGAAACCATGAAAACCCTGCTGACCAGCGCCCTGCTGTGCATCGCCTTTGGCGCCGCGAGCGCCGCCGAACCGACCGAAAAAGATGCCATCGCCATGGCCGAACGCGCCGCCGCCTACACCAAGGCCAACGGGCGCGAGCAGATGATCAAGAAGATCACGGCCAAGGATGCCGACTTCGTGCAGGGCTCGATGTACATCTACATGCGCGACTTCAATTCCGGCATCAACCTGGCGCACCCGTTCAACCAGTCGATCGTGGGCAAGGACCTCAACGACGTGCCCGACACCAACGGCAAGATGTACCGGCGCGACATCATGGATGTGGCCAGGAAGGACGGCAAGGGCTGGGTCGACTACATGTACAAGAACCCGGAAAACAACAAGATCGAAGCCAAGACCGCCTACGTGCTGCGCGCAGGCGATGTGATCCTGGTGGCCGGCATCTACAAGAAATAGGCGCGCCATGAAAATGTTCATGATCAGCGCCGCCACCGTCTACCTGGCCTGCGCGGCCGGCGGCGCCTGCGCCGCCGACCCCGCGGAACGGGACGCGATCGCCATGGCCGAACGGGGCGCCGCCCTGATCAAGGCCAAGGGCCAGCAGGAGATGATGATGCGCATCCACGCGCACCACCCGGATTTTTACCAGGGCACGCTGACGCTGGACATGCGCGACCTGTACACCGGCATCGTGCTGGCCGATTCGGCCAACCCGGCGCAAGCGGGCAAGCCGCTGTCGCAAGGGCCGGACCCGAACAGCACCTTTCCGCGCCAGGTGATCGAACTGGCGCAGCGCGACGGCCATGGCTGGATCGCCCGCTCCTACCGCGATCCGGCCACCGGCAAGTACGGCATGAAGAGCACCTACGTGCTCAAGGTCGGCGACGTAGTGCTGCAGGCCGACCTGCGCCGTCAATAGACAATGCCGTCATTCTTCGAAACCTTGCGGGAGCGAGCATGCTGAACAAACTACGAATCGGACCGAAGCTGCTGCTGGCCCCCGGGCTGGTGCTGGCGCTGCTGATGCTGCTCTCGGCCGGCGCCTACTACGGCATGGTCAGGCAGAATGCCTCGCTCGAAAACATGGTGCTGGTGCGCGCCGAACGCTCGAAGGCGGCGGCCGACGCGGCCGGCGACGCCAAGCACGCGCACGCCAACATCTACCAGTTGCTGGCCTGGATCAGCGGCAGCTTCGCCAAGCCGCGCCTGCTCGCGCTGGAAGCCGAGATCGGCAAGCGCCACAACGCGCTCGCCGCCGCGCTCGGGGAACTGGCGCGCGTGTCCGAGCCCGACGAGCGCGCACTGGTCGAAGCCTCCGCCGGCGCGCTGGCGGCCTACCGCAAAAGCGTGACCCGCACCATCGAACTGGCCCAGATGGACCAGTCGCTGGCCACTTCGGCGATGCAAAAGGCCGAACAGGAATTCGGCGCCCTCGACGCTGCCCTGGGCCAGCTATCGGCGCTGGAAAAGACCCTCAGCGTGAACGCCTACCAGGCGGCGCGGGCCGAATTCCACACGCTGGTGGCCACCATGGCGGTGCTGGTGCTGCTGTCGATCGGCCTGTCGCTGCTGGTCACGGTGCTGGTGCGGCGCGCCATGCTGGCCGACATCCGCGGCATCGCCGGCGTGGTCGAGGAACTGGCGCAGGGACGTCTGGATGGCGGCGCCGTGCACGCCGGGCGCGACGAAATCGGCGACACCGCGCGCGCGCTCGAGCGCACCATCGCCACCCTGAACCGCACGCTGCGCGCGATTCTGGCCTCGGTCCATTCGATCGACACCGCCTCGCACGAAATCGCCAGCGGCAATATGGACCTGTCGGCGCGCACCGAGATGCAGGCCAGCTCGCTCGAAGAAACCGCCAGCGCCATGGAGGCCCTGACCGCCGCGGTCAAGGAAAACGCCAGCAATGCGCACCGCGCCAACGCGCTGGCCGCGTCGGCGGCGGTGCTGGCCACCGAAGGCGGCAAGGCGGTCGAACGCGCCGTCATCACCATGGACCAGATCAAATCGAGCTCGCGCAAGATCGTCGAAATCATCGGCGTGATCGACGGCATATCGTTCCAGACCAATATCCTCGCGCTGAACGCGGCGGTCGAAGCGGCCCGCGCCGGCGAGCAGGGGCGCGGCTTCGCGGTGGTGGCGGCCGAAGTGCGCACCCTGGCGCAGCGCTCGGCCGCGGCGGCCAAGGAAATCAAGGGCCTGATCGCCGACTCGGTGGCCAGCATCGACGCCGGCAGCGCCTCGGTCAACGCGGCCGGCAGCAGCATGGGCGACATCGTCGCCTCGGTCCAGCAAGTAAACGACATCATCGAGCGCATCAGCGCGGCCAGCACCGAGCAGGCCGAAGGAATCGCCGAAGTGAACCTCGCGGTGGGCCAGATGGACGACATGACGCAGCAGAACGCGGCCCTGGTGGAGGAAGCGGCCGCCGCCGCCGGCAGCTTGAACACCCAGACGGCGATGCTGTCGCAAGCCGTATCGATCTTCAAGTTCGACGCCGGCGGCCACCCTCAGCAAGCCACCCCGGCAGACGAAGAAGAGGGTCCCGAGCAGTTCTACGAGCCGCAGGAACGGCGTGAGCGCAGCAGCCCGATGCGCGGCGCGCGCGCCCTGCCTGCGACCCCAAAGCCGGGACGGCGGCGCGCCTCCAAGGAAGTTACCGAAACGGCCGGCTGACGAAGGGCGAGCCGGCCAGGCCGAAGCGCCACGGCACCTCGACCGCTTTCGAAATCCCGATGCGCGGTCCGGCCACCACCTCGACCGGGTCCGCTGGCGGCGCCAGCGCAAACGGCGGCGCATCGAGACGTGCGCCGTTGTGGGCGCGAGTCACCGCCAGCGCCTGGCACAGCTTGCCGGGCCCGGAGCACAACTGGCGCAGCGCATCGGCGTCGCGCCGTGCGCGCATCAGGTCAAGCCCGGCGAGCGGCTCGAGCGCACGGATCAGCACCCCCGCCCCATGGCCCGCTTCGCGGCACACGAAGTTAAGGCACCAGTGGATGCCGTGCGACAGATAGACATACGCATGGCCGGGCGGGCCGAACATCGCCTCATTGCGGGCGGTGGGTCCGGAAAAACTGTGCGAAGCCGGATCGAGGCGGTCATACGCCTCGGTCTCGACGATGCGCCCGCCGACGCCATTGACCAGCAGCAGCGTGCCGATCAGCGAACGCGCCACCTGCTCGGACGGCGCCCCGAAATCGATACCGGCAATCACATTCTCCATCCGCCCAATTCTACCATCGGGGTCAGACCTCTATTCAGTGCCGCCTCGCAAGTAATAGAGTAATAGAGGTCTGACCCCGAAGTGAAAACATTCGTAGAATCAACAGTAAATACCTTGATGCAATTTTTAAAGGAGAAGAATATACTGGGCGCTTGCGCATATGGATTGCCAACTTGTCACATGAACAAACTAGCCGCCGCGGCAACGCCGGATCCCGACCCGGTCGACGCCTTGATCAAATCCATCCGGATTCCGCCCCGGCCCAGCCTGCTGGTCGAGCTGCAGCGCGAACTGGCGTGCGAAGATCCGGCGCCGGCCGCCATCGGGCGCATTATCGGCAATGATGTCGGCATGGCAGGGGCTTTGCTCAAGCTCGCCAATTCCTCGTTCTACGGCGGCAAACGCAAGGCCAAGTCGATCGAGCAGGCCATTTTATTCCTTGGCATTAACCAGGTCGCCGCGCTGATGACGGGCCTGCTGGCGCGCCAGGCCATCGTCGCCGACCATGCCGCTCTGGCAAGTTTTTGGGACATTTCCACGCGCCGGGCCCAGGCCATGCTGTTCCTGTCGCGCAAACTGCACATCGGCGAGCCCGACGTGGCCCACACCTTCGGCCTGTTCTGCGACACCGGCGTGCCGCTGCTGATGGACCGTTTCCCCGACTACGCGGCCACCTTCGCCGAAGCGGCCAACGACCCCGAGCGCGCCCTGACCGCGCTCGAAGACGAACGCCACAGCACCAACCATGCGGCGATCGGCTGCCTGCTGGCGCGCAACTGGGGCTTGTCGACCGAGGTCACCTGGGCCATCTTGCACCATCAGGATTACGGCGTGCTCGAAGACAGCGCCACCGCCGACACCGTCCGTTCGCTGGTGGCGCTGTCGCTGCTGGCCGAAAGCGCCATCGGCACTTACCAGGGCCAGGGCGACTCGCTCGAATGGCGCAAGGGCGGCCCCCGCGCCTGCGCCTACCTGGGCTTGTCGTCCGACGAGGCGAGCGACCTGCTCGACCAGTTGCAAGACTCTTTCCACGCTGAACACTAGTCTTTGACTTTGGTATCGTGCGGGACGATACTTCAGACATCGACCCGGAGGTGCATCATGAATATCGCAACCCGTCTGCTGCTGGCGATCGGCACCCTGTTACTGGTGACCGGCTGCGCGACAGCGCCACCGGCGCCGATGGCCCCCGCCACCGACTTGTTCAGCGACAGCACCTTCCGCGCGCCGGCGCGCCCGGTGCGCTCGGACCAGGTGTTCGCCCTGTCCGGCGCCATGAAGGCGCACCTCGACAGCGCCCCCTTCCGATCCCAATTGCGCCTGGCCGGCCCCCAGCGCGGGCTGTTCGACGCGCTGTACAAAAAAGGCGAGCTCAAGCTCGAATACGACGCGGCCGTCACGCGCGACGCGGCCGCCACCTTCGCTGCAAAAAAGGGCAACTGCCTGTCGCTGGTGATCATGACGGCCGCTTTCGCCAAGGCGCTCGGGGTGGACGTCAACTTCCAGGCCGTGCTGGTCGACGAACAATGGAGCCGCACCGGCAATATCTACATCGCCAGCACCCACGTCAACCTGAGCCTGCCGATCAATACGGACAGCGTGAGCAGCTACTCGCGCGCGCACCACTCGCTGACGATCGACTTCCTGCCGCCCGATGAAGCGTCGCAGCTCGGCACCAAGCTGCTCGACGAAGAGACCATCACGGCCATGTACCTGAACAACCGCGCCGCCGAGGAGCTGGCCGCCAACCGCCTCGACGACGCCTACTGGTGGGCCCGCGCGGCGATCGAAAAGAGCCCTTCCTTCGTGGTGGCCTACAACACCCTGGGGGTGGTCTACCAGCGCCATGGCGACATGCTGATGGCCGAGCGCGTGTACAAGCGCGCCCTCGAGCGCGAACGCGAAGACACGATCGTGATGCACAACCTGGTGCCGGTGCTGGCCCATCTGGGCAAGACCGAGGAATCGACAGCGATGGCGGCGCGCCTGGCCAGCATCGAGCCGACGCCGCCGTTTTACTATTTCACCAAGGGCATGAAAGCGATGGGCGAAGGCCGCTATGCGGACGCCAAATCGCTGTTCGGACGCGAAGTCAAACGTTCGCCCTACTACCATGAGTTCCATTTCTGGCTGGCGCTGGCGCACCTGAACCTGGGCGAATCGCGCGCCGCCGGCGACGAGTTGAAGCTGGCGGTCGACACCAGCACCACCGAGAACAGCACGCGCCTGTATTCGGCCAAGCTGAACAACCTGCGGGCGCAGGCGGCCGTCGCCACCAGGCGCGCCTTCTAGTCTGGAAAAGCGCATGTTCGATCTTTCCAGTACCCCTGATTCGTCGCGGCCGGCTGGAAGTATCTCGACATTCATTTGAGCGATGCGCGCACTTGCCCCAGCGCTTCTGCGACTGGAATCGTCTGCGTTTCACCGCGCTCAAGTTCCCCGACCCTTAGCGCCACTTCGGCTGCCCACGCCTGGTCAATATCGGTATCGCTTTCCAAACTCGCCAGAAGTATCTGAGCAAACGCAGCGCGTTCGCTCACAGTCAGTTTCAGTGCTTCAGCAGCCAATTTTTCAAGTTGCGTTTCCATCGCATCGCCCTCCCATGCTCATATTCTACCGCCGGACGACAGCAGCACTTTCCATTGCTCCAGTTTGTCAGCCAATGTCAGCGAAGCATGAGCGGGCGATGTCGATGGCAGCACGACTGTGCGATAACCGGCGGCAGTGAATTGCGGCGCGAACTTGCCCGACGCCTGGCCGTTGAAACCGACCGTCTCCAGTAGCGGACACACATCGCGCAGGCGCGCGAAATCGTTGGCGGCCGGCTGGCGGATGGCGGCGTCCAGACTACCCTGGCGTTCGCAGGCGCCCAGCACATCCCACAGGCCAACCCCGTGCGCCAGCAGGCGCGGCAGGCGTTCGGCATACGGCATGCCGGCCAAGTCCTCGTTCAGCAGCGCCGACAGGATGGGCCATAGCCCATTGCGCGGATGGGCATAGTACTGCCCCGCGGCCAGCGAGGCGGCGCCCGGGAAACTGCCCAGCACCAGAATGCGGGTATGGCGGTCAATGACCGGCGCCAGGCCGGCCAGCAGGGAAGGAGTCGAAGGCATGCCGCGATTCTAGCTGCCCGCGCCGCGCGCCGGTGTAGAATTGCCGCTCACGCCCACACCACACGACCAGGCCGGAGACCGACAGACATGGACAGCACTGCACAAGCACGCGAGATCGACACCCTGCTGGGAAAATACAGCGAAAGCCATCTGAACCACACCAACGAGCTGATCCATTTCGTGTGCGTGCCGGTGATCGTGTTCAGCCTGCTCGGCATCGTCTGGGCGATCCACCCGCTGGCCGCGCTGGCCGTCACGATCGCGGCGATGGTGTATTACATCAAGCTGTCGCCGCCGTTTGCGATCGGCATGCTGCTGATGGCCGGCGCGATGCTTGGCCTGCTCAGCCTGATGCCCAAGCAGGCGGTGCTGCCATTGTCGATCGCCATTTTCGTGCTAGCCTGGATCGGGCAGTTCATCGGCCACAAGATTGAAGGCAAGAAGCCATCCTTCCTGGACGACCTGCGCTTCCTGCTGATCGGGCCGGTGTTCGTGCTCAGCTTCCTGTACCGGCGCCTGAAGCTGGCCTGGTAGCCACTTATCTGCCCATCTGCACCGCCATGGCGGGCTGCGGCTCGATGGCAGCGAGCACCAGGTGGGTGCACAGGGCAACATACAACAGCAGGACCACGATCTTGATGTGCATGACATGCTTCATGGCCGCTCCTAAAGGGTGAAACGTGAGCCTAGCGGCTTTCCGCGCGACGCCAGCGGCATTCGCCCCGGCCTTGATGTTACTCAATCAACGCCATCCGTCTTGTCGCTTTTCGGTGCCCGCCGGCAGGAAATTGCAAACCACCGTATACTTTTTCGCATGTCCTCTCCGCTCCTGTTCGTCATTGCCTCCCTGATCTGGGGCTCGACCTTTTTTGCCATCACCTTGCAGCTGGGCGAAGTGGCGCCGGCCGTGTCGGTGGTGTACCGCTTCGGCCTGGCCTCGGCCACCCTGTTCCTGTGGTGCCTGGTGCGCGGCGACCGCCTGCGCCTGCCCTGGCCGGCCCAGCGCTGGCTGATGGTACAGGGCCTGTTCTCGTTCGCGCTGTCGTATATATGCACCTACAACGCCGAGCGCTTCCTGGTGTCGGCGCTGGTGGCGGTGCTGTTCGCGCTGATGGTGTTCTGGAACCCGATCTGCAGCCGGATCGCCTTCGGCACCCCGATTACCTGGCGCACCTGGGCCGCCGGCACGGTGGCCGTGAGCGGCGTGACCATGCTGTTCTACCGTTCGATCGCCGGGGCCTGGCAAGAGATCGTCGGCGGCGGCAACGGCCATTTTTTGCTGGGCCTGGTGCTGGCGCTGACCGCCACCGTTTCCAGCTCGGCCGGCAACGTGGTGGTGAGCAAGGTGCGCCAACATTCATCCAACCTGATCCTGACCATGGCCTGGTCGATGTTGTGGGGCACCCTGATGGTGGCCTGCTGGGCGCTCGCCAGCGGCCAGCACTTCGTCTTGCCGAACGCGCCGCGCTACTGGGCCGGCCTGGTCTATTTGTCGCTGTTCGGCTCGGTGATCGCGTTTGCCGCCTACTTCACCCTGATCAACCGGATCGGCGCGCAAAAAGCCGTCTACATCGGCGTGGTCACCCCCGTCATTTCGGTGCTGCTGTCGATCCAGCTGGAAAACTACCGCCCCGGCCCGCTGGAATTTATTGGCATGTTCGTGTGCCTGGCCAGCGTCGTCTGGGCGGTGCGCACCCCCTCCCCCACCAAGCAACAGGTCTGCGACCTGAGACCACTTCCCGAGGTTCCATGAGCACTGCAAGCACGTTTTCCATCCGCCCGGCCACGCCGTCCGACGTCGCCCACATCCACGCGATGATCGTCGAACTGGCCATGTTCGAAAAACTCGAACACCTGGTAGTCGCCACCGAAGCGATGCTGCACGACGGCCTGTTCGGCGCCCGTCCGGCCTGCGAGGCCATCATCGGCGAGGAAGATGGCGTGGTGGTCACGTTCGCCCTGTTCTTCCACAATTTTTCGACCTTCCTCACGCGCCGCGGCCTGTACCTGGAAGACCTGTACGTCAAACAAGCGTGCCGCGGCAAGGGCTACGGGCGCCAGATGCTGGTCAGGCTGGCCCAGCTGGCGGTGGAGCGCGACTGCGGGCGCTTCGAATGGTCGGTGCTCGACTGGAACACGCCAGCCATCGATTTTTACAAGGGCATGGGGGCCGAACTGCTGCCGGACTGGCGCATCTGCCGGGTGGCCGGGGGCGCCCTGTCGGCGCTCGCACTGGCCAAATAAGAAAAAACCCACGGTCGACTGCGCCGTGGGTGAACCCATGTTCAAAATGGGGAGGGGAGATTGGGATCAATCTGCGGATCACTATAGTGCTTGCCAGCGAAATAACGCAAAGCCTTTACATTTGCTTACGGATAGGCCAAATTACCCATCCTCACTGCATTGAAAGGCCGACATGACGATTTTGAAAAAACTGGATGCCTGCCCCATCGCCTCCTACATCCTGGCCACGGTGTTCCTGCTGGTGGTGATGCTCAAGGGCTTGCTGGGCGCGCTGTTCGCCGGCTTGCTGGTGTATTCGCTGGTGCACCTGATTGCGCCGCGCATCAGCGGCCGCCTGAGCGACAGCCGGGCGCGTGCGGTCGCCGCCGGGGTGATCGGCATCGTCATCGTCGCCCTGCTGACCTTGACGATCTGGGGCATCGTGGTCCTGCTCAAGATCGACGCGGCCAGCATCACGGGCTTGTTCAAGAAAATGGCCGACATCCTCGACGCCTCGCGCGCCCAGATTCCCGCCTGGATCAGCGAGCGCCTGCCGGTGGACGCCGAATCGCTGCGCGAAATGCTCACCGGCCTGCTGCGCGAGCACGCGGCCGACGCCAAGAACATGGGCGCGCAGGCCGGCAAGACGCTGGTGCACATCCTGCTTGGCATGATCATCGGCGTGATGGTCAGCCTGCACGCCGACGAGCCGCTGCAACAGCGCCGTCCGCTGGCGGCGGCGCTGCGCGAACGGGTGATCCGGCTGGCGCAGGCTTTCCGCGACATCGTGTTCGCCCAGGTCTGGATCTCGGGGATCAATACCGTCATCACGGCGGTATTCGTGTTCATCGTGCTGCCGCTGTTCGGCGTATCGCTGCCGCTGGCCAAGACGCTGGTGGCGATCACCTTCCTGGCCGGCCTGATGCCGGTGATCGGCAACCTGATATCGAACAGCGTGCTGGTGGTGCTGGCGCTGTCGATCTCGCTGCAGACGGCGCTCGCCGCACTGAGCTTCATGATCGTGCTGCACAAGCTCGAATACTTCCTCAACGCCCGCATCATCGGCGCGCACATCAACGCGCGCGCGTGGGAACTGCTGGTGGCGATGCTGGTGGCCGAAACCGTGTTCGGGCTGCCCGGCGTGATCGCCGCGCCGGTGCTGTACGCCTACGCCAAGAAAGAACTCACCATCCGCGAGCTCATCTAGAGCAACCCCGCAACACCGGGGTCAGACCACTTTTGCTTCAAAACCAGTGCTTCAAAACCAGGGTCAGACCACTTTTGCCGGTTTGAAAAAGTGGTCTGACCCTGGTTTTCAGGCAAAAGTGGTCTGACCCCGGTGTTCTCCGTGTCTGCGCAGCCAGCCGCGCTTTTCGACTTTCCTGACATTCGGCACTTCCTTTAGCTCAAGCAGCAGGCCCTGGACCTGCGCCAGCTCACGGTCGGCAAGGTCGCCGGTCCACTCCGTCATGCGCACCAGGTTGCCGTAGTTGCGGATCAGTTTTTGCGGCGTGTCGTCCAGGATGATGATGTCTTCGAGTACGAAGCCCCTGGCCTTTACCTTGCGCAGGTCCTTGATGTAGAAATAGTCCTGGCTTTCGGGGTCGAAGCGCTGCACGCACCGCTTGCGCGCAAACACGAACTCCAGCGCTTCACCCCTCGCGAAGAGCGCCCGCACCACCCCGGCCGCATAGTTCTCGGTGGACGAGGTCCAGACCGCGATCCTGAAATGCTCGGTGCAAAATGCGATCAATTCGTCGACATAGGGGCGCTTGTAGACGGCATAGGGGCCGACCTCGAAATCGGGCGCGCGCGCCAGCGACACGGTGCTTGCGTAGACGAGCGTTTCGTCGAGGTCGAAGATGAGCAGTTTCTTGTTCACGGGGCGCGCCTCGCCAGATTTTCAAGCGCTTCGAACAGCAGCTGCGTCAGCAGCGCGAGCACGGCCGCCGGGATGGCGCCGGCCAGCAGCATATCGTTGTCGTTGAGCGCCAGGCCGATCGTGATGCGCTCGCCATAGCCGCCGGCGCCAATAAAGGCGGCGATGGTCGCCGTGCCCACGCTCATCACCGCGGCCGTCTTCACGCCCGCCAAAATAACCGGCAGCGCCAGCGGCAGCTCCACGTGCAGCAGGCGCTGGCCCGGCCGCAGGCCGAGCGCCAGCGCAGCGGTGCGCATACCCTGCGGTACCCCGAGGATGCCGGTGCAGGTATTCCTCACCACCGGCAGCAGCGCGTAAATGAAAAGCGCCACCAGCGCCGGCGCCGTGCCGATCATGCCCATGAGCGGGATCAGCATCGCCAGCAGCGCCAGCGACGGCACCGTCTGCAGCACACCCACCAGCGCGAGCACAGGCTGGCGCACGCGCGGCGCCACGGCAGCGAGGATGCCGAGCGGGATCCCGCCCAGGCAGGCGAACGCCAGCGAGACAAGCACCAGCAACAGGTGCTGATAGCTCAAGCGCCAGAGGTCGGGGCCGAACAGTTTTGCGGCCAGGCCGCCGCGGGGAGCATCATGTTTTCCTGCCGGCGCCAGCCAGTCCCTGGCGACGTTGGCGAAGGACTTGCCATCAAGTTCCACCGCCGCGTTCATCGCGATCATCTGTTCGGCGCCGATGCGCCCTTCGAGCTTGCCGATGGCCTTCCACGCCGCAGGAAAGCGGCGCGGCACGTCGAGCCGATACAGCAGCACCGCATCGTAGCGCGGGAAATGAGCCAGGTCGTCGGCGAGCACTTTCAGGCCATAGCGCTTGATCTTGGCATCGGTCGAATAGATGTCGATCGCGTCCACCTGGCGCTGCGCCAGCGCCTCGTAGGCGATGCCATGGTCAAGCCCGCGCGGCGCCTGCGCCAGGCCGTAGCGCTTTGCCAGGCCCGGCCAGCCATCAGCGCGGCCGATGAATTCGTGCGACAGGCCGAGCCGCATGTGCGGCTGGCGCGCCAGTTCCGACAGCGTTGTGACGCCGGCATCGGCCCGCACGGCGAGCGCATAGGTATTGTTGAAGCCGAGCGGCACGGCCACGCCCAGCCCCATCGGTGCGAGCGCGGCGCGCATCTGCGCCAGCGAGGTGCTGGCCGGGTTCTTCAGGATTTCAAGGTCGATGGTGCCCATGTATTCGGGATACACGTCGATGCTGCCGGCCTGCAGCGCGGCCAGCACGACGGCCGTGTTGCCAAGGCCCTGGCGGTGTTCGGCCTTGCCGTGGGCGGCCGCGGTCTGGGTCAGCAGCTCGCCCAGAATGTACGATTCGGTAAAGCGCTTCGAGCCCACGCGCAACACGTCGTCGGCTGCGATTGCCGTGAAGGAGCCGAGCATCAGCACGATGGCGGTGGCACAGCGGACTATGAACCTGGCGCGCACGCACCCTCCCTGGAAACTCAGTCGGGCAAGCTTACCACCGGATTGCGCATCACGCCGCCATTGACCACGGCCCGGCAAGGGTTCAAGCCGATCGCGTACGACAAGTCGGCCGGACGGGCAATGTCCCACAGCGCGAAGTCGGCGCGCTTGCCCACTTCGAGCGAGCCGATGTCGGCTTGCCGCCCGAGCGCGCGCGCGGCATGGATGGTGGCGCCGGCCAGCGCCTCTTGCGGGGTCAGGCGCCACAAGGTGCAGGCCATGTTCATCGCCAGCAGCATCGAGGTCATGGGCGAGGTGCCCGGATTGCAGTCGGTCGCCACCGCCATCGGCACGCCGGCGGCGCGCAGTGCGGCCACCGGGGGCGGGGTGGTGTCGCGCAAGAAGTAATAGGCGCCTGGCAGCAGCACCGCCACGGTTCCAGCCGCCGCCATGGCTTTGACGCCGGCATCGCTCAGGTGTTCGAGATGGTCGGCCGACAGCCCGCCGAAGCGCGCCACCAATTCGGCGCCGCGCTGGCCCGACAACTGCTCGGCATGCAGCTTGACCGGCAGGCCCTGCAGGCGGGCCGCCGCGAATACGCGTTCGGTCTGTTCATTCGAAAACCCGATGCGTTCGCAAAAGGCGTCCACCGCGTCGACCAGCCCGGCGCCGGCCAGCTGCGGCAGCATGTCCGCGCAGATGTCGGCGATGTAGTCGTCGGCGCGGCCGGCGAATTCGGGCGGCAGCGCATGCGCGCCAAGGAAGGTGGTGGCCACGCCGACCGGCAGCACCTCGCCGATGCGGCGCGCCACGCGCAGCATCTTGCCTTCGGCTTCCAGGTTCAAGCCGTAGCCGGACTTGATCTCGATAGTGGTTACGCCTTCGGCCAGCAGGCTGGCAACGCGCGGAAGGCTCTGTCGCAGCAGCTCGGCGTCGCTCGCGGCGCGGGTGGCGCGCACGGTCGACATGATGCCGCCGCCGGCACGTGCAATGTCTTCATAGGTGGCGCCATTCAGGCGCGCCTCGAACTCGTCGCTGCGGTTGCCGGCATGGACGATATGGGTATGGCAGTCGATCAGGCCGGGCGTGAGCCAGCAACCGGCGCCGCTGATCACGGCCGCTGCGTGGGGGGCCTGGTCGCGCGGGCCGATCCAGGCGATGCGTCCGTCCGTGACACCGATGGCGGCGTCGCGCAGCTCGCCGTAGCCGTCGACCATGGTAGCCAGGTGGACGTTGGTGTACAACAGATCGCACACCATCGCTTACGCCTTGTTGAGGAAGATGTCGACCACGAAGACGGTGGCCTGCACCGCGTCCAGCGTCCAGACGGTGCCGGTGTCGAACACCACGGCGTCGTAGCGCACCAGGCCGATGCGTTCGGAGTCGGAGCTGACGGCCAGGGTGTCGCCCTCGGCCAGAAACAGGATGGTGACGTCGCCGCGCGGAGCGAATTCGGAGCTGCCCGAGAGCACCCGCCGTCCCAGCCGGTGATGGCAGCGGTCGCGCTGGGTCATGACGTTGAAATCGGTGGTGGCGCCCAGGGTCAGCGCGGCCGCTACCTGGGACTCGCCGGCGAATTCGACGATCGGATCGTCTTCGCTGAGCACGAAGCGCCCTTCGTCGCCGATGTCGAGCACGACCCCGGCGCCGTCAACCAGCGCCAGCGTGCGGTCAACTCCGGGAAACACGGAAAACGGGCCATTGGCCGCGATGGTGGCCAGGCTGATGCGCCAGTCGAACTTGTCGAGGCTGGCCCCCACCGGCGCGATCGCGATCTCGGTGGTGCTGCCGCCGCCGTTCTTCCAGGGCGCCGGTTCCAGGCCGGCAAAGGGAATCAAGAGTGTCATGATCGCAGTGTACGCAATTCGGCGATGGTATGCATGTATCGCTGCGCAATTGCGGCTTGGGCCACGTGCTGGCGTTCGCGCACCACCCAGCGCCCGCCCACCATCACATCCCTGACCAGGTTGTCGTTGCCGCAGAAAACCAGGGTGCCGAGCACGTCGGCGGCAGCGATGCCGGCCAGGTTCGGGTGTTCGCTGTCGAGCACCAGCAGGTCGGCCCGTTTGCCAACGGCCAGCGCGCCGACCGGACGGCCAGAAGCGGCCGCACCGCCCTGCAAGGCGCCCTGCCACAGGAAGTCGCCGACCCGGCGCTGGGCCGGCGAGGCGGCCACGTTGCGGCGCTGGTGCTGCAGGCGCTGGCCGTATTCGAGCCAGCGCAGCTCTTCCACGGGCGACTGCGAAATATGGCTGTCGCTGCCGATGCCGAAGCGCCCGCCGCCGGCCAGGAAAGGCTCGAGCGGGAACAGGCCGTCGCCCAGGTTGGCCTCGGTGGTCGGACAGAGCCCGGCGATGGCGCCGCTGGCGGCCAGCGCAGACGTTTCACCGGCGTCGAGATGGGTGGCGTGCACCAGGCACCAGCGCGCGGCGAGCGTGAACTGCTCCATCAGGTAGCGCACCGGGCGCATGCCGGTGGCGGCGATGCACTGCTCGACCTCGGCCTGCTGCTCGGCGATGTGGATATGCACCGGGCGCTCGGGTGGCAGCGCCGCCAACACTTCACGGATCTGCGCGCTGGAAGCGGCGCGCAGCGAGTGGGGGGCCACGCCCACCTCCACCTGCGGTCCGCGCAGGGCGTCGAGCGCATCGATCACTTGCAGCACCTCGAACGGGCCGGTGCGAAAGCGCTGTTGCTCCGGCTTGAGCGGCTGCTCGCCGAAACCGGCGTAGCTGTACAACACCGGCAGCATGGTCACGCCAATGCCGGCCAGGCGCGCAGCCGCCACCACGCGTTCCGCCGTTTCGGCCGGCCGCGCATACATGGCGCCCGCCTGGTCGCGCTGCACATAATGGAATTCGCACAGCGAGGTATACCCGTGCCGCAGGCACTCGGAAAACAGCTGCGCCGCAATCGCTTCGATGTGGTCGGGCGTAATGTTGCGGGCAAAGCGGTACATCAGGTCGCGCCAGGTCCAGAAACTGTCGGGGCCATCGCCCGCCGTTTCGGTCAGCCCGCCCAGCGCGCGCTGGAAGGCATGCGAATGCAGGTTGACCATGCCCGGCAGGACCAGGCCGGCGCGCGGCTCGCCCGGCGCCGCCTTGGCGTCCGGCGTAAGCTCGGTCAGGTTGCCGTCCGCATCCCACACGATGCGTACGTTATCGCGCCAGCCCTCGGGCAGCAGCGCGTTCTGCGCGAACAGGCAATTCATGACCCGGCCCAGTCGACGGCGGCCCCGGTCAGCTTGCGCAGCAGGGGCTGGACCTGTTCGGCCAGTTCCGGACGGTAGTTGAATGGCACGCTCTCGTCCATGTACAGGGACTGGCACATTTCGAGCTGGATCGCATGCACCTTGTGCGCCGGCTGGCCGTAATGGCGCGTGATATGCCCGCCCTTGAAGCGGCCGTTGACGGCCACCGAAAACGTATCCTGGGCGCGCGCGATGCCGACGATGGCCGCCTCGAGCGCACCGTCGCAGGTGGTTCCCTGCGCGGTGCCGAAATTAAGGTCGGGCAGGCGTCCGTCGAAAAAGCGCGGCACCACCGAGGCGATCGAATGCGCATCCCACAGCACCACGCGGCCATGCAGCGCCAGCATCCGGTCGAGCTCGGCGCGCAGCTTGGCGTGGTAAGGCTGCCAGTAGCGCGCCAGCCGGCCCTGCACCTCCTGCTCGTCGGGCGCATCGCCCTCGTAGTACAGGGGCTCGCTGCTGAAGGTGTCGACCGGGCACAGGCCGGTGGTCGACATGCCCGGATACAGATTGGTGTCCTCGGGAGGGCGATTGAGGTCGATCACGTAGCGCGACCAGCGCGCCGCGATGACCGAGGCGCCCATGTCGCCCAGGAAGCCGTACAGCTGCTTGAGGTGCCAGTCGGTATCGGCGCGCGCCTGGGCGCAGGGCGTCAGGCGCGCCGCGATATCGTCGGGGATTTCGGTGCCCACGTGCGGCATCGACACCAGCAAAGGTATGCTGCCCTGCTTGAACTGAAAATCCATGATCGGCTCCGACAAAAAAACTTATGCGTACAGGTTCGCGAACAGTCCCTGGCACGAGGCACTGAGTTCGCCACCCACCACCATCTGCTTGGCCGCCTCGATATCCGGGGCGAAGAAGCGGTCGGCGTCGAAGAACGGCACCTTGGCGCGCAGCTGCGAATGCACATGCTCCAAGTGCGGCGACGACTTGAGCGGACGATGGAAATCGATGCCCTGGGCCGCGGCCAGCAGTTCGATGCCGACGATGACAGCCGTATTTTGCGCCATATCGTCAAGACGGCGCGCCGCGAAGGTGGCCATGCTGACATGGTCCTCCTGATTGGCGGAAGTCGGCAGGCTGTCGACGCTGGCCGGATGGGCCAGCGACTTGTTTTCCGAGGCCAGTGCGGCAGCGGTGACATGGGCGATCATGAAGCCCGAATTGACGCCCGGCTCGCGCACCAGGAACGGTGGCAGGCCGGACAGGGTGGCGTCGATCAGCAGCGCGATACGGCGCTCGGCCAGGCCGCCGATTTCGGCAATCGCCAGGGCCAGGGTGTCGGCCGCGAAGGCGACCGGCTCGGCGTGGAAATTACCGCCCGAGATGATTTCGCCCGTTTCCGGGAAAATCAATGGATTGTCGGTGACGGCATTGGCCTCGATCAGCAGGGTGCGCGAGACATTGACCACCAGATCAATGATGGCGCCCATGACCTGCGGCTGGCAACGCAGGCTGTACGGGTCCTGTACGCGCTCGTCGCCGACCAGGTGCGAAGCGCGGATCGCGCTGTCGGTCATCAGCTGGCGGTAAATGGCCGCGGCGGCGATCTGCCCCGGCTGGCCGCGCACCGCGTGCACGCGCGCGTCAAACGGGGCATCGCTGCCCTTGGCCGCGTCGAGCGACAGCGAACCGGCCACCATGGCCGCCTCGAGCAGGCGTTCGGTCATGAACAGGCCGTGCAGCGCCAGCGCGGTCGACACCTGGGTGCCGTTGATCAGGGCCAGGCCCTCCTTCGCCGCCAGGACCACCGGCGCGATGCCGGCGCCATTGAGCGCGTCCATCGCCTCGACCAGCTTGCCCTCGTAGCGCACCTGCCCCACGCCCAGCATGGCCAGCGTCATGTGGGCCAGCGGCGCCAGGTCGCCCGAGGCGCCGACCGAACCCTTGGCTGGAATGGCCGGCGTGATGCCGGCGTTGTACAGGGCGATCAGAGTATCGACGATCAGGGGGCGCACGCCCGAAAAGCCGCGCGCCAGGCTGCCGATTTTCATCAGCATGATCAGGCGCACGACGGCGTCGGAGAGTAGCTCGCCGGTGCCGACCGAGTGCGACAGGATCAGGTTGCGCTGCAGTTCCTCGAGCTTTTCGTCGGGGATGCGGGTCTTGGCCAGGATGCCGAAGCCGGTGTTGATGCCGTAGGCGGCGTCGCCCTTGGCCACGATGGCGTCGACCGCGGCGGCGGACGCTTTGACGACCGGGTAGGCTTCAGGCGAGAGCGTCAAATGGGCCGGCGCGATCCAGACGGCGCGCAGGTCGGCCATGGTCATCAAGCCCGGGTTCAGGGTCCAGCCGTTGTTTGTATTCTTGTTCATTTGTTTATTTTTTTTACCATAGGTGGAGTTGGGGTTTCGTGCGGCATGCCGCACGCCAGCGGAACGGTCTGCCCTTGCAAGGGCAGATTCCCGTCCTACAGGACCATAGGGAGATTGAGGCCATTGCGCTCGGCGCAGGCGATTGCGGTTTCGTAGCCGGCATCGGCGTGGCGCATCACGCCCGAACCGCTGTCGTTGACCAGCACGCGCGCCAGGCGCTTGGCTGCGGCATCGGTGCCGTCGGCCACGATGACCACGCCCGAATGCTGCGAGTAGCCCATGCCCACGCCGCCGCCGTGGTGCAGCGAGACCCAGGTGGCGCCGCCGGCGGTGTTGAGCATCGCGTTGAGCAAAGGCCAGTCGGAGACGGCATCGGTACCGTCGCGCATGGATTCGGTTTCGCGGTTCGGGCTGGCGACCGAGCCGGTATCGAGGTGGTCGCGACCGATCACGACCGGCGCCTTCAGTTCGCCCGTGCGCACCATCTCGTTGAAGGCCAGGCCGGCGATGTGGCGCTCGCCCAGTCCCAGCCAGCAGATACGTGCCGGCAGGCCCTGGAACGGGATGCGCTCGCGCGCCATGTCGAGCCAGTGGTGCACCTGCTTCTGCTCGGGGAACAGCTCCTTGATCTTGGCATCGGTCTTGTAGATGTCTTCCGGGTCGCCCGACAGCGCCACCCAGCGGAACGGGCCGCGGCCTTCGCAGAACTGGGGACGGATATAGGCCGGCACGAAGCCAGGGAAGGCAAAGGCATCCTTGACGCCATGGTCGAGCGCGACCTGGCGGATGTTGTTGCCGTAGTCGACAGCCTTCACGCCCATCGCATGGAAGTCGAGGATGGCTTGCACGTGCACGGCGCAGGAAGCGGCGGCCGCTTCGGTCAGGCGCGCGTGCTGGGACAGATCCTTCTGCGCGGCCTTCCACTGGTCCACGCTCCAGCCGATCGGCAGGTAGCCGTTGATCAGGTCATGCGCGGAAGTCTGGTCTGTGACCATGTCGGGCACCAGGCCGCCGGCCTTGGCGCGCTTGACCAGCTCGGGCAGGATCTCGGCCGCGTTGCCCAGCAGGCCGATGGAAATGGCTTCGCGCTTGCCGGTGTGTTCGCCGATCAGGGCGATGGCGTCGTCGATATCTTTGGCCTGCTTGTCGAGGTACCGGGTGCGCAGGCGGAAGTCGATGCTGCTTTGCTGGCACTCGATATTGAGCGAGACGGCGCCGGCGAAGGACGCGGCCAGCGGCTGCGCGCCGCCCATGCCGCCCAAGCCCGCGGTGAGGATCCAGCGCCCGCCCCAGTCGCCGCCGAAATGCTGGCGCCCGGCTTCGGCAAAGGTTTCGTAGGTGCCCTGGACGATGCCCTGGGTGCCGATGTAGATCCAGCTGCCTGCGGTCATCTGGCCGTACATGAACAGGCCCTTGCGATCGAGTTCGTTGAAATGCTCCCAGTTGGCCCACTTCGGCACCAGGTTCGAGTTCGCGATCAGCACGCGCGGCGCGTCCGGGTGGGTCTGGAACACGCCGACCGGTTTGCCGGACTGGATCAGGAGCGTCTGGTCGTCTTCCAGCTCGCGCAGGCAAGCGAGGATCTGGTCGTAGCAAGCCCAGTTGCGGGCGGCGCGGCCGATGCCGCCGTAGACCACCAGGTGCTTGGGATTTTCCGCCACTTCCGCGTCCAGGTTATTCTGGATCATGCGGTAGGCCGCCTCGGTCAGCCAGCTTTTGCAAGCCAGCTCGGTGCCGCGCGGGGCGCGGATTTCGCGGCTCGCGTCATAGCGGGGGTCATCGCCCATCTGGTTGAAATCGGTGGTCATGGCAGCTCCTTGAACGGGTTGGGGGCCGGCGCGGCGAGACCGCACGCGCCAACGTGCATGATCGGAAGTCTAAGTTGTATATACAACTGAGTCAAATGATTTTTTTGCCCCTCTACTTCTTTTCAAATACCTGGCGCCCGCCGACCCAGGTCTGCAGCACGCCGACCTTGTGAATATCCCGGGCGGGCATGGTGAACAGGTCCTGGTCGATGACGATGAAATCGGCCCACTTGCCTTTTTCGAGGGAGCCCAGCGACTTTTCCTGGTGCCCGGCGTAGGCCGCATCGAGCGTGAAGCAGCGAAAGGCTTCCGTCAAAGTCATCGCCTCGTTGGCGTACCAGCCGGCGGCAGGCTGACCCGCCGCATCCTGGCGCGTGACGGCGGCGTGGATGCCGAAGAAGGGATTGGACGACTCGACCGGGAAGTCGGAACCGCAGGCCACGCGCGAACCCTGCTTGAGGAAGGTGCGCCAGGCGTAGGCGCCCTTGATGCGCTGCGGGCCCACGCGCTGCTCGGCCATGTTCATGTCGCTGGTGGCGTGAGTGGGCTGCATCGACGGCACGATGCCGATGGCCTTGAAGCGCGCGATATCGTCGAGGGCGACGACTTGCGCGTGCTCGATGCGGTGGCGCTGGCCGACGCTGCCGGTTTTCTTCACCAGGCGCTCGAAGCCATTGAGGATCTGGCGGTTGCCGGCGTCGCCGATGGCGTGCACGTTGACCTGGTAGCCGCGCTGCATCGCTTTTGCCATCATCGCGACGATGTCGGCATCCTTGCGAAATAACAGGCCGTGCGATTTCGGCTCGTCGCTGTACGGCGCGAGCAGGGCCGCGCCGCGGCTGCCGAGGGCGCCGTCGGCATACAGCTTGACCGCGCGCAGCGCGTACATATCGCTGGCGTAGGTCTTGAGCGGGCCTTTCTGCGCGAGCTGGTCGAAGTCGGCGCCGGTGTCGCCGATCATGGCGTAGACGCGCGCGGTCAGCTTGTGATGGTCGGCGTAGTCGCGATAGAGACGGTCCTGGTCGACGCCGATGCCGGCGTCATGCACGCTGGTCAGGCCCATCGCGGCGATCTGTTTGAGGGAGATGTCGAGGATGGCGCGGGCCTCGGCTTCGGACTGTTTCGGCAGGACCTTGGTGACCAGGTCCTGGGCGGCGTCGACGAACACGCCGGTGGCATTGCCGGCCGCGTCGCGCATGATCTTGCCGCCGGCGGGGTCGGGCGTGTCGCGGGTGATGCCGGCCAGTTGCATGGCGCGCGTATTGGCCCAGGCCGCGTGGCCGTCGACCCGCTCGAGCCAGATGGGGCGGTCGGCGACGACGGCATCGAGTTCGGCGGCGGTCGGGAAGCGTCCCAGCTTCCAGATTTCCTGGTTCCAGCCGCGTCCGCGCAGCCAGGCGTGGGACGGATTGGCGCGGGCGTAATCGGCGGCGGCCTTGAGGGCATCGGCGAGTGAGGCGCTGCCGGCCAGATCGAGCTGGGAGAGCTGTTCGCCGAGGCCGAAAACATGGCCATGGGCGTCGATCAGGCCGGGGATGACGGTCTTGCCGTGCAGGTCGAGGTGGCGTGCGGCGGGGGCTTTGGCGCGGGTCTGGGCGGCGCTGCCGAGCGCGATGATCTTCCCCTTGTCATCGAAGGCCATGGACGCGAAGCGCACCAGCTTGTTTTTGCTGTCGAGCGTATAGCCGTTGGCGTTATCGATGACGGTGGCGGCCTGTGCGGCGCCGAGGGTGCTGGCGGCGGACAGGGCGAGCAGGGAAGAATGAATCAAGCGCATCAAACACTCCGAAAAAGGGCAAAAACAGAGTGTAGCGCGCAACACCGGGGTCAGACCACTTTTTCCCTACAACCAGGGTCAGACCACTTTTGCAAGATCGAAATTGAATCCAATTGAGGAAACTCGCTCGGGGATGCAGCGCCTCCAGTACGGTGGAACACCCCTCCCAACATATCGAGCACATCATGCCCAGACGCCCTCGCCTCGTTGTCGCAGACGTTCCCATGCACATCATTCAACGAGGCAATAATCGGAACAACTGCTTCTTCACGACCTCGGATTATCTGGTGTACCTGGATTTGCTCCGGCGCAGCGCGGCTGGCGCCGGCTGCCGAATTCACGCGTACGTACTGATGACCAACCACATCCACATACTTGCGTCCCCGGAACAGGAGAGCGCGCCGGCCAATATGATGAAGGCCATTGGGGAGCGTTATGTCCAGTATGTGAACCAGCGCTATAACCGAAGCGGCACCTTGTGGGATGGCCGCTACAAATCCTGCCTGGTTCAGGACGAGACGTACTTGATGGTTTGCCACCGATACATCGAGCAAAATCCGGTCCGCGCCGGCATGGTTACCCACCCCAGCCTGTACCAATGGTCGAGCCATCGATGCAATGCTTACGGGAACGCAGACCAGCTCATCACGCCCCATCCAATCTTCACCAGTTTGGGCAGCGATGATTTCGCCAGGGCACTGGCATATCGCGCATTGTTCGCCGAGCGCTTAAGCGACCGGGAACTGGCCGAGTTGCGCGATGCCACTAACTATAACTACACCTTCGGCAATGCGGCTTTCGCCGAAAAGATGTCGCAATCACTGGGCCGACAAGTGGCGCGCGTGTCAGAAACCATGCGATCAAAGAAGAAATGACAATCAGCAAAAGTGGTCTGACCCTGGTTGTAGGGCAAAAGTGGTCTGACCCCGGTTTTCGCGTCATTTGCCGCTCTCGCGATCGAGCAAGGCGCGCTTGCGTTCCACGCCCCAGCGGTAGCCCGATATGGCGCCGTCGTTGCGCACCACCCGGTGACAGGGGATCGCGACCGCCACCGGGTTGGCCGCGCAGGCGCCGGCGATCGCGCGCGCACCCGACGGCAGGCCGATGCGCGCCGCCAGTTCGGCGTAGCTGACCGTCTCGCCGCTCGGGATCTGGCGCAGCGCTTCCCACACGCGCTGCTGGAATACCGTGCCGCGCACGTCCAGCGGCAGGTCAAGGCCGAGCGCTGGCGCTTCGACCAGCCCCACGACCTTGGCTATCGTGTCGTCGAATCCGGCATCGGCGCCGTGCAGCTCGGCCGCGGGAAAACGGTCCTGCAGGTCGCGCGCCAGTTGTTCGGGATCGTCGCCCATCAAAATGGCGCAGATGCCCTTGTCGGTCGCCGCCACCAGGATCGCGCCCAGTGAACAGGCGCCGATGGCGAAGCGGATGCGCGCCCCGCTGCCGCCAGCCCGCCAGCTGGTCGGCGTCATCCCCAGTCGCCCTTCGGCGCCGGCGTAAAAGCGCCCGCTCGAGTTGTAGCCGGCCGCGTAGATCGCGTCGGTCACGCTGGCCGCCTGCGCCAGCCCGCTTGTCACGCGCGCGGCCCGCTGCGCCGCCGCGTAGGCCTTGGGCGTGATGCCGGTGTGCGCCTTGAAGATGCGGTGGAAGTGGAAGCGGCTCATGCCGCACGCTTCGGCCAGGCTGTCGAGGTTCGGTTCGTCGTCGGCCGCGTCGATCAGGCGGCAGGCGCGCGCCACCACCAGCGCGTGCCGCTCGGCCAGCGGCGGCTGGTCGGGCTTGCAGCGCAGGCAGGGGCGAAAGCCGGCTTCCTCGGCGGCGGCGCCCGATGCGTGGAAGGCGACGTTGGCGCGCAGCGCCGCACGCGCCCCGCACGAAGGCCGGCAGTACACGCCAGTGCTGCGCACCGAGTAGTAGAAGACGCCGTCGGCGTCCTTGTCGCGCCGCTGGACCGCGGCCCAGCGCTCGGCATCGCTGCCGTAGCCTGCTGTGTTCATCTCTGCTTTCATGTCCGGCTCCCGGTTTGTTTCACTGGCCCCGATGATAGGCGGCCCAACATTTAGCCTCATCCCGGGTCTTGCTTTTGAATCGCCAGCGCTGGCGGGTGCTAGAATCGGACTTTTCGGCCGGCCCCCTTCGGAGAGTAGTTTGGAAGATCAAATTGCGCAAGACAGCACGCCCATTTTCCAACGCATCAAGGATTACCTGACCAGCGAGATCGCCGCCGGCCGCTGGAAGGAGGGCGACGTGGTCCCGTCCGAACAGGCCCTGGTGCGCCAGTTCGGCGTCTCGCGCATGACCGTCAACCGCGCCGTGCGCGAGCTCACGGCCGAGCATGTCCTGACCCGCCGCCAGGGTTCCGGCACCTACGTCGCGCCGCAGAAATACCAGGCTACCCTGGTCGAGATCCGCAGCATCGCCGACGAAATCCGCGCGCGCGGCCACCGCCACCGCAGCAGCTTGCAGCTGCTGGAAAAAGCCCGCGCCAGCGAGCTGCTGGCGCTGCAGTTCGAACTGCCTTCGGGCGAACTGCTGTTCCATTCGGTGATCGTGCACTTCGAGAACGAGACCCCGATCCAGGTCGAGGACCGCTGGGTCAATCCGGCCTGCGCCCCCGAGTACATGGCCCAGGACTTCGCCGCCATGACCCCCAACGAGCACCTGATGAAGGCCGCGCCGCTGCAAAGCGCTACCTACAGCATCGAGGCTTTGCTGCCGCCGCGCGACATCGGCGACATGCTGGCCATCGATGCGCGCCAGTGCTGCCTGGTCTTGCGCCGCCGCACCCGCGCCCTGGGCCAGATCGCGTCGGTGGTGACGATGTGGCATCCGGGCCAGTTGTACCAGTTCGCCGGCAGCGTCGGCTGACAGTTTCTTTCATTTGTTGGCATAAAATGAAATATTCTTGCATCAATGCCAAAAGATTATTAAAGACAATTTCGCCAAGGCATTTAGAATGACTAGCTGTAATTAGCTAAAAAACAATTCCCTCCGGTCGTCGAAAGGATGCCCTTGTTCCGCTGCAGCCCTCCCGTTTCGCTGGCGTCGCGCGCGCTGCGCTGGGTCCGCCTGTGCGCGCTGCTGGGCGCCGCCATGCTGGCGGCCAACGCGAGCGCGCTCGAGCAGGTGGTGCTGCAGTTGAAGTGGGAGCACCAGTTCCAGTTCGCCGGCTATTACGCGGCCCAGGCCATGGGCTACTACCGCGAGGCCGGCCTCGACGTGACCTTGCGCGAACTGCCGCGCGGCGACGATCCGGCCGCCACCGTGCTGGCCGGCCAGGCCACCTACGGCGTGAGCGACAGCGGCCTGCTGCTCAACCGCAGCCGCGGCCAGCCGGTGGTGGTGCTGGCCTCGATCTTCCAGCATTCGCCGTCGGTGCTGCTGGTGCGCGCCGACCCCGCCGGCAAGCCCGATCTGAAGCGCACCGGCACCGTCATGCTGCATACGAACAGCCTTGAGCTGCAAGTGTTCCTGCACAAGACCAGCGCCGCGGTGGCCGGTTACACGCGCGTGGCCCATAGCTACGATCCCGACGACTTGATGAGCGGGAAGGTCGATGCGATGTCGGCCTACAGCACCGACCTGCCCTTCCTGCTGATGCGCGAACAAGCCGGCTTCGACATCCTGTCGCCGCAGTCGATCGGTGTCGATTTCTACGGCGACGTGTTGTTTACGACGGAAGCCGAACTGCGCGAGCATCCGGCCCGCGCCGCCGCCCTGCGCGCGGCCACCATGCGCGGCTGGACCTATGCGATGGAGCACCAGGCCGAAATCGTCGACCTGATCCGGGCTCGCTATCCGCACCGCCTCAGCCGCGAGCACCTGCTGTTCGAGGCGCGCCAGATGGCGCCGCTGCTCGACACGCGCGTCATCGAGCCTGGTTACTCCAACCCCGAACGCTGGCGCACCATCGCTGCCGCGTATGTCGACGCCGGCATCCTGCCGCCCGATTTTTCGATCGACGGTTTCCTGTACAAGGCGCCCGCACCCGACTTCAAAACGCTCTCGCTGGCGCTGGCGGCGGCCTTGTTCCTGCTGCTGGCGGCGGCCATCGTGGGCTGGCGTTTTGCGCGCCTGGCCGCCACCTTGCAGGCCGAACGCAGCGCCTTGCGCTCTACCAGGGAACAGCTCTCGAGCGCGGAAACGCTGTGGGGTTTTGCGCTCGAAGGCTCGGGCGAAGGCATGTGGGAGTGGCACCAGCGCGGCGGCGAACTGACGCTGTCGCCGCGCTACAAGGAGCTGCTCGGCTACCGCCCCGACGAGTTCAACGTCGACTTCAACGCCTGGATGCTGCATGTGCATCCCGACGACGTGGTACGCGTGATGGCCGAAGTGGAACGCTGCACCCAGCCGCCCGCGCCGGGCCAGCGCACCAGCCTGTCGATCGAATTCCGCCTGCGCTGCAAGGACGGCAGCTGGAAATGGGTGCTGGGACGCGGCATGGTCATCGCCCGCGGCCCGCTCGGCCAGCCTTGGCGCATGACCGGCACCATGGCCGACATCGGCGACCGCAAGGCGGCCGAAGAAGCGCGCGTGCGCTCGGTGCTGGAAGCCTCGCCCGAGGCCATGCTGGTGCACGACGCCGACGGCCTCATTCGCTACGCCAACCAGTTGTGCGCTTTCGGTTTCGGCTATCCGCTGGCCGAGCTGATTGGCATGCCGGCCAGACGCCTGGCGCCCGACCTGGATGCAGCGGACGCGCCCAACGCGGTGCTGACCGGCTGGCGCGCCGACGGCAGCAGCTTCCCGGCCGAAGTCAATTTGTCGCCGATGCAGTCGCAGGGCCAGCCGCTCACCATCGTTTCGCTGCGCGACATCAGCGAACGCCAGCGCGCCGAGCAGGCGCTCAAGGCGCTCGCCGCGCGCCTGCATGAGATCATCCAGATGATGCCGATCGGCCTGTTCATCAAGGATCCGCATGGCCGCATCACGCTGTTCAACAGCGCCTGCGCGGTGCAGTTCGGGCTCTCGCCCGAGGACCTGGCGGGCGACCCCGCTCCAGCCTTCGTGGACGGCCTGATGCTCGACACCGTGACCAGCGTGAAGAACGCTGCCAGCGGGCGCACGCAGCACCTGCGCAGCATCAGCAAACCGGTCTTCAACGAGCAGGGCCAGCCCGAATACCTGATCGGCATGCTGGTCGATATCACCGACAACATCGAGGCCGAATGCGAGCTGCGCGAACTGAACGAGCATCTGGAAGAACGCGTGCAGCAGCGCACCGGCCAGCTGGACCTGGCCAAGCAGGTGGCCGAGGAAGCCAGCCAGGCCAAGGGCCAGTTCCTGGCCAACATGAGCCATGAAATCCGCACCCCCATGAACGGCGTGATCGGCATGGCCTACCTGGCCCTGAAGACCGACCTCAATCCACGCCAGCGCGACTACCTGGAAAAAATCCGCTTCGCCGGCGAACACCTGCTGGGCATCATCGACGACATCCTCGATTTTTCGAAAATCGAGGCCGGCAAACTGGAGATCGAAGTGCTCGCCTTTACCCTGGACCATGTGATTCAGACCGTCACCACGGTGGTGGCCCCGAAGGCCGCCAGCAAGCACCTCGAGCTGGTGTTCGAGGTCGAGCCGGGCCTGCCGCCGGCCCTGCAGGGCGATCCGCTGCGCTTGGGCCAGGTGCTGATCAACTACACCAACAACGCCATCAAGTTCAGCGACAGCGGCGTCATCACGGTGAGCATTTCCAAGGTCGAGGAGCGCGCCGACGACTGCCTGCTGCGCTTCGAGGTCAGGGACACCGGCATCGGCCTGTCGGCCGACGAGGCGGGCAAACTGTTCCAGTCGTTCCAGCAGGCCGACACCTCGATCACGCGCGAATACGGCGGCACCGGCCTGGGCCTGGCGATCTGCAAGCAGCTGGCGCAGCTGATGCACGGCGAGGTCGGCGTGACCAGCGCGCCCGGCTGCGGCTCGACCTTCTGGTTTACCGCCCGCGTGGGCAAGCTCGATAACCTCGACGGCCACCCCGAAGCGCTGGCGCACGACGACGCCGAAACCCAGGCCGCTTTGAGCGGCGCGCGCATCCTGCTGGTCGAGGACAACACCTTCAACCAGCAGATCGCGCTTGAAATGCTGGAGGAAGCCGGTTGCGCGGTATGCCTGGCGCAGAACGGCCTGGAAGCGCTCGACCTGCTGGCCAAGGCCAGTTTCGATTGCGTGCTGATGGATGTGCAGATGCCGGTCATGGACGGCCTGCAGGCCACGCGCCTGATCCGGCTCGACCCGCGCCTGGCCGGGCTGCGCGTGCTGGCCATGACGGCCACCGCCACCAGCGAGGACCGGGCGCGCTGCATGGAAGCGGGCATGGACGACTTCATCACCAAGCCGATCCAGCCGGCCCTGCTGCGCCAGGCCGTGGCGCGCTGGCTGCCCGAACGCGCGCCGGAAGCGGCCCCGCCGCCGGCCCCGGCCGCCGCCGGCTTTCGCACCATCGCCGCCGGCGACCCGGACGTGATCGACCTGACCATCCTGGCCAAGCTGCTTAGCTACGACCAGGCCAAGGTGCGCAAATTCGCCTTCAAGTTCCTGCAAAGTACCCAGGGCGGTTTCGACGAGATGGAAAACTGCCTGGCCGCCGGCAACGTGGTGCGCGTGCGCGAACTGGGCCACCGCATCAAGTCGGCCGCGCGCACCGTGGGCGCACTTGGCATGGCCGAGCTGTGCGAACGCCTGGAACACTTACCGGTAGTCGATGCCGATACCGACAAGCAGGCGGCCAGAGTCCTGGTCGCGCAACTGTGGCCGCTGCTCGAGCAAGTGACTGAACACATCATGCAGAACACCACCTTTGCGGCCGACGATTGAAAAAAGGTCGGCAACGCTGCGCTCCCCGGCGCAATCTTCCCTGATAATGGCAGCACCATGAACCAGCCCGACCCCGCCCCTCCTTTCGGCGCGCCCCTGCGCGTGCTGCTGCTCGACGACGATGCCTTCATGCTGTCCGTGCTGGCCGACATGCTGGCCGACTTCGGCAACATCGAGATCCTGTCCGAAACCGACGCCAAACGCGCCCTGCAAACCATTGCCAGCGAAGCGCCTGCCGTGCTGGTGTGCGACCTGTCCATGCCCGACATGGATGGCATCGAGTTCATGCACGCGGCCGCCGCGGCCGGGTTCAAGGGCGGCGTTGTATTGCTGTCAGGCATGGATTCAGGCGTGCGCCGTTCGGCCGAACGGCTGGCCCGGGCCCACGGACTGCACGTGCTGGGCGCCTTTAAAAAGCCGATCAGCCCGGACGAACTGCGCGCCGTGCTGGCCCCGCTGACCCGCCCGGATGCGCCCGGCGGCGCGAATGTATACAATGTCACGACACTTTCTGGAAAATAGGTTATTATTTCGGCTAAATCCCCGCCTTACACCCTCTTGCCCCTCTTCCATATATTGAATTTGCACACATAGTCACCACCATAGTGTTGCATTTATAAACGCGGAAGCCGGATGGCGATACCAAAAGCTGGGTCGGTTTATCTCCGAGGCGTCACACCACCTACCTCATTTGAGAAAAAAACATGAGCGAAAATATTAAACATATCAGCGATGCATCCTTCGAAGCCGACGTGCTCAAATCCGAGCGCCCGGTCCTGGTCGATTTCTGGGCCGAGTGGTGCGGTCCGTGCAAGGCCATCGGCCCGATCCTCGAAGAAGTCGCCAAGGAATACGATGGCAAGATCCTCATCGCCAAGATGGACGTCGACGCGAATCAGGCAGTGCCTGCCAAATTCGGCATCCGCGGCATCCCGACCCTGATCCTGTTCAAGAACGGTGTCGTCGCCGCCCAGAAAGTGGGCGCCATGGCCAAGGGCCAGCTGACGTCCTTCATCGACAGCAACATTTAACGAGAATTCTGCGACGGCTGCGCGCCCGCGCCGCCGTCTTTGACTAACCCACGCTGCTCCCTCCCCTACCTTTACTTCCCGTCACGGGACTCAAACATGCATTTATCTGAACTGAAGGCCATGCACGTCTCTGCTCTACTGGAGATGGCAATTGGCCTCGATATCGACAACGCGGCCCGGCTGCGTAAACAAGAACTGATGTTCGCGATCCTGAAAAAGCGCGCGAAATCAGGTGAACAGATTTTCGGCGACGGCGCCCTCGAAGTGCTGCCGGACGGCTTCGGCTTCCTGCGCTCGCCCGACGCCAGCTACATGGCGTCCACCGACGACATCTATATCTCCCCTTCGCAAATCCGCCGCTTCAACCTGCATACGGGTGATTCGATCGAGGGCGAAGTACGGACCCCGAAAGACGGCGAGCGCTATTTCGCGCTGGTCAAGGTTGACAAGGTCAACGGCGAATCTCCGGAGATGAGCAAGCATCGCATCCTGTTCGAGAACTTGACGCCGCTGCACCCGAACGAGCCGCTGCGCCTCGAGCGCGAAATGAACGGCCAGGAAAACATCACCGGCCGCATCATCGATTTGATCGCCCCTATCGGCAAGGGCCAGCGCGGCCTGCTGGTGGCGTCGCCCAAATCGGGCAAATCGGTGATCCTGCAGCACATCGCGCATGCGATCACCGCCAACCATCCCGACTGCACGCTGATCGTGTTGCTGATCGACGAGCGGCCAGAGGAAGTGACCGAGATGCAGCGCTCCGTGCGCGGCGAAGTGGTCGCCTCCACCTTCGACGAGCCAGCCACCCGCCACGTGCAGGTTGCCGAAATGGTGCTCGAAAAAGCCAAGCGCCTGGTCGAAATGAAGAAAGACGTGATCATCCTGCTGGACTCGATCACCCGCCTGGCGCGTGCCTACAACACCGTGATTCCTGCTTCCGGCAAGGTCTTGACCGGTGGTGTCGACGCCAACGCGCTGCAGCGTCCGAAGCGTTTCTTCGGCGCCGCCCGTAACATCGAAGAAGGCGGTTCGCTGACCATCATCGCCACCGCGCTGATCGAAACCGGTTCACGCATGGATGATGTGATCTACGAGGAATTCAAGGGTACCGGCAACATGGAAGTCCACCTCGAGCGCCGTTTGGCCGAGAAGCGCGTCTATCCTGCGATCAACCTGAACAAATCGGGCACACGCCGCGAAGAGTTGCTGATCAAAGCCGACCAGCTGCAGAAGATCTGGATCCTGCGCAAGCTGCTGTACTCGATGGACGAGATCGAAGCGATGGAGTTCATCCTCGACAAGATGAAGGCCACGAAGAACAACAACGAGTTCTTCGACATGATGCGGCGCGGCGGTTAAAACCTTTGGGCCGCGCAAGGAGCTTGGCCAAGCATGGCCAAGCCGTTCCGCAGGCATGGGGCAGTGCCCCATGAAACCCCTGCTGCACCGCGGCGGGTAAGCTTGCCGAATCATCAACAAACGGACGCCTTGGCGTCCGTTTTTACTTAGTTGACCCGTCATCCTCGCGCACGCGGGGATCCATGCTGAGGTAACTAAGCTGCCTCAGCATGGGTCCCCGCATCCGCGAGGACGACGGGTTGCCTTTGGTTCAAAAACCCCTGTATAATCGCCGGTTGCAGTATTTAAACCCTGGCAAGTGAGCGGCAACCGGGTCACGAAGCAAGACCGACCGACGAAGTGCTGTTTGGCTACCTACCTAACCGAGGCAATACCATGCGTAAAGACATTCACCCAGATTACCGCGAAGTTGTGTTCCACGACCTGTCGTGCGACTTCAAATTCGTCACCCGTTCGACCATCAACACCCGTGACAAGATCACCCACGAAGGCAAGGAATACCCGCTCGTGAAGATCGAGGTTTCGGCTGAATCGCACCCGTTCTACACGGGCAAGCACAAGATCGTCGACACCGCAGGTCGCGTCGAGAAGTTCCGCCAGAAATTCGGCGCCGTCGGCTCCAAGACTGCAGTTGCAAACGGCTAAGTTTTTGCCGGGCAATACCAAAAAAGCAGCCCACGGCTGCTTTTTTTTCGTTGATACTACGTCCTACCGAATCTGATGCCCCTTACCCTATCGATGAAGCCAGTCCGCCTCGCCGCCGCCGCCACCCTCGCCTTGCCGCGCTGGGCCCTGTTTGGGCTGGGCCTGCTGTACATCCTCCCCGGCCTGATCGGGCGCGACCTGTGGAAGGAAGACGCTGCCAGCTTCGGCATCATGTGGACCATGGCCCAGGGCGGCCTTAACGACTGGCTCGCGCCCAACCTGGCCGGCCTGCCGATCGGCGACGAAGGCCCGCTGGCGTTCTGGCTGGGCGCGCTGTGCATCAAACTGTTCGGCTGGCTGCTGGGCGGCGCCATGGCCGCGCGCGTCTCGACCATGTGCATCTTCGTGCTGGGTACGATGTCGGTCTGGTACGCCGTATTCCACCTGGGCCGCCGCCCCGAAGCGCAGCCGCTGCGCCTGGCCTTCGGCGGCCAGCCCGAACCGAACGATTACGGACGCACGCTGGCCGACACGGCCATGCTGATCTACCTCGGCTGCCTTGGCCTGCTGATGCTGAGCCACGAAACACTGGCCGTCACCCTGCAAGGTTCACTGGTCGCCTATTTCCTGTACCGCGCCGTGCGCTACGTGGAAGCGCCGTCGCCACGTAATGCCGTCCTGATCGGCCTGGCGCTGGGCGCGCTCACGCTCACGCGCGGCTTGTTCACACCGGTCACGCTGGCGCTGGCCCTGCTGCTGTGCAGCCGTGTGCTGCTGCTGCCGTTGCCGCGCACCCTGGCCCACCTGGGGCTGGCCGGCGCCACCGCCGCATTGATCACCGCCCTGTGGATTGCGCCGGCCGTCGCGCTGCTGCCACCCGATGTGAATCCCGTGGCCGGCTGGCTGCGCTGGAACGGCCACCAGATCGGTCTGCCAACCTGGATCGCGATCAAGACCTTCTTCCGCACCGGCATCTGGTTCTTCTGGCCGGCCTGGCCGTTCGCCGGCTGGGCCATTTATGCCTGGCGCCGCCAGAACCACTTGCTGCACATCGTGCTGCCGCTCAGCTTTGTGGGCGCGCTGACGCTGCAGATCATCTGCGACCCGATCCCCGAAGCGGGCGACCTGCTCAAGCTGCTGCCGCCGCTGGCCATCATGGCCGCTTTCGGCCTGCCTACGATGAAGCGCGGCGCCATCAATGCCATCGACTGGTTCTCGGTGATGGTGCTGACTATGCTCGCAGGCATCTTGTGGCTGTTCTGGGTTGCCAAGCTGGTCGGCTGGCCGCCAAAGCTGTCGCACAATCTGCTCAAGCTGCTGCCGGGATTTACGCCCGAGTTCAGCTGGTTGCCATTCCTGGTAGCCGCCAGCGCGACGATCGGCTGGATCTTCCTGGTTCAATGGCGCGTATCGCGTCAGCCATCGGTGCTGTGGCGCGCCGTCGTGCTGTCCTCGGGCGGCTTGATCCTGCTGTGGGTGATCGTGCTGACCTTGTTCCTGCCTGATATCAATTACAGCAAGACCTACGCCAGCGTGGCGCACGACGTCGCCTCCAAAATCCCGCCTGGCACCAGCTGCATCGACACCAACGTTGGCTTGCCCCAGCGCGCGTCGTTCGCCTACTACGGGAACTTACCGTTCGCCAAAGCAGGCGCTGCGCCGTGCCAGGTGATGCTGTTGCAAGACAGCGTCAAGCTGAAGGATGAGCGCGAGAAGATGCTGCCGCATGGCAGCGCCAGCTGGGAATTGCTATGGGAAGGCCGGCGCCCGTCGGATCGCGACGAGCGGTTCAAGTTGTACCGTCGGATACCGTAGCCTGGAAGAGCGAAGCGCATTCCAGGGAAAGGCTAAAATGCCGTGCTGGGCTCATTATAGCCATTCGACTTTGAAAACCACGCCGAAGAGATGAGCCATTCTGAAATTCCGACGCGTGGTCTTTCCGGCGCTATGGAACTTGAGCGTGTAATGGGCCTTCTTGATTTCGATACCTACAAACTCACAGCTATTCGTCGCGCAATATGCGCGTCCTACTCGTCCCGCTGCGAGCATCGAAAAATAGTGCCCAAAGAACCCGAGAATGACAATAGGAAGCACCAGAATGGCGATTCCTCCGACGACTTTCAACAAGAGTTCTAGTTCTGGACTCATGGTGCTATACCTTCATCGGCAAAATCACCATCTGCAACCCTTCCAGGTGCAAACGCCGCTGCACCGCCAGCGCAGCCTGATTGTGCAGCACACGCGTCAGCCAGTTATCGGTCTCGAATATCAGCTTGCTGGTAAAGAAAATCGTATTCGGATACTCGCGGTTGATCTCTTCGCACAGCGTGGTCACCTCATCGACCGCATCCGTCCCAAAGCTGATGTACGACGACGACGCCATGCCATGGCTCTGGCAAAAATCAACAAAAAACTCCAGCGTCCCGGCCGCGTCTTCGCGCATTTTCTCGAGCGCGCCCACACCGCCATAGGCATGCGAATCGACCGTACGCGCATTCACGAACAAGAAGTTCTTGAAGTGCCCCGGGAACATGCGCAACACCCACAGCAAAGCATGCAGCCCGCCGCCGCGCGAGGAGCCGACGATGAACACAGCGGTCTGGTCTTCCGGATTCGGATCGACCGATCCGGTAACCGGCCCGAAAGGCTGGTTCTCGAACACCTCGTCCACCGACCGGATGGCGCGCTTTGTCTTGCGGTAGTGCTTGCGCACGAACACGCACAAGCCGGCGATGGCCGCGATGATGGCAATCGTCGCCCACCCGCCTTCGGTAAAACGCTCATACAACAGCACGGCCAGGATGCCCGAGCAAATCACGAAACCGGTCATGGACAGCAGAAAACGGCGCACCCAGCTGTGCCCCTCGTTGCGGCTCTGCCACCAGTACAGGCACAGGCCGAAAAGCGAAATGGCAAAAGTCAGAAACACCGAAATCGAATACAGCACCACCAGCAGCGTGACTTTTCCTTCGGTCCAGAACAGGATCGCCAGCGCCGCCACGCCCATCACGAGGATGCCGTTCTGGGTCACTAGCCGCGTCGACAGGTAGCGGAATTTGTGCGGCACCCACGAGTCGCCCGCCATGTTCGACAGCACCGCAGGGCCGCCCAGGAAGCCCGTATTGGCCGCCACGAACAGCAGCCCCGCCTCGAACGCGAGCACCACCACCAGTAGCACCTGGTTGAGCACCGGCCCGCCCAGGCCCATGCTCTCGATGATGGCCCTGAAGGTGGAAGCATTCAGCGTTTCGCCCGGTACGTGCTTGGCGTCCCACAGCAGATACAGCAGGATGATGCCGGAAGCGGTGAAGGCCAGCGACAGCGCCATGTACAGCATCGTCATCTTCCCGGTGCGCACGCGCGGCTCGGCCAGCAGGTTGACGTTGTTGGAGACTGCCTCAAGGCCGGTGTAGGTGCCGCCGCCCTGCGAATACGCCAGCAGCAGCATGGCCGCCACGCCGGTCCAGCCGATATTGCTGGCCAGGTCCTGGGTGCTGGCCATGGTGGTCGGCACCAGGTCGGGAAGGTAGGACGCGTGCGCGAGGATGCCGTACACGATCAGGATCAGGTGGGTGGCCACGAAGCCGAGGAAAATCGGCAGCAGGATCTGGATTGCTTCCTTCAGCCCGCGCAGGTTCATCACGATCAGCAGGCCGATGAAAAAGGCTTCGGCCCATAGCTTGTAGGGCTGGAAGCCGAGCGGCAGAAATGAGGCCAGCGCGTCCACCCCGGAGGCGATCGAGATGGCGATCGTGAGCACGTAGTCGAGCACCAGTGCGCAACCCGATATCAGCCCGAGATAGGGGCCGACCAACTGGGTGGCGAC
The DNA here is from genome assembly GCA_040388275.1 of Pseudomonadota bacterium. Classification (GTDB taxonomy): domain Bacteria; phylum Pseudomonadota; class Gammaproteobacteria; order Burkholderiales; family Burkholderiaceae_D; genus Telluria_A. The sequence continues at coordinate 50,428 of JAZKCA010000076.1, forward strand.
GCGGTAGCCGCCGCCGCCCGTGGGGAACAGTTCGATGACCTGGTTGTAGGCCAGCGCGATGATGAAGACCGTGACCGCCGTAGCAATGGCCAGGTACAGGCCAAGCTCGTTGTGGCCGCCCAGCGCGCGGAAGGTTTCCTCCGGGCCGTAGGCGGACGAGGACAGGCCATCGGCGCCGAGCCCCACCCAGGCCAGGAAGGCCACCAGCGCCATCGAGTGGCGCGTTTCCGTCTTCATCGGATCGAGCGGTTTGCCCAGGATGATTTCGCGGATTTTCTTGTTTTTCATCGTGCGCGCCGTCCCAGGGGACGGCGGAGTAGGTGGAGTAGACGAGATGATACGCCGATCCACACTACCGGCGCGGAAGGCGCTTACAATTTTCGCCCCATTACTCTATAATGCGGTGCTTGTGCATGAATGCTGTCGTGCTGCCCGGATGGTGGAACTGGTAGACACAGCAGACTCAAAATCTGCCGCTTCGCGGCGTGCCGGTTCGATTCCGGCTCTGGGCACCAGTTATTCAGCGCACAATGACACACTAGTACTACTAAACCCGCCCATCAGCCATGACGGCGGGTTTTTTTATGGCTCAGGACGTCGCGTAACAAGCGGTAGTGGCGCTGATTTTTGACGTATTTCTCGCCGAATGGCCGCAATTGGCCAGCAGTATGGCGTTTTGGAATAGTAATGTATTCAGGAACGCTTAGCGCCAACCCGGCGGCACGCCGAACACACCGAATGCCGCCACTATCGCAATAAACGTGGCGAGAGTGAGCCAATACAGCGTGACGAAAGGCGTGCGATAGCTCTCGCAAAAGGCGATTCCGCAAGCATTACTGCTGCCAAGGAACTCCCTCTTTTGCATATAGCGCACCGTCGGCCACGCGCTGGCGATACTCTGGTCTGTCCACATTGTGGGACATCCGGCGTGGATCCATTGACTGGAATGGCGTTTGCGCAGACCACGTAGAAACAGGAATTGGACGACGCTGCCGGTGCACATCGTCACAATCAAGAGCCACAGCACCAGCGCCGCCGAATGCAGATACGATGGGGCCCAGTCAATCATGCGCCCCCCTTTTCCGCTTTGCGGCCTGCGAACGAATGCTCCCGACATCTGCAGCAAAAAAACGTAAATTCATGCTGGTCAGTGCCTTCTTCGCAGGAACATGGTGGCGCCACAGCCGATCACGGCTAGAGCAAAGCCCATCAGGAAAGGGTAGGACCAAAAATCCAGGTGCCGTTCGGTAAGGAACCAAATCGCGAAGCTCCCAGCGGCAGCCACGAAGCGGTATTTTCCTCGTGTTGAGTTTATGAAAAAGCCAATCACGGCAGCGTAAAGCAGCACACAAGCCACCAAGCTGATCAAAGCGCCCATTGCGGAAATTGTTCCTGTATTGACCAGCGTAAAATAGTCGCCCATCACTGCAGCAACCCACACCAACTGGAACATTGCGAGCCCCAACATCGGACCTGCCATGCCGTGGCGGACAGAGGCAGTTTTACTGGCGACCTCACTGTCGGGCGGGGTGTATGGATTCATGTGTTTGCCTTTGTAAGTTTGCGTGCATAGATTGCCGTAGTAAGCTGTTCGATACTTCATTCATCTGCATGGCACTCACTCATCACGGCCCGTGTACATGACGTCGGTGCGCAACACGTACTTGCTTCCGGAAATGACTTTGGCGCCCTGATGCCTCAAGCGGTGGGGAAATACCAGCACACTGCCCGCCTTCGGCTGAATGGTTTCCCAGGCAAATTCGGTGGCGCCGCCCTCATAATCATCGTTCAGATAGATGATGAACGTCAGGAAGCTCTCCTCGTTCTCCGACCTGCGGAACGTGCCATCCTGGTGCCACTTGAAAAACTGCTCGTTGGTGTAACGGTAGAATCTGAACCGCTCGTTGAATCCACAGGGAAGCCACCCATCGATATCCTGCGGGAGGTGCGGCAAGGCGCGCGCAAACAATCTTGAAGCAAGTTCGGCATTGTCGTAGAGGATGCGGTCGTTGTTGCGCGCCTCCTTCATGATCTGGTCGCCGTCGTCGGTCTTGATGACCGCCTCCGAAAACCCGATCTCTACGCTTTGCGCGATGAAGCCGGCGCATTCGTGTGGCAGGAGGAAGTCGTTGATGATGAAGATACCGGCGCCCACCCGGGTGACGCTGAGCGCGGATGGGTCGAATTGAGCCTGATGTGTCATGAAAAACCTTAAGAAAAAATGTCGAAGTGAGACCAACGATGAACGATCGGTTCAGCGCTACTTCTCAGGACATGTTCTTAATTTGTTCATTTTGCAATCATACCGCATACCACGCCGCCCCTACCAAGTCCATCCTCATGGCGGCCAATAGCACCTGCCATATGCCGTTGTTATAATAGCGGCATGGGAATGACAAGAATTACTCGCCGCTGCATCGCCTGGATAGCATGTTTCACCATGCTGTTCGCTGCGCTCGCGCCGTCGATTGCCCATGCCATGTCGGCGTCGCGCGGCGAAGCCTGGGCCGAAGTCTGCAGCGTGGCCGGAACCAAATTGGTCAAGACCAACTTCACCGTGGATGCTGCTGCCGCCGACCCGGTCAAGCGGCAAACCTTACACCTCGAACACTGCCCGTTCTGCTCACTCGCTCCGGGTGCGTTTGCATTGCTGCCAACCGGCACGGCAATCGTCATCCCGGCGCTTGTCACGCCTGACAGCCACCCTTTCCCGTTCTTCCGCTCGCCGCGGCCACTGTCCATCTGGACCACGGCGCAGTCACGCGCCCCTCTCGCACAAGCCTGATACCGTCACTCGGGTCACCGCCCGCCATTGACGCGCCTTCCGTCGCCTTGACGCTGCCCCACCGGCAGCCGAATCCGCATATCAGCACCGTGAACACTTCATTCTCGGGAGAGAATCCGCATGAACCTGCAAAAATTGGCCATTGTCGCCGCCATTGTGTCGGCCAGCGCCTCCGCGCAACAGGGCCCCGAGGCCCCCATCAAACTCATGGGCGTAGTCAGCGTCGAAGGCGGCCGCCCCACGTCGCTGCCGACACAGATCCCCACGACCATCGAAGGCATCACCGCCGCCCAGATCGAGCAAACCATCAACGCCACCGACAGCGAAGACGCGCTCAAGTACCTGCCCAGCCTGACCGTGCGCAAGCGTTTCATCGGCGACTACAACCATAAGCAGGCCAGCGTTTCGTTAGGTGACCGCAGCGGAAAACTGGCCTGGTGGTTTAACCTGAACCGGCTGCAAAGTACCGGGCAACCGCTGTCTTTCGCCACCCGCATGCCGGTTGACAGCACAACACAGCTTGCGGGCAAACCGGTGGTGACGGGTGCAATCGCATCGATCAACAACAAGGGCCAGCCCTGGTGGCTGCTCGGCACCACCACCAGTTACCGCACGGTCCAGGACCATGCCAAGTTCAAGCTGGCCTACGATGTCACGCCAACTTTGCGTGCCAGCTACACCTTCGGCTGGTGGAAAAACGACACCGACGGCGGCGTGAACAGCTACCTGCGCGACAGCGCCGGCAGGCCGGTCTACGCGGGCAACGTGGTCATCGACGGGCGCCAGTACAATCTCGGCGGATCAAGCCTGGCCTAAGCACCGAGCCTGAATCAGCTCACACAAACGATGCATGGCCTGTCGATCAAATCGCACACCAAGGGCGTATTCGACTGGGAGGCGGCGGTAAGCCGCTACGACTATGGCAAGGACATCCTGCGCGCACCAGCGACCACAGGCGGGCGCATTACCGACATGGCGGGGACTGGCTGGCACAACCTGAATTTACGAGGCACATGGCGCCCGACCGGCAGCGGCGCCGGCGCGCAGGTGATCGACTTCGGCTACCAGCAGGATGCCTACCACTTGCGCACCTTGGTCAGCAGCACTGCGGACTGGCTTTTTAGCGCGGTGTTGCCGTTGAACGCCGAGAAGCGCTCACCGGGCGCGCCGTTGATTCTCCGAACGCTGGAAGAGCGAGCATGATCAAGCCCTCCGCCCAGGAGCGCAGCGAAAGCCATTTCTCACCAAAAGCCGCACTGGCGTTCCAGGTCAATTCCGACTGGGTCGTCAAGGCGTCGGCAGGGCGCGCGGTGCGCATGCCGACCGTGGGCGAACTGTATCAAGTCGATCAACGGCGATACGATCATCAACACCAATGCGGACCTGTTGCCCGAAAAATCCTGGACCGGTGAACTGAGCGCCGAGCATACAATCGCCGACGGCTCGCTGCGCGCCACCTTGTTCCTTGAGCGCACCCGCGACGCCCTGTATTCGCAGGCGCTGACGCTCACGGTGAACACCGTGCAAAACGTCGACGCGATTGACACCAAAGGATTGGAGCTGTCGTGGCAGGCATCCAACCTGGGTATCGAGGGACTGGGCCTGAACAGCAGCCTGACGTTCACCGATTCGATCATTGCGGCCAACCGCAACATGCCGACCAGCGTGGGCAAGAAGCAGCCGCGCGTGCCGAACTGGCGGGCAACAACGGTGGCCAGCTACAAGCAGGGCGAGAAGCTGGCGTACACGCTGGCGGCTAGGTACAGCGGCAAGCAGTACGGCCAGCTCGACAACAGCGACACCAACGGTTTCAGCTACCTGGGATTCAGCAAATACTTCGTGGTCGATGCGCGCGTGCGCTACAAGCTCGACAAACAATGGAGTGCGGCGATCGGCATCGATAACCTGAACAACTATAAGTATTGGGCTTTCCATCCCTATACCCAGCGTACTGTCGTGGCGGAGCTAAAGTTCGATCTTTAGCGCTTATGGATTTGGGTGATCGATGCGTTCCGAGCGCGCCTGCCGTGCGAGCGCGGCCACATTGTCCCCAGTCAGGCTGCGCAGGAAGGCGGCCAGGTTGCGCTTGTCATCCTCGGTCAGCTGCAGCGGCTGCACCAACTTGTCGCGGCCAGGATTAGCAATGCCGCCGTGCTGGTAATACTCTATCACTGCCTCCAGCGTGGCCAGCGATCCATCGTGCATATAGGGCCCGGTCAGGGCCACGTTGCGCAGGCTTGGGGTGCGGTAGGCCCAGCGCTCGGCCGCCTTGTGCGTGACCTCGAAACGCCCGTCGTCGTCCTGCGCGGCCTCCGATACGCTGGCCAGTTCATGTTCCTGCAGCTCGGTGAATACGCCCGGCGCCAGTTGGACCTGGTAGCGGCGCGCCGATTCGCGGCCGATGCCTTTGCTGCGCGCCCAGCCAATGCCGGTATTGTGGAAGCGCGCATCGGAAAACAAGGCGTGCTGGTCGCCGACCGAATGGCAGGCGATGCAACGTCCCTTCCCCGCAAACACGGCAAACCCGGCCTGCTCGGCGGGGCTCAGGGCGCTCTTTTCCTGTCCGTAGTGCCAGCGGTCGAAGCGCGAGTTGCCCGATACCAGCGTGCGCTCGTAGGCCGCCAGGGCCGCGCCCACGGTACGCTCGCCCGGTCCGGCGCCGTTGAAGGCCGCCTCGAACCTGCCCGCGTAATCGGGCATCGCCGCGATCCTGGCGGTCACGTCTCCGATGGTGGCATTGCCCATCTCTACCGGGTGCAGCAAGGGCGCCCACGCCTGCTTTTCCAGCGTCTCCGCGCGCCCGTCGTGAAATAGCTGCCCCACGTACGCGACATTGAGCAAGGTGGGCGAATTGCGCCGCAGGGTGCGCCCTTCCAGCCCGAGTGAAGTCCCGAGTTCGTTGGCGGCGAAGCCTTGCTCGGGCACATGGCACATGGCGCACGACATCGTATTGTTGCTCGATAGGCGACGGTCCATGAACAGCTTGCGGCCCAGATCCACCACAGCCGTGCTGACCGGCGCCAGCGCCAGAGGCGGCAGCCCGAGCGCGGGCGACGGTGCCGGCCGCTGGCATCCCAGCAAGGCGACCACCAGGCCGGCCAGCGCCAGTGTTTTCACTTGCGACCGCCGCGCTGCTCAAGCAGCAAGGTCTTGATATCGTTTAGCAAGATGGTGGGCTGCAGAAAGGAGGTGCTGTAGATCTCGCGCACCTTGCCGTTGGCATCGATCAGATACACCTTCAGCAGATGGCTCAGCACCGGCACGCGCATGCCGGGCGGCTGTTCGGCCGCCACCGACACATCCTGGCCGAAGCCGTCCAGCAATGGCGCCAGTTCCTTGCCATTGCGTGCAGTGAGGAAATGCCAGCGCAAGCCGCGCCGGTCGCGCATCTCGAAGTCGCCGTACAGGCGCATGGTTTCCGGCGTATCGTTGCGCGGATCAAAACTCATGCTCACAAAACGCACCTTGTCGCGCAGGCCGGCGTCCTGTTCAATGCTGGCCTTCAAGCTGTGCAAGGTGGCATAGGCCAGGGGGCAACCTTTGGCATCGGTGCAATAGGTATAAATAAACGAGAACAGCGTGACCTTGCCCCTGGTGAACTCGGACAGGCGATGCGCACTGGCATCGGTCTCGAGCACAACACCGTCGGGCACCGTCATGATGGGGTGAAGCTGGTAAGTGCCGGGCGCCGGCAGGGTGAAACCCAGCGCGGGAGCGGCGGATGGCGCGGCATGCGCGGCACAAGCCGCGTACAGCATCGCGCCAACCAGCGCGACCTTGATCAAATTTTTCAAACGATAACCACAAGAAAAAGGCCCGCACCCCTGCCGGGATGCAGGCCTCGTGCTGATGTTAGCGCATCGCCACTTTCGGCGCGGCCGCACCAAACTTCATGTGGTGTGCACGGCCGAGCTTTTCCTTGTAGAAGTCGATCTTGAACTTCTCGGTCAGCTCTTTGCCATCCCACGCGAACAGTTTCAGGAACTGCTCGTCGTCGGCGCCTTTCTTGTCCCAGTTGTTCAGCAGCGAGCTGGTGATGTAGACGCGCTTGCCGTCCCAGCTCTGCGACACCATGTTCACCTGCGCGCCGGTTTTCTTGGAGTAGGTCTGCTTTGGCGCTTCCGGGTTGCTCATGTCGAAGTAGCGGGTGGTGCCGTCCATGAAGGTATTGACCCACAGGCCCTTGCCGTCGGCCGTGATCGAAATATCGACCGGCAGCGGGATCTTGGCCGGGTCGCCGATGGTGGCCACGTCCTTGGCCTGCCATTCACCCTTGCCATCCTTCTTCACCAGCCACAGCTTGGAAGTCAGCGCGCTGGCGGTAATGGCCCAGTCGTCGCCCTCTTTCAGCGACCAGCGAATTTCCAGCGGCGCGCCGGGAACGGCCAGCACCTTTTCCGGCTGCATGGCTTTCAGGTTCCACATCACCATGGTGCTGCCGAAGTTTTTCATGGCGCCCTGGTCCTTGATCAGCTTGCCCAGGTCCATCATGTAATTGTTCCAGCCCGTGAAGCTCGACGTCAGCATCGCGTTCTTGTTCGGGTTGATGGCGATATCGTAACCGTAGCCATCGCCGCCCTTGGCGGTCGGCATGTCGGTCTTGCTGACGAACTCGCCCTTGTTGTTGTACATCGCCATGCCGGTCACGCCGCCGTGGTCCTTGGCGTTCGACAGCCCGCCAATCAGCATGCGGCCAGGCATCGCATAGAAAGTGTGCGGGCCGACCAGGCCGCCCTTGGTGGCGAAGTCGGTGATGGTGTTAACCAGCTTCGGCTTGCCCGGATGGGTGGCGACGTCGAACACATAAATCTTGTTGTCATCCAGACCGCCCGCCCACAGATAGCGGCGGTCATCGGTAAAGCCCATGTGGTGCGCTTCGCCGCGCCCGCCAACCGAAATGTGGCCGACTACCTTGCCGTACTTCTTGGAGGCCGGATTGACGTCGACGGTCACCAGCTTGTCGGAGCCGTCGCCCACGCCTTTGACGCCGAGGGTCCAGACATGCACGAAGTCTTCCTGGCCCTTGATCAGGCTGGACATATACGGAGAATTGCAGGTTTCGTCAGCCAGCGCGAACGGGCTGGCGAAGCTGAAGCACAGGGCGATGGCGACGGCCAGGGGGGCCGCCTTCACAGAATGGAAGTGCATAGAATATGTCTCCAATAAGGTTGGCGGCGCGTGCATACACACGCCCGCATGCACCAGAATGTAGCGTATCTGCGACAGTGCGTGGACCTTATTCAGGCACAGACCATTGAGCTTGGGAATTGGTTGTAAAAACGACACAATTAGTCAAAATGGCGCGTTAGACCGGGGCCATTTCTGCCGAAAACAGGACGACCCGGTCGCGTCCTTCCGCCTTGGCCCGGTAAAGAGCCAGGTCGGCGCTGCGCGTGAGTTCTTCACCGGAATTGCCATCCTCGGGATAGCTGGCGATGCCGATCGAGATGGTGACCTGGATGTCTTTCCCTGCAAACGCGACTGTCATGGCGGCCACTGCGGCGAGCCATTCTTCGGCGCGCAACAGGGCATTCGCCACCGGCATGTTCGGCAATAACAGCAGGAATTCTTCGCCGCCATAACGACATGCAACGTCGGAGGCGCGCACGCTGTCGCTGAGCAAGGCAGCTAGGGCGTTCAGCACCGCGTCGCCACCCTGGTGCCCGTAGGTGTCGTTGACGCGTTTGAAATGGTCGATATCCATCATCATCAGGCACAAGGGAATGCGCTCGCGCGCGCAGCGGGCCAGTTCGTGCGGCACGATGGTGTCCAGGTAGCGGCGATTGAACAGGCCGGTCAGCGGGTCGTGCACGGCCTGGTCCTTCAACTGGTCCTGGAGTACCTGGATCTCGGCCAGTTGCTGTTGCAATACGTGCTCGCGATCGCGCAATTTTTCGCGGGTGGCGCGCAGCTGCCGGTTGCGCTGGTGCGAGGTATTTCCGATCGCGATCAGGTAGGCGGCAGTGCCGAGGATAGCCAGGGCGGTCGTGGGCCAGACGGTGTCGGGAACGAACTCGAAGCCGAACGCGCTGACCGCGATCAGCACGCCGAGAATGAAGGCCAGCAGCGAGCGCAAGGTGCCCTTCAGGCCAGAGGTCATGGTGATGTTCAGCGAGCAGCCCAGCCACAAGGTGAAGGTGGGCCAGAGCGGGAAGTGCAGCGCGGCGACCCACATGCCGAGCATCAGCGAATCGAGCAGCAGGTGGTCGAGTTCGGCCTTTTGCGCATCCCTGGCATGCCGCGCGCGCCAGTACAACAGGTGGGGATAGACCAGGAATTGCAACGCCAGCAGCGTCCACAGGCGCGCGCCGGTGTCCCTGGTGTACAGGTCCATGCCCAGGGCCACGAACGCCATCAAAAAGGAGGCCACCCGCAAACGGTAATTGGTCCGCACGATCCAATGCGAACGCTTAGCATCATCAAGCTGGGGCCGGTGACTGTCCATTGAGAACGAGTCTAGCACGGGAGCAATAATTCGGCCCGCGCAAAGTCCCCCCTAGAACCGGTATTCGGCGCGCACCATCGGCGTCTTGGCGCGGAAGCCCTGCCCTCCCGTGTTGAGCGAGGTGTTGCCGAATTTATTGTTCCAGTACTGGTATTCGATGCCGATGCGGAAAATGTCCTTTTTGTGTCCCATCGCCGCGCCCAAATCGAACATCAGCTGCATGTCGACGTTGGTCTCCGGCCCCGTATCGCCGCCGACTTCATTGATCCCTTTGGAAGCGATGAAATTGGCATAGCCCTCGAACGACCAGCGCTGCGAAATCGGAATGCCCCAGCTGGCGCTGAGCATCGGATGCAGGTCGTAGGTGTAGCGCCCGCGCACGTTGGAAATGGGCGGAAAGGCGCCGCTCGGTGCATTGCTTTCGTGTAGCAGCAAGATGCTGGTATTGAGGAAGCCCGGCACATTCCACATCAGCGTGGGCCCCGCCACCAGCATGCGCTTGCGCGAGTTGTAGCCGACGTCATGCTTGGTGTTCCAGTCAAAACCGAGCGTCAGACCGACCCCGCGCACCGCGCCGAACTTGATTTCCCTGCCGCGGATCTTGCCGATGTCCAGGGTGTGCCGGTACACCAGGTAGGCTTCCCGCGCGCCGTCGTCGTCGCCCAGGTCGCGCGGGTCGTTCTCGTCCGAGCGCAGTAAGTCCAGATTGAAAAAATTGCTGCCGTACTTGTAGCCGCTGGCATGGGTGAAGGCAAAGATGTTTTTCTTGATGTCGTTGGGGTTGAACGGTTCGCGATAGGCATTCCCGACCCGCCAGCTGATCGTATTGCTGCTCCAGTCGAGCGCCTGCGCCGCGCTGCCTGCCAGACTCGCCGCCAGCGCCAGGCACAGTGCCGGGAAGCGCCGCAAAGATCGTGCTTTCATCAGATTTTGCTCCGAGAAACCTCGCCCTTCAGGGCGGGGAGGGAAAGGAGCCGACTGCAAAGCTGTCGTTGCTTTGACTGTATGCGTGAACCAAAGTCGGCGGTGATTGTCAAAAGTGTATGAAACTCGTGTACCGATACCGTGTAAAGTCGCCTGATGGCCTGCTGAACCAGCAGGCGAAATCGGTCAACTTTGTCTGGAAATATTGCAACGACCGGCAAAAGGACGCGCTGCGATTCAACCGTAAGTGGCACACTGGCTTCGACCTGATCAAGCTCACCACCGGCGCCAGCAAAGAACTGGGACTGCACTCTGGCACGGTCAACGACGTGTGCCAGCAGTACGCCAAATCGCGCTTCCAGTCGCGCCGTCCATGGCTGCGTTACCGCGGCAATAAATCGCTGGGCTGGGTCCCTTTGAAAGGGCGCGAACTGAAGCGGCATGGCGATGCTTTCCGGTTTGCCGGCAATACCTTTCGCGTGTTCTTGTCGCGTCCGCTGCCAGACGGAAAAATCACCGATGGCACCAAGTTCTCGCGCGACCGGCGCGGCAATTGGTTTCTCAATATTTGCATTGAGGTGGAAGAAGCGCCTGTGCGGGCGCTGCGGCACGGCGTTGGCATCGACCTCGGCCTGAAGGAACTTGCCACGCTGAGCAGTGGCCGCAAGATCGAAGCTCCCCAGTTTTACCGCAAGGAAGAGGCGGCGCTGGCACGTGCGCAGCGGGCGAAAAAACGCCGGCGTGTCAAGGCGATCCATGACAAGATCGCCAACCGGCGCCGGCATTTTCTGCATCAGCGGACAAGCGAGATTATCGCCACGTTTGATCATATTATTGTTGGCAATATCAATGCCTCCGGCCTCGCCACAACCAGCATGGCGAAGTCCATTTACGATGTCAGCTGGTCTACTTTTCGAAACCAGTTGCGATACAAGGCTGTTAAGCATGGCGCGTGGTACAGAGAAGTCGACGAACGGCTTACTACCCAGATCTGCTCTTGTTGCGGCACGTTGCCCGACTCGCGGCCGAAAGGTATCGCAGACCTTGGAATTAGAGCGTGGACCTGCAGTGATTGCGGCGCTGTACATGATCGTGATCTCAATGCGGCGTTAAACATTCTCCGTCGCGGACGTGCGACGCTAGATGTAGGAATCCCCGTCCTTTAGGGCGGGGAGGACGTCAAGGATTCCTCCTTAGAATTCTTCCCAGTCATCGGTCGCCGGCTGGGCCTTCGGAGCGCGCCGCTGGGGCGCTTGTTTCGGTGCTTCCGGCTCCGCTTGTTCTTCCTGTTCTTCCGCTTCATGGGGCGCGGCCACCATGCGTGCCGGCCTGGCTGGCGCTGCACGTACGGGCGCACGGCGCGGCTTCGGCGCGGCCGCTCGCGGCGCCTCGGCCTCGTCCAGCTTGAAGACGCTGACCACCTCGGCCAGGTGGGCGGCCTGGTCCTGCAGCGACTTGGCCGCCGCCGCCGCTTCCTCGACCAGGGCGGCGTTTTGCTGGGTGGCGTCGTCCATGGTCGTGATGGCCTGGTTGATCTGGCCGATGCCCTGGCTTTGCTCGTGGCTGGCGGCGGCGATCTCGCTCATCAGGTCGGCCACCTGCTGGACCGAGGCCACGATCTGGCCCATGGTTTTGCCCGCTTCATCGACCAGGCGGCTGCCGGCGCTGACCTTGTCGACCGAGTCGCCGATCAGTGTCTTGATTTCCTTCGCGGCGGCGGCGCTGCGCTGCGCCAGGTTGCGCACCTCGCTGGCGACGACCGCGAAACCGCGCCCCTGCTCGCCCGCGCGCGCCGCTTCCACGGCCGCGTTTAGCGCGAGGATGTTGGTCTGGAAGGCGATCCCATCGATGACGCCGATGATGTCGACGATCTTGCGCGAACTGTCGGTGATCGAACCCATGGTGCTGACCACCTGCCCGACCACGTCGCCGCCCTTGACGGCGTGGGTCGAGGCGGCCACCACCAGCTGGTTGGCCTGGCTGGCGTTTTCGGCATTCTGCTTGACGGTCGAGGTCAGTTGCTCCATGGCGGCGGCGGTTTCTTCCAGGCTCGACGCCTGCGCTTCGGTGCGGCTCGACAAATCCATATTCCCGGCCGCAATCTCGCTCGAGGCGGCGGCGATCGTGGTCGTGCTGCCGCGCACTTCACTGATGGTCGTGTTGAGCGAGGATATGAAGCGGTTGAAGGCCAGCGCCAGTTCGCCCACTTCATCCTGGGTTTCGACCGCCATTTTCCGGCTCAGGTCGCCATTGCCGCTGGCGATCTCGGTCAGCATGTGGGCCGCGCGCGCCACGGGCGCGGCAATCGCGCGGCTGATCAAAAACACGATCAGCAAACCGATGCTGCCCCCGATGAGGCCAGCGGCGAGGGCGGCGATCGTCGCCGAACGCGTGACGTTGCCCAGCACTTCGGACTCGGGCACTTCGGCCACCACATACATATTCAGTTCCGGCACGAAGGACGAGGCCACGATGCGGCGACCGGAAGGGGCGTCATATTCGGCGCTGGTGAATTTGGCGCCGCCCAGCAGCTTGCCACTGAGCGCGGCGTCAAAGCCCGGCAAGTCCTTGAGAAAATGCTTGCCGTCAGCCATGGCCGGATCACGGTGCACCAGCACGCCGCCGTTGGCGCGGACCAGCGATACAAAGCCCGACTTGCCGATCTTGTAGGTGCGGATGGTATCGGCCATGGACGTCAGCGACAGGCCCAGCCCGGCCACGCCCAGCTTGCCCGGCCCCGCTTCGGCCCGCACATTAATGAACAACATGAATTCGCTCGAGCCGACATCCTTGTCCAGGTCCAGGGTGTACGGCTTGCCGCCGGCCAGGAAGCCGTAGAACCACTGGTCGCTGGCGGCATCCTTGGCCAGCGTCCGGTTCAGGCCCTGTTCGGTCATGTACTTGCCGGTCGATTCCGACACCCAGAACACGGTGGCGGCCCGGTTCTTGTCCTTGAGCTGCTTGGCGTACGCCTGCCAGGCCGGCAAACCCGTGTCGGGCAAGCCCTCGCCCTCCCAGGCGTGCACGTAGGCATTGTTGGCGATGGCCAGCGAGGTGGCCAGCGGCACGGCGATCTGGCGCCGGATATCGTTGCCGATTTCGCCCACCACGGCGGGCAACTCCTGGCCGACGACGCGTTCGCGGATCCCAGCCCCCGTCATCATGATGCTGAGGGTGGAGGAAATGGCCAGAAATAACAGCAGGCACGCGGCCATGCTGAGCATCAACTTCTTCTGGATGGACAGATTGCGGAGCAGGGCCATGTGGTTCCTTGGATTTGTGACATCTTTCGGACTGTCAACAATAGTCCCGCTTCGTCGCCACAAGGTCAAGCACCCCGCGGAATCTGTTGTTTCTTGCATGAAATCAGGGAGTGGCACCGTGTAAAATGCCGGCATGCAGATTGACACCATCCGCCAGCGCCTGCGCGCGCTCGGCGCCCTCCCCTTGCACGAACAGCGCGTGCTGCGCGACTGGATCCAGGGCCAGGCCCATGACCAGGGACGGCGCCGTCCCCAGGACTTCCTGCCGCGCGCGCTGCGCGACGCCTTGCCGCAGCTGGATGCCGAACTGCAGGGCATGGCGACCCTGATTTCCGCCCATCCCGGCGAAGACGGCTCGGCGCGCCTGCTGGTCGGTCTGGCCGATGGCCAGGCGGTGGAAAGCGTGCTGTTGCCGCGCGACGGCATCTGCGTGTCGAGCCAGGTCGGGTGCGCGGTCGGCTGCCAATTCTGCATGACCGGGCGCGACGGCCTGGTGCGGCAGGTGAGCAGCGGCGAAATCATCGCCCAGGTCGCGCTGGGGCGCGCCATGCGGCCGGTAAGGAAGGTCGTCTTCATGGGCATGGGCGAGCCGGCGCACAATCTGGACAATGTGCTTGAAGCGATCGAGCTGCTCGGCACGGAAGGCAATATCGGCCACAAGAACCTGGTGTTCTCGACCGTCGGCGACCGCCGCGTGTTCGAACGCCTGCCCGAGGGCCGGGTGAAACCGGCGCTGGCGCTGTCGCTGCACACCACCAAGCCGGCGTTGCGCGAACGGTTGCTGCCGCGCGCCCCGCGCCTGACACCAAGCGAGCTGGTGACCCTGGGCGAAGCCTACGCGCGCCAGTGCAACTACCCGATCCAGTACCAGTGGACCTTGCTCGACGGCATCAACGATGGCGAAGACGAGCTCGATGGCATCGTCGAGCTGCTCAAGGGCAAGTACGCCGTCCTGAACCTGATTCCCTACAACACCATTCCCGGCATCGACTTCCAGCGTCCCAGCTGGGAAAAAGCGCGCGCGATCGCGGCGGCGCTGCAAGGGCGCGGCGTGCTGACCAAGCTGCGCGACTCCGCCGGGCAAGACGTCGACGGCGGCTGCGGCCAGCTGCGCGCGCGCGCCGCCGCCCCCGCCCGGCGCACCATCCCCATCACCCCGGCCGCATAATGCAATCCAGGTCAGACCTGATATCTAACATTCAGGTCTGACCTCAAATTCAGGTCGGACCTGAATGTTAGATATCAGGTCTGACCTGGATTGAAAAACTTGTATGATTCAGCTCCTTATCTTTTCTCTGGATTCCTGATGGCACTGCGCTTCCTTGTGCGTCTTGCGCTTTGCCTTTCCCTGGCCGCGGTGCCGGCCATGGCGCAGGAATTCAAGCTGGCAATGAGCTCGCCGCCGACCTCGCTCGATCCGCATTTTTACAATGCCACGCCGAACTCCAATGTCGCCGCCCATGTCTTCGATACCCTGACCCGCCTCGATGCCAACGACCGCCTGCTGCCCGGCCTGGCCGAGTCGTGGTCGCTGGTGAACCGGCTGACCTGGGAGTTCAAGCTGCGCAAGGGCGTCAAGTTCCACGACGGCAGCCCGTTGACCGCCGACGATGTCCTGTGGTCGATGGAGCGCCCGGCCAGCATCGTCGGCAGCCCCGGCGGCTTTGATGCCTTCACGCGCGCCATCGTCAGCAAGAAGGTGGTCGACGCCCACACCATCCGCTTCACCACCCGCGAACCGTATCCGCTGATGTTGAGCGACATGGTGGCGGTGCGCATCGTCTCCAAAAAGGCCACCCAGGGCGTGTCCAGCGACGATTTCAAAACCGGCAAGGGCATGGTCGGCACCGGCCCCTACAAATTCGTCAGCTTCCTGCGCGACGACCGCCTTGAACTGGCGCGCTTCGACGGCCATTGGGGGCCCAGGCCGGCCTGGAGCCGCGTCACGCTGCGCTTCATCCCGAACGGCGCCACCCGCGTGGCGGCGCTGCTGGCGGGCGATGTCGACGCCATCGAACAAGTGCCGCCGCCCGACCTCGACCGGCTGGGCGCCGACCCTGCGATCCGAATGTTCAAGAAGACCTCGCACCGCCTGATCTACCTGATGGTCGACGCCGCCCGCGCCCACAGCCCGTTCATTTCTGCCAGAGATGGCAAGCCGCTGGCAAGCAATCCATTGCAGGACCTGCGGGTGCGCCAGGCACTGTCGATGGGAATCAACCGCCAGTTGATCAAGGAGCGCGTGATGGAAGGCCTGTCCGAGCCGACCGGCAACCTGGTGCCGCCCTCGCTGTTCGGCTTCAACCCGGCCCTGCAGGTGCAGCCCTACGATCCGCAGGGCGCGCGCACATTGCTGGCCCAGGCGGGCTACCCGGACGGCTTCAGCATCACCTTGCATACGCCGAACAACCGCTATGTGAACGATGAAAAAATCACCCAGACCATCGCCCAGATGTGGGCCAAGATCGGCATCGCCGCCAAAGTCGAAGGCTTGCCGAACGCGGTCTACGTGGCGCGCGCCAGCAAGCGCGAGTATTCGATGGCCCTGTTCGGCTACGGCGTGCAAAGCGGCGAGTCATCGTCCCTGCTGCGCAATCTGCTCGCCTGCGAGGACAGCGCCAGAGGCTACGGCGTGCTTAACTGGACCAGGTATTGCAATCCCGGGCTGGACAAGCTCATCGTCAAGGCCATGGCGACCATCGACGACAGCGCCCGCCTGGCGCTGCTGCAGCAAGCGACGGCCATCGGCATTCAAGACGCGGCCCTGATTCCGCTGCACCACCAGGTCACCACCTGGGCCACCCGCAAGGGTTACGCCTACGAGGCGCGGATCGATGAACGCACGGCTGCCCAGTTTTTCAAAAAACAGTAATCCGGGCACAAAAATAGCTATACTGCAATCCCCGTTCCCACTCCCGGAGTTCCGATGACCTTGCGATCCCTGCGCGGCCTTGCGCTTTGCCTTTCCCTGTTCGCGCCGGCAGCCATGGCCCAGGAATTCAAGATGGCGATGAGCTCGCCGCCGACATCGATGGATCCGCACTTTTACAACCTGACGCCGAACGTCAACATGTCGGCCCACATCTTCGAGACCCTGACCCGGCTCGACGCCGACGACCGCCTGATTCCCGGCCTGGCCGAATCGTGGTCGCTGGTAAACAAGCTGACCTGGGAATTCAAGCTGCGCAAGGGCGTCAAGTTCCACGACGGCAGTCCGCTCACGGCCGAGGATGTGGCCTGGTCGATGGACCGCCCGGCCACCATCGTCGGCAGCCCCGGAAAGTTCGATTCGTTCACGCGCGCGATCATCAACAAGAAGGTGATCGACGCCCACACCATCCGTTTCACCACGCGCGAACCGTATCCGCTGATGCTCACCGATATGGTGGCGGTGATGATCGTGTCGAAGAAGGCAACCCAGGGCCTGTCGAGCGAGGACTTCAATAGCGGCAAGGGGATGGTCGGCACCGGCCCCTTCAAGTTCGTCAAGTTCCAGCGCGACGACCGCCTTGAACTGGAGCGCTTCGACGGCTACTGGGACAAGAAGCCCGACTGGGCCAAGGTCACGCTGCGCTTCATTCCGAACGGCGCCACGCGCGTGGCGGCGCTGTTGTCGGGCGACGTGCACGCCATCGAACAGGTGCCTTCGCCGGACCTGGAACGGGTGCGCGGCGCGTCGGGCATCAGCATGTACACCAAAACCTCGCACCGGCTGATTTTCCTCGAGCTCGACGCCAGCCGCGCGCAAACGCCTTTCATCAGCGACAAGGACGGCAAGCCGCTGGCCAAAAATCCGCTGCAGGACTTGCGCGTACGCCAGGCGCTGTCGATGGCGATCAACCGCCAGATGATCAAGGAGCGCGTGATGGAAGGCTTGTCCGAGCCGACCGCGAACCTGGTGCCACCGACCCTGTTCGGCTACAACCCCGCGCTGAAGGTGGTGCCCTACGACCCGCAGGGCGCCAAAAAACTGCTGGCCCAGGCCGGCTACCCGGACGGCTTCAGCATGACCTTGCACACGCCGAACAACCGCTATGTGAACGATGAAAAGATCACCCAGACCATCGCGCAAATGTGGGCCAAGATCGGCATCACGGCCAAGGTCGAAGGCTTGCCAATGGCCGTGTATGCGGCGCGCGGCAGCAAGCGCGAATACTCGGCCTTCCTGTTCGGCTGGGCCGCGCAGACGGGCGAATCGTCGACCTCGGTGCGCAGCCTGCTGGCCTGCGAAGACGCGGCCAAGGGTTACGGCGGCTTCAACTGGGGCCGCTACTGCAATCCAAAGCTCGACACCTTGCTGGTCTCGGCGCTGGCCACCATCGACGACAAGGCCCGCCTGGCGCTGCTGCAGCAAGCGGCCGCGATCGGCATCAACGACGTCGGCATCATCCCGCTGCACCAGCAGGTGACCACCTGGGCCGCGCGCAAGGGCTATGTCTATCAGCCGCGCGTGGATGAACGCACGCTGGCCCAGTACTTCAGCAAGCAGTAAGCGGCCGTGCCGGTTTTCATCCTGCGGCGCCTGCTGCAAAGCGCCCTGGTGCTGCTGCTGATGTCGCTGCTGGTGTTCGCCGGCGTGTACGCGATCGGCAATCCCATCGACATCCTGGTCAGCCCCGACGCCGACCAGGCCGAACGCGCGCGCACCATCATCGCCTTCGGCCTCGACCAGCCGCTGTGGGAACAATACCTGCGCTTCATCGGCAACGCGCTGCGCGGCGACCTGGGACGCTCCTTCGTATACGGCGCGCCGGCCATGGAGCTGATCCTCGAGCGCCTGCCCGCCACCATGGAGCTGGCCGTGCTGGCGCTGCTGATGGCGATCGTGGTGGGTATTCCGCTTGGCCTGCTGGCCGGGCTGCGGCCCAACGGCCTGCTGGGCAAGAGCATCATGGCCACGTCGATTCTCGGTTTTTCGCTGCCCACTTTCTGGGTCGGGCTGATGCTGATCATGGTGTTCGCCGTGCAGCTCGGCTGGCTGCCGTCCTCCGGGCGCGGCGCCACCACCATGCTGCTGGGGATGCCGGTCAGCTTCCTGTCGGCGGACGGCCTGCGCCACCTGCTGCTGCCGGCGCTTAACCTGGCCCTGTTCAATATCGCCATGGTGATCCGCCTGACCCGTGCCGGCGCCCAGGAGGCGCTGCTGCAGGACTACGTCAGGTTCGCGCGCGCCAAGGGTTTGCGCAACCGCCGCATCATCGGCGTGCATGTACTCAAGAACATCCTGATCCCGGTGGTCACCGTGCTGGCGCTGCAATTCGGCTCGATCATCGCGTTTGCGATCGTCACCGAATCGGTGTTCGCCTGGCCCGGCATGGGCAAACTGATCATCGATTCGATCCGCGTGCTGGACCGCCCGGTGATCGTCGCTTACCTGCTCCTGATCGTGACCCTGTTCATCCTGATTAACCTGGTGGTCGACATCGCGTATTCGCTGCTCGATCCGCGCGTGGGCCTCACCGAGGCGAAGGGATAGGCCATGGAAGAGACTCCGCTGGCGCGCCTGTGGCGCAATTACCTGTCGAGCAAGCTGGCCACTTTCGGCCTGCTGCTGCTGGCCCTGATCGTGCTGGCGGCCCTGTTCGCGCCCCTGATCGCGCCGCAGGACCCGTACAACCTGGCGACGCTGGACATGATGGATTCGCGCCTGGCGCCCGGCCAGAGGGCCGCCGAGGGCAATCTGACGTACTGGCTGGGCACCGACGAACAGGGGCGCGACATGCTGTCGGCGATCCTGTACGGCGTGCGCATCTCGGTTCTGGTGGGCGTGGTCAGCACCGCGCTGGCGCTGGTGCTGGGCCTGGCGCTGGGCCTGCTGGCCGGCTATGCGGGCGGACGCACCGACGCCGTCATCATGCGCATCGCCGACATGCAGCTGTCGTTCCCGCCGATTTTGATCGCCCTGATCCTGCTGGCGCTGACTGGCCCTGGCGTCGGCAAGATCATCATTTCGCTGGTGGCCGTGCAGTGGGCCTATTACGCGCGCACGGCGCGCAGCGCGGCCCTGGTCGAGCGCAAGAAGGAATACATCGAAGCGGCCGTTTGCCTGGGCCTGTCGCCCGCCCGCATCGTGCTGCGCCACCTGCTGCCGAACTGCATGCCGCCGCTGATCGTGGTGGCCGCGCTGCAGGTGGCCGCCGCCATCTCGCTCGAAGCGACCCTGTCCTTCCTCGGTCTCGGGCTGCCGGTCACTGAACCCTCGCTCGGGCTGTTGATCGCCAACGGCTTCCAGTATCTGCTGTCGGGGAAGTACTGGATCAGCTTCTTCCCGGGCGTGGCGCTGTTGGCCACGGTAGTGGCCATTAACCTGGTGGCGGACCAGTTGCGCGACGTGCTCAACCCACGCCTGCAATCCCAATGACCGCCCTGCTGCAGGTCCAGGGCCTGTGTACCGAATTTGCGACCCGGGCCGGCACCGTCAAGGCGGTCGACGACGTCTCGTTCTCGGTGGAAGCGGGCCAAATCATGGGCCTGGTGGGCGAGTCCGGCTCCGGCAAGTCGATGACCGGCTACTCGATCATGGGCCTGATCGACGCGCCCGGCAAGGTCACGACCGGCAGCATTTTATTCAAGGGCCGCGAGTTGCGCGGCCTGGCGCCCGAGCCGATGCGCCAGCTGCGCGGCAACCGCATCGCGATGATCTTCCAGGATCCGATGATGACCCTGAACCCGGTGCTGCGGATCGACACCCAGATGGTCGAAGCGGTGCTCGCGCACCGGGCCGTGAGCCGCGACGATGCGCTGGCATTGGCGCGCGCGGCGCTGGTCAAGGTGGGAATCGCCGCGCCCGATGCACGCCTGCAAGCGTATCCGCACCAGTTCTCGGGCGGCATGCGTCAGCGCGTGGCGATTGCCATCGCGCTGATCAACCAGCCCGACCTGATCATCTGCGACGAGCCCACCACCGCGCTCGACGTCACCATCCAGGGCCAGATCCTGCACGAGATGCAGGCCGTGTGCCGCGACTCGGGCACCGCCCTGATCTGGATCACGCACGATCTGTCGGTGGTAGCCGGCCTGGCCGACACGGTGTGCGTGATGTACGCCGGCAAGGTCGTCGAAAGCGGCACGACGTTACAGGTACTCGAATCGCCACGCCACCCTTACACGCACGGCTTGATCGCCTCGGCGCCGTCGCGCAATGCGCGCGGCGCGCCGCTGCACCAGATCCCCGGCATGACGCCGTCGCTGCTCAACCTCGGCCCCGGCTGCGCCTTCCGCGCGCGCTGCGCTTCGGCCAGCGAGGCCTGTGCGGCCACCCCGCCGCTGCACACCTCGGGCGCGCGCACCTTGCGCTGCTTCCACCCGGTGGCCGGAGACATTTCATGACCACGCCCCTGCTCGAACTGCGCGCTGTCAGCAAGCGCTTCATCACCCCGCTCGACCTGGCCGGCAAGATCGCGCGCCGCTTCGGCAGCGCGGTAGAACCCCAGGTGGTGCACGCCGTGGACCAGGTCACGCTGACCATTGCCGCCGGCGAGGTAGTCGGCCTGGTGGGCGAATCGGGCTGCGGCAAGTCGACCCTGGCGCGCATGGCGGTCGGCCTGCACGCGCTGTCGGCCGGCTCCCGCTGGTGGCGCGGCGAACAGCTCGACCTGCTGCCTGCGGCAGAGCGGCGCGCCCGTCAGCTGCCGATCCAGATGATCTTCCAGGATCCGTACGCCTCGCTCAATCCGCGCATGCGGGTGCAGGACATCGTCGGCGAAGCACCGCTGGTGCATGGCCTGACCAGCGCCGCCGCACAGCGCGACTACACTGCCGGCATGCTGGAGCGGGTGGGACTGGATCCGGCGCTGATGCGGCGCTTTCCGCACCAGTTTTCGGGCGGCCAGCGGGCGCGCGTCGGCATTGCGCGGGCGCTGGCGGTGCAGCCGCAGTTGCTGGTCTGCGATGAGGCGGTCGCGTCGCTGGACGTCTCGATCCAGGCCCAGGTGCTGAACCTGTTCATGCGCTTGCGCGACGAACTCTCGCTGACCTATTTGTTCATCAGCCACGACCTGGGCGCGGTGCGCCACATATCGGACCGGGTCGTCATCATGTATCTGGGAAGGGTGGTCGAGTCGGCGCCGACTGACGAACTGTTCGCGCGGGCGAACCACCCGTACACGCAAGCCTTGCTGGCATCCGCGCCGAAACTGGAAGTGAAGAAAACAAGTTTTGTGGCCGTGCGCGGGGAGATCCCGTCGCCGCTGCATCCGCCGTCGGGCTGCCATTTCCATCCGCGCTGTCCGCATGCGCTGGCGCGCTGCGCGATTGAGTCGCCGGCGCTGGTCGAAATCGCGCCCCTGCATTTTTCGGCCTGCCACCTGAACGGCTGATCCTACTGCTGACCGGTAGCCACCTTGCGCGCCACCCACGTATCGTACTTGCGTTCCAGCCGGCGCGCAGTGCCGTCGCGCGCCATGCCGTCCAGCGCGGCATTGAGGCGCTCGATGGTCGCATCGGGCACCGCCTGGTTGCAGGCCAGGTAGAGCTTCACCTTGTTGAAGGTCAGCACCGGCACGATCTTGGTCGACCAGCCGTTCAGCTCCAGCACCGCGCTGCCGCGCCGCAGCCCGGCCGCCCACAAGTCGATCCGGTTCATCATCAGCTTGGGGGGATTGATGTAATCGTTCGGCGCCGGGTCGACCAGGAAGCCGCGCGAGCGCAGGTATTCGTCGCGCGCGTCGCCATGATAGGTGCCGATGCGCAGGGACCGCGCATCTTCCAGCGTCTGCAGATTGTACTGGCGGTCGGCGCGTCCCAGCAGCACCCACTCGCCTTCGTCGGTTGGCCCCACCCATTTGAACAGACGTTCGCGCTCGGGCGTGCGGGTGGTCGAGTACACGCAGCCGTTGGGACGGTCGGTGGCGGCCGTATACGCGCGCTTCCAGGGCAGCATTTCAAGGGTGTAGGCGGTCCCGCTGCGGGCCATGGCCTCGCGCAGCTTTTCGGTGGCGCTGCCGATCACCTTGCCGTCTTCCTGCATGCTGGTCGGCGGCGAGTATTCTGTCGTGATATACAGCGGAACGGCGGGCGCCGGCCCGCCGGCCACAGCAATGCGCCCGGCCAGTAGCAATACAACAACAAGAATCCGCTTCACCATCCCACACCTTTGCTCAACACTATTTGCAGGATAGCAGCAAGGCCGGAAGGCCGCCAACGAGAGCGTGTCGCACGACAATAAAACAACCGTTTAATTACAAAAAGTTACTATTTTGTGACCGCGAGCGCTGCAGCGGCAGCCGCCGCGCAGCCAGCTCGTGGTACAGCTGCGCATAGCTGGCCGACATCTGCGCGGCGCTGAACAGGCGCCAGTAACGGGCCTCGGCGCAGCGCCCCATCGCGCGTGCCCGCAGCGGGTTATTCCAAAGATAACGCATGGCCTCGCCGAACGCGCGCGGGTCTCCCGGCGGCACCACAATGCCGGTTTCGCCGTCGATGTTGATGTAGGAAGTCCCGGTGCCGATCTCGCTTGAAATCATCGGCTTGCCGAACATGGCCCCTTCCAGCAGCGAGATGCCGAATGCTTCGGAACGCAGGTGCGATGGAAAGGCCACCGCGTAGCACAGCGCCAGCAGCGCGACCTTGTCGTCCTCGCCCAGCGCGCCCATGAACAGCACATGGCGCAGGCCCAGGCGCGCCGCGTGCGCGCGCAGCTCCGCTTCGATCGGGCCGGCGCCGACGATCACTACCGGATAATCGGCGCCGGCGACGGCGTCGAGCAGGATGTGCAGGCCCTTGTAGTAGCGCAGCACGCCGACAAACAGAAAAAAGCGTGCGCCGATGCGGGAGCGCCAGTAGTCCAGGCGCTCGGCTTGCGGTTCGGGGTAGATGCTCTTGTCGAGCCCATAAGTGATGACGCGCGTCTTGCCGCGGTAGCGTTCGAGCACTGGCGACGACGCCAGGTAGTTGGGCGAGGTGGCCACGATCGCGTCCACGCTGTGCAGGAAGCGCCGCATCAAGGGCTGGTAAAGGCGCAGCAGCAGTTTCTGGCGCACGATGTCGGAATGGTAGGTGACCAGGCAGGGCTTGCCGCTGCGCGCCACAAAATGGGCCAGGTCGGCGAACGGCCACGGGAAGTGATAGTGCACCAGGTCGCAGCAGGCCGCGTGCCGCGCCAGTGCGCGGAAGGCGGCCAGCGACATCCCGTTCGAGGCGATTTCAAGGTCGAGCGCGAGCGGTCGCACCTGGTGGCCTTCGAACATGAAGTCGCCCGCGCCCTTGCGCCGCGTCAGCGTCAGGATTTCATTGACGATCCCGAGGCGGCCGGTGCCGACGCACATCTGGCGGATCACCTGCTCGACCCCGCCGACCGAGTCGGGATAGTAGGTCTTGTAAAAGTGCAGGACGCGCATGGCTAACCCGCCAGCACGGCCCGGTACACCGCCGCGGTCTGCTCGGCGGTGGCGCGCCAGGTCAGCTGGGCCGCGCGTTCACGCCCTGCCTCGATGCAGCGCTCGCGCAAGTGGTCGTCGGTGGCCAGCGCCAGCATGGCCGCCCCGATCATGCGGCTGTCGAGGGGATCGATGTCGAACGCGGCCCCGCGCGTGACCTCGGGCAGCGACGTGGTGTTCGACGCCACCACCGGCACACCGCTGGCGAAAGCCTCCACCAGCGGAATGCCGAAGCCTTCGTACAGCGAAGGGAACACGAATACGCCGGCGCCGGCGTACAGCTGGCGCAGTGTTTCCGGGGCGGCGACGCGGTGCAGCCAGCGCACGTCGTGGCCGTTCTGGCGCGCCGCGCGCAGGCGGTCCACCAGGCCGGCGCTGCGCCAGCCGGGTGCGCCGACGACGACCAGCTGGCGCTGCGCGCGCACCTCGGAAGGCAAGCCCAGCCAGGCATCGAGCAGGCGTCCGATATTCTTGCGCGGCTGCAGGGTACCAACCGTGAGGAAGTAGCCGGGGCGCAGTCCGTAGGCGGCTAGCGTGGCCGCCACGGCTTCGGGCGCGCAGGGCTGCAGCCAGTGCTCGCCCACCCCGCACGGCACCACGCTGATGCGGCGCGGGTCGACCCCGAAGCATTCGACCAGTTCGTCGACCGCGAAGCGCGACAGCGCGATCACATGGTCGGCCTTGCGCGCGGCCTTTTTTTGCATCCAGTTCTTGGCGCGCCGCAGACGCGGGTTGCACCACTGCGGATACTTGATCGGCAGCGCGTCGTGCAGCGTGGCCACGACCGGGCAATCCATGCGCGCAATCCGGTAATCGGTGACGTGGAAGATGTCTGCGCCCATGCGCATGCGGCGCGCGCGCGGCGTGAGCAGGTCGGCCAGCATGGCCGCCTCGAACGAACGCGGCATGGCGCGCCCGACATCGACAGCGCCGCGGCGGGAGCGCAGCGGCGGGTAGGACCAGGCGGTCAGTTCGCAGCCGGCCGCACCCAGATGCTGCAGCAGCGCCTCGGTGTAGACGCCGATGCCGTCAAGCCGCCCGCCGGTGCGGGCCGGCTCGATCATGCTGGTGCCAAGGCCGACGCGCATCATGCCCGGTACATCCAGCGCAGCGTTTCGGCCAAGGGGACAAGCGCCAGCGCCCCGATCACGCTGCGCAGCCTGGCGTTACAGCCGACCAGCCGCAGCACCTCGCCGGAGCGCACCAGCGCCGGATTGCGCACCACCTCGATCTGGTAGCCGGCAATGTCGCCCATCAAGCCAAGCACGCTTGCGAGCGTATGCGCCTGCCCGGAACACAGATTGAACAGCTGCCCGGCCGGCCGCGCGGCAAGCAGGCGCCGGTAGCTGGCGGCCACCACGCGCACATCGGAAAAATCGCGCGCGACGGCCAGGTTGCCCAGCTCGATGCTGCGCGCCCCGCGGCGGAAATGGGCGACTATCTTTGGCAGCAAGAAGTTTTCATCCTGGCCCACACCGGTGTAGTTGAACGGGCGGGCGATGATGATCGGTAAAGCGTCGCGCCAGAGCTGCGCCATGTGTTCCATCGCCAGCTTGCTGACCGCGTAGTCGTTGGCGGGCGCCGGCGCCACGCCCTCGTCGATGACGGCGGCGCCGGCGTTGCCGTACACATTGGCCGACGACGCCAGCAGCACGGCCTGGGGCCGGCGCGGCTGGGCGGCCAGCGCTTCGAGCAGGTTGCGGGTGCCGGCAATATTGACCTGGTACACCTGGCCGGGGTCGGCATGCGCCACGAAAGAGATCGCGCCCAGGTGCGCCACCACGTCGGGCTGCACTTCGGCCACCAGGGCCGCGACGGCCGCGCGCTCGCACAGGTCGACGGTGAAGGTATCGGGGCTTGCCGCGGCATCATGCAAGGTGGTGCCGAACACGCGGTAGCCGGCCGCCTCCAGCTCGCGCTGCAGGTAGCGGCCGGTGAAGCCGGACAGCCCGGTCACCAGGGCATGCTTGCCCTCGCCTTCGCGCAAATTAGAAGGAGCGGCCATGTTCGCTGCGCCTCAGGTCGGCCTCGACCATCATGCCGCACAGTTGTTCGAGCGTGGTGGTGGGCGCCCAGTCCAGCTCGCGCAGCGCCTTGGACGGGTCGCCGATCAGCAGCTCGACTTCGGCCGGGCGATAGAAGCGCGGACTGACGCGCACCAGCAGTTTTCCGCTACGGCTGCAATAGCCGGTTTCGGCGTCGCCGCGTCCTTTCCATTCGATGGCTATGCCGGCCGCCCTGAATGCCATCATGACGAAGTCGCGCACGGTCTCGGTGCGGTTGGTGGCCAATATGTAGGTGTCGGGACGTTCGGCCTGCAGGATGCGCCACATGCCGTCGACGTAGTCCTTGGCGTAGCCCCAGTCGCGTTTGGCGTCGAGGTTGCCCAGTTCGAGGACGTCGAGCTTGCCCTGGACGATGCGGGCCACGGCGTCGGTGATCTTGCGGGTGACGAATTCGCGCCCGCGCAAAGGCGATTCGTGGTTGAACAGAATGCCGCTGGCGCAGAACATGCCATAGGACTCGCGGTAGTTGACCGTCATCCAGTGGGCGTACAGCTTGGCCACGCCATACGGGCTGCGCGGGTAAAAAGGCGTGTCCTCGCATTGCGGAATGGCTTGTACCTTGCCGAACATTTCGGAGGTGGAGGCCTGGTAGAAGCGGATTTTCGGGTCGACCAGGCGGATCGCTTCGAGCAGGTTGACGGCGCCCAGGCCGGTAATATTGGCGGTGGCCACGGGCTGCTCGAACGAGACGCCGACAAAGCTTTGCGCGGCAAGGTTATAGACTTCATCCGGACGGGCGCTGTGCATCAGCCGTACGCTGGACGACATGTCGGTCAGGTCGAATTCCACCAGGCGCAGCCTGGCATGGGTGTCGATGCCCAGTTCCTCGATGCGCCAGAAGTTGACCGAGCTGGCACGCCGGTAGGTGCCGGTGACCTCGTAGCCTTTGTCGAGCAGCAACTGGGCGAGATAGGCGCCGTCTTGTCCGGTGATCCCGGTGACGAGGGCTTTTTTTGCGGTTTTCATGTGATTGAGCCATGCGTGAGACGGTATAAAAAAAGCAACACCGAACCCACCCATTATGCCGCCGCCTCCCCCCGCGCACGGCACGCGCGCATTTGCGGAAAACGCTTGTGCCGCCTGTTTCGCCCGCTTTTTACGGGCCTGTTTGACACCACGCAAATGGCTGCGCGGCAAGGACAGCGCTCAGGGCGCCAAGCCGCCGTGCCCGCAAGCATGCGGGCACGGGGAGAGGAAGTTTAACGCTCGGAAACGGCGTCGACCACGCACAGAGCGGTCATGTTGACGATCCGGCGCACTGTCGCCGACGGCGTCAGGATGTGCACCGGCTTGGCGCAGCCGAGCAGCACCGGCCCGATGGCGATGCCGTTGCCGGCCGCCGTCTTGAGCAGGTTGTAGGCGATGTTGGCCGCGTCGATGTTCGGCATCACCAGCAGGTTGGCGTCGCTCTGCAGGGTCGAATGCGGCATCATCGTCTTGCGCAGCTTGGAGTCGAGCGCGACGTCGCCGTGCATCTCGCCGTCAACTTCAAGCTCGGGCCGCATCTGCTGCACCAGCGCCAGCGCGGCGCGCATCTTCTTGGCCGACTCGCTGTTGGCCGAACCGAAGTTCGAATGCGACAGCAGCGCCGCGTGCGGGATCAGGCCGAAGCGGCTCATCTCGTCGGCGGCCAGGATGGTGATGTCGGCCAGCTGCTCCGCGCTCGGGTTCTCGTTGACGTGGGTGTCGACGATGGCCATCTGGCGTTCCGGCAGGATCAGGAAATTCATCGCCGCGTAGACGTTCGCGCCGGCGCGCTTGCCCAGCACCTGGTCGATGTAATGCAGGTGCAAATTGGTGGTGCCGAAGGTGCCGCAGATCATGCCGTCGGCGTCGCCCTTGTGGATCATCATGGCGCCGATCAGGCTGTGACGCCGGCGCATCTCGAGCTTGGCGTATTCCTGCGTGACGCCCTTGCGCATGCCCATTTCGTAATAGGTCTGCCAGTAGTCGCGGTAGCGCTCTTCGTGGTCCGGATTGATGACGTCGAAATGCTCGCCCTGCTTGAGGCGCAGGCCGAATTTTTCGATCCGCTTTTCCAGCACCGTCGGGCGGCCCACCAGGATCGGACGCGCCAGTTTTTCGTCAACCACCACCTGCACGGCGCGCAGCACGCGCTCTTCTTCGCCTTCGGCGTAGACGATGCGCTTGAGTTCAGGCGGGGCCAGTTTGGCCATCGCGAACAGCGGCTTCATGAAAGTGCCGCTGCGGTAGACGAATTGCTGCAGACTGTCGGCATAGGCCTGCAAATCGGCGATCGGGCGCGTGGCCACGCCGGATTCGAACGCGGCTTTTGCCACCGCCGGCGCAATGTGAATCAGCAGGCGCGGATCGAACGGCATCGGGATCAGGTACTCGGGGCCGAACGACAAATTGGTAATGCCGTAGGTGGTGGCCACCACGTCGGACTGCTCGGCGTGCGCCAGGTCGGCGATCGCATGCACGACCGCGATTTCCATTTCACGCGTGATGGTGGTGGCGCCGCAATCGAGCGCGCCGCGGAAGATGTACGGGAAGCACAGCACGTTGTTGACCTGGTTCGGATAATCCGAACGGCCGGTGGCGATGATGGCGTCGCCGCGCACGGCCTTGACGTCTTCCGGCAGGATTTCCGGATTC
>JAZKCA010000077.1:0-32034 GCA_040388275.1 Pseudomonadota bacterium
GGCTAGTTATAGTGAAAAAACCCCCCGCAGAAATGCTCGGGGTTTTTTTTCGTCCAGAGATTCGCGATGAGGCAGGCTCTGTAAATATGCAAATATTGCCGCGCCGACACCATAGTTGTCGAAAACTCTTACATTTCCTTTAATGAAAAAACCTAAGTCTTTCATTCCTAAGCCTTTTTATTTTGGCATGCTTATTGCTATTAATCTAAAGCACACTTGTGCCATGGAATAAACGGGAGAAGATCTTGATGAAGACACTGGCTGCACTGGTAACGACCCTGGCACTTTCGACGCTGTGCGCTGGCGCTTCAGCAGGGACATGGACAGAAACTGGCGACGCCGGCAACACGCCCGGCACGGCTCAGGTGACGGCCGGGACGGGTTCGCTGACGACGATCTATGGCTCCCTGAACGTTGCCACCGATACCGACGTCTTCAAGATCTACATTAGCGACACCGCGACTTTCTCCATCACCATGAACGGCACCGCGCTGAGCGCCGATAACGACACCGAGTTGTACGTGCTCGATACCGATGGGCATTTGTTGTTTACGGACGATGATAACGGCCCTGGGCTGCTTTCCCAGTTGAACGCTGGGCAATTTGCCGCCCAGGCGGCTGGCTACTACCTGGTTGCCTACAACCTGTTCAGCAGTTCGCCGATCGGCAATCCGGTAACTGGCTGGAATGTGACGGCGTCGCCGCCGCAGACCGGTGCCGTCCAGCTCAACTTTGCCAGCGCGCAATTCGCAGTGAGCACGGCGGTTCCTGAACCCGGCAGCCTGGCCTTGCTGGCGATTGGACTTGCCGGCTTCGGTGTTGCACGCCGCCGCGCGGCGCGCGCCCAGGCTTGATGGTTTAACGTCGTCCTCGCCCGAGGACGACGTCTCTTCCCTTACTGCGGCTTGTAGGTCACCTTCAGGTTGTAGCTCGACGCCGTATATCCCTTGAGCAGCACGTACACATCGCCCGCTGCGGTCGTGGTGACCGTGCACGCCTCGGTGCTGGTCGCCCCGTCCGATTTGCAGGTGTAGCTCGACGTGGTCGGGACGGCGCCCTTGCGCACGTAAAGATCCGTGTCACCGGTGCCGGTGGTCTCCGCCTTCAGGCTGCCCGGGGCGCCCACCTTGAATGGCCCGAACAAGCGGGTCTGGCTTCGCGTCAGCGATCCGCTGAAGGTTTCTACGCGATCGGGCGGTGGCGGGACACCAGGGCCGTCGCTGCCCAGTTCGATCGCAAACGACGCCGCCAGCCGGGCAAACTTGAGCGAATGGTTGGCTTGGCCGCCCGCATTGGCGAAGGTGTCGTTGGCCGTATGGATGTAAGGATTGTCCTGGGTGAAGGTGGTCTCGAAAGGCATCGAGGCAGGGTAGCCGGCCGCAGTCCAGGAAGCGTGGTCGGAACAGCCGTAACCGCACTTGTCATACCCGATCACCAGCGTCGGCTGGTAGGTCGTGATCAGGTTGCCGACGAAAGTGTTCTGCAGGCTGTCGGTGTAGTCGGTGTAGATGTAGATATCGCCAGCCGAACCCTTGTAATTGGTCATGTCCAGCTGCATCACACCGACCACGTTGATATTGTTTGCCTTGAAGTTCTGGGCAATTGCCTGCGAGCCGCGCAGTCCCGCTTCCTCCGCCGCATAGCCGATCATCTTGATGGTGCGGCGCGGCTTGTAGCCGCTGGCGATCATTGCGCGCAATGCTTCGGTCATGCTGGCAATGCCGGAGGCGTCATCGTCGGCGCCTGGCGCGCGCGTGGTCTCGCCCGCGCTCGACCCACTGACCGAATCGAGGTGCCCGCCCAGCACCACGACTTCGGCCGCATTGTCGGTGCCGGTGATGGTCAGGATCACCGATTTCTGGTTGTAGCCGCTGTGCGCGAACTGGGTCACGGCGATGTCGCTGCGTCCGGCAGCCATGCCGGCCCACTTGGCCGCCAGCCAGTTCGACGCATCGGTCCCGCCCGTGGTGGTGTAGTAGCGATTGACGAAGGTCGACAGATCGGTGATCGTCACTGCGATATTGCTGGCCTGCATTTGCGACAGCACCGGTGCGACCAGCGTTTGATTGTCGATCGTATAGCTCGGGCGCGAGACGGCGAGGGCGCTGACCAGCGGCGACGCCTGGGCCAGCACGCGCTTGCCCTCGGCTTCGCTGGTATGGAACATGAAGCCGCCGCAGCGCTTCAATTCGTGGTG
This sequence comes from Pseudomonadota bacterium, assembly GCA_040388275.1. Taxonomy (GTDB): domain Bacteria; phylum Pseudomonadota; class Gammaproteobacteria; order Burkholderiales; family Burkholderiaceae_D; genus Telluria_A. The sequence goes on from JAZKCA010000077.1 coordinate 2,198, forward strand.
GATCGCGCTGCTCAGCTTGAGCAGCTGTTCTTCATCGACCTCGACCAGGTGCACTTTCTCGGTAGCCGCGTTGCTGCGCAATAAGGTGCTCTCTTTTGCGATGACCTGCGGCGCTGCTTTCTGCAAATGCGCGAATGCCGCGTCGCCAACGGTAATCCAGCTTTTTTTCGACTGCGCAAGTGCATTGCCACTGGCAAACAGGCCTGCCAGCATCACGGCCAATACGGCCGGAACTGCGCCGCGGGGCATTGAAGGTTTTTGGATCTGCATCGAGTTTTCCTTTTTGTGAGTGGGCTTGTCGCCCCTTGCAAAGCGGAATTCAGGCCGGTAGGCCCAATGCCGCCCATCCAAAAAACAAGGCAGCCGGAATGGCTGCCGCGGTCGGATACCGGGTTGCAGTGCGTCGCAAATGAAAGACTAAAAAAATATTATCACGCGCGCGGGCTCGCACAACGCATGTGTCTGATTAGACCGACAGTCTAATTCTTAACAAAATCAACGGCTTACAAAACATTCGTGTGTATTTGGAACGTGCCGATGCTATTGAGAATCGGTCCCAAGTTCGACCGCAAATGCCAGCGCGAGGCGGGCAAATTTGAGTGCATGCATCGACTGGTTGCCGGAGTTGGCGTAGGTGTCGTTCTGGCTGTGAATATGGGGATTGTCCTGCGTGAGCATGGCTTCGAAAGGCATCGAGGCCGCGTAGCCCTGCGCGGTCCAGGCGGCATGATCCGAGCAGGCATAGCCGCAGCGGTCCGTGCCTACCTGAACATCCGGCAGATAGGTGGCAGCCAGCTGCGCCAGGAATCCATTTTGCCCGGCGTCGGTGTAGTCGCTGATCAGGTAGATATCCCTGGCCGACCCCTTGTAGTTGCTCATGTCGAGTTGCAGCACGCCGACCACGTCGACCTTGTTGGCTCGGAAGTCACGCGCGATGGCCTGCGATCCGCGCAAGCCCACTTCCTCTGCCGCGTAGGCAATCAGCTTGATGGTGCGGCGCGGACGGTAGCCTGACCCGGCAATGACGCGCAGTACTTCGGTCAGGCTGGCCACGCCGGAAGCATTGTCGTCGGCGCCTGGCGCGCGGGCGCTCTCGCGCGCGCTGCCGATGTTGATCGAGTCCAGGTGCGCGCCCAGCACCAGCACCTCGGTCGCCTTGTCGCTGCCGGCGATCGTGGCAATCACCGATTGCTGCGCATAGCCCGCGTGCGCGAACTGCCTTACCGTGATCGCCGGGTGCGCCGCCGCCAGCGCAGCCCACCTGGCGCGCAGCCAGTGCGACGCCTCGGCGCCGTGCGGGCTGCTGTAATAGCGGTTGACGAAGGCCGCCAGGCCGGCAGCGGTCTGCTCAATCTGTGCCGCTTCCATCTGCGCCAGCAAGGGCTGGACAACGGTCTGGTTGGCGATCACATACGAAGGACGCGTCGCCTGCGGCGGTAATGGGTCGGCCGCGAGCGCCTGGCGTGCTTCAGCCTCGCTTGCATGGTGCATGAAGCCGCCGCAATGGCGTTGCCTGCGGTGCAGGGTGCCGGCAATACGCAACATATCCCCTTCCTTCACTTCCAGCAGGTATACCTTTTCCGCGACTGGCCGCGCTGCACGCGTGGCCCGGATCGTGACGCCATGGCCGGCGTGCTTCAGCTGCAGGTATGCTGCCTCGCCCACGGTCAGCCATCCGCTCTGCGCACTCGCCACGGAGCTGGCAGCCATCAACAGCGTTGCTGCAAAAATAGTCCGGATCATGCTTGCCTCCATCATTCTCGAAGGAAAAGCTTACCGCGCAGCGTGCCCGACGGCGCGGATTGCACCATCCCATGTTTGAGAAATATCAAATCACCTGGGGTATAGTTGGCGCATGCCGACTGTCAAAAAATACCTGATCGATGCGCCCGCCCACTTTCATGTGCCGTACGAGGGCGACAATCCGCTCGTCCAGGCGGCCTTCCCCACCGGTTTCGTGCCCTCGTTCGGATCGGGCCTGGCATTCAAGGGCAAGGCCGACAATGGCGACCTGGAATTTTATTGTCTGACCGACCGCGGGCCGAATGGCGACGGGCCCATCTTGCCAGGCGCAATGGACAGCAAGATTTTCCCTGCACCCGGGTTCACCCCGTCGATCGGCGTCATGCAGGTAAGCGCAGACAGGGCAACGCTGGTGTCCTGCCTGCCAATCAAAATGGCGCCCGGGCGCAACGCATCCGGCTTGCCGATCCCCCACGGTTCGATTGGCAACACGGCCGAGATTCCAGTGTTCGACGAGATGCGCTTCGACGCCGCCGGCAAGGCCGTATTCCATGAAGGCGGCATCGACAGCGAAGCGATCGCCTTCGACCGCAAGCGCAAGCTGCTGTGGATCACCGACGAGTACGGTCCCTTCCTGGTCAGCATCGATCCGGCAAGCGGCGTGATCTTGCAGCGCTACGCGCCGGGCAGCGGCTTGCCCGCGATCCTCGCGTTGCGGCGCGCCAACCGCGGCATGGAAGGCATGACGCTCGATCCTGCCACCGATACCATCCACGCCTTCTTGCAAAGCCCATTAAGCGATGGCAAGGCGCGCTACGCCGTGACGGGCGAAAAGGACAAGGTCGAACGGTTCGCGCGCTTTACCCGCTGGATCGAATTCGATCCCGCCATCGGCGCCACCCGCCGCATGCTGGCCTATCCGCTTGACGGGGCCGAGTATGCCGAAGGGCGCACCGGCAACGCCAAGCTGGGCGACCTGGTTGCGCTGGGAGACGGCAAATTCGTCGTGATCGAACAGGGTGAGGGTGCGGACGGCAACATCTTCAACAAGCTGATGCTGGTGGATATGGACGCTGCAAGCGATATCTCCACCGCAGCCTTCAATCCGGACACATCGGATTTGGAAAAAAGCAGCATGTCGGGCGAGGCCGAAAACGGCGCCTCGTGGAAGGACGTGGTCCCCCTGCGCAAGAAGGTGCTGCTGGATTTGAACGCCATTGGCTGGCTGGCCGAAAAGGCCGAGGGACTGGCGCTGGTCGATGACTGTACCCTGGCCATGACCAACGACAACGACTTCGGCATGAAGACCCGCGTCTACGACGCCGCCGGAACCGAACTGGCGCAGGCCGATGTCAGCCAGTTCGAGGTCGACGCCAGCGGCGCGATCGTGGCCGGCAGTGCCGCCAGCGATGTGATCAGGGTGGCGCGCGGGTCGGACAAGGAACGCCCGCTGTGCCTGTGGCTGCTTCGCTTCGAACGGCCGATCCTAGAACTGGCGCGCGACCCGGATTAGCGTGAAGTTGACGCCGCTGTTCGGCTCCTTGATGCCGCCGTTGGAATAATGCTGGAATTTGATCCCGACATCCCAGCCATGCTCGAATACGTAGCCCACGCCAAGATGGTCGCTGAACTGGAACGAGGTCGACAAGGTGTCGCCGTTATTCTTGTACAGACTCGAGAGCAGATTGGCGCCAATGCCGCCCTCGGCATACCAGCCCTTCAAGTCGTCGGCCTGCAAGCGGAACACCGGCGTCAGGCCGATACTCGTGATGTGCTGGCTACGTCCGGGAAAATCGCGCGAGGCCGAACCGCGCCACTGCGCAATCGACGCATCCCAATGCCCGCCCACGTGCGTACCGTTCGACACCAGCCAGCGCCGCTCCCAGTTCGACTGCACGCCAAGGCGCAGCATGCGCACCTTGGGGCCGCTGCCGCCTTCGACCGACACACCGGCAAGATCGATGGCCTGGCAGGAAAGCGACATGAGCATGGCGACGAGGGCGGTCAGGTACTTCAATTGCATACTGGCTTTCATGGATAATATGGATGAGCGCCATTGTAATAGCGATATCCAAATTTTGAGCGCGCACTATCCATGGACAAGGAGTCACCGTTGAGCGCAGCAACAATTGCATTTCTCGGCATCGGGCTGATGGGCAAGCCGATGTCATTACGCCTGTTGCGGGCGGGCTTTTCTGTGCGTGTCTGGAACCGTACCGCGGCCAAGGCCGATGCGCTGCGCGAGCACGGAGCCGAACCCCACGCGCACGTCGCCGATGCGGTGCGTGGCGCCCAGGTCGTCGTCTCGATGCTGGAAGCCGGTCCGGCCGTAGCGAGCGTGATCGACGCTGCGCTGGCAGCACTGGCTCCGGACGCGCTGTGGATCGACATGAGCTCAACCCAGCGCGGCGAAGCGCTGGCCTTTCACGCGCGCCTTGGCCAGCACGGCTGCCGTTTCATCGACGCCCCGGTCTCGGGCGGGGTGGCGGGCGCCGAAGCGGGCAGCCTGGCCATCATGGCGGGCGGCGCCGAAGCAGACTTCGCGCAAGCCGAAGCTATCCTGTTGGCAATGGGCAGGCCAACGCTGGTCGGGCCGGCCGGCAGCGGCCAGGTGGCCAAGCTGTGCAATCAACTGATCGTGGGCGCGACCCTGAACGTTGTGGCCGAAGCGCTGTTGCTGGCACAGGCGGCCGGCGCCGACCCGGCAGCCGTACGCAGTGCCATGCGCGGCGGCTTTGCCGAAAGCCGCATCCTGGAGGTGCACGGCCAGCGCATGCTCGACCGTAATTTCATGCCGGGCGGCCAGGTCAAGAGCCAGCTCAAGGATATGCACAATGTGCTGGTGGCCGCGGCCGACGCGAGCGTGCTGCTGCCGCTGGCGGCATTGGTGACGCAGTCGTATGAAAGCATCGAAGCGACCCATCCGCGTGCCGACCAGTCGGCCGCGCTGCTCGCGCTGGAAAAACGCAATCCGGGCCTGCGCCTTGGCGACGGCCCGGATCGACTGCCAGGCTGATCAGGCGGGCGGCAGGCTCATCTCGGTCAGCTTGACCCAGTAGCTGGCGCCGATCGGCAGCAGGGCGTCGTTGAAGTCGTAGCTGGCGTTGTGCAGCTGGCACGGACCGAGGCCGTGGCCGCCGGCGCGGTGGCCGCCTTCGCCATTGCCGATGAACACATAGCAGCCCGGCTTTTCCTGCAGCATGTAGGCGAAGTCTTCGGCGCCCATGGTCGGTTCTGTATTCGTGTCGACCTGGTCGGCCCCCACCACGGCGCGCATCGCCTCGACAGCGAAGGCGGTTTCCTTCGCATGGTTGATCAGGGGCGGGTAATTGCGCTTGAACGTGAACTCGATGCCGGCATTGAAACCGGTGGCCGTATGCGCGGCGATTTCCTCCATCCGCTTTTCAATCAGGTCCAGCACCTCGGTCGTGAAGGTGCGCACCGTGCCGATCAGCACTGCTTCGTCGGGAATGACGTTGGTGGCGCTGCCGGCATGGATCTGGGTGATCGACAGCACGGCCGTATCGAGCGGATTTTTTTCGCGCGACATGATGGTTTGCCAGCTCTGCGCGATCTGCACGGCCACCATGACCGGGTCGACGCCACGGTGTGGCTGTGCCGCGTGGCCGCCCTTGCCCTTGACCACGACGCGGAACTCATTGCTCGACGCCATCATCGGACCGGCAACCACGCCGAAGCTGCCCATCGCCATGCCCGGCCAGTTGTGCATGCCGTACACGGCGTCCATCGGGAACTGGGTGAACAGGCCGTCGTCCATCATGCGGCGCGCGCCGCCGCCGCCTTCTTCGGCCGGCTGGAAAATCAGGTACACGGTGCCGTCGAAATTGCGGTGCGTGGCCAGGTGGTGGGCCGCGCCCAGCAGCATGGCGGTGTGGCCGTCGTGGCCGCAAGCGTGCATCTTGCCGGGGTGAACCGAGGCATGATCGAAACTGTTGATCTCCTGCATGGGCAAGGCGTCCATATCGGCGCGCAAGCCGATCGCGCGGGTCGAGCTGCCATTCTTGATGATGCCCACCACGCCAGTGATGCCAAGACCGCGCACGATGGGAATGCCCCATTCAGTCAGCCGCGCGGCAACCACGTCGGCGGTGCGCTGTTCCTCGTAACACAGTTCCGGATGCGCATGCAGGTCGCGCCGGATTTGCTGCAGTTCCGACTGGAACGCGATGATGGGTTCTACGAGATTCATTTCATTGCTCCAAATACTGACAGGGCGGGGATCGATGCTCGAATGTTAATGCATTTTCACAAGCATTGTAGCCCTTCTGACCGAATGCGAAGCCCCTCGCATCGACTCGGACAGAATGGTTTACAGTATTGGTTTTGAACGCCGCCTTCCTGGATTTTCCCATGACCACCACCCAAGTCAGGGGCGCCTGCCCGCACGACTGCCCCGATACCTGCGCCTTGCTGATCACCGTTGAAGACGGCGTGGCCACCGAGGTCAAGGGCGATCCGGACCATCCGACCACGGCCGGCGTGCTGTGCACCAAGGTGGCGCGCTACACCGAGCGTACCTACCACCCCGACCGCTTGCTGTACCCGATGCGCCGGGTCGGCAAAAAAGGCGAAGGCAAGTTCGAACGCATCAGCTGGGAAGAGGCCATCGACGAAATCGCCACGCGCCTGTCGGGCATTGCCGCGCGCGATCCCCAGGCCATTTTGCCGTACAGCTATGCCGGTACTATGGGCCAGGTGCAGGGCGAGTCGATGTCGCTGCGCTTTTTCCACCATCTGGGCGCTTCTCTGCTGGACCGCACCATTTGCGCCACGGCCGGCGCCACCGGCTATAAATACACGATAGGCGCCAGCATCGGCACCGACATCGAGCAATTCCAGGATGCGAAACTGATCATTATCTGGGGCGGCAACCCGATCGCCTCCAACCTGCATTTCTGGATGCGGGCACAGGAAGCGAAGCGCAAGGGCGCCCGGCTGATTGCCATCGACCCCTACCGTTCGCTGACGGCCGAAAAATGCCATCAGCACATCGCGCTGCTGCCCGGCACCGATGCGGCACTGGCGCTGGGCATGATGCATGTACTGATCAAGGAAAACCTGGTCGACCAGGACTACATCGACCAGTACACGCTGGGGTATGCCGAACTGAAGGTGCGCGCCGCCGAATGGACGCCGGAACGCGCCGCCGCCACCTGCGGCATCACGGTCGACGAAGTGGTGGGCCTGGCGCGCGCGTACGGCCAGGCCGCGCGGCGCGGCGAACCGGTGGCGATCCGCACCAACTATGGCATGCAGCGGGTGCGCGGCGGCGGCATGGCGGTCCGCACCGTCGCCTGCCTGCCGGCGCTGGTTGGCGCCTGGCGCCACCCGGCCGGCGGCATCCAGCTGTCGTCGTCGGGCACCTTTCCGCTCAACAAGGCGGCCATGACCCGGCCCGATTTGTTAAAAAATGGGGCGCGCACGATCAATATGACCACCATCGGCGACGAGCTGCTCAAGGACGCCTCGCCCGAATTTGGCCCGAAGATCGAGGCGGTCATCGTCTACAACGCCAACCCGCTGGCGATCGCCCCCGATTCCGACAAGGTGATGCAGGGCTTCCTGCGCGAAGACTTGTTCACGGTGGTGCTCGAGCACTTCCAGACCGATAGCGCCGACTACGCCGACATCCTGCTGCCGGCCACCACCCAGCTCGAACACGTCGACGCCCACAGCGCCTACGGCCACCTGTACATGATGGCCAATAACGCGGCCATCGCGCCCATGGGCGAAACCAAGCCGAACACCGAAATCTTCCGCCTGCTGGCCGCGCGCATGGGCTACACCGATCCCTGTTTCCAGGAAAGCGACGACCAGCTGGCCGCCCAGGCGTTCAATAACAAGGATCAGCGCGCCATTCACTTCGACTGGGACTCGCTCAAGCGCAAGGGCTGGCAAAAGCTGACCATGCCGGCTGCGCCGTTCGCGCAGGGCGGCTTTCCCACGCCGTCGGGCAAGTGCGAGTTCTATTCGGCCAGCATGCTGGCCGACGGCCTCGACCCGCTGCCGAACCATACGCCGCCGTACGAATCGGTGGCCAGCAATCCGGCCCTGGCGGCAAAATATCCGCTGGCCATGATTTCCCCGCCGTCGCGCAATTTCCTGAATTCCAGCTTCGTCAACGTCACCAGCCTGCGCTCGACCGAGGGCGAACCGCATCTCGACATCCATCCCGACGACAGCGCCGCGCGCGGCATCGCCAATGGCGAAATGGTACGTATTTTCAATGACCGCGGCTCGTTTGTTGCAAAAGCGCGCATAACGCCGAAAGCGCGCGCCGGACTGGTCGTTGGTCTGTCAGTATGGTGGAAGAAACTCGCCAGCGATGGCAAGAATGCCAATGAAGTCACCAGCCAGGCCCTGACCGACATGGGGCGGGCGCCGACTTTCTATGACCTGTTGGTGCAGGTCGAGAAAGCTTAATATGGCGGCGCGTGGTGGAAGGCGGGCTTCGCCCTTTTCCACCCTACAGTGTGCTCGGACTGTAGGGTGGAAAAGGCGTAGCCGCCTTCCACCATGCGTGCCACCGAAGTAAAGGAATATCAGCATGAAAGTGAGCCGCCGAGCCAAGCACGTTTTACTGGCAGTCGCGGCCGCCACTATGCTTGCCAGTTGTTCTAGCCTTAATTACTACGCCCAGGCGGCGCAGGGCCAGCTGAACCTGCTGTCCGACGCCCGCCCCATCGACGAATGGCTGAGCGACCACAACACGGCGCCCAAGCTCAAGCTGCGCCTGGCCGCGGCGCGCCAGATGCGCACCTTCGCGATACAGGAATTGGGCCTGCCGGACAACAAGAGCTATCGTAACTACGCCTCGCTGTCGCGCCCCTTCGTGCTGTGGAACGTGGTGGCGGCGCCCGAGCTGTCCCTGAAACCGGTACAGTGGTGCTTCCCGGTGGCCGGTTGCGTCAACTACCGCGGCTACTACAGCAAGCAAGCCGCCCAGGCCTACGCGGCCGAGCTGCGCGCCGAGGGCAACGACGTGCAGGTGGGCGGGGTGCCCGCGTATTCCACGCTGGGCTGGTTCGACGACCCCTTGATCTCGACCTTCATCTACTACCCGGACGCCGAACTGGCGCGCCTGCTGTTCCACGAACTGTCGCACCAGGTGGTGTATGTGCAAGGCGATTCGCAATTTAACGAGTCCTTCGCCAGCACGGTCGAGGAAGCCGGCGTCGAACGCTGGCTCAGCGGTTACGGCAACGACGCCATGCGCGACAACTACGTCAAGCTATCAGCCCGCAAGCAGCAATTCCTGGCGCTGCTGCTGGCCTGCCGCGGCGAGCTCGAGGAAACCTACGCCTCCAGGGACAGCGTGGCCGCCAAGCGCGCCGCCAAGGCCCGGCTCTTTCAAAAGCTGAAGGATGATTACCAGGTGCTGAAAGCGAGCTGGGGCGGTTTCGCCGGCTACGACCGCTTCTTCGCCGAACCGCTCTCGAACGCCCACTTGTCGGCGATCGCCACCTATAACGACTTCATCCCGGCCTTCCGGGTCTTGCTGGCACGGGAAAAGACCTTTCCTCGCTTCTATGCCGCCGTCCGCGCCCTGGCCGCGCTCGACAAGGACGAGCGCCACCGGCGCCTGAAACTGCTCGCCGATACCGCGCCTGTTGTTGCTGGGTCGCATCAATGAGCTTCTCGTAGAGCACTTGCTCGAATACTCACAAAACCTCTTGCGTCCGAAGCCTGTGCCCGATAGCATCACAGGAGATGTCATAAAACGCATGCTCGTTCTTTTTGCTGCGGATATAGATACTGAACTGGCTTGTGCGCGCCAGATTCCCATAAATATAACTACTTGAGACAGAGGCACGCGATGGACAAAATTTGGCTGAAATCCTACCCACCAAACATGCCGACGGAGATCAATCCCGATCAGTACGGCTCCCTCGTCCAGTTGCTGGAAGAGTCCTTTACCAAGTTTGCAGACCGGAATGCCTACGTCTGCATGGACAAGTTCCTCACTTACAAAGAAATCGACACCTATTCCAAGCGCATGGCCGCCTGGTTGCAGACGCGCGGCCTGAAAAAAGGCGCACGCGTGGCGCTGATGATGCCCAATGTGCTGCAGTATCCGATCGCGATCGCCGCGATCCTGCGCGCCGGCTACACCGTCGTCAACGTCAATCCGCTGTACACCCCGCGCGAACTGGAACACCAGCTCAACGACTCGGGCAGCGAAGCGATCATCGTCCTGGAAAACTTCGCCTTCACGCTCGAAGCGGTGCTGGCCAAGACCGGCGTCAAGCACATCGTGGTGGCCAGCATGGGTGAAATGCTGGGCGGCGTTAAGGGCGTGATCGTCAATTTCGTGGTTCGCAACGTCAAGAAAATGGTACCGGCCTTCTCGCTGCCGAACGCGGTGCACTTCAAGGATGTGCTCGCGATGGGCACCAAGATGACGTTCACGCCGGTCAAGGCCGCGTCGAGCGACGTCGCCTTCCTGCAGTACACGGGCGGCACCACGGGCGTGTCGAAAGGGGCCACGCTCACCCACCGCAACATCATCGCCAACGTGCTGCAAAGCGAAGCGTGGTCCATGCCCGCGATCTCGAAGGCGAACGTGGAGCAGCTTACGATCGTCTGCGCACTGCCGCTGTACCACATCTTCGCGCTGACAGCCTGCGCGATGTGGGGCACCCGCGTGGGCGCGCTCAATATCCTGATTCCGAATCCGCGCGACATCGGCGGCTTCATCAAGGAGCTGGCCAAGTACAAGATCAACATGCTGCCAGCCGTGAACACGCTGTACAACGCGCTGCTCAACCACGCCGACATCGGCAAGGTCGATTTCAGCGGACTGAAAATTTCGAACGGCGGCGGCATGGCCGTGCAGCAGGCGGTCAACGACAAGTGGAAGAAGGCGACCGGCACCTGCATCATCGAAGGTTACGGCTTGTCCGAAACCTCGCCGGTGGCTACCTGCAACCGCGCTGACCTGACCGAGTTTTCGGGCACCATCGGCCTGCCGGTACCATCGACCGACATCGCCATCCTGGACGACGACGGCAATCCGGTCGCGCTGGGCGAAGCTGGCGAGATCGCGATCCGCGGCCCGCAGGTCATGGCCGGCTACTGGAACCGTCCTGACGAAACCGCCAAGTGCATGACGGCCGACGGCTTCTTCAAGTCGGGCGACGTGGGCGTGATGGATGCCAATGGCTACGTCAAGATCGTCGACCGCAAGAAGGACATGATCCTGGTGTCGGGCTTTAACGTCTATCCGAACGAACTGGAAGGCGTCATCGCGCTGCATCCCGGCGTGCTCGAATGCGCAGTGATCGGCGTGCCCGACGAGCACTCCGGCGAAGCGGTCAAGGTCTTCGTGGTCAAGAAGGATCCGAACCTGACCAGCGAACAGCTGATGGCCTACTGCAAAGAGCAGTTCACCGGCTACAAGAAACCGAAATACATTGAATTTCGCGACGAGCTGCCGAAGACCAACGTGGGCAAGATCCTGCGCCGCGTCCTTCGGGATGAAAAGAAGGCGGCTTAAGCAGCGGGAAACGAAAGCCGCCCGCAGCCCGGGGCGGCTTTTGTGCATTAAAGAATACAACAACTAAAGAGGGACATGATGGACAAGTTTTGGCTCAAGAATTATCAACCGGGCGTCGCCACGGAAGTCGACTACACGCAGTACCGCTCGCTGACCCACCTGCTTGAAGAAGCCTTCCGCAAGTACGCGGACCGCAAGGCCTACGTCTGCATGGACAAGTCCATCACCTACGGCGAACTCGATCAGATGTCGGCCCAGATGGGCGCGTGGCTGCAGTCGCGCGGCATGAAGCAAGGCGCGCGCGTGGCCATCATGCTGCCGAACGTGCTGCAGTATCCGGTGGCCATGGCAGCCGTCATGCGCGCCGGTTACGTCATCGTGAACGTCAATCCGCTGTACACGCCGCGCGAGCTGGAGCACCAGCTGAACGACTCCGGCGCCGAAGCCATCATCGTCCTCGAAAATTTCGCGACGACCGTTGAAGCGGTCCTGCCGAAGACCAAGGTCAAGCACGTCGTCGTCGCCAACATGGGCGACCTGCTTGGCTTCGTCAAGGGCACCATCGTCAACCTGGTGGTACGCAAGGTCAAGAAAATGGTGCCGGCGTTTTCGCTGCCCACCGCCATCCCCTTCAACAAGGTACTGGCCGAAGGCACGCGCCTGAAGCTCAAACCGGTCACCCAGGGGCATGACGACATCGCCTTCCTGCAGTACACGGGCGGCACCACGGGCGTGTCCAAGGGCGCCGTTCTGCTGCACCGTAACGTGATCGCCAACGTGCTGCAAAACGAAGCCTGGCTGCAGCCGACGCTGGACACGCTGCCGAAGGGCGAACAGCTGGTATTCGTCTGCGCGCTGCCGCTGTATCACATCTATTCGCTGACCGTGTGCGCGCTGATGGGCACGCGCCTGGGCGGCATGAACATCCTGATCCCGAATCCGCGCGACATGCCTGGCTTCGTCAAGGAACTGGCCAAGTACAAGGTCAACATCTTCCCGGCCGTGAACACGCTGTACAACGGCCTGCTCAACAACGCCGAATTCGCCAAGCTCGATTTCTCGTCCTACAAGATCTGCAACGGCGGCGGCATGTCGGTGCAGCAATCGGTGGCCGACAAGTGGCTCAAGCTGACGGGCGTGCCTATCATCGAAGGCTACGGCCTGTCGGAGACCTCGCCGGTGGCTACCGCGAACCGCTGCGACATCAAGGAATTCACCGGCATGATCGGCATGCCGTATCCATCGACCGAAATCCAGATCCTGGACGACGACGGCAATCCGGTACCGCTGGGCCAGCCGGGCGAGATCGCGATCCGCGGCCCGCAAGTCATGGCAGGTTACTGGCAGCGCGACGATGAAACGGCCAAGTGCATGACGCCGGACGGCTTCTTCAAGTCGGGCGACGTCGGCATCATGGACGAGCGCGGCTACACCAAGATCGTGGACCGCAAGAAGGACATGATCCTGGTGTCGGGCTTTAACGTGTACCCGAACGAGATTGAAGGCGTGGTATCGGCGCACCCTGGCGTGCTGGAATGCGCCTGCGTCGGCGTGCCGGACAAAAACTCGGGCGAGGCCGTCAAGCTGTTCGTGGTCAAGAAGGATCCGAACCTGACCGCGGAAATGCTGCAGGATTACTGCAAGGAGCAGCTGACCGCGTACAAGAAGCCGAAGTACATCGAGTTCCGCACCGACCTGCCGAAGACCAACGTCGGCAAGATCCTGCGGCGCGAACTGCGCGACGAGAAGAAAGTCGCATAGGAAGAATCACCACAATAATAATGTAGGGCGGAAAAGCGAAGCGCTTTGCTCCATGGTTGCGTCTCGTTGACGCTTGCATGGAGGAAGGCGCTTCGCTTTTCCGCCCTACGTTTTTTGGATCTGCCGGAACTTGGCCTGAGCCGCTAAATCAATCCACCCGCTTCGGCCCTGCCACACCATCGTCGACCAGGAACGACGCCAGCTTTTTGGCGCCTGACCTGGGGTCGCGCACATCGTCGAGGCCAATAAACACAGTCGATGTGCGCGTTGGCGTGATCTCCATCAGCATGAAGCCGCGCTTGTCGCTGCGTCCGTATTTCACGTGCGGATTCATGTCGAGGTATTGCAAGGTGCGCGCCTGCGGCCTTGAACTCGACGTCACCGACGTGCCGCAAAATTCGCTCGCGAGCACCGGGTTGTCCTTCGACGGCGGGCGGTCGAAGTCCGCCTGCAAATTGGTCGAGTAAAAGGTGTGCACATCGCCCGACAGCACGATCGGGTTGGCCGCACCGCTGGCGCGCAGGCTGTCGAACAGGCGCGTGCGCGCCATCGGATAACCATCCCAGCCATCGGTCCAGATGCGTCCGTCCGTCGGCTTTGCAATCGGCACCTGGCTTGACTGTCCCATTGGCGTTTGCTGGGCAATGATGTTCCAGCGCGCCTTCGACGACTTCAGACCGGCATCGAGCCAGGCTTCCTGCGCGGCGCCGAGCATGGTGCGGCCGGGGTCGCGCAGCGCCTTGCAGCTGCGCCCCACCGAACTCGAGCCCCCACGGTCCCTGGGCGGGCAAGCGTGGGTGGAGCGGTACTGGCGGTCGTCCAGCACATGCAGGCGCGCCAGGCGCCCCCAGTCATAGCGCTGGTACATGCGCAGAACCCCGTTGCGCGGCGCGGCCAGGCGTAGCGGCATGTGCTCGTAGAACGCCTGGTAGGCAGCTGCCCGGCGCGCCGCGAAATGCGGATCGCGCCGCTCGTCGCTGTCGCGCGCATAGTCGTTGGCTACCTCGTGGTCGTCCCACGTGACGATCCAGGGCGCGGCCAGGTGCGCTGCCTGCAGATCGGGATCGCTCTTGTATTGCGCGTAACGGGCGCGGTACTGGGCCAGCGTGAACGATTCGTCGACGCGGTGCGCGGCCGTCGGATGCTGCAGGCTGTACGGCCCCCATTCATAAATGTAATCGCCAAGGAAGGCCACCAGGTCTGGCGCCGCCGCGGCGATGTGGCGGTGCGCGGCGTAGCTGCCGAACTCCCAGTGTTGGCAAGAGGCCACCGCCATCTTCAGCAGCGCCGGCAGGGAGTCGGGTGCCGGCGCGGTGCGGGTGCGCCCGACCGGGCTGACCGCATCGCCCAGCAGGAAGCGGTAGTAGTACCAGCGCGCCGGTTCGAGCCCGGTGACGTCCACGTGCACGCTGTGGGCCAGCGCCGGAAGGGCGCTTGCGGAGCCCTTGGCGGCGATACGGGTGAAGGCCTGGTCATGCGCTACTTCCCAGCGCACCGGCAGCGCCACGGGCGCGGTGGAGGCCGCGTCGAGCGGGTTGGCCAGGATGCGGGTCCAGAGGATCACGGAGTCGGGCAGGGGCGAGCCCGAGGCCACGCCCAGGCTGAACGGATAGGCGGGACCAGCGCTGGCGACGCCCGGCACGCTGCACGCCGCCGCCAGGCCTGCGGCGCCCAGCAGGAAAATACGGCGCTGCTGCTCCATTCTTGCGTCAGTTGTGAATCAGGGTATCGAGCGGCGGCAGCTGGCGCGGCTTGCGGTCGGCGCCGGTGGCCACGTAGGTGAGCGTGGCTTCGGTCACCTTGACGGTGTCGGCCTGCAAGCGGTTGCGCTCGGCATACACTTCGACATACACGGTCACCGAGGTGTTCCCGACCTTGACGATGTCGGCATAGAACGACAACAGGTCGCCGACGAACACGGGATTCTTGAACAGGAAGGAATTGACCGCGATGGTCGCCACGCGGCCGTTGGCGCGGCGGGTGGCGGGCAGCGAACCGGCAATGTCGACCTGGGCCATGATCCAGCCGCCAAACACGTCGCCATAGACATTCGCGTCGGAGGGCGCGGGCATGACCCTCAGCTGGGGCATTTTTCCAGCAGGCAGGCCAGGGGCGGCGGTGAGGTTTTCGGGCGTGGTCATCTTGAATTCTCGTGAAAGGCTACAATCGTTCGATTGAACCATAAATCCCAGAGCTCTGCCATGCGACGACATTCCTCAAGCCCGCCCCCGGCCGCCGACCCCAAGGCCAAGCCGCGCAACGACTGGGCTACATTGCAAACCTTGTTCCCCTACCTGTGGGTGTACAAGTGGCGCGTGATGGCCGCCATGGGAGCCCTGATCGGCGCCAAGATGGCCAACGTGGGCGTGCCGCTGGTGCTCAAGCAGCTGATCGACGCGCTCAGCATCAATCCGGCCAGCCCGCACGCGCTGCTGGTGCTGCCGCTCGGCGCGCTGATTGCCTACGGCCTGCTGCGCCTGTCCACCACGGTATTTACGGAGCTGCGCGAGTTCCTGTTTTCGCGCGTGACGCAAAGGGCGGTGCGCACCATCGCGCTGCGCGTGTTTCGCCACCTTCACGCGCTGTCGCTGCGCTTTCACCTGAACCGCCAGACCGGCGGCATGACGCGCGATATCGAGCGCGGCACGCGCGGCGTCAGTTCGCTGATCTCGTTCACCCTGTTTAATATCCTGCCAACCCTGGTCGAAATCACGCTGGTGCTGGGCTACCTGGTGACCCATTACGACATCTGGTTCACGGCCATTACCGCGGTGGCGTTGGTGGGCTATATCGCCTTTACCGTGATCGTCACCGACTGGCGCACCCACTTCCGGCGCACTATGAACGATCTCGATTCGAAGGCCAACACCAAGGCCATCGACTCGCTGATCAATTACGAAACCGTCAAGTACTTCGGCAACGAGGATTACGAAACGGTGCGCTACGACGAAGGGCTCAAGGGTTTCGAGAACGCTGCAGTCAAATCGCAGACCTCGCTATCGTTCCTCAATACGGGGCAGTCGCTGATCATCGCCACCGCGGTCACGCTGATCCTGTGGCGCGCCACCGAAGGCGTCATCGCCGGGACCATGACCCTGGGCGACCTGGTGCTGGTGAACACCTTCATGATTCAGCTGTACATTCCGCTCAACTTCCTCGGCGTGATTTACCGCGAGATCAAGCAGAGCCTGGCCGACATGGAGCGCTTGTTCTCGCTGCTCGACGAGAACCGCGAAGTGGCCGACGACAAGGGCGCCACACCGCTGCTCACGCACGGGGCCCAGGTCGCGTTCTCGCACGTCAATTTCAGCTACGAGAGCAACCGCCAGATCCTGTTCGATGTCGACTTCACCATTCCGGCGGGGACCACGACCGCGGTGGTAGGGCACAGCGGATCGGGCAAGTCGACTTTGTCACGCTTGCTGTTCCGCTTCTACGACGTCAACGACGGCAGCATCACCATCGACGGCCAGGACTTGCGGCGCGTGACCCAGGAGTCCTTGCGCAGCGCGATCGGCATCGTGCCGCAGGATACGGTGCTGTTCAATGACACGATCGAGTACAACATCGCGTACGGCAAGCCGGGCGCGACCAAGGCGGATATTATCGCGGCGGCGCGCGCGGCATCGATCCACGACTTCATTGAAACGCTGCCGGACGGCTATGCCACCATGGTGGGCGAGCGTGGATTGAAATTGTCGGGCGGTGAAAAGCAGCGCGTGGCCATTGCACGCACCTTGCTGAAAGACCCGGCAATCCTGATCTTCGACGAGGCCACGTCTGCGCTCGACTCCAAGGCGGAGCAGGCGATCCAGGGGCAGCTGAAGGAAATTGCGAAGAACCGGACCACGCTGGTGATCGCGCACCGCTTGTCGACGGTGGCCGACGCGCAGCAGATCCTGGTGCTCGACCACGGGCGCATCGTCGAGCGCGGGACCCATTTGGTGCTGCTGGCCGCTAACGGCCTGTATGCGCAGATGTGGGAGCGCCAGCAGGCCAGGCAGGACGAGGAGCTGGCCTCCCCGGTCGTGGCGGATTGACGACGGAGGATTGCGCGCTACGCGCTTATCCGCCCTACGTGTCTTGCGTTGTCCCGTAGGGCGGATAAGCGCAAAGCGCGCAATCCTCCGTTTTAATACGCGTAAAACATGCGCTGGATTTCCTTGGTGCTGGTGGTCTTGGTCAGCGCCAGCATCAGCAGGATGCGCGCCTTTTGCGGGTTGAGCGTGTCGGCCACCACGAAGTCGAGTTCATCGTCATTGGCTTCGCCATTGCGCGCCAAAATGCCCTGGCCCACGCGGCTGGCCCGTACCACGAGCGCGCCCTTGGCACGCGCGGCCTTCAGCGCCGGGACCACCTTGGCGGCCAGGCTGCCGTCGCCCACGCCCGCGTGGATGATGCCCTTGCTGCCCGAGGCCACCAGCGCGTCGACCGCCACCGGACCCACGTTCGCATAGCCGTACACGATATCGACCTGCGGCAGCACCTGCAGCGCGCTGATATCGAACTCGGTGTCGACCGTGTGCTTGCGCAACTGCTGACGGTAGAAGAATGCCTTGCTGCCCTGGATGTAGCCCAGCATGCCAAGGTCCGGCGTGCGGAACGCGTCCAGGGTCGAGGTGTTGACCTTGGTGATGTCGCGCGCAGCCTGGATCTGGTCGTTCATCGCCACCAGCACGCCCTTGCCGGCCGCTTCAGGGCTGGCGGCCAGCAGCACCGAGTTGTACAGGTTGATCGGCCCGTCGGCCGACAGCGCCGTCGACGGCCGCATCGCGCCCACCAGCACCACCGGCTTGCGGCTCTTGACGACCAGGTTCAGGAAGTAGGCGGTTTCCTCGAGCGTGTCGGTGCCGTGCGTGATGACGATGCCGTCCACGTTCGGCTGCGCCAGCAGGACGTTGACGCGCTTGGCCAGGATCAGCCAGTGCTCGTTGCTCATGTTTTCGCTGGCGATCTGGAACACCTGTTCGCCGGTGACATTGGCCACCTTGGCCAGTTCGGGCACGGCCTGGATCAGGCGCTGCACGCCGACCGTGGCCGCGGTGTAGCCGACGGTGGTGGTGCTGGTGGCGCCGGTGCCGGCGATGGTGCCGCCGGTGGCCAGGATGGTCACGTTGGCGAGCTTGGGGACGGCGACGTCGGCCCGTGCGGCCTGTGTCATGAAGAACAGGACGGCGAACAGCGCGATCATCGAACGCGCGGGGTTTTGATACAGCATGCGATCTCCCTGGGAGTGGTTTTACGGTTTCTTGTAGACGACGCCGTCCTTCATCACGAAGGCGATATGCTGCAGCAGCGTGATGTCGCGCAGCGGGTCGCCGCTGACGGCGACGATGTCGGCGGCGTAGCCGGCTTCGATGGCGCCAAGGCGCCCGGTCTGGTCGAGCAGGTCGGCCGCGACAATGGTGGCCGAGCGGATCGTTTCGAGCGGCGGCATGCCGGCTTCCACCATGTAGGCGAATTCCTTGGCATTTTCACCGTGCGGGAAAACCGCGGCGTCGGTGCCGAAAGCGATTTTCACGCCGGCCTTGTAGGCGCGGCCCACGGTGGCCTGGATCAGCGGGCCAAGCGCCGCCGCCTTGGGCCGCACCAGCGGCGAATAATAATCGGGCAGCTTGGCCTGATCGGCCACGTAGCGGCCGGCGGCAATCGTCGGCACATAGTAGGCGCCATGTTTCTTGAACAGCGCGATGGCTTCATCGTCCATCAGCGTGCCGTGTTCGATCGAGTCGACGCCGGCGCGCAGTGCGCGCTTGATGCCTTCGTTGCCATGCGCGTGCGCGGCAACCCTGAAGCCGTAGTCCTTGGCGATGACGACGATGGCGCGCAGTTCGTCTTCGGTGTATTGGGGGTTCTGGCCGTTGCGGGCCTGGCTGAGCACGCCGCCGGTCGCGGTCACCTTGATCAAGTCCGCGCCTTCCTTGTAACGTGCCCGCACTGCGGCGCGGCCCTCTTCGGCACTGTTGACCACACCTTCGGCCGGTCCGGGCGTGCCGAGTGCCTTGCTCAGGCGCTGCGACAGGCTGTTGGTGGGGTCGGCGTGGCCGCCGGTGGTGGCGATGGCTTTGCCGGCGGTGAACATGCGCGGCCCCTGTATCGCGCCGCTGTCGATGGCGCGCTTGAGCGATACGTTCAACCCATCCGAGGAGCCCAGGTCACGCACGGTGGTGAAGCCCGCCATCAGCGTGCGCTGCGCCAGGGCGACCGAGCGAAACGCGGCGTCGGCCGGATTGAGCGTGAGCGCGTCGCGCATCATGTCGACCTGCTTCTGGGTTTCTCCGGTCAGGTGCACGTGCATGTCGATAAAGCCGGGCATGCAGGAATGCGCGGACAAGTCCACGTGGCCGGCGCCCTGGCTCATGGGACCTATCGAAACGACCTTGCCGTTCTCGATGACGATGCTGACCTTGTCGCGCCATACCCCCGCCTTGACATCGAGCATGCGGCCGCAGTCGACCGTCTGGGTTGCGGCCTGGGTGCTGCTTGCAGCGAGCAGTAAACACAGCGCGGATAGCTTTTGCATGGAGTCGCTCCGGGTGGGGAATAATGGCAAAAGAGCATACACGAAATTGGGCAAGAAAAGACCTCTCAGGAGCGACAGCCTGGCCCATTGCGGCTTTCGCATGAAAAAAGGGCCTTCCATCGCTGGAAGGCCCCTCGACCGGCAGGCCGGTATTTACGTCAGCGGCGCGGTGGCGGGATCCTTCTGGAGCGAAGGATCGGTCAGCTCGCCCTCCCACTTGGCGACAACGGCGGTAGCGATGCCGTTGCCGATGACGTTGGTGGCCGAACGCGCCATGTCGAGGAAGTGGTCGATCCCGAGCAGCAGGACCATGCCGGCAGCAGGAATGTTGAACTGGTCGAGCGTGGCGGCGATCACTACCAGCGACGCGCGCGGAACGCCGGCCATGCCCTTGGAAGTGAGCATCAGCACCAGCATCATCGTGATCTGGGTGCCGAGCGACATTTCGATGCCGTAGGCCTGGGCGATGAAGACCGTGGCAAAGGTGCAGTACATCATCGAGCCGTCCAGGTTGAACGAATACCCGACCGGAAGGACGAAAGCGGCGATGCGGTTCTTTACGCCAAAACGCTCCAGGCCTTCCAGCGTTTTTGGAAACGCCGCTTCGGACGAGGCGGTTGAAAACGCCAGCAGGGTCGGTTCGCGCAGCTCCTTGAGCAGGGTGAATACGCGCGGGCCAAGGAAGAGGAAACCGGCAATCGTCAGCACCACCCACAGCAGCACGATGGCAAAATAGAACTCGCCCATGAAGACGCCGTAGGTCGACAGCACCGAGACGCCGCTCTTTGCGATGATGCCGGTGACGGCGGCGAAGACCGCGATGGGCGCAAAATTCATCACGTAGCCGGTGACCTTCAGCATGACGTGGGCCACGCCGTCGATGGCTTCGATCATCGGATTGGCGCGCGGTCCCACGGCGGCGGCGGCGGTGCCGAAGAAGATCGAGAAGACGACGATTTGCAGGATTTCGTTCTTTGCCATGCCGTCGACAATCGACGAGGGCACCAGGTGGGTGATGAACTCCTTGAGCGTCAGGCTCGATTTGGCCAGGTCGTTCACGGCAGTCGGGTCGAGGAACTGGGACATGCCGTCGCCGGGGCGGAACAGGTTCACCAGGACCAGGCCGAGCGACAGCGAAATGATCGATGCGATCACGAACCAGCCGAGCGCCTTGATGCCGACCCGGCCCACTTCGGCCGCGTCGCCCATCTTGGCGATGCCGACCACCAGGGTCGAAAACACCAGCGGCGCGATGATCATCTTGATCAGGCGGAGGAACAAGGTCGTTATCAGGGCCATGTACTCGGCAAACCCCTTGGGATTGGCAAGGTGGATGTTGGCGAAGTAGCCGGCCACGACCCCGAGCACCAGGCCCGCAATAATATAAACGGTAAGGCGGTTGCGATTATTCATGTGCTGCGCGTCCTGTAGGTGGGTCGTTCCGTGCGTTCTCGGGCAAAATACCGATTTTATGGCAAGTTTGGCAGTATCCTAGGGGCTGGAGGGACTGTCAAGCTTGCCCGTCTCCGTTGCGACCAGACCGAAAAACAACATGATCGAACTTAAGAATGTCAGCAAGTCGTACGGCGCTTTCCAGGTGCTGAGCGATTGCAGCACCAAAGTGGACAAGGGCGACGTGGTCGTCATTTGCGGTCCGTCCGGTTCGGGCAAGTCGACCTTGATCAAGACGGTCAACGGACTCGAACCGTTCCAGGCCGGGGAGGTGCGGGTCGACGGCGTCTCCGTGGGCGCCCCCGGGACCGACCTGCCGCAGCTGCGCGCGCGGATCGGCATGGTGTTCCAGAATTTCGAACTGTTCCCCCACCTGTCGGTGCGCGACAACCTGACCCTGGGCCAGGTCAAGGTGCTCGGGCGCAGCGTTGACGAGGCCACCGCCAAGGGCCGCATGTATCTGGACCGCGTGGGACTGCTGGCGCAGCAGGACAAATTTCCCAGCCAGTTGTCGGGCGGGCAGCAGCAGCGCGTGGCGATTGCGCGCGCGCTGTCGATGGATCCGATCGCGATGCTGTTCGACGAGCCCACGTCCGCGCTCGACCCTGAAATGATCACCGAGGTGCTCGACGTGATGGTCGGGCTGGCGCAGGAAGGCATGACCATGATGGTGGTCACCCACGAAATGGGCTTTGCCCGCAAAGTGGCGGACCGCATCGTGTTCATGGACCATGGGCGGATCGTTGAGGACACACCGACGCAGGAATTTTTCAGCCTGCCGCGCTCGGAACGGGCGCGCGAGTTCCTGGCCAAGATCCTCCACTGAACATGCGTTCGATCCAGCCGGGCGAGCGCAGCGATGCCGAATACGATAACGTGTTGGAGATCAAGGAAAACGTCTTCGATGTCTCGGCGCTCACGCTCGCCAGCGCCGCCATCGTGCAACTGCAGCCGGGCGCGAAAGTCGTGGCCTTGATGAGCGAGGACCGGGGCCTGTACAAAGCGCAGAACGCCATGTTCGACGCCGCCGCGGCCAACAAGGACAACCGGGACTACCTGCTCAGCCTGTTGGAGGACCGCGAGGTAAGCCATCTGGTGCTGCGACGAAGCTGCGCGCCAGGGTCAACGAAGAGGCGGCGCAAGTCAGCCCTTGCTTGCTTCGTATACCTGACCCGGAATGTCATTTTGAAACCTTGGCTTCCACGTCCGCCAGGATTTCGTCGAGCTCTTTCAATGCGTCATCTGCTGCATGATATTCGCCGCTGGCTCTGGCCTCGTCGCGAGAAGCAAGCCCTCGTTGCAGGAATTCTTTTTGTGCCTGGCGCTGTTCGATTCGTACGCGCAAAGAATTCTCGACGAAACCAGACAATGTCTCGCCTTTTTCGAGGACACTTTCTGCAGCATCACGAAGCGCCTGAGTAACTCGGATTGCGGGAATGGTAGAATTTTTCATGGCCAGTCCTTGCATTGCATTTGTAATGCAGTGTGGCAGCCAAGGAGTGCGTTCGCAAGCGTGCTTCGCACAAAGCGCGAATGCCCATTCATACGAATAGCTGGAGAGCGCGACAAGCCTTACCTTGGACACGCCTGTAGCGCCAGCTGCTCCCCCAACTGCCGGGCGCGGTGGAAGTCCTCGGCCGACATCTCATCGCCGAAGCGGGACCGCAATTGTTCCTCGGACATCGGTTTCTTGCGCGGCACGGCCGCGGCGATGCTGTAGGCCATCGACGAGCGCATGTCGCGCTCGGTCAACTGGCCGGCATCGTAGACCGTCGCCAGCAGGGCCAGCGCGAAATGGTCGCACTTGTCGCCCGCTTGCTTCAGGTAGCCGATCGCATCCGCTTTCCATTGCTTGACGGCCGGGTCGGCCGCATTCTCGGCCATGTCGAACTCGCGGCCGAACGGCCCTTCCATATAGAAATCGACCTGGGCGCCGATATGGCCGGCGCGGGCAGCCGTGCCCAGGAAGCCCAGCCGCTCCTGCACCTGGGCCGGCGACAGGCCTTCGCACAGCTTGACCAAGCCTGCGCGTTCGCGCAGGAATTTTTCTCGCTCGGCAGGGAATTGGTAGTCGGCTACCGGGTCGGCGTTGGTCGCGCACACCGATTCGGCCTGGTAGACCTCGTAGGCGGCCTTGGGGTCGCCGCTGCGCGCGGCGCCGACGCGGCTGGCAATGTACTGGGCAATGTTCAGGCCGCCCAAGTCGATGGCCCGACCATTGCGCCCGTGGACCTGGGCACCGGATCCGGCGGTGGCGGGCGGCCCCGCAGCCTGGGACATCGATGAGAACCAGCCCGCCTGTCCGATGGTGGCAAGCTGGGCGGTGGGCGCGATGGGGCCCGGCGGCGTTGCGCGATCGCTTTCCTGGTCCCGCGTCAGCAGCCACGCAGCCACGCAGGCAACGGCCGTAAGAGCGAGAATGATTCGTGAATTCATGCTGTCAGCTTACGCGAGATCGGCATGCCGACCCCGCGCGCATTAGATGCCTGGGCTTAATTGAAAAGATAGCAATACGACTGGCTGCGTTCCAGGTTAAGGCCGACGGTGGTGCTGCTGGTGAAAATTTTCGTCGATCCGTTCGGCTTGGCCAAGGTTGGCGTCACGCCGCAGTTGCTGTGGACCCAATGGATGCCCGTGCCGCTGGTATATTTTTTGCCGCACACGCTGAGGCGATTGCCAACTTTGATCGCCGCCAGCGTTTTCGGACTGACCGTTGCGTTCCGCACGTAGTCGACCGCGTACACGTTCGCCATCGACACGTCGTAGGTCTTGCCGTCCTGGTCGGCGCGCAAGTTCACATGGGTATGGGTCAGCCGGACGCCTTCAATGACCGTGCTGCTGGAGGCATAGGTTGGCGCGCTGATGACGGTGCCGGAAATGTAAGCACCTTTGTTGGCCGTGCAGTTGCTCAGCTCGGAAGCGAAGGCAGATATCGACTGGGACAGGACCAACAGAGCAAAAATTAACTTTTTCAATTTGAATCTCCGATGTAGTAGTTTTTTTAAAAATACCCGTCGACTCCGATGTCCCTGCTTGCCCCGTGCATGCAGTGCTGCATTACCCAGAATCTGACCCGAGTCTAGGCTTAAAAAAATCAAAACGGACAAAAGTTCAAAATTTAGACAAAAGTCGATGCTAAATCGCAACGCTTGTATAGATGAGTTATGGGAATCGCATTTCGACCTCTTCGGGTCATTTTGTTGCGGCGGTACGGGTAAAATGGCGCCATCCGTTATCCGAAAGCCGCCATGTCCACCCGCGAAACTCCGCAAAGCATCACGATCACCCGTCCCGACGACTGGCACCTGCACCTGCGCGACGGCGCCGCCATGGCCAGCGTGCTGCCGCACAGCGCGCGCCAGTTCGCCCGCGCAATCGTCATGCCGAACCTGAAGCCGCCGGTCACCACCACCGCCATGGCCCAGGCCTATCGGGACCGCATTCTGGCGGCGCTGCCCGAAGGCATGCGCTTCGAACCCCTGATGACGCTGTACCTGACCGACAACACCGATCCCGACGAAATCCGCCGTGCGGCCGACAGCGGTTTCGTTCACGCGGTCAAGCTGTACCCGGCCGGCGCGACCACCAATTCCGACGCCGGCGTGACCGACTTGACGCGCTGCTACAAAACGCTCGAAGCGATGCAGGAAGTAGGCATGCCATTTCTGGTGCACGGCGAAGTGACCGATCCCGAGATCGACCTGTTCGACCGCGAAGCGGTCTTCATCGAGCGCGTGATGCGGCCGCTGCGGCGCGACATGCCGGCGCTGAAGATCGTCTTCGAGCACATCACCACCAAGGATGCGGCGCAGTACGTCGCCGAAGCGGATGGCCCGATCGCCGCCACCATCACGGCGCACCACCTGCTGTACAACCGCAACGAAATCTTCAAGGGCGGCATCCGTCCCCATTACTACTGCCTGCCGGTGCTCAAGCGCGAAGAGCACCGCCTGGCGTTGATGACGGCAGCCATCAGCGGCGACGAGCGCTTCTTCCTCGGCACCGACTCGGCGCCGCATGCGATCGGCGCCAAGGAAGCGGCCTGTGGCTGCGCGGGCTGCTACACGGCGCTGCACGCAATGGAGATGTACACCGAAGCGTTCGAACGTGCCGGCGCGCTCGACAAGCTGGAAGCCTTTTCCAGCTTCTACGGCCCCGATTTCTACGAGCTGCCGCGCAACACGGATACCGTCACGCTCAAGCGCGAAACCTGGACCTTGCCGCAAACGGTGCAGATGGCCGAATCGGCGCTGGTGCCGCTCAACGCTGGTGAGCAGATCAACTGGAAGCTGCTGTAAGCGCATGTTCTCCGGGATCGAATGGAGCCGCCGCTGGTACGACGCGGTGCGGCCGGCTTTCGAACGGCTTGACCTGCAGGCACTGGGCCTGGCCGGCGCGCTGAACGCAGGCGCCGAAGCGCTGGCGCTGGTCAACCAGCGCGGCCAGCCGATCCGCTTTGTCGCGCAGTCCGAGCTGCCGGAGGGGCGCGCTTATGAAGAGTTCATTGGCGCCACCGGCTGCGTGCCCACGCGCGAGAATCTGCACGATTTCTTCAATGGCCTTGTGTGGCTCACTTTCCCGCGCATCAAGCAGCAGCTCAATGCCTTGCAGGCCGCGCAGATTGCGCTGGCCGGCGTAGGCAAGTCGCGCGGTCCTGCGCGCGATGGCGCCACCATCTTCGATGAGAACGCGGCCCTGCTGGTGATCCGTGCTGGCGCGCAAGGCGAGGCGCTGGTCGCTGCGTTGCGCGCGCATGCATGGCGCGAGGCCTTGTTCGAGCGGCGTGCTGCGTATGGCCGCGACGTCCAGGTGTGGCTGTTCGGGCATGCGCTGATGGAGAAACTGGTCGCACCGCGCAAGGCGATGACGGCGCACACGCGCGTGGTGGTGGCGGACGATGCCTACTTCGCACTGTCGCACGAGCAGCAGCGTGCATGGATTGATGAGCATGTGGCGGCGTCGCTCGCGCAGGAAGGCCTGAGCACGGCGTGCTTTACCCCGTTGCCAGTCCTTGGCGTGCCCGATTGGTGGGAAGGACAGGATGAAGCGTTCTATGCCGATGCCAGCGTGTTTCGCGCTAAACGAGGCGCCGAGATTGGAAAGGGACGGAATGACTGAAGCAGTTCGTTGGGCCATTCTGGGTACGGGCAAGATTGCCCGTGCCTTTGCGGCGGGGTTGAAGGATACGCCAGGCGCTGTGCTGGCCGCAGTCGCCTCGCGCGGCATTGGCGGCGCGCAAGCGTTCGCTGACGAATTTGGCGCAGCGGCGGCCTTC
This sequence comes from Pseudomonadota bacterium, assembly GCA_040388275.1. Classification (GTDB taxonomy): domain Bacteria; phylum Pseudomonadota; class Gammaproteobacteria; order Burkholderiales; family Burkholderiaceae_D; genus Telluria_A. Next base: position 28,469 of record JAZKCA010000077.1, read on the forward strand.
GGTTCTTACCAGGCGCTGGCCGACGCATCCGGTATCGACATCGTCTACATCGCCACGCCGCATCCGATGCATGCCGAGAACGCAACCATGCTCCTGCACGGCGGGAAAGCGGTGTTGTGCGAAAAGCCGTTCTCAATGAATCGCCGCGAGGCCGAGCAGGTCGTCGCGCTGGCGCGCGAAAAGAAGCTGTTCCTGATGGAGGCAATGTGGACCCGCTTCATGCCGGCGCTGGAAGAGGTGCAGCGTATTATCGCGGCGGGCGAAATCGGCGCGGTGCAGCTGGTGACCGCCGATTTCGGCTTTACGGCCACCACCGATCCGCTGCATCGCGTGAACAATCCGGCGCTGGGCGGCGGCGCGCTGCTCGACCTGGGCATCTATCCATTGTCGATTGCGGCTGCCTTGCTCGGCCCCGTCAAATCCGTGGTGGCGCAGGCGGAAATGGGCGAGACCGGTGTCGATATCCAGACCGGTTTCCTGATGCGACACGAAGGTGGCGCCATGTCCGTGTGCAGTTGTTCGTTCAAGGGCAATACACCGGCCGAGCTGACCGTGTCGGGGGAACTGGGGCATGTGCGCATGAATACCCAGTTTCATCGCACCAGTTCGGTGACAGTTGTGACCAAGGCCGGCTCGCGGTCGATACCGACGCCATTTCTCGGCAACGGCTATGTGCATGAAGCGATCGAGGCCGGGCGCTGCCTGTGTGCCGGGCTGCTTGAAAGCCCCGGTATGACGCATGACGAGACGCTGGCCTTGATGGGCGTGCTGGATGATATCCGCAGGCAGATCGGATTGGTCTACGCCGCCGATCAGGTCCGCTTCCACCAGACTTAGACTTTCAGGAAATCTTCGCGTCCGCCCAGCCAGCGCGCCAGGTGCGCTTCCACCACGTCGTCGACCGCGTCGTGGATCAGCGTGTGCGCCACGTCGCGCGCCTGCTCCACCAGCCACTGGTCGGTCTCCAGGTCCGCGAACCTGAGCATTGCCTGCCCCGACTGGCGCGCACCAAGGAATTCGCCCGGCCCGCGGATCTCCAGGTCGCGCCGCGCGATTTCGAAACCGTCGGTGGTCTCGCGCATCGTCATCAAACGCTGCTTGGCAATTTGTCCCAGCGGGCTCTGATACAGCAGCAGGCACACGCTGGCCGCCGAGCCGCGTCCGACCCGGCCGCGCAACTGGTGCAACTGCGACAGCCCAAATCGTTCCGCATGTTCGATCACCATCAGCGACGCATTCGGCACGTCCACGCCCACCTCGATGACCGTGGTGGCCACCAGCACCTGCACTTCGTTGGCGGTGAACGCGTCCATCACCTCCTGCTTTTCGGCTGGCTTCAGCCGGCCGTGCACCAGCCCCACCTGCAGGTCGGGCAGGGCCTCGGCCAGCATGGCGTGGGTGTCGGTCGCCGTCTGCAGCTGCAGCGCTTCGGATTCCTCGATCAGCGGGCACACCCAGTATACCTGGCGGCCTTCCAGGGCTGCCGCGTGCACGCGCTCTATCACTTCGTCGCGCCGGTCCTGGTCGATGGCACGGGTGACAATCGGGCTGCGTCCCGGAGGCAGCTCGTCGATGACGGATACTTCCAGGTCGGCGTAATAGGTCATTGCCAGGGTGCGCGGGATCGGGGTGGCCGACATCATCAGCTGGTGCGGGGTCTTGCCGTTGCTGCCCTTGTTGCGCAAGGTCAGGCGCTGGCCGACGCCGAAGCGGTGCTGCTCGTCGACGATCACCAGGCCTAGCTTGGCGAACTGCACGCTGTCCTGGATCAGCGCATGGGTGCCGATGACCAGTTGCGACTCGCCCGATTCGACCAGCGCGGTCGCGGCCAGCTTGTCTTTTTTCTTCAGGCTGCCGGTCAGCCAGGCGACCTTCACGCCCAGCGGCTCCATCCACGCGGCGATCTTGCGGAAGTGCTGGTCCGCCAGGATTTCGGTGGGCGCCATCAGCGCGGCCTGGTAGCCGCTGTCGATCGCCTGGGCCGCCGCCAACGCCGCGACCACCGTCTTGCCGCTGCCGACGTCGCCCTGCAGCAGGCGCTGCATCGGATAGCCGTTCTTCAGGTCGGCGCGGATTTCCTTGAGCACGCGCTGCTGGGCGCCGGTCAGCTTGAATGGCAGCTGACCCTGGAAGGCTGCGGACAAGGCGCCGACCGCCTTGAGCACCGGAGCGCCCTTGGTGCGGCGGGCCCGCTGCGCGCGCTTGAGCGAGAGCTGCTGCGCCAGCAGCTCGTCGAACTTCATGCGGACCCAGGCCGGGTGCGAACGGTCGACCAGCGCATTGGCATCGATTTCCTGCGGCGGGTAGTGCAGCAGGCGCACGGCCGGTTCGAAATTGGACAGGCTCATGGACGACAGCAGGGCGGGCGGCAGGGTGTCGCGCCAGTCGACCCGCTTCATGGCGTCGGCAATGGCGCGCCGCAGGATCGCCTGCGAGAGGCCTTCGCCTGAGGGGTAGACCGGGGTCAGTTCCTTGGGAAGCGGAGCGCCTTCGTTGATCACCTTGTAGCCGGGGTGGACCATCTCGGCGCCGAAAAAACCGTGTTTGAGCTCGGCGCGGGCGCGCACCCGGGTGCCCTCGGCCAGCTGCTTGACCTGGCTGCCGTAGAAATTCATGAAGCGCAGCAGCAGGTCGCCTGTTTCGTCGGCGATCGTGACCAGCAGCTGGCGGCGCGGCCGGAACGAGATTTCATTCTTGGTGACCACGCCTTCCACTTGCGACACGTGGCCGCCGCGCAGGCAGGCGTCGCGGATCGACACTACCTGGGTTTCGTCCTCGTAGCGCATCGGCAGGTGCAGCACCAGGTCCATGTCGGTGTGCAGGCCCAGCTTGGCGAGCTTGCTTTCGTTGGTTTTTGGCGCTGGTTTCGGTTTTGAAGGCGGCATATTGACTGCGTTTGGCTGCGCTAGGATAAAATAGAGGGTTGCCTTGCGCGTAAACGCATATTGTACTTGGCCATGGCGCGTGATGGAGGATTGCGCTGCGCTTATCCGCCCTACGGTTCCCCGACAGTTCCCCGACGGTTCATTGACGGTTTCTGTAGGGCGGATAAGCGAAGCGCAATCCTCCACATGGTTGGCCCAAACCCCTTTTTGCAGAATTACCAGAATGTACTCGCTTTCCGATTTCGATTTCGACCTTCCGCCCGAGCGTATCGCGCAACTGCCGCTGCCCAACCGCAGCGCGTCGCGCCTGTTGCAGGTCGACGGCGACCAACTCGTCGACCGCCATTTTGCCGACATCGTCGACCAGCTCGCCCCCGGCGACCTGCTGGTGATGAACGATACGCGCGTGCTCAAGGCGCGCTTTTTCGGCGTCAAGGAAACCGGCGGCAATGTCGAGGTGCTGGTCGAGCGCGTGCTCGACAACCGCACCGTGCTGGCCCAGGTGCGCGCCTCCAAGTCGCCCAAGCCGGGAAACAAGATCCGCCTGGCCGACGCTTTCAACGTCACCGCGGGCGAGCGCGCCGGCGAATTTTTCACGCTCACCTTCGACGGCGACGTGTTCGACCTGATCGAAGCGCACGGCCGCCTGCCGCTGCCGCCCTACATCGAGCACGACGCCGA
>JAZKCA010000078.1:0-5506 GCA_040388275.1 Pseudomonadota bacterium
TGTTGGCACCTTCATCAAACGCCCACACTTATCGACTGTTAATTTTTAAAGAGCTTATTCGGTACTTCAGGTATTACCTGCTGCGACTAACGAAGCGTTGTGTTCGTAAGCAGCAGAGAGGTGAGATTATGCAGTGTTTCGCGAAATTCGTCAACCCTCTTTTTTCCTGCGCTATCCTGTTTGGGACAGCCCCGTTTCAACGGGAGGCGAACTATAGCAAACGCAACTAGCCCTGGCAAGTGCTTCACACTACTTATTTTTGAAAGATGTTCGCCATGGATCTGCGTCTCGCATTATTGGAATTGGCTGCACAACATCATTTGACTCCAGAGGAAGCGGCCCGCCTCGCCAGGATCGAAGGCGAGGCCGCAGAACCGCCCGATTTGGCGCGCACCGTCGCTTTTGGTGCCGCCATCCTGGGCGCCGCACTGGGCGGACTCGGCATCATTTTCTGGGTGGCCGCCAACTGGGACATGCTGTCGCGCAGCGAACGCTTCGCCCTGCTGCAGGCGGTGATTGTCGTGATGTGTGCCGGCGCGTTTCTACGCCCGGCCGCGCGCGTGCCGCTGAGCGTGCTGGCCCTGCTCACCATCGGCGGCCTGTTCGCCTACTTTGGCCAGACCTACCAGACCGGGGCCGATCCCTGGCAATTGTTCGCACTCTGGGCCGCCCTGTCCTTGCCGCTGTGCCTGGGCGTACGCCACGACGCGCTGTGGGCGCCATGGGCCCTGGTTGCCATGAGCGCGATATCGCTTTGGATACACGCCCATGCGGGCCATTCCTGGGAAGTCGACGCCAGCTCCCTTGCAGTCCACCTGAGCGGATGGAGCATGGCCCTGCTGTTGCCGCTTGCCTTGAGCCCGGCGTTCGGTCGCCACACTGGCTCCGGCCTTGCAAGCTTTCGCGTGAGCCTCATCCTCGCCTGCGTGATCGTCACGATCACGGCCGCAATAGGCCTGACCGGCAAACAGGTGGCGCCACAATACGCGCTCGGCCTTCTGATGCTCGGCGCCGCCGGCGTACTTTTCAGCCTGCCGCGCTTCGTCGATACGTTTGCGCTGAGTACGGTCGGACTGGGATTGAATATTCTTCTTGTGTGCGGCACTGCAAACTGGCTGCTGCGCGACAAGGTAGGGAATGACGTTGGCGAGTTCGTGCTGATCGGGCTGGTGGCAGCGGTCATGCTCGCGGCCACGGTGAGCCTAGTCATGATGCTCGCTCGGGCGCAAGCCAACAAGGGAGCACAAGCATGAGCGCCCGTCTCGACCAGGTGATCGCCTCTGCCATTGCCCAGGGCATCTTGCCGCCAGGGACGCTGCGCCCAAGCGACGAGCAACGTCCATGGCCCGTCATCCTCCTCACTGCCCTGGGCGCGTGGCTGGCGGCGTTGCCGCTGCTGTACAGCATCAGCGCAGCCTTTCATGGCGCCTTACTCCGCGGCGCCGCACCCTACCTGCTGGGAACGCTGATGCTGGTAGCGACGACGATCCTGCTGCGCCGCGACCAACTGCCTTTGTTCCTCGAGCAGTTTTCGCTGCCGGCACTACTGGTGGGCGGAGGCATGCTCGCTTACGGCCTCGATCATGACCTGGGAAGCCGGACGGCCCAGCTCGCGATGGCCATCGTGGCACTGGCAATCGCTTGCCTGGTCCGGCGCAGCTGGCTGCGTGTTCTGCTGGGCGGCGCCGCCTGCGTGTGCGTCGTGCTGTCGCTGCAAGCACGCAATTACACGGATGAGAGCTTCAGGTGGTGGCTGGCCAGCTACCTGGCGCTAGGCGCGTGGGTGGCCTTGCAATGGCTGGGACGCGACAGGCTGGCCAATGCGCGCCGCGCATTGATGCTGGAATGGATAGGTCTTGGATGGATCCTCGTCACGCTGGCAAGCCTGGCCGTGTGGGCGGGAATGACTTTCATGGCCGGGGCAAGCCTGGGGGGCGGCGGCGGGCAAGGCAATCTGATGCCGCAACCGTGGGACAGCATTGCAAGGCTGTGTTCGACTGCGGTGGCCTTGGGCGCCGCCACATGGCTCGCGTGGCGCTGGCCTGCGCTGCGCCAATGGTGGAGCGCACTGGCCGCACTCGTGCTCGTGGGCCTGGCCTGGCTGATGCCAACCCTGGGCGCTGCGCTTTGGGTGCTGTCGGTATTTTGCACAGGGCAACGCTGGCGCCTCGCGATGGCGGCCGGCGTGGCGGCAGTATGGATCATCGGTGCGTTATATTATCAGTTGAGTTTTCCTTTGGGAACCAAGGCGCTGATGTTGCTGGGCGCGGGAGCATTGCTTGCGGCAATTTCCTGGTCGGCACTGCGGGGCCAGGCAATGCCGTTTGGCGGGGCTGCGGCGTCGAACGCGCCATTTGCAACGCGACTTGGCATTTCCGTCTGCGCATTCGCGGTGCTGGCCGTCGCCAACGTCGGTATCTGGCAGAAGGAAACCGTGATTGCCGAAGGTCGTCCCGTTTTTGTGGAGCTGGTGCCGGTCGATCCCCGTTCGCTGATGCAAGGCGACTATATGCGGCTGGGCTTTCGCTTGCCCCAGGACCAGCTGCGCAAATACGCAAAAATGCCTGGCGCGAGCCGTTTGCGCGCGGTCGGCAAGATCGATGCGCGCGGCATCCTCACGCTCGACCACCTAGACACGGGCGCGCCGCTTGCACCGGACGAGATGGCGATCGAACTGACGCCGAACGATCGCCGCTGGACACTGGTGACCGATGCCTGGTACTTCAAGGAAGGCGACGCGGCCCGCTGGGCGCGCGCGAGATATGGTGAATTTCGCGTCGACGCCAAGGGCCGCAGCTTGCTGGTGAATTTGCGCGGCCCCGCGCTGGAGCCGCTTTGATCTACTCGCGCAGCAAGGTCAGCTTGAAGTTCGGGTCCGCAACGATTTTGTCCTGCGTGAACGGCAATAGCGGCCATTGCTTCTGCGCATACAACGGAATCTGGTCCGCATACCACGGGGACTTGGGATCGACCGACTGGCCGTACACCAGCATGGCATAGGCCACCGGGCCGTTGCTGTCGAACGTCACCGTCTGCACATAGCTGGTGCCCCAAACGATGTCGTGATAGCCACCCGCCTGCAAACCGGTGCGCATATGGATCGAATTGTACGAGCCGTCGATATCGCCGATGGCGCCGTGTACCGGCACCCGCACGCCGTTGCGTGTGTCGCCCTGGAAATCGCCGAGCCGGCCATCGAGTGGAATGCCCAGCCCCTGCAGTGTCTGTGCAGCGGCCTTGAGCGCGGCCAGCAACGCGGGCGTGGTGGCCGGCGACAGCGAGTGCGGGGTGTTGACCGGGTCCCGCGGGTCGAATGGCACTTGCCACAAGTTAGGGATGGCAGCGGCCCTATTCCAGAATTCACGGAACAGTACCGCGCCCCGGCTGTCGAGATTGGCGCGCCGGTCCCACCCGGCCAGCGCATTGCACGCCGCCTGAATCACGCTGTCGAGCGAGGCCTGACACGCCGGCAGCAACTCCGGCAGCACCAGCTCGGCGGCGAACACGCGGTTGGCGAATGCCAGGTCTTGCAAGTCCGTTACCTGCAGCAAATGGCGCTGGGCAATCATGTCCTCAAGTTGGCGGAAGCCGACCCGGGTGCGCAGCGACTGGGGAATATCGGTGCGCCCGTACAGCGGCGAGTATCCGAGGGGCGCTGGCCCGTACAGCAGGCTGCGGGCATTGGTGAGCCAGTAGCTGTCGTTGGAGTTGCCGACATAGTCTGTGCGCAGCATCGACGGTCCGTTGAGCGGCGAAAAAATCCCCGCCGGGGCTTGCGCATCGCTGCCCCAGGTACAGCTGCCGCGCGTCCCGTCGAAGGAAAGGAGCGGCGGCACCACAAAGCAACTCGACGCAAATTTGTCCGTGGTAACGTGCGGCACCACGCTGGCGTCCGCGAACAAGGCATTGCCGTCGCGGTCGGCGGCCACCGTATTGACCCACGGCAGGCCGATGTATTTGTCGAGCGTTGCTTTCAGCGCGATCACGTTCTTCGCAGAGCCGATCGCAATCCATTGTGCAATCATGCGCGCATTGCTGCGATTGGCGTCGCCCAGCACCGTCACTTCGCTGGCATTCCAGACCATGCCTGCTTCGGGTCGTACCAATATCGCGCCCAGCTTGCTGAAGAAAAAGGTCTTGCTGCGTTTGACGAGGCTGCCGTCCGACTGCAAGACGTCGACCGCGACAGTCTTCGAACTCATCTTGACCGGCACCCCGTCCGACAAGTAAGTGGTGCCGCTGGCATCGCGCGGATCGAGCGCCAGCTTGAACGTGGTGAAGTGGACCGCAGTGGTCACGGTATGCGTCCACGCCACGTCCTTGTTGAATCCAATCACGACAATCGGAATGCCACCGAGGATCACGCCCATCGCATCGTAGCGCCCTGGCACGGTCAGGTGCGCCTGGTAGAAGCGGTCGGTGCTGGTCCAGGGGTAATGTGGATTGCCAAGCAGGATGCCACGTCCGCTGGCACTGAGGTCCTTGCCAATGGCCAGGGCATTGCTGCCGAGCTGTTCGCCCGTCAACTTCGCCAGGCGCGTGCGCAGGAAACGCCTATCCACCTTGCGCGGCGCGGTCTTCGTCGCCACGCGCATCAGCGAGGCCGTCGCCGGCGGACGGCCGCCATTGACGAATTCCTGCGCGAACACCTCTCCCGAAGCGTGCAGCGACTTTTCGGCGATGACCAGGTACATGTCCTCCACCGTGATCGGACGCACCCACGGTTTGTTGTTACACGCCGCAGGCAGACGGCCCGCATAGTCCTTCAGGTAACGGTTGTAGCCGCTCGCGTAACCCTCCAGCAGGTCGCGCGCTTCCTTGTCGCCAGCCGCGTATCCGGCCTTGAGCTGGTCAATATCAAGATAGCCCTTGAAGAAGAAGTCGCTGTCTTCGTTGCGCAAGTCGAGATAGTCAATCGCGGCGCCGTACTCGCCGTTCACGGCTGCGGTCGCCTTGGCTGCCGGCCCGAAGTAGCGCGACCGTTCACCGCGCACTGTCAACATGGTGTCCGCAAACATGCACACATTGTCTTGCGCGTAGGCGTATGCCAGGCCGTAACCGAGGCCGCCGAAATTGCTCGCACGGATGTGCGGCACGCCGTGCGAGGTGCGCGCAATCTCCGCCAACAGGCGCGTGCCCTGCCCGGATCCTGGCGGAAGATTGTCCACCTTGCCGCATCCGCTGAGCACCAGCGAAAACAGCACGGCGAGCCGGGCCGGCGAACTCCATTTCGACCTTCTCATAGTCACCCCTTTTGTGAAGTCGTTAACACAGGTACAGAGAGGCAATCGTACGAAGGCAGGAAGGATGCGCATTGATATCTGTCAACATCGTTCAGGCTGAGCGAGCTTTGCTGGGTCTGCCGGGATTGGCCTGCTGCATACGCGAGGATCTGTACCGGCCTGGCGCCGAATTTATTTATGTCTGGAGCGCGTGGCACTACGAATTTGAGGACGAAAAAAAACCCCGAGCATTTCTGCGGGGGGTTTTTTCACTATAACTAGCC
>JAZKCA010000079.1:0-32078 GCA_040388275.1 Pseudomonadota bacterium
TTCATGCGAGATGGGAACGTGCGCGTCCGGAGTACTTACCTTTCACAGTAACGTCGACGGCCCGCTCAGACTTTGCATACTGGCGCAGGGTAGCGCGCTATTATTGGATCGGCTGTAAGCAAAGTGAAACCTTCAACCATTGCTTGGGCAATCAGGATACGATCAAAAGGGTCTTTGTGGAGCGTAGGCAAGCCATCAATCGCGACGGTGTGCGCCCCTGATATTGGCAATTCTGTATATCCATTGTCGAGTAGTCCTCGGCGCAGCAGTCTGGGATCGACTTGGAAGTCTGGTCTTCCGAGACCGCGCTTGATCGCGATCTCCCACAAACTTGCAGCGCTATAGATCAACTCGTTATCTGGATCTTCCAAGATCAATCGCGCGGCCTTCGACAGTGCCGGAGGATTTCCAGCAGCCCACAGCAAGATGTGAGTATCGAGCAGGTACTTCATTCGGCGCCGCCGAACAATTCTTCAATTTGTGCGCTGCCCATCGTATCAAAATCAGCTGGCACAGAAATATGTCCAGACAGAAAACCCAAGCGGCGGACCACGGGCGCTTCTGCTACTTGTAGCGCACTCACCAAGGCAACCGGCCTGCCTGCCTTCGCAATAATGAACGACTCCCCCCTTGCGGCCTCATCCACAAGTCGCGATAGGTGAGTTTTTGCTTCGTGAATATTTACTTTTTTCATAGGTGGACCTCGTGAACTAAGTTTGATTAGTTTAGTCCTAAACCCATCCGTGTGCAAAGCACTACCGCGTTTTCGGCGGCATGCAGTTATGCAATGGAAACAAGAAATATCTCGAGCTGCATTGCATGTGCGCAATGCCACTAGCTCGTAAGCACCCGTGCTTGTTCAAGCACCTCGATTCGTCGAAAAAAAAGCCGCTATCCCTAGCGGCTCTTGCATTTCGCTTCGTGAACCTCAGCTGTTGAATCCCTTGCCTTCGCCTGCCAGCTTGACCATCAGCGGCGCCGGCGCCCAGGCGTCGCCATGGCGCCCCTTGGCATACTTCTCCATCGCCAGCAGCACGTTGGTCAGGCCCACGGAATCGGCGTAGAACATCGGCCCGCCGCGATACAGCGGGAAACCGTAGCCGGTCAGGTAAACCATGTCGATGTCCGAAGCGCGCATCGCAATGCCCTCTTCCAGAATCCGCGCGCCTTCATTGACCAGCGAGTACACCAGCCGCTCGACGATTTCCTGGTCGCTGATCTTGCGCCGCTCGATGCCAAGGTCGGCCGAGTGCTTGACGATCATGTCGTTGACGTCCTGCGAAGGATAGGCCTTGCGATCGCCCGCCTTGTAGTCGTACCAGCCCATGCCGGTCTTCTGGCCGTAGCGGCCCATCTCGCACAGCAGGTCGGCCGATTTCGAGTAGGTGATCTCGGGCGACTCCACGTAACGGCGCTTGCGGATGTACCAGCCGATGTCGTTGCCGGCCAGGTCGCCCATGCGGAAAGGGCCCATGGCGAAGCCAAATTTTTCGACGGCCTTGTCGACCTGCTCCGGCAGGCAGCCTTCATCGAGCAGAAAGCCGGCCTGACGGCTGTATTGTTCGATCATGCGGTTACCGATGAAACCATCGCACACGCCCGACACCACGCCGGTCTTGCGCAGCTTCTTGGTCAGCGCCAGCGTCGTGGCCAGCACTTCCTTGGAAGTCTCCTTGCCGCGCACGATTTCCAGCAGCTTCATCACGTTGGCCGGGCTGAAGAAGTGGGTGCCGATCACGTCTTGCGGACGGCTGGTGAACGAAGCGATCTTGTCCAGGTCCAGGGTCGAGGTGTTCGACGCCAGGATCGCGCCCGGCTTCATCACCGCGTCCAGCTGGCGGAACACGTTTTCCTTGACGCCCATTTCTTCGAACACGGCTTCGACGACGATGTCGGCGTCGGCGATGTCGGTGTACGACAGCGTGCCGCTGATCAGGCCCACGCGCTGCTCGAACTTCTCCGGCGTCAGCTTGCCCTTCTTCATCGTGTTTTCGTAATTCTTGCGGATCGTGGCAATGCCCTTGTCCAGCGCTTCCTGCTTTGTTTCGAGCAGCACGACCGGAATGCCGGCGTTGACGAAGTTCATCGCAATGCCGCCGCCCATGGTGCCGGCGCCGATGATGGCTGCCTTCTTGATGTCGCGGGTCGGGGTATCGGCCGGCACGTCCGGCACCTTGCTGGCGACGCGCTCGGCAAAGAAGGCGTGGCGCAGCGATTTCGATTCCGGCGTCTGGATCAGATGCAGGAAGCGCTCGCGCTCGAACTTCAGGCCGTCCTCAAATTTTTTGGTGACCGACGCGGCGACCGTTTCCACGCATTCCAGCGGCGCCGGAAACGCGCCGGCCATGGCCTTGACGGTGTTGCGGGTGAACTGCAGGAAGGCTTCGTGGTTCGGATAGTCCACCTTGCGGTCGCGCACGCGCGGCAGCGGCCGGACATCGGCAACCTTGTTGGCGAAGGCCAGGGTCGACGCGAGGAAGTCGGCGTCGGCGGCGAACACTTCATCGAACAGCGCGGTCTTGGCCAGCTTTTCGGACGGGATCGCGGTGCCCGAGACGACCATATTCAGTGCCATTTCCAGGCCCAGCACGCGCGGCAGGCGCTGGGTGCCGCCTGCGCCCGGCAGCAGGCCGAGTTTGACTTCCGGCAGCGCAATCTGCGCGCCCGGCATGGCGACGCGGTAGTTGCAGCCCAGCGCCAGTTCCAGCCCGCCACCCATGCACACCGTGTGGATGGCAGCGATGACCGGCTTGGTCGAACTTTCGGCCGCGTTGATCAGGGTGTGCAGCGTTGGCTCGGTGAGCGCTTTCGGGGAATTGAATTCCTTGATGTCGGCGCCGCCCGAGAAGGCCTTGCCGGCGCCGGTGATCACGATCGCCTTGACCGCGTCGTCGGCTAGCGCCTTGCGAATGCCGTCGACGGCTGCGGTACGGGTCGCGAGGCCTAAGCCATTAACCGGAGGGTTGTTGAGGGTGATGACGGCAACACTGCCATTGACCTGGTAATCGGCGCTCATGTCTCTTCCTTTATTAGTTGAAGCAATCCATCAACTATACATCAAAATAGTACGGTCGTATTATTTACTCTGGTTAGACTTCCAGCCACTCCTTGCGCACCATGGCGTTGGCCTTCAATTCCGCCGGCGTCCCTTCGAACACGATCGCGCCATGCCCCATCACATACACGCGCTGCGAAATCTCCAGGGCAATCGCCAGCTTCTGCTCCACCAGCAGCACTGAAATCCCCTTTTCCTTCAGCGCCAGCAGGTATTCGGCCACCAGCGCCACGATTTTCGGCGCCAGCCCTTCCGTGGGTTCGTCGATCATGATCAGGTCCGGGTCGCCCATCAGGCTGCGGCACAGCGTCAGCATCTGCTGCTCGCCGCCGGACAGGAAACCGGCAGCCACCGCGCGCCGCTCTTCCAGGCGCGGGAACATGCGGTACATGTCGGACAGCGACCAGCGCCCCGCCACCTTGGTCTTTTTCTGCCCAAGGACCAGGTTCTGCTCCACGGTCAGGGTAGGAAAAATATCCCGGTTCTCCGGCACGTAGGCCAGGCCCTTGTGCGCGATCTGGAAGGCCTTCAGGCCCAGCATCTCTTCGCCCTGGAACTTGACCGACCCGGTGGCGTTGACCTGCCCCATGACCGCCTTGACCAGGGTTGAGCGCCCCACGCCGTTGCGGCCCAAAAGGCTGACAATTTCACCCTTGCCGATATTGATATCGACGCCATGCAAAATGTGGCCCTTGCCGTAGTAGGCGTGCAGGTCCCGTACTTCGAGGATATTGCTCATGCGTGCTCCTCGCTGGCATCATGCCCGAGATAGGCCGCCTGGACGGCCGCATTCGAGCGTATGTTGGCGGGCGTGTCGCAGGCAATCACTTCGCCATACACCAGCACCGCGATCTTGTCGGCCAGGCCGAACACCACGCTCATGTCGTGCTCGACCATCACCAGCGATTTGCCGACCGTGACCTTGCGGATCAACTCCACCGCCGCGTCGGACTCGGACCGGCTCATGCCGGCGGTCGGCTCGTCGAGCAGGATCACATCGGCCCCGCCGGCAATCGTGATGCCGATTTCCAGCGCGCGCTGCTCGGCGTAGGTCAGCACACCGGCCAGTATCTTGCGCTGGCGCTGCAGGCCGATCTCCTCGAGCACCTGTTCGGCGCGTTCGTGGGCGTCGCGCAGGCCGTTCAGGCGTTGCCAGAACGAGTACTTGTAACCCATCGACCACAGCACCGCGCAGCGCAGGTTTTCGTAGACCGACAGGTTCACGAACAGGTTACTGATCTGGAAGCTGCGGGCCAGGCCGAGACGGTTGATCTCGAACGGTCGCTTGCCGGTGATGCTATTCCCGTTCAGGCAAATGTCGCCGCCGCTGATGCCAAAGCGGCCAGACACCAGGTTGAACAGGGTCGACTTGCCGGCTCCGTTCGGGCCAATCACGGCCACCCGCTCCCCCTTGCCCACCGTGAGGTTGGCGCCGCGGATGATCTCGGACTGGCCGAAACTTTTTCGTACATCCTTCAGTTCAAGTGCGTTCATGCCATGCTCCCGCGCTGTTTGGCCGCGATATCGGCATTCACGTCGCTCCAGGTGCTGTAATAGCCAGGCTGCAGTTTGCGGTAGCCGACCAGGCCTGCCACCACCAGAACGCCGACGATCACCCAGGGCAGCGCCGCCTTGGTGTCGACCTGCTGGCCGAACAGGGTCATGACGCTGCCGTTGGCGCCTTCCAGGGTCAGGTGGTACAGCATTTCGATCGCCATCACGAGCCCCGTCAGACCCAGCAGCGACACCACGCACACCGCCAGCAGCGGCTTCCAGATGCGGCCGAACTGGCCGAAGCTGGCCACCCGCAGCAGCATCAGGATCAGGCTGGCCAGCCCGGCCGGCGCATAGCGCACCAGCAGGATGAAGAACAGTCCCAGGTAAAGCTGCCAGGCCGGCGTGTAATCGGACAGCATGACCGAGAAGAACACGCCGATCACCGCGCCCAGCAGCGGCCCGAAGAAAAAGCCGATCCCGCCGATGAATACGAACAGCAGCACCGCGCCCGAGCGAATTGCGCTGACGTTTTCCGCGCTCACGATCTCGAAATTGATCGCGCCCAGCGCGCCGGAAATCCCGGCGAAAAAGGCCGACAGGATCAACGTCAGGTAGCGCACCCACTGCGTGTCGTAGCCGATGAATTCGACCCGTTCCGGGTTGTCGCGCACGGCGTTGACAATGCGGCCCAGCGGAGTCTGGGTAAAGGCGAACATGGCAATCGTGCTGGCGAACAGCCAGGCCGCGATCAGGTAGTAGACCTGGATCTGCGGGCCATAGGTGATGCCAAACAGTGCTTCGCCGCGCACCCGGTTGGTGGTGATCCCGCCCTCGCCGCCGAAAAAGCCGGGGAACATCAGGGAGCTGGCAAAGACCAGTTCCACCAGGCCCAGGGTAATCATGGCAAAGGTGTTGCCCGATTTTTTTGTAGTCACATAGCCGAACAGCACGCCGAACAGCATGCCGAACACGCCACCCACCAGGGGAATCAGGGTCGTGGGAATCGACGCGCCGATGCCGCTGCTGTTCATGGCGTGGACGGCGAAGAACGCACCCAGGCCCGAGTACACCGCGTGGCCGAAGGAGAGCATGCCGCCCTGCCCCAGCAGCATGTTGTACGACAGCGCGAAGATCATGACGGTGCCGATCTGCGACAGGATCGACAGGGCCGCGCCTTTGGAAAACACCAGCGGTGCCACCAGCAGGACCAGCGCAAAGCCGCCCCACACAAGGAGGCGTGCGAAATTGATGGGGGTGTAGGAGAGCCTCATTCGCGCGTCCCCATCAAGCCTTTCGGCCGGAAAATCAGGATCAGCACCAGCAGCAGGTAGGGCAGGATCGCCGCGCTTTGCGAGATGCTCAGTTTGAGCAGCTCGTAGCCGGGCGTGGCCTCGGTGATGTTGGCGCCCATGCCGTTAAAGACCGACATCAGCGAGTAGTCGAGCGCCACCGCAAAGGTCTGCAGCACGCCGATCAGGAGCGAGGCGAAAAACGCGCCCGCCAGCGAGCCCATGCCGCCCACCACGACCACCACGAAGATGATGCTGCCCACGGTCGCCGCCATGCCAGGCTCGGTAACGAAGGCATTGCCGCCGATGACGCCGGCCAGCCCGGCCAGCGCGCAACCGCCGCCAAACACCCACATGAAGATGCGCGGCACATTGTGGCCGAGCGCTTCCACCGCGTTCGGATGGGTCAGCGCAGCCTGAATCACCAGGCCGATGCGGGTGCGGGTAAGCAGCAGATAAATCCCGGCCAGCATCGACAGTGCAACCAGCATCATGAAGCCGCGGTACATCGGGAAGCTGGTGGAGAACAGCGTGAACAGCGGGCCGTCGAGCGATGGCGGGATCGGATACTTGACGGCGGCACGACCCCAGATCAGCTGGACCAGTTCGACGATCAGGTAAGACAGGCCGAAGGTAAACAGCAGTTCCGGAATGTGGCCGTATTTGTGGAGCGGACGCAGGCCGTAGCGTTCAACCAGGGCGCCGATCAGGCCGACCGCCAGGGGAGCGAGCAGCAGCGCGGGCCAGAAACCGACCACGGAGCTGATGGTGTAGGCCATATAGGCCCCAAGCATGTAGAAACTGGCGTGCGCAAAGTTAAGCACACCCATCATGCTGAAAATGAGCGTCAGGCCGGACGACAGCATGAACAGCAGCAGTCCGTAGCTGACGCCGTTCAGCAGGGTGAACAGCGTGAATTCCATGGGAGGATCGCAGACGTAGAGCGTTTGGAAACGTGGGGCGGAATTCCCGCCCCACGGTCATGACAACTTACATCGTCGGCCGTTTCATCTGGCACGACGTCGGCTGCGTCGCATAATACGCATCGATCTTCTTGTCCATCTTCCAGCCATAGCCCGTGTTTTCCTGGTCATACTTGACGGTCTTGCCGTCCACTTTGCTCCAGGTGCCGATGTACAGCGGCTGCTGCAGCTGGTGGTCGACCTTGTTCATCATGACGCCGCCGTTCAAGCTTTGGAACTTGGCCCCTTCCATCGCGAACGCCACCTTCTTGGGATCGGTCGACTTGCTCTGCTTGATCGCCTGCGACAGCATGCCGATGCTGCTGTGCGTTTGCGCGGTGTAGAAGTCGTCGTTGTACTTCTTCTTGTAGCCTTCGACGATATCCTTGCCGGTGGCGACGTCGCCGTTGATCAGCCAGTTGCCGACGATCTTGACGTGGTCGGCGCCGGCCGCGCCCATCGCGGTCGGCACGCCGGTGGTGACCGCGTAGTAGGTGTAGAAGTTGGCCTTCAGGTCGGCGTCCTTGGCGGCGCGGATCAAGAGCGCCAGGTCGGCGCCCCAGTTCCCGGTGATGACCGTATCGGCGCCGGACGCCTTGATCTTGGCGATGTACGGCGAGAAGTCCTTCACCTGCGCGATCGGATGCAGGTCGTCGCCGGCGATCTTGATGTCCGGGCGCTTGCGCTTCAGGTATTCCTTGGCGGCGCGGCTGACGGCCTGGCCGAAGGCGTAGTTCTGGCCGATGATGTAGACGCTCTTGATGTCCTTGTTGGCCGCCATGTAGGTGGTCAAAGCTTCCATCTTCATGTCCGAGTTGGCGTCGAAACGGAAGTGCCAGAAGCTGCACTTGGCGTTCGTCATGTCGGGATCGATGGCGGCGTAGTTCAGGTAGACCACTTCCTTGCCCGGATTGCGCTCGTTGTGCTTGTTGATCGCGTCCAGCAGCGCCAGGCCGACACCCGAACCGTTACCCTGCGTGACGTAGCGGTAGCCCTGGTCGATCACGGCTTTCAACTGGGTCAGCGACTCCTGCGGGCTGCCCTTGTTATCGAAACCGACGACCTGGATCGAATGTTCGCCCGCCCACTTTTGCTGGTTGGCCAACTCGGCGATGGTCTGAAAACTCTTGAGCTGGTTTTGGCCTACCGGCGCAAACGGCCCTGACAGCGGGTCGATGAAGGCGATCTTCACGGTTTCAGCTTGCGCGGCAGCGCTCAGCAATGCAAGTGAAACGGCCAGGGTCAGCGGGCGAATAGTCTTGATCATGTGTCTCCATCCTTTGGTTTTTATGCGGGTCTCGGCCCATTTGCAGCAACGCGCTGCCCATCGAACAACATCAAAATCTTCACGCTGTCGGCAGCTTGTACTCCTTGAACTGGTCGCGCAGCTTGTTTTTCTGTATCTTGCCGGTCGCGCCCATCGGCAGCGTGTCGATGAAGGCCACGTCGTCGGGCATCCAGAATTTGGCGATCTTCCCTTCGAAGAACTGCAGCAGCTCCTCGCGCGTGACGTCCTGGCCCGGGCGCTTGATCACCAGCAGCAGCGGTCGCTCATCCCATTTCGGGTGCGCGATGCCGATGCAGGCCGCCTGCTGCACCGCCGGGTGCGCCATGGCGATGTTTTCCAGGTCGATGGTGCCGATCCATTCGCCGCCGGACTTGATCACGTCCTTGCTGCGGTCGGTAATCTGCATGTAGCCGTCGGCGTCGATGGTGGCCACGTCGCCGGTCGGGAACCAGCCATCCTGCAGCACATCGCCGCCCTCGTTCTTGAAGTAGTTGGTAATGATCCACGGCCCCTTGACCAGCAGGTGGCCGTAGGTAGTGCCATCCCACGCCAGTTCGACGCCAGCGTCGTCGACGATCTTCATGTCGACGCCATACACGGCGTGGCCCTGCTTTTGCAGGATCTTGCGCTGTTCATCCTTGGGCAGCGCCAGGTGCTTGACCTGCAGGCCGCCAGTGGTGCCCAGCGGGGACATTTCGGTCATTCCCCAGGCGTGGATCACCTGCACGTCAAGCTTGTCGATCAGCGTGTCCATCATCGATGGCGGACAGGCCGAGCCGCCGATCACGGTGCGCCGGAAAGTGGAAAACTTCAGGTTGTTCTGCAGCACGTGGTTGATCAGTCCGAGCCAGACGGTCGGCACGCCGGCCGAGAAGGTCACGCCTTCGGATTCGAACAAGTCGTACAGCGACTTGCCGTCCAGCGCGGCGCCCGGATACACCATCTTCGCGCCCGACAACAGCACCGAATACGGCAAGCCCCAGGCGTTCACGTGGAACATCGGCACCACCGGCAGCACGGTATCGGCGGCCGACACGTTCAGCGCGTTCGGCATGGCCGAGCCATAGGCATGCAGCACGGTGGAGCGGTGCGAATACAGCGCGCCTTTCGGATTGCCGGTCGTGCCCGAGGTGTAGCACAGCGACGCCGCCGAGTTTTCGTCAAACAGCGGCCACGCGTAGTCGTCGGAACTGGCGGCCACCAGGTCTTCGTAGCACAGCAGATTGGCGATTTTTGTCTCTTGCGGCATGCGCTCGCGGTCGGCCATCAGGACGAAGGCCTTGACCGTCTTGCAGTGCGCGGCCACCGCTTCGATCAGCGGCAGGAAGGTCAGGTCGAAGAACAAGTACTGGTCTTCGGCGTGGTTGGCGATGTAGGCGATTTGTTCGGGATGCAGGCGTGGATTGATGGTGTGCAGCACGGCGCCCGAGCCGGATACGGCGTAGTACAGCTCCATGTGGCGGTAGCCGTTCCAGGCCAGCGTGGCGACCCGGTCGCCCATTTGCACACCGAGCCCGGTCAGCGCATTCGCCATTTTTTTGGCGCGCACCTGGCAAGCGCGGTAGGTGTAGCGGTGCAGGTCACCTTCGACCCGGCGTGAAACGATGTCGGAATTGGGATAATGCCTTGCTGCGTAGTCGAGAATGCTGGAAATGAGCAGAGGCTCGCTCATCATCTGCCCCATCAACGGACTCTTCTTATAAGACGTCATCGACACTCCTGGTACTCGCTGCAATAGGAAGACTGAGTTTCGTACGACCGTGCTATTCTCGTCAATGGATTTCGATGGTGCGTTGCACAATGATGCTGGATTGACACGATTTTACCCATGCAGGCAGAGCGGCGCACAATTGTGCGCGGCACCGGAACGGCCACCTTACGGTAAAATTCTGACATCTTATTTGCCACCGCGACTGGAACTGCCATTACGCCCGCCGACCTGCCTCTCAACAATGCATTCGCCGAACTGCCGCCAGCGTTCTACACCCGCCTGATGCCCACGCCCTTGCCCGCGCCCTACTTCGTGGCCGCGAGCGCGAAGGCCGCGTCCCTCGTGGGTCTGGACGCCGCCGCGCTGGCGCACGACGATTTCGTGGCCCTGTTTACCGGCAATAGCGTGCCGCCGCGCGCCAAGCCGCTGTCGGCCGTGTATTCCGGCCACCAGTTCGGCGTGTGGGCCGGCCAGCTCGGCGACGGCCGTGCCATCCTGCTGGGCGAGCTGGACACCCCAAACGGCCCGATGGAACTGCAACTGAAGGGCGCCGGCCTGACGCCGTATTCGCGCATGGGCGACGGGCGCGCTGTTTTGCGTTCCTCGATCCGCGAATTCCTGTGTTCTGAAGCAATGGCCGCCTTGAACATCCCCACCACGCGCGCGCTGATGATTACCGGCTCCGACCAGGGCGTGCTGCGCGAATCGGTAGAAACGTCGGCCGTGGCCACCCGCATGGCCCCCAGTTTCGTGCGTTTCGGCTCCTTCGAGCACTGGTTCTACCGCGACAAGCCGGAAGAATTGCGCATCCTGGCCGACTACGTGATCAAAGCCTTTTACCCCGAACTGGCTGGCGAAGCGAACCCCTACAAGGCGCTGCTGGGCGAAGTAACGCGGCGCACGGCGCGCATGATCGCGCACTGGCAGGCGGTCGGCTTCATGCATGGCGTGATGAACACCGACAATATGTCCATCCTTGGCCTGACGCTCGACTACGGTCCCTTCGGCTTCATGGAAGCGTTCGACTCTCAGCACATCTGCAACCATACCGACCAGCAAGGCCGCTATTCGTATGCGAACCAGCCCCAGATCGGCCACTGGAACTGCTTTGCGCTGGGCCAGGCGCTGCTGCCACTGATTGGTGAAGTCGAGGACGCGCAAGAAGCGCTGGGCGTCTACGAGGCCGAGTTTTCGCGCAAGATCGACGAATTGCTCCACGCCAAGCTGGGGCTGGCGCTGTTCGAGGACGATGACCGCCTGCTATTCGAGGCCATGTTTGCCCTGATGCACAACAACCACGTCGACTTCACCCAGTTTTTCCGCAAGCTGGGCATGCTGCAGCGCGACCAGCCCGAGCTCGACGCCCCGGTGCGCGACCTGTTCCTCGACCGCGGCGCCTTCGACGCCTGGAGCGCAAGCTACCGCGCGCGCCTGCGCCGCGAGCTTCGCACCGACAGCGAGCGCCGGCAAGCGATGGACCTGGTCAATCCCAAGTACATTTTGCGCAATTACCTGGCCCAGGTGGCCATTGAAAAGGCGCAAGACAAGGACTTTTCCGAGATTGCCAGGCTGCTCGCCGTACTTGAGCAGCCTTTCGACGAACAGCCTGACAACGAAGCCTACGCCGCGCTGCCGCCGGACTGGGCCAGCCATCTTGAAGTAAGCTGCTCCTCCTGACCCCTTTTATACAGAGCCCTGCGATGAACGATAAAGTCAGCAAGACCGATGCCGAATGGCGCTCCATGCTCGATCCGATGGAGTACCAGGTCACGCGCCACGCCGCCACCGAACGCGCCTTCACCGGCAAATTCTGGGACCACCACGAGCATGGCATCTACACCTGCGTGTGCTGCGATACCCCGCTGTTCGCCTCCGACGCCAAATTCGATTCCGGCTGCGGCTGGCCCAGCTACTTTAAAGCGCTCGATCCAGCCAATGTGATCGAAAAAGTCGACCGCGCCCATGGTATGCTGCGCACCGAGATCATTTGCGCGGTCTGCGACGCCCACCTGGGCCATGTCTTCCCCGACGGTCCGCCGCCTACCGGCCTGCGCTATTGCATCAATTCCGCCTCGCTGCGGTTCGACCCAACCTGACCCTGACACTATGAAATTTCTGTTCGACTTATTCCCCATCGCGCTGTTTTTCGGGGTATTCAGGCTTGCCAAGCTCTACGAAGAGGCGGCGTTCGCCTTCGTCACCAACTACATGGGCGTGTTCATCGCCGGCGGCACCATCAAGCCCGACCAGGCGCCCATCATGCTGGCGACCGCCGTGGCCATCCTGGCGACGATGCTGCAGGTAGCCTACGTCAAGCTGCGCGGACGCAAGGTCGACGGCATGCTGTGGATTTCCTTCGCCATCATCACGGTATTCGGCGGGGCAACGATCTACTTCCATAATCCGAACTTCATTTTATGGAAACCGACCATCCTGTACTGGGTGTTTGCGATCGGCCTGGGGGTTTCCCAGCTGTGGTTCAAGAAGAACCTGATGCGCCAGACCATGGAAGAGCAAATCAAGCTGCCCGACCAGGTATGGCACAAGGTCGGCCTGGCGTGGATCGTTTTCTTCACGGTGCTCGGCTTCATCAACCTGCTGGCCGCGTTCGTCATTTTCAAGGATAACGATAGCGCCTGGGTCAATTTCAAGCTGTTTGGCATCACCGGCATCATGTTCGTCTTTATCATCGTGCAGACCATGTTGCTGGCGAAGTACATCGAGGAAGAGCAAGCATGAGCGCGCAAAGCCGCCCGGAACGCATCCGCGCCCTGCTGAACGAAGCGCTGCAGCCGTCGGTGCTCGAACTGACCGATGAATCGGCCCTGCATGCCGGCCATGCGGGCGCGGCCTCCGGTGGCGGGCATTACCGCCTGCGGATCGTGTCCGAGTGTTTCGAAGGGCTCAGACTCGTCATGCGACATCGACTCGTGTATGATTCCGTGCACGATATGATGCACACTGAAATTCATGCGCTTGCCATCACTGCCGTGGCGCCTTCCGAGCAGTGAGCGCAGCGCTGATTCAGTTGATCTTAAGAAATCTATCGGACAATGGAAACGCAAGTAAAACAATTTAATACTGTCCTAGTAACTTTCCCCATTCAGGAATTAATAATGACCTTAAAGCCAGCCCGCTTGCTGTTAGCACTGATCGCCGTAGCCGCCCTGCCCGCCTTCGCGCAAAACGTTGCCCACGTTAATGGCAAGGCCATTCCAACGGCGCGCGTCGACGCGATCGTCAGCCAGGTCGTGGCCAAGGGCCAGCGCCCTGACTCGAAAGAGCTGCGCGATTCGATCAAGGACGACCTGATCGTCCGTGAAGTGATGATGCAGGCCGCTTTGAAGCAAGGTTTCGACAAGGACCCGACGGTCAAGGAACAGCTCGGCGCGGCACGCGAAACCCTGGTCGTGCAAGCGATGATGCAGGAGTACGCCGCCAAGAACCCGGTGACCGAGGCTGAAATCAAGGCCGAGTACGACCGTTACAAATCGCAAGCTGGCGACAAGGAATACCGTGTTCGTCATATACTGTTTGCAACGGATGCCGAAGCGAAGGCTGCAATTGCCAAGCTGAAAGGCGGCGCCAAGTTTGACGAGCTGGCCAAGGCCTCCAAAGATGAAGGCACGGCCAATACCGGCGGCCTGCTTGACTACTGGGCGTCGCCTGCGGACTTCCCGAAGCCATTTAGCGACGGCTTTGTAGCCCTGCAAAAAGGCGGCGTTTCCGCCACCCCGGTGCAGACCGAAAACGGCTTTCACGTTCTCAAGCTCGACGATTCCCGTCCGGCCCAGCTGATTCCATTCGAAGAAGCCAAGCCCCGCATCGTGCAAGGCTTGCTCAAGAACAAGGTGCTGGCATACCAGGACATGCTGGTCAAGAAGGCTACTGTTAAGTAATTTCGATTATTTGGGCCCGCGCTGCACCAATGTGCGGGCCCCTCATTTTTATAGGAACTGAATAATGATGTTGAAACCTGCCCGCCTCATGTTAGCCCTGATTGCCCTGGCCGCCGCGCCAGCGTTCGCACAAGCACCGGCCAAGGCACCTGCTGCTGCCGCCGCCAAAGCAGACGTTGCCGCCACCGTCAACGGCAAAGTCATCCCTGTGTCCAAAATCGAAGCCGTCGTCAAGCAAGTCGTGGCCCAGGGCAAAGAACAAGACTCCCCGCGCCTGCGCACCGCCATCCGCAACGACCTGATCGGCCGTGAAGTGCTGATCCAGGAAGCCGACAAGCAAGGCTACGGCACCCGTCCGGAAGTCAAGGCCGCGCTCGATAACGCACGCCAGAGCATCATCATCAACGCGATGCTGGCTGATTACGTTCGCAAGAACCCGCCGAAGGATGCGGAAGTCAAGGCCGAATACGATGCCTACAAGGCGCAGCGCGGCGAGAAGGAATACCGCGTCCGCCACATCCTCGTCGCGACCGAAGATGAAGCGAAGGCCCTGATCGCCAAGCTCAAGGCCGGCAGCAAGTTTGAAGACCTGGCCAAAGCATCGGGCAAGGACGCCACCGCGCCAAACGGCGGCGAGCTGCCAGGCTGGGTTAGCGTCAACGACTACGTGCCTGAATTTACCAAGGCCATGGCGGCCTTGCAAAAAGGCGCGGTCACCGACGTGCCGGTCAAGACCCAGCACGGCTTCCACGTGATCAAGCTGGAAGAAACCCGCCCTGCCAAGATCGAGACCTTTGAAACGGTCAAGCAGCAAGCCGTTGAAAGCGTACAGCAGAAGAAGCTGGCCGCCTTCCGCGATGACCTGATGAAAAAAGCGACGATCAAATAATTCGGATCCGCTGTACAAAAAAGCCGCCAGGGTCAGACCTGGCGGCTTTTTTCGTTACCAGTACATCGCCCTTGCGAAGGCGGGGGCGAGGTTGACTAGCCGACGTACTTGCGGGCGTTGCGGAACATGCGCATCCATGGCGCATCCTCGCCCCACGATTGCGGATGCCACGACTGCTGCACCGAGCGGAAGACGCGCTCGGCGTGCGGCATCATCACCGTGAAACGGCCGTCCGTGGTTGTAACCGCGGTCAGGCCCTGCGGCGAACCATTCGGGTTGAACGGATACGCTTCGGTCGCAGCGCCCTGGTTGTCGACATAGCGCAGCGACTTGATGGCCGCTTCGATGTCGCCGGTCTGGGAGAAGTCCGCGTAGCCTTCGCCGTGGGCGATCGCAATGGCGGTCCGGGTGCCAGCCATGCCCTGGAGGAAGATCGACGGCGAGTCGAGCACTTCAACCATGGCAAAGCGCGCCTCGAACTGTTCCGACTTGTTGCGCGTGAACTTGGGCCATGCCTGGGCGCCGGGAATGATCGATTTCAGGTTGCTCATCATCTGGCAACCGTTGCACACACCCATACCGAAGCTGTCGCCGCGCGCGAAGAAGCGGGCGAACTGCTCGACCAGCTTGTCGTTGAACAGGATGGTCTTGGCCCAGCCTTCGCCGGCGCCCAGTACGTCGCCGTACGAAAAGCCGCCCACGGCGATGATGCCCTGGAAGTCGTCCAGTTTGGCGCGACCGGCAATCAGGTCGCTCATGTGCACGTCGACGGCGGTAAAGCCCGCCTGGTGCATGACCCAGGCCGTTTCGATATGCGAGTTGACGCCCTGCTCGCGCAGGATCGCCACGCGCGGACGCACGCCTGTGGCCATGAACGGCGCGGCGATGTTCTCGCTCGGATCGAAGCTCAGCACCGGCGTGATGCCAGGATCGGCCAGGTCGAGCAGGCGGTCGTATTCGGCGTCGGCGCACGCTGGATTGTCGCGCAGGCGCGCGATGCGCCAGCTGGTCTCGCTCCACAGACGGTGCAAGTCGCTGCGCTGCTCGTTGTAGATCACTTTGGCGTCGCGCGTGAATTCGATCGCGCCGCGCTCGTTCGGCTTGCCGATGATATGGCTGCACGCGCCCAGGTTGAACTCGCGCAGCACGTTCATCACGTCGGTCTTGTCGGCGGCCAGCACCTGGATGACCGCACCGAGTTCCTCGCTGAACAGCGCGCGCAGGGTCAGTTCGTTGCGGCGCTCGGCCACCTGGCCGGTCCAGTTTTTTGCGTCGCCCCAGTCGGCGGCGTGCTCGCCTTCGAGCGTGAGGATGTCGAGGTTGACGGTCAGGCCGGAACGGCCGGCGAAGGCCATTTCGCACAGCGTGGCGAACAGGCCGCCATCGGAGCGGTCGTGGTAGGCCAGCAGCTTGCCGTCGCTATTGAGTTTCTGGATGGCGCCGAAGAAGCCTTTCAGGTCGTCCGCGCTGTCCACGTCAGGAGTCTCGTTGCCCAGTTGCTGGGTCACCAGCGACAGTGCCGAGGCGCCCAGGCGGTTCTTGCCGCGGCCCAGGTCGATCAGGATCAGCGCGGTCTCGCCCGCGTCCATCCGGATTTGCGGGGTCAGCGAGCGGCGGATATCGGCCACCGGCGCGAACGCCGAGACGATCAGCGAGACTGGGGACATCACCGCTTTCGCGTGGTCTTCCTCTTTCCACGTGGTGCGCATCGACAGCGAATCCTTGCCGACCGGGATGCTGATGCCCAGCGCCGGGCACAGTTCCATGCCGATCGCCTTGACGGTGTCGTACAGCGCCGCGTCCTGGCCCGGCTGGCCGCAGGCGGCCATCCAGTTGGCCGACAGCTTGATGTCGGAGATGTCATTGATCGCGGCGGCGGCAATGTTCGTGATCGCCTCGCCCACGGCCATGCGGCCCGACGCGGCGGCATTGATCACGGCCAGCGGGGTGCGCTCGCCCATCGCCATCGCTTCGCCCAGATAACCTTCGAAGCTCATCGCAGTGACGGCGCAATCGGCCACCGGCACCTGCCACGGGCCGACCATCTGGTCGCGCACCGTGGTGCCGCCGACAGTGCGGTCGCCAATGGTGATCAGGAAGGACTTGTCGGCAACGGTAGGCAGCAGCAGCACACGTTTGGCGACGTCGGCCAGGTCCAGGCCGGTCAGGTCGATGGCCGGGAAGTCGTTGTGCACGTGGTGGGCGTCGCGCTGCATTTTTGGCGGTTTACCGAGCAGGACGTCCATCGGCATGTCGACCGGGCAGTTGCCCTGCTCCGTGTCGATCAGCTTGAGCTGGCGCTCTTCGGTGGCCACGCCGACGGCGGCGAACAGGCAGCGTTCGCGCTCGCACATGGCGGTAAACAGGGGCAGGCTTTCTGGCGCGATGGCCAGCACGTAGCGTTCCTGCGACTCGTTGCTCCAGATTTCCTTGGGCGCCATGCCGCTCTCTTCGAGCGGGATCTTGCGCAGGTCGAAAATCGCGCCGCGCTTGGCGTCGTTGCTGATTTCCGGGAAAGCGTTCGACAGCCCGCCCGCGCCCACGTCGTGGATCGAGATGATCGGATTGTCGGCGCCCATCTGCCAGCAGCGGTTGATGACTTCCTGCGCGCGCCGTTCCATTTCAGGATTGCCGCGCTGGACCGAATCGAAGTCCAGGTCGGCCGTGTTGGTGCCGGTTGCCATCGACGAGGCCGCGCTACCGCCCATGCCAATGCGCATGCCCGGACCGCCCAGCTGGACCAGCAGGCTGCCGACCGGGATGTCGTTCTTGTGGGTGTGCTGGCCCGAGATGCTGCCGATGCCGCCGGCGATCATGATCGGCTTGTGGTAGCCGAACACGGCGTCGTCGGCGCCGGCGCACAGGCGCCCGATGTTTTGTTCGTAGGTGCGGAAGTAGCCGCCCAGGACGGGACGCCCGAATTCATTGCTGAACGCGGCGCCGCCGAGCGGACCTTCGATCATGATCTGCAGGGGCGAGGCGATGCGGTCCGGCTTGCCGTAAGCGGCCGCGGTGGCGCGCTCGCCGAACGGACAGGTGACGCTGACGGCGTTTTCCCATGGCTGTACCGCGCCAGGGATCATCAGGTTGGAGACGGTGAAACCGGCCAGGCCGGCCTTCGGCTTGGCGCCGCGCCCGGTGGCGCCCTCGTCGCGGATCTCGCCGCCAGCGCCCGTTGAGGCGCCTGGAAACGGGGAAATCGCGGTCGGGTGGTTGTGGGTCTCCACCTTCATCAGGGTATGGGTCAATTCCAGCGAGGCCGCGTATTCATGGTTCTCGCCACGCGGATAGAAGCGCGTGACGGTAGCCCCTTCCATGATCGACGAATTGTCGCTGTAGGCGACAATGGTGCCCTTCGGCTGCAATTGGTGGGTGTTCTTGATCATCTGGAACAGGGACTTTTCCTGCGCCACGCCGTCGACGATCCAGTCGGCGTTGAAAATCTTGTGGCGGCAATGCTCGCTGTTGGCCTGCGCGAACATCATCAGCTCGACGTCGGTCGGGTTACGTGCGGCGCGGGTGAAGGCGTCCAGCAGGTAGTCGATTTCGTCGTCCGACATGGCCAGGCCAAGGTCGGTATTGGCTTTTTCCAGCGCGTGCTTGCCAGCGCCAAGCACGTCGATCGATTCGAAAGGCTTGGCCTCGAGTGCGCGGAACAGGTGGATCGCGTCGTCGGCGCTGCGCAGCACGGTTTCCGTCATGCGGTCGTGCAGCAGGGCCGCCACGGCCGCCGTCTGTGCATCGTCGAGGTGTTTGGTCGCGCCCAGGCCGGTGCCCAGAATGCCGCCTTTGAGCACCACCGTGTAGGCCACGCCGCGTTCGATGCGGTGCACCTGCGCCATGCCGCAGTTGTGCGCAATGTCGGTCGCCTTCGAGGCCCACGGCGAGATCGTGCCCAGCCGGGGAATGACGAAAAACGCTTCGGTGGCGCCGCCATGCGGCTCGGCCTCGGCCGGTTCGCCATAGGTCAGCATCGCGACCAGGCGGGCCGTGTCGGCGCTTGATAGCGCCGCGCTGGTATCGATGAAGTGATAAAAGCGCGCCTGGATCCCGACAATGGCTGGCGCAACGGCGTGCAGCTGGCTCAGGAGACGGTGGCTACGGAAGGCGGACAGGGCATTGGAACCCGGCAGTATCAACATGATTGGAAGGTGGTTGATGCAGCGTGGCTGCGGGTTAAAGTGAAAACCTTTAGGCCGACATTATACCGCGTTGCAGCATGGACCGCGAAGGATCGGTTGCCCATGGCACAGACAATAGCGTATCGTACGGTTTCAAGACTTTGGGGCGTCAGCCGTTAACTGTGTACGGACCCGGCAGCGGGGAAACAGGAGCGAAATTCAATGCAAGACTATGGAAACCTGTCCGTCCTGGTGATTGACCCCAACCCCGGCATGCGCGGCAGCCTGCAGAACATGCTGGTCCAGGCCAACATCACCAAGGTGGAGTTCGCGGTCAACTCCGGCACCGCGATCCGGCAACTGGCCAAGCGCTCGTACGACATCATCCTGTGCGAATACGACCTGGGCGGCGGCACCGACGGCCAGGACGGGCAGCAGTTGCTGGAAGACTTGCGCCACCACAAGCTGATCGGTCTGCTGACCATTTTCATCATGCTGACCTCGGAAGGCGTCTACAGCAAGGTGGTCAGCGCCGCCGAACTGACCCCGACCGACTATATCCTCAAGCCGTTTACGGTCGATGTGCTGAGCCAGCGTATTGGCCGCGCCATCGAGCGGCGCAACGCCTTCCTGCCCGTCTACCAGCTGATCGGCCAGGGCAACCTGCGCGACGCCGTCAAGGCGTGCTCCGTCGCTCAGAGCGCCCATCCCCGGTATGCCAGCGACTTCGTGCGCCTGCGCGCCGAACTCCACGTCAGCCTGGGCGAACTGGCCGAGGCCGAACAGCTGTACACCGAAGTGCTGTCGACCAAGGCCGTTGGCTGGGCCCAGCTCGGACTGGGCCGTACCTTGTTCGCGCTCGGAAAGATCGAGGAAGCCGAAAAGGTGCTCAGCATCCTGATCGTCGACAATCCGAAGCTGATGGCCGCCTACGACCTGCTGGCGCGCTGCCGCGAAACCGGGGGCGACACGGCCGGCGCGCAAAAAATCCTCGAAGATGCGGTGACGATTTCCCCGCATGTGATCCGGCGCCTGCGCAAGCTTGGCGAAGTGGCGCTCGAGGCTGGCGACGTGGCCGCGGCTGAAAAATCGTTCAAGCAGGTCGTCGCCAAGGCCAAGTATTCGGAGTTCCGCGAGCCCGAAGACCACGTCAATCTGGTCAAGACGCTGATCAAGAAAGGCGACTCGACCCAGGCCGGCGCCATCATCCGCGACATGGAAAAGTCCTTGCGCGGAAACGCCAATACCGACATCTGCCGGGCCATTTCGGTGGCGATGCTGCATGAGTCGGCTGGCGATCTGGCGGCGACGGTCACCGAGCTGCACAACGCCGTGGGCGCGGTGCGCACGGCGGCTGGCCTGTCGAGCGGACTGAAAATCGGCCTGGCAAAAAGCTGCCTGACGAACAAGCTGGACAAGGAAGCGTCCGAAGTCATGCTGTCGGTGATGAACGATGTCAACAGCGGGGTCTCGATGCAGCAGGCGATGGGCGTGTTCGTCAAGGCGGGCCGCCAGGACCTGGCCGAAGGCATGAACGCCCAGCTCAAGCTGCAATCGCAGAACCTGCTGACCGTGGCGACCGAAAAAACCAATATGGGCGACTTCAAGGGCGCGGTGCAGACCCTGCTGGAAGCGTTGCACAAGTCGCCGGCGAACCTGCAAGTCATGATTGCCTTGGCCAACGGCATCTTGCGCCAGCTAGGGGAACTGGGCTGGGACCACCAGCTGGCCGAAACCTGCCATGAACAAATAGAGACGATCCGCAAGCTCGATGCCGCCCACCTGGCGCTCGGCCCGCTTGGCGACAGCTACGCCGCAGCCAAGCGCAAGTACGGGATCGCGAGCTAGTCCGGGAAGGACTAGATACCGGCCTTCCGGCGCTCTTCAGCCGGATCGCATGCGCCTACCTGCTCGCTCGAGACGATCTTCATTTCCCACGTGCGCGAGGTGACCGCCTCACGTTCCGCGGCGAGGTAGTAGCGGGTGCAGGGCGCGATCAGCATCTGGTACTGGCGGTCGGGATTGGGGCCGCGGCCCGATTGCAGCACGACCGAGCGAATACCCGGCGCGAGCAGAACCGGATTGCTCCCTTGTATCTTGCCATCGACGGAAAGAATTTTCAGCGGCGATAAGAGCTTGGCGAGCCTGATGGTGGGCGGGTTCCCGTTCAATTCCGACATGGGTGCGCTGTGCATCGAAGCACAACCGGCGAGGAGCATGGCCGAAATCACGGATAACAACAATTTCATAGTTCACTTTCTAGAGGGGGAAATTGATACGCTTAACAATCCCTTGCCAGTCCACCTGGCTGGCAGCGTGCCACAGGGGTTGGCGCTGTCGTTGCCGGTTTGACCGGTTCGCGCGCTGGCGGCAACCTGGCTCCCGCCACTAGCTTCGGCTTGGCCTTGGTTAGCACCGGTGGCGGCGCGCGTTTGGGCGCAGGCGCGCTCTTGCTCACAACGGCCACCAACTTCGGCCTAACCTTGGGGACTGCGCTTTTGGCCACCAGCGCCTTGCGCGGCGCGACAGGCACTGCCTTCGGCACCAGCTTCGCGGGAACCGGCTTGGCGGCCACCTTGGCCACTACCGCCTTCGGCGCCAATTTGGCCACCGGTGCTTTGGGCGGCAAGGGCGCCGGCTTGACAACGGCCACCGGCGGCGGCGTGACAGGGTCAGCGACAGCTGCGCCCGGCGCCGGCTGGAGCAACACCAGCGGGGGCAAGGTACTGGTTCTGGCAGGCTGCGGGGCCGGCTGCGCCACTGGCGCCGGCGCGACGGGCGCCTGGGCACTTCTGGCCACCACGTCCATGGCGCGATCGGCATTGTGCTCGTCAAACAGCCACATGGTTCCGGCGAACGCCAGCGCAAGCGCGGCCAGCGAACCGGCCCACAGTCCCAGCGTTTGCTTCCAGCTGCTGCGCTCGGGCGCAGGCGCGGCGGGCTGCTTCAGCCACGCCGGCATGTCGTCGAGTTCCGGGAACAGGGGCTGCACGTCGACCGTGTCGGCGCCCTGCGCGGTCTCGAACCCCGGCTCGGTCTTGCCAGGCTGTTTGTAATCTCTGTCGTCCAAGGTAGTGCCCAGTTTTGTAGTTCAATACCGAAGTGTAGCAAAAATCACAAAACCAAGAAGCACGCATGGCTTAGTTGCCAAGCTTGCCGAACCCTCCTCCGCCCGGTGTTTCTATGACGAACATGTCGCCGGCGGCCATGTCGGTCTTGCCGATGTGCGCCAACTGTTCGACCCGGCCGTCGGCCCGTACCACCGTATTGATGCCTGTCGCGCCGGGGTTGCCGCCGGCCATGCCGAACGGTGCGTGGATGCGGTTGTTCGACAGGATGGCCGCCGTCATCGGTTCGAGGAAGCGCACCTTGCGCACCCCGCCGTTGCCGCCGTGCCAGCGCCCCGCCCCGCCCGAGCCTGGCCGGATTTCATAGCTTTCCAGCCGGACCGGGAAGCGGAATTCGAGGATTTCCGGGTCGGTCAGGCGCGAGTTGGTCATATTCGTCTGCACCACGTCGGTGCCGTCAAAGCCGTTACCGGCGCCAGATCCGCCTGAAATGGTTTCGTAATACTGGTATTTGTCATTCCCAAACGTAAAGTTGTTCATCGTGCCCTGGGACGCGGCCATCACCCCCAGCGCGCCGTACAGCGCGTTGGTGATGCAGGTCGAGGTTTCCACATTGCCCGACACCACCGACGCCGGATAATGCGGATTGAGCATCGAGCCCGGTGGAATGATCACGTGCAAGGGCTTGAGGCAGCCCGCGTTGAGCGGAATCTCATCGTCGACCAGGGTGCGGAACACGTACAGCACCGCCGCCATGCACACCGCCGAGGGCGCGTTGAAGTTGTTCGGCAACTGGGCCGAGGTGCCGGTAAAGTCGATCTCGGCGCTGCGGCTGGCCTGGTCGACCCGGATCGCGACCTGGATCTGCGCGCCATTGTCGAGCAGGACCGTGTACTGGCCGTCCTTGAGCGCCGTGATCACGCGCCGCACCGCTTCTTCGGCGTTGTCCTGCACGTGGCCCATATAGGCCTGGACCACGTCGAGGCCGAAGTGGGAAACCATCTTGCGCAGTTCGTCCACGCCCTTCTGGTTGGCTGCCACCTGGGCGCGCAGGTCGGCCATGTTCTGGTCGGGGTTCCTGGCCGGATAGCGCGCGCCGTTCAGCAAGGCGCGTGCTTCGGTATCGCGCAGCACGCCGTCGGTGCCGTCGACCAGCTTGAAGTTATCGATCAAGACCCCTTCCTGGTCGATCGTCACGGAGTCGGGCGGCATCGAGCCGGGCGTGGTGCCGCCAATGTCGGCATGGTGGCCGCGCGAGCCGACGTAGAACAGGATCGCCTGGCCGGCTTCGTCGAACACCGGCGAGATGACGGTCACGTCGGGCAGATGGGTGCCGCCGTGATAAGGATCGTTGAGCATGTAGACGTCGCCCGGGCGCATCTTGCCGGCGTTCTCGATCATCACGGTCTTGATGCTCTCGCCCATGGAACCCAGGTGCACCGGCATGTGCGGCGCATTGGCGATCAGCTTGCCCTGGGCGTCGAACAGCGCGCAGCTGAAGTCGAGGCGCTCCTTGATGTTGACCGAATAGGCGGTGTTCTGCAGGCGCAGCCCCATCTGCTCGGCGATCGACATGAACAGGTTGTTGAAAATCTCCAGCATCACCGGGTCGGCCGTGGTGCCGATCGCGCGCCGCTCGGGCAAGGCTTCGACCCGCGTGAGCACCAGGTGATTGTGCGGCGTGACCACCGCCTGCCAGCCCGGCTCCACCACGGTGGTGGCGTTGTCCTCGGCGATGATGGCCGGGCCGCGGATCACGTCGCCAATGCGAACGCCGGTGCGCTTGTACAGGCCGGTGTCGTGCCAGGCGCCCGCGCCAAACATGCGCACCGTCTCAAATGCGGCCAGCCCACCGCTGCGCGGCTCGGCCTGCGCCACGGTTTCGGCCGGCGCGTCGGAGGCGCCAATCGCTTCCACCGACACCGCCTCAACCACCAGCGCCTTGGTCGGCATCAGGAACGAGAAACGCTTCTTGTAAGCCGTTTCGAACTGCGCCTTCATGTTCTCGGCGCCGTCAAACAGCACGATGATGGCCGAGTCGGTGCCTTCGTAGCGCAGGTGCACGCGCAGCACCAGGCGGATGCGTTCATTGGCCACGCCCTGGTTGATCAGCTCGCCCACCACGCCCTCGCCCAGCTTCGCGAGCTGCGCGGCCAGCGCGTCGTGGGTGGTATCGGCCAGGCGCACTTCGACCGCCGCCTCGCGCATGGCGCTCTGGTCGGCCAGGCCCATGCCGTAGGCCGACATGACACCGGCGAGCGAATGGACGAATACCGTTTTCATGCCCAGCGCATCGGCCACCAGGCAGGCGTGCTGCCCGCCGGCGCCGCCAAAGCTGGTCAATGTGTATTCGGTGACGTCATGCCCGCGTTGCACCGAAATCTGCTTGATCGCGTTGGCCATATTGCCCACGGCGATCTGAATGAAACCTTCTGCCACCTGTTCCGGTGACGGCGTGGCCCCCGTGGCTGCGCCGATGCGCTGCGCCATGGCGGTGAATTCGACGCGCACCGCGTCCGGATCGAGCGATTGCTTGGCGTCCGCGCCAAATACCTTCGGGAAGTGGTCGGGCTGGACTTTGCCGAGCATGACGTTGCAGTCGGTGACGGCAAGCGGGCCGCCCCGGCGATAGCTGGCCGGCCCCGGGTTGGCGCCCGCGCTGTCCGGGCCGACGCGATAGCGGCTGCCGTCGAAATGCAGGATCGAGCCGCCGCCGGCGGCCACGGTATGAATGCTCATCATCGGCGCGCGCATGCGCACGCCGGCCACCTGGGTCTCGAACACACGTTCGAATTCACCGGAAAAATGCGACACGTCGGTCGACGTGCCGCCCATGTCGAAGCCGATCACACGGTCGAAGCCGGCCAACTGGCTCGCGCGCACCATGCCGACAATGCCGCCGGCGGGGCCCGACAAAATGCTATCCTTGCCCTGGAAGGTATGGGCGTTGGTCAGGCCGCCGTTGGACTGCATGAACTGCAGGTTCACGTCCGGCATCTGGGCGGCCACCTGGTCGACGTAGCGGCGCAGGATCGGGGACAGGTAGGCGTCGACGACGGTGGTGTCGCCGCGCGCGACCAGCTTCATCATCGGGCTGACCTTGTTTGACACCGACACCTGGGTAAAGCCGATGGCGCGCGCGATGCGCTCGGTCGCCGCTTCATGCCCGCTATAGCGGTAGCCGTGCATGAACACGATGGCGAGCGAACGCAGTCCCTGGTCGTACGCAGCCTGCAGACCCGCTCGGGTGGCCTCTTCGTCCAGCGGCGCCAGCACTTCGCCGTGCGCCCCCATGCGCTCATCGACTTCGACCACGTGGCCGTACAGCAGTTCGGGCAGCACGATATGGCGGTCGAACAAGCGCGGGCGGTTCTGGTAGGCTATGCGCAGGGCGTCGCGAAAGCCGCGCGTGATGGCCAGCGCGGTCGGTTCGCCTTTGCGCTCGAGCAGCGCGTTGGTGGCCACGGTGGTGCCCATTTTGACCGCTTCGATCGCGCTCACGGGAATGGGCGCATCGGCGGCAATGCCGAGCAGGTGACGGATGCCAGCGACGGCGGCGTCGCGGTACTGCTCGGGGTTTTCGGACAGCAGCTTGTGGGTAATGAGGCGACCATCGGGCTGGCGCGCGACAATGTCGGTAAAGGTGCCGCCGCGATCGATCCAGAATTGCCAGTCCATATTCATCCTCAAGCTATATTGTGTGTGCGCTATTGTAGTGCGGACCGTTCAAAATTTTGTGTGGAAAATAGTGAAAATG
The DNA here is from genome assembly GCA_040388275.1 of Pseudomonadota bacterium. Lineage (GTDB taxonomy): Bacteria > Pseudomonadota > Gammaproteobacteria > Burkholderiales > Burkholderiaceae_D > Telluria_A. Next base: position 25,537 of record JAZKCA010000079.1, read on the forward strand.
ACACCCATTTACAGCGTCGCCGACATCCGCGCCATCGAACACGCGGCCGCTGCCGGTCTGCCGCCAGGCACGCTGATGCAGCGCGCCGGCCAGGCTGCCGCAAAGACCGCGCAAGAAATGCTCACGGGACATGCCGTACTGGTCCTGGCCGGGCCGGGCAACAACGGCGGCGATGCGCTCGAAGCGGCCACCAAGCTCTCGCTGGCGGGGTTCGACGTCAGCATCGTCCACCTGGCCGGCGCCGGCAGCACCGCGCCGGAGACCGCCGAAGCGTTCGACCGCGCCCGCGCCAGCGATGCGCGTTTCATCGATACCCTGATTCCGGGCCAGGAATGGGGGTTGGTCATCGACGGCCTGTTCGGCATCGGCCTGGCGCGGCCGCTGACTGGCGCAGCGCGCGAACTGGCGCTGGCCGTCAACGCGCTCGGCTGCCAGGTCCTGTCGCTCGATGTGCCGAGCGGGCTCGATGCCGATACCGGCGCCGTGATCGGTCCGGACGGGGTGGCGGTCAAGGCCAGCCGCACCCTCACCTTCATCGGCGACAAGCCTGGACTGCACACTTTCGAAGGGCGCGATGCGGCCGGCGAAGTGATCGTGGCGCCGCTCGGCATTTATGCGGGCCTGCTGCCTGAACCCATGTGCACCCTGAACGCGCCTGCGCTGTTCGCAAGCTGCTTGAAGGCGCGCCCGCACAACACCCACAAGGGCAGCTTCGGCGACGTGGCCATCGCCGGCGGCGCGGCCGGGATGGCTGGCGCGCCGGTGCTGGCGGCGCGTGCGGCGCTGTATTGCGGAGCGGGCCGGGTGTTTGTCGCCGCGCTCGACCCGGGCCTGGCGTTCGACAGCGCGCATCCCGAAATCATGTTCCGCGATGCCGGCGGCTTTGACGGCGCGCGCTGCACGCTGGTGCTGGGGCCCGGGATGGGAGACTCGCCACTGGCCATCCGGCTGCTGGGCAAGGCCCTCGACGGGGCCTCGCCACTGGTGGTCGACGCCGACGCCCTGAACCTGGTCGCCGCCAGCGCCGACCTGCAGGCGCGCCTGGCCGCGCGCGCAGGGCCGGCGATTCTGACCCCGCATCCGCTGGAGGCCGCGCGCCTGCTGGGGGTGACCGCCGCCGTGGTCCAGGCGGACCGGCTGGCCGCGGCGCGCGAACTGGCTGCCCGTTTCGGCAAGATCGTGATACTCAAAGGCTCCGGCAGCGTGATTGCCGAACCCGGCGGGATGGCGGTCATCAACACGACGGGCAACCCGGGGCTGGCCACAGGAGGCACGGGCGACGTGCTGGCAGGGGTCTGCGGCGCCTTGCTGGCGCAGGGATGGCCGGCACGCGAAGCGGCGCTGGGGGCCGTGTGGATGCACGGCGCCGCGGCGGACCGGCTGGTGGAACAGGGAATCGGGCCGATCGGGATGACTGCCGGCGAGCTGCCGGCGGCCGTGAGAATGGTATTGAACGCGCTGACTACACGAAATATCGCTGTATCGTAGGGCGAAAAAGCGCGAAGCGCGCATTCCTCCATGTTGGCGTTACGTTGACGCGAACATGGAGGAATGCGCGCTTCGCGCTTTTCCGCCCTACACCAGCCGTCCTGCTGCGATCGTGATGATGCGCCCGCAGCGCGCGGCGATCGACGGGTCGTGCGTGACCAGCACCAGGGTTGAGCCGCGCTCGCGGTTCAGGTCGAACATCAGTTCGATGACGGCGTCGCCGGTGGCCGCATCGAGGCTACCGGTGGGCTCGTCGGCGAACAGCAGCGGCGGCTCGGTGACGAAGGCGCGCGCCAGCGCCACGCGCTGCTGCTCGCCGCCCGACAAGTACTTCGGATAGTGCTTCAGGCGGCTCGACAGCCCTACCCGCCCGAGCATGGCGGCGGCCTTTTCTTTCGCATCGCTTTCGCCGCGCAGTTCCAGCGGCAGCATCACGTTTTCTAGCGCGTTCAGGTGCGCCAGCAGCTGGAAGGACTGGAACACGAAACCCAGGCGCGCCTTGCGCAGCCCGGCGCGGCCATCCTCGTCGAGCGCGAAGATATCCTGACCGGCCAGGAGGACCTTGCCGCTGGAGGGTGTGTCCAGGCCGGCAAGCAAACCGAGCAAGGTAGACTTGCCCGAACCGGACGCGCCCACAATGGCGAGCGTTTCGGCCGGTTGCACTGTAAAATCCACGCTGTGCAGGATGGTGAGCTCGCCGCTCGCATCGGCTACGCGCTTGGACAGGCCAACCACTTCAATGGCGGCCACTGCCTTGCCCGAATTCGCAACGCCACTTTTGGAAATTTCAGGAATGTCACGCATGCTTGCCAGTCTCAAAATATGGTCGCTCTGCGGTCTGCTCATGCTCACCGCCTCGGCCAGCGCCTATTCTGCACCAAAAACCGTGCTGGTGCTTGGCGACAGCCTCTCTGCGGAGTACGGCCTCACGCGCGGTAGCGGCTGGGTCGCCCTGCTTGAAAAAAAGCTCAAGGCCGAAAAGATCGACGCCGCCGTGATCAATGCCAGCATCAGCGGCGAGACCACCAGCGGCGGGCGTTCGCGCATGCCGGCCCTGCTGGCGCAGCACAAGCCCGACCTCGTGGTGATTGAATTGGGCGCCAATGACGGCCTGCGCGGGCAACCGGTGGCCGCCGCCGAGGCGAACCTGCGCAGCATGATCGAGCTGGCCAACAAGAGCAAGGCGCGCGTGCTGCTGGTCGGCATGCGCATGCCGCCCAACTATGGGCGTGAATACACCGAGCGTTTCTTCGGCATGTACAAGGGCCTGTCGACCCGCTACAAGGCGCCGCTGGTGCCCTTCATGCTGGAAGGGGTCGCCGACAAGCCGGCCCTGTTCCAGGGAGACCGCCTGCACCCGAACGCGCAGGCGCATCCCATCATCCTGACCAACATCTGGCCGACGCTCGCCCCCATGCTCAAGGCACGCTGATGAAATACCCTGCGCTGCTCAATTTCGCCGACGTGCTGCCGCAGCTCGACCAATTCGACTGCATCATCGATGCGCGCAGCGAATCCGAATTTGCGCTTGACCATATTCCAGGTGCGATCAACTGCCCGGTGCTGAACGACGAGGAGCGCATCCGGATCGGCACCATGTACAAGCAGGTCAATGCCTTTGAAGCGAAAAAGGTCGGGGCGGCGCTGGTGGCGAAGAATATCGCGCACCATATCGAGACCGACTGGATCGACAAGCCGCGCGAATGGAAGCCGCTGATCTATTGCTGGCGCGGCGGCAACCGCAGCGGGTCACTGGCGCACATCCTGGCCAGGATCGGCTGGCCGGCGATTCAGCTCGACGGCGGCTACAAGGCGTACCGCGCGCATGTCAGTGCGGCCCTGCTGGAAAGCCCGGCCGTGTCGTTCAGGGTCATTTGCGGCACCACCGGCAGCGGCAAGAGCCGCCTGCTCGAAGTGCTCGACGGGATAGGCGCGCAGGTGCTCGATCTTGAAAAGCTGGCGGCGCACCGCGGCTCGGTGCTGGGCAATTTGCCGAGCCAGCCGCAGCCCACCCAAAAAATGTTTGAAACCCTCATCTGGGAAAAACTGCGGCGCTTCGATCCGGCCTTGCCGGTGTTCGTGGAGTCCGAGAGCAAGAAAGTAGGCAATCTGCGCGTGCCCGATGCGGTGATGAACAAGATGCGGCAGTCGCCCTGCATTTCGCTGTCGCTGTCGCGCCCTAACCGGGTGCGCCTGCTGATGGAGGACTACCACCATTTCACGGACAGCCCGGCAACGCTCAACACCCAGCTCGATTGCTTGGCCAAGCTGCACGGGCGCCAGAAGATCGACAGCTGGCAAGCGCTGGCCAATGGCGGGGCCATGCCTGAACTGGTGGACCAGTTGCTGGTGGATCACTACGACCCGGCCTATGTGCGTTCGATCGACCGTAATTTCACCGCGTTCGGCCAGGCCGACGTGCTCGAGCTGGGCGATATCGGGGTCGATGATTTCATGGCGGCGGCCAGGTCGCTGCATCCCTGAGCCTACGACACGGACGAAAAAAAACCGCTGACGCGAGCCAGCGGTTTTTTTACTTTGGGGCCTGCGCTTACTTCGCGTCCGCCGTCACGACTGGCTTTTTCAGCAACTTGGTTTTCGCCTTGGCTTTCAGCGCTTCGATGTAGCCAGCCATGTCGGCCTGGCCCATCGCACCGTTGATCTCGTCGATCATGGCGCTGCGACGTGCCGGGTTCGCTTCCGGCTGCGATACCTTGCCGATGCGGTAGATGCCGTAGCCTGCGCCAGGCACTTCCACGCCAACATAGGCGGGCAGCTTGCTGACGTCGGCCTTGAGCACTTCAGCGACGACCAGCGGATGCAGGCCGCTCGGCTTGGAACGGTTGACCGACTTGACGTCACCAAACCCGGCTGCGTCGCCCGATGCCTTGACCGCGGCAAGCGTCGCTTCGCCAGCTTTTTTGGCCAGCTTGACCGCTTCTTCCTGGGTCACGGTCTGGCGAATCGCTGCGGCGACGTCAAGCAGCGGCTTCTTGGCGGCAGGCTTGTACTGGACCACGCGGCCCGCAACGAAAGTGCCAGGCACCACTTCAACCGCTTCGGTATTGCGCTTGTTCTTGAGCGTGTCGTCCGCGAAGATCGCCTTGAGGAACTTGGCGTTGTTGACCGGCGCCACACCCAGGGCCGGCGACGGCGTACGGGTCAGGTTATCGGCGGTCTGGATCTGCAGCTTGAGCTTGTCGGCGGCCGGCTTCAGGCTGTCGGCCTGCTCGTACACGGTATTGGTGAGCAGTTCGGCCAGTTCGGCGTATTTCTTCGACATCTTCTGCTTCTTCAGCTCGGCCACGATCTGTGGCTTGGCTTCATCGAGCGTTTTGACGACAGCCGGAACCAGCTTGGTCACGGTAACGATGTGGAAGCCAAAGTCCGACGCCAGCACGTCGCTGATCTCGCCCTGCTTCATCTTGAAGACTGCCGCTTCCATTTCAGGACTGGCAAAACCGTTCTTTTCAGCAAGGCCCAGGTCGCCGCCGACTTCAGCCGACGTCACATCCTGCGACTGCGCCTTGGCGATAGCTGCGAAATTGGCCGGCGTCTTGCGCACTTCAGCCAGTACTGCTTCCGCCTTGGCCTTGGCTGCGGCTTTTTCGGCTGCGCTGGCATCCTTCTTCACATTGATCATGATGTGACTGGAAAAGCGCTGCTCCGGCGTCGTCAGGCTATCCTTGCTTTTTTCGTAGAATGCCGCGACTTCAGCGTCGTCGACGCTGACCTGGCTCTCGACAGCCGCAGCGTCCAGCACGACGTATTCCACCTTGAGCTGCTCGGGAACCTGGAACTGGGCCGCGTTCTTGTCGTAGTAGGCCTTGACCATGTCGTCGGTCACATTGACCTGGGCGATAAAGCCGGTGGCCGGGAACAGCTGCTCCTGAACTTCGCGTTCCTGGTCCACGATTTCAGCCAGGCGCGTGGCGACGCTGCGCGGTGCGAAGGCGGTGCTGCCGACAGCGCTATTGAGCTGCTGCAGCGCCAGGTCGCGGCGCATGCGCGCGTCGAACATTTGCGGGGTCATGCCCTGGTTGCCAAGCGCAAGCTTGTACTGATCCATGTCGAAGCTGCCGTCAGGCTTCTTGAAGGCGCCGATTTCGCCGATCTGCTTTTGCAGGGCTGCGTCACCGACCGTCAAGTGGCCCTTCTTGATTTCAGCCTCAAGCGCGCGCTCGGAAATCAGGTTCTCGAGGATGGCCTGCTTGGTTTCATTGGTTTCGAACACTTTCGGATCGAAACGGTCGCCGGCCCTTGCACGGGACTGCTCCATCTGGCGGCGAATCTCGTCGTCCAATTCGCGCTGGGTGATCTTCTTGCCGCCGACGTCGGCGACATCAGTATCGCTGTTATCAGCCTTGAAGGCACTGTTTCCGCCGACAAGCACAAACGACAAAATGACCAATCCCATCAGAATTTGGATGAGCGTCCTGTGATTACGAATATATTCAAACATGGTCAGCCAATTCGAAAAAACTGCGATGAAAGCACAAACGAAAAAAAAGGCGAACTCTCGTTCGCCTCTCTCTCAATGCTGGCGGAGCGGACGGGACTCGCCTACACGTTGCAGGCCGCGGAATTCCTCGTAGGGAATTCCCTTCGAGTCCCAACCGTGTTTCCCGCAGGGGAAACACTCCAATCTACTTCTAAGCTGGCGGAGCGGACGGGACTCGAACCCGCGACCCCCGACGTGACAGGCCGGTATTCTAACCAACTGAACTACCACTCCTGAATTCGTGTATTTTTTTTGGCGGAGCGGACGGGACTCGCCTACGTACCGCAGGCCGCGGTACTCCTCGCAGGGAGTACCCTTCGAGTCCCAATCGTGTTTCCCGCAGGGGAAACACTTACTCTTTCACTAAACTGGCGGAGCGGACGGGACTCGAACCCGCGACCTCCGACGTGACAGGCCGGCATTCTAACCAACTGAACTACCACTCCGAAAAAATACCTTGCACTGCAATGTCTGGTGGTGGGCGCTGAGAGGCTCGAACTCCCGACCTAAGCCTTGTAAGGGCTCCGCTCTACCAACTGAGCTAAGCGCCCAA
>JAZKCA010000080.1:0-75006 GCA_040388275.1 Pseudomonadota bacterium
CGATCACCGTCAAGCTGATCAACCCGATCGCGATGGAAGAAGGCCTGCGCTTCGCTATCCGCGAAGGCGGTCGTACCGTCGGCGCGGGTGTTGTTGCCAAGATCCTGTCGGAAGTCGCTGGTAAGTAATTCGATGCAAAAAGGTGGGAACGGGGTTATACTCTCGCTCCCACCTGTTTCACCGTGGCAAAAAATTCATATTGCCGGCCGTTAGACGCCGGTTCGCTCTTTTAGAGGAAATACCATGTCCGCACCAAACCAGAAAATCCGCATTCGCCTGAAGGCATTCGATTACAAGCTGATCGACCAGTCCGCACTTGAAATCGTCGAGACCGCCAAGCGTACCGGCGCCGTCGTCAAGGGCCCAGTACCACTGCCAACCCGTATCCAGCGTTTTGACGTCCTGCGCTCGCCGCACGTCAACAAGACGTCGCGCGACCAGTTCGAGATCCGTACCCACCAGCGTCTGATGGACATCGTTGACCCAACGGACAAGACCGTTGACGCACTGATGAAGCTGGACCTGCCAGCTGGTGTAGACGTCGAAATCAAACTGCAATAATTCATTGCGATTTGCCGCTCGCACAATGATTTGTGCGGGCGAGTTGGGGCCGGAGGAGTCCGCTGAAAAGCGGACGATCCCGGCCCTAATGCATTTGGCAGTCCAACATCGGGGTCACAACATCGGGGTCAGACCTCTATTCGGATCCACATGGCATTTGGTTCCGAATGACAGGGAATAAACGTCCGCCGCCGACTGGAGCGCAGGCGATGGTGGAGCAATATCCAAATCTGCTCGGCAATTAATCCCGTCGGACAACGAATAGAGGTCTGACCCCGATGGGGAAATTAATTGCAGCGGCCCAAGCATTTACGGCGACGGCGGCGCCATTTCCTCTTCGCCGACCGGGCAGCAGCGGTACTGCTGCGACTGCTCGAGCAACGCGATCTGCTTGGCCAGCAACTGGTTCTGCAAGTCCATGCGCACCAGCTCAAGCGCCATCTGCTGCTTCAGTTCGGGCTCGCAGATATCGCACTCGTCCAGGCAGCCCTTGACCAGCACGCCCGGGGTGGGCACCGTCATCGACTTGCTCCAGCCAAAGCGCTCCTGCGCCGCCGGCGACACTTCCCCGCCTACCCTGTCGAGCAGGCCCTGTTTGACCAGGTCTTCATCCACCTGGCGCAAGGCCGCTTCGCGCTGGCCGGCCGGCAGTGGCGCGGTGCCGGCAAAATTGGACAGCGCGCGCGACGCCAGCCCGATCCGGGCATTGTTGGCGATGTCCTGCTCGACCACGACGCTCTCCTGCGCGCGGCGCGCCACTTCAAGGCGGTTGGCGCTGGTGGCCAGCACGGCCGACGGCCGCACCGCCACGCCGGTGATCGGCTTGGGCGGATTGAGTTCGACCGAGGTGGGCGCCTGCAGGTCGATCACGCGGCGCTCGATGCGCAGCAGCTCGAACTTGACCGTCTGGCATTTGTTGATGCGATAAAAATAGAAGCTGACCGCATGGCAGCGGTTCGGGTTCCTGAACTTGCGCGAGGACGCTTCGAACTGGTCCTCGGATTCGCCTTGCTGGTGGGCCCGGGTCGACACTTCGCCGATCGAGGTCGACGCTGCCGCGCGCGTGCTCACCTCGACGTGCTGGTGGCTCGATTCGGCATGCTGGCTCAGCGACCGTGCCAGTTCGCTGGCCGAGCTGGCATCGTACGAGGACGCCGCAACCGAGCCGCCGAAGCTGACGAAACCAAGGTCGATGCCGGCCCCGCCGCCGCCGGACACCGACGAGGAACTGAACGACGAATTGGCCTTCGTCTGGTCGAGCACATTCAGGTTGCTCATGGCGTTCGCCATGCCGGCTGCGTAGTAGGACTCTTCCGAAGTCGCTTCATGCCGGTAGCTGAGTTTGGTTTCGCTGTCAAAGCTGAAGCGGCTGTGACGGTCGCTCGTGCTCAGGTGAACTTCCTCGCCCGGCAGCAGGGTGGTGGTGTACATCACGTCGCCCAGCGCCATCGGGCCGGAGCAGCGCGTCAGCCGAAAATGCAAGGTGACCTCAACCGACACCGTCGAACGCCCTCCGTTGACGTCGGTCACCGGATGAAACGGCAGCCGGTACGGGAAGTTGAGAACGTCGCAGACAGCGCATTCTTCCAGCTGCGGGCAGCAGGGGATGTCGCTCTGTTCGGTGGGCTTGCCGGTGCCATGGTCGTGGGGCATGGTGATCTCTCCATAGTGATCGTTGCGGTGGGTGGCCCTGCATACCCTGATGCTGGGCGGCATTGGCGACTATCGCAGTTCGCGACTGCGGCACTTTGCGCTATATCAACTTGCTGCCGCTCAAGGACGCGTGTTACATTCTTGCAAATTTTACAAAACACCGAGGATCTCCGATGCGACTTTCCACCCTGGCCTTCTGCGCCGCCCTTTGCAGCGCGGCAATTGCACATGCCACGCCCTTGGACGACGCCATCCGCGCCGAAATGAATCGCCAGCACGTGCCCGGCATCAGCATTGCGGTCGTGCGCGACGGAAAAATCGTCAAGGAACAGGGTTATGGCATGGCCAACCTGGAACACCAGGTGCCGGTGAGCCCGAAAACCATCTTCCAGTCCGGCTCGGTGGGCAAGCAGTTCACGGCGGCCCTGATCATGTTGCTGGCCCAGGACGGCAAGCTCAGCCTGGACGACCCGATCTCGCGCCACTTGGCCAACACCCCCCAGGCGTGGGAGAAGATCACGATCCGCCATTTGCTCACGCACACCTCCGGCCTGGGCGACCCGTATGCCAAGCTGGACTTTCGCAAGGATTACACCGACGAGGAATTGATCGCGCTCGAAGGCACGCTCCCGATGCTGTTTGCGCCCGGCGAGAAATGGTCATACAGCAACATGGGATACCACTTGCTGGGATTCATCTGCAACAAGGTCGGCGGCAAGTTTTACGGCGACCAGCTGCGTGAGCGCATCTTCGCGCCGCTCGGCATGGGCACCCGCATCATCAGCGAAACCGATATCGTGCCGCATCGCGCCGGCGGCTACGAGTGGGTCAAGGGACAGATGAAGAACCAGGATTGGGTTGCCCCCGTCCTGAACACCACCGCCGACGGCAGCCTGTACCTGACCGCGCACGACCTCGCCCTGTGGGACATCGCCCTGTATGGCGACAAGGTGCTCAGCGCACGCATCAAGGAAGCGAGCTGGACCCCGGTGAAGCTGAACGACGGCACCACCGCGCCGTATGGCTACGGCTGGCAACTGGCCCCGCGCAACGGCCACCGCAGCATCGCCCATGGCGGATCGTGGCAAGCCTTCCGCAGCCAGATCAGCCGCTATGTGGACGACCGACTGACCGTGATCGTGCTGGCCAACGGCGGTGCGGCCCGCCCCGAGAAAATCGCCGATATCGTTGCCGCGCACTATGTGCCGGCGCTGGCCAACGTGCTGCCCAAGGCGATTGCCGACACCGAGCCGGCCATCACTGCCCAGATGCGCGAGGTGATGGAGCATTTCATCAACGGAAAATTGCCGCCCGGCCTGTCCGACAAGGCAAATGCCGCCTATACCCCCGAGCGCTTGAAGGGGATGGCCGGCTTGCTGAGCGAGTTGGGCGCGCTGCGTTCGAGCGACCTGCTCGAACGCACAACGGACGGCGAGATGCGCAAATACCGCTATCGCATGGCGTACCAGGGCGAGACGTTATTGCTTAACGTTCGCTTCGACAAAGCAGGCAAGATCGAGCAAATCGGCATCCGTCCCGAATAGCCGTATCCTGCATCATGAACCTCGATTTTAGCCGCCGCCTGGCGCTGGCCTTCGGCATCCTGCTGCCGATAGCGGAAACCGTGCGCCGCTGGCACCAGCTTGGCCAGCCGGCGATGCTGCCGGCCTGGCTGGACGACATCCTGCTCGGCGCCTTCCTGGTGTACGCGGGGGTGCTGACCGCACGCGAGCGCGTCCGGGGCCAGCGCTTCCTCGCCGCCGCCTGGGGCTGCGCGTGCGGAATGGGCTATTTCAGCTTTTTTGGGCAGCTGGCGCGGTTCGGCCAGCCCGATCCGGCGCCCATTCCCTCGTCCTGGGTGCTGGTCATCAAGGGCGTGGGGCTGGTGCTGGCCTTTGCCGCGCTGATCGGCGCTCTGCGCGAGGCGAAGCCATGAAAAAATGGATCGCCGTACTGGCGCTGTCGTTCGCTGGCGCCGTGGCCGCTCCGCTCCGCCCGTGGCCAGCACGGTGGCGAACCTGAATCTCGAGCAGGTCGGGCGCACCGACGGCAAGACCGGTCCGGTGCTGGGCAAGGCGTCAGTGACCGGTTCCGGTTTTTCCAGCCTGCCGCTCACCCTGACCGGGGCAGGGGCCATGACCGGGGTCGAGATCCTCGACGACGCCGGACTGAACGACCAGTACTTCGAGCGCAGCGACAACGCCGCGCTGGCCGCGCTCGGCGTGCCGGCCCATACGCTGGGCGTGCTGTTCGAGTACCCGGACTATCACCGCACCAGCGACCATTGGCAAAAGATCGATTACGCCAACATGGCCGGCATCAACCGCATGGTCGCGCTCGGCGTCCTGATGCTCGCCAACGATCCGGCCACGCCGCGCTGGAACGCCGCCAATCCGGCCACCGCGCCCTACCTCAAGGCCCAAAAAGTAAAGTGATACACAAATCTTGATCGAAAGCCCCACGATGTATCAATTTCTCGCCAATGCCGTACTGGTCGCCCACGTGGGCATCGTGCTGTTCATCATCGGCGGCTTGCTGCTGACCTTGCTGGGTGCAGCCCTGCGCTGGCAATGGGTGAAAAATTTCTGGTTCCGCGCGCTGCACCTGGTGGGCATCGGCTACATCGCGATGGAAGCCTGGTTCGGCATCGTCTGCCCGCTGACCACGCTGGAATTGTGGCTGCGCGAACAGGCCGGCCAGACCGTGTATGAAGGCGACTTCATCGCCCACTGGATGCGCCAGATCATGTTCTACGAAGCGCCGCCGTGGGTCTTCGTGGCCGCCTATTCCGGATTCGGCTTGCTGGTCGTGCTGAGCTGGTTCCTGGTGCGCCCGGTCATGCCAGGCCGCGCAGATTGACGCAGCCGGGCGCAGCCGGGATACTCTGTCCTTTCCACCCATTGAATGTCGCGCATGTCCAGAACGATCCTGATTGTCGAAGATGAGCTGGCGATCGCCGACAGCATCGCCTACGCGCTGCGTACCGACGGCTTCACGCCGCTGCATGTGGCGCTTGGCCAGCATGCGCTTGACGCCATGCGCGCGCAGGACGCGCCGGCCCTGGTCGTTCTCGATGTCGGCCTGCCGGACCTGAACGGCTTCGAGGTGTGCCGCCTGCTGCGCCAGTTCTCCAACGTGCCGGTGATTTTCCTGACCGCGCGCAGCGATGAAATCGACCGTATCGTGGGCCTGGAAATCGGCGCCGACGATTACGTGACCAAGCCCTTTTCGCCGCGCGAACTGGTGGCGCGCATCCGCGTGGTGCTGCGCCGGCTGGCGCCGCCCGCGCCGCCATCGACGCCGGCAACGCGCTTCGAACTGCGCGAGCACGAAGCGCGCATCGTCTACTGCGGCCAGCCGCTCGACCTGACCCGCTACGAATACCTGCTGCTCAAAGCCTTGCTCGATCGCCCCGGCCATGTGCTTTCGCGCGCCCAGCTGATGGACAGGGTGTGGGTCGACTCGCCCGACACGCTCGACCGCACGGTCGACGCCCACGTCAAGTCGCTGCGCGCCAAGCTGCGCCTGGTCGAACCGGGCGCCGACCCTATCCACACCCATCGCGGCATGGGTTACAGCCTCACGCCTGCATGAAAATCGGCCTGCGCATCCTGCTTGGCTACTTGCTGGTGGTTGGCCTGGCGGCGTGGTTCCTGTTGGCGGTGTTCGTCCAGCAGGTCAAGCCAGGCGTGCGCCTGACCCAGGAAGACACCCTGGTCGATACCGCCAACCTGCTCGCCACGCTGGTGGCCGACGACGTCAAGTCGGGCAACGTTGACGGTTCTCTCCTGCTGGGCAAGATCACGTCGCTGCGCCAGCGCCCGCTCGACGTCAAGATCGGCGGCTTTTCCAAGCAGGGCATCAACAACCGCATCTACATCACCGACGCGCGCGGAATCGTCATCTTCGATTCGAGCGGAATCGACGTGGGCAAGGATTACTCGCGCTGGAACGACGTGCTGCGCACCCTGCGCGGCGATTACGGCGCGCGCAGCACCCGCGCCGACGAATACGATGAAGACAGCACCGTGATGCACGTGGCCGCGGCGATCCGCGACGGCCAGCGCATCATCGGCGTGCTGACCATCGCCAAGCCCAATTCGACGGTCCAGCCCTTTGTGGAACGCAGCCAGACCGTGATCCTGCAGCGCGGCGCCCTGTTCCTGGCGCTGTCGCTGCTGATCGGCGCCGCCTTCGCCTGGTGGCTGTCCGATTCGCTGCGCAAGCTGATGCGCTATATCGCCGACGTCGAGGCTGGCCGCAAGGCGACCCTTCCCGCGCTGGGGAACAACGAGATCGGCACCCTGGGCCGGGCCCTGGAAGAAATGCGCCACAAGCTCGAAGGGAAGGAATACGTCGAAGAGTTGATGCACACGCTGGCGCACGAACTGAAAAGTCCGATCGCGGCGATCCAGGGTTCGGCCGAGCTGATGCAGGAAGACATGCCCGAGGCCGAGCGCAAGCACTTCCTCGGCAATATCCTGAACCAGAACGCGCGCCAAAAGCAGTTGATCGACAAGCTGCTGGCGCTGGTGCGCGTCGAAAAGCAGCAGCACCTGAGCGCGCCGTCGCCGGTTGACCTGCGCGAACTGCTCGACCAGGTGCGCGCCGACAGCGCGACGCGCCTGTCCGCGCGCCGCCTGCAGGTCGAGCTTGACGTCGCCGACATCCGCCTGGCCGGCGACACCCTGCTGCTGCGCCAGGCCTTCGGCAACCTGCTCGACAATGCCATCGATTTCTCGCCCGATGGCGCCACGATCCGCATGCGCGCCGAAACGCGCGACGGCGTGGCCGTGGTCACCATCAGCGACAGCGGCACCGGCATTCCGGATTACGCCCGCGAGCGCCTGTTCGAACGCTTCTATTCGCTGCCGCGGCCCGACGGCGCACGCAGCACGGGCCTGGGCCTGCCTTTCGTGCGCGAAGCCGTGGCCCTGCATGGCGGCACGGTGGCGGTCGCCAACGGGCCCGCCGGCGGCGCCGTGGCCGTGGTCGAACTGCCGCTTCCTTAGAGGCTTCACACAGAACGCATACGCAGCGCACAGGCGCTTCCTACACTGGCGGCATCACTTACCGAGGAACCCGCCATGCAAAGAAGCCTGCTTTTCAAACTGATCACCATTCTCGCGCTGACCCTGGTCATATTCATTGCGATTGGCCTGATCGCCAATACCATCAGCGAACGCAGCCAGTTCCGCAAGGAGGCGGTCGCCAGCATTTCAGCCGAATCCGTGCGCGAGCAGACTGTCATCGGGCCGGTCGTCATCATTCCCTACAATGACCAGTTCGAGGAACTGATCCACGACAATGGCGTGGCCAGATCGGTCACCCGCACCGTCAAGCGCCAGCACATGCTGTTCCCGACCGGCCTGCAGGTGGACGGCAGCATCGATACCGACCGCCGCTACCGTGGCATTCACCAGGTGCTGGTCTACACCGGCCACCACAAATTCACGGGCGACTTCGTCATGCCGGTCAAGACCGACCTGCCGCGCGCGAACGCCAGTTCCCGCCTTACGCTGGGCCAGCCCGTCGTGGCCCTGGGGATTGAAGACGTGAGGGGCATCCGCGACATCCCGAAAATTAACTGGGGTGGCGCGGTGGTCGAATTCCAGCAAGGCTCGGCGCTGCGTTCATTCAATAGCGGGGTCCATGCCACGCTCCCCCTGGCATCACTGGAACGCGAAGAGCAGGTCAAGTTTGCCTTCAACCTGGTCCTTGACGGCATCGAGCGCCAGCACTTCGCACCAGTCGGCAAGAACAATGTGATCACGCTCAAGTCGGCCTGGGCGCATCCGCAGTTTGCCGGCCAGTTCCTGCCGATGGCCCGCGAGCGCGAGGTGAGCGACAAGGGCTTCAGCGCCACCTGGAGAATTTCGTCGATGTCGACCAGTACCCAACAGCAGTTGCTGGCCATGGAAGAAAAGGCGGCGCCGCGCGAGGCCACTCTGGCCGGACTGGACCGCTTCAGCGTCGGCTTCATCGAACCGGTGAATGTCTACTCGATGGCCGAACGCGCTACCAAATACGGCCTGCTGTTCGTGGTGCTGACCTTTGCCGCCTTCTTCATCTTCGAGGTGCTCAAGCGCCTGCCGATCCACCCGGTGCAGTACCTGCTGGTCGGCCTGGCGCTGGCGCTGTTTTTCCTGCTGCTCGTCGGCCTGTCCGAGCACATCGCCTTCCTGCATGCCTACCTGATCGCCAGCGCGGGGTGCATTGTGCTGATTGGCTTCTACCTGTCGTTCGTGCTGCACGACTGGCGCCGCGGCATGGGCTTCGGCACCGCGCTGACCGCGCTGTACGGCGCGCTGTACATGCTGCTGATCTCGGAGAACAATGCGCTGGTGATGGGAAGTATCCTGCTGTTCGCCATCCTGGCCGCCGTGATGGTCGCAACGCGCAAGGTTGACTGGTATCAGATCGGAAAATCGGAGCCTGAACCGGCACGCTAATGAAAACGCCGTCCCGGCTTGCGCGGGGACGGCGTTTTTTGCTGCACCGGCTTATTTGCGACCGGTGGTCCAGCGCAGCCCAAAGCCGAAACGCCGGTCCATCAGCTCGTGCGCGCTTTCCTTGCCCTGCTGCGAGAAGTACTCCTCCAGCTTGGTCACCTGAAGGCTGCCACTGCGGTTTTCGATCATCGCGATGGCGCACATCATCTGGTTTCCGCCCTGGTCAAGCTTCACTTCAATCGGCGCCTGGTCCGGCATGTTGATCGTCACCACGCCGTCGGTGGAACCCCAGTTCGGCGCCCCTTCATAGATGAACGCAAAGATCAGCGCCCGCTTGATGTCGCCGAAACGTTCGCCGTTGATATCGAGGTTTTCGCCGTCCTTGGACTGGCCGGTGCGGTCGTCCGCCGCCAGCTTGATGTATGGTGGCCGGTCGAAATCGCCCCAGGCATTGCCCAGCGCCTGCACCAGGCCCGGACGGCCGTCGGCCAGCTCGTACATGCAGCCCAGATCGAGGTCGATGCCGTTGTTCCCGCCCGAGGACCCGCCCGTCAGCTTTGCCAGGAAGCCGGTCTTGGCCGGCGCCGGACCCGCGCCCGAACGGTTCCAGTTCAGGTTGACGTGGATGCGGCCGAAACCGCCGCCGCCGGCGCGCTTGTCGAGCGATACCTTGTCGCCGCGCTTTTCCAGCGTGACCTTCGACAGCGACACCTTCTTTTGCTCGCCGCCCTGTGGCGCGGCAGCGGGAGCGGCCGTGGTCGGGCCCGCTTCGGCGCCGCCGAAATGCTTGAGCAAGGCCGACAGGCCGCCATTGAAGCCCTGGCCCACGGCGCCGAAGCGCCACACGCCGTCCTTGCGATAGACCTCACCGATGATGACGGCCTTCTCGTCCTGGAAGTCGGCCCCGCTGATCGGGAAGCGCACTGCGTCGCCCAGCACCATGCTGCTGGCGCCCAGCGAACGCATGGTGCCGTTGCCGTCGATGGCGGCCACGAACACCAGCTTGCAAATGGTCTCGGGCAGGGCATCGAGGTTGACACTGAAATTCGCCTTGCCGGAGCCGAGGTCGAGCTTGACGGCATCGGCCGGGCTGGCCAACTGGTTGTAGAACACCATGTAGCGCTCATCGGACAGTTTGTCGGACGCATCCACGCCGAAGCACGAGACGTCGACCGACATGCCAGCCGCGTCGAGTTCAAGGCCGATGTTAAACGGCGAATTGCAGCCCAGGTCGGCCAGCTTTCCTTTTTGTCCACGCGAAAAAATGTTCATCTCGTTTTCCTTTCGGTTGAATCGATCAAGGCGCGCCAGCGTCGCTCTGGTGGGCGCCAAATACATTGGACTGTTCGACCATGCGCTGAGCCCAGGCGCGGTGGGTCGCCACTTCACACATCGAATTATGCATCTGGAAGACGGCCGGGCTGTCTTCGTCGAGAATGGCGCGCGCCGCTTCCAGGTCGTGCGGCTTAACCCGGTAGTGCTGCTCGATCAGCGCGATCTGGCTTGGATGGATCGCGGTCTTGCCGACCATCCCGTAGGCCATGTCTTCGGCCACTTCCTGGTCCAGCAGTTCAGGCAAGTTCAGGTGCTCGAACACGGGCGCCGTCAGTACGAAGCCGTACGGGCGGAAGGTCGTCACCAGGCGCGCGATGACGGGCCCGAGCGGGGTGCGGTAGATCGTCATGTTGCGCGGGCGCCGCAGCCCCAGGAGCGCCAGCAGGTCGTTGCCGCCGATGCGCAGCGCCAGGATGCGGCTGCGTACGCCCGGCGCTTCGAGCGCCTCGCGGAACAAGCGCATCTCGGTGTCGTTGAAAACGTCGGCCGTTTCCAGTGTCGGCATCAGCATGTGCTCGGTGCAGCGCAGCTGCTTGAAGTAGGCGTCGAAATTGTGGCGCGTGCACTTGGGCAGGACGAAGCCGGTCAGCTTGTCGACGCCAGGCATGGCCAGCACGCGCGCCAGCACTTCGGGATTGCGCACGCGCACGAAGCGTTCGGCGCTGGCGTCGGCCTTCATATTGGCCAGCACCACCGACAGGTTGAACAAGGCCCAGCTCAGGTCCGCATCGGCGACCGAATCCTCGGTGCAGAAAATCAGGGAGCGCGTGTGGCCCAGGCGGTCGCCATCGGCGACCGCCATCAAATGTTTGTGGTTCGCCGGGACGTACAGCGAAGCGCCCATATACTTAGCCATCGAGCGCACTCCTGATCAGCGATACTGCGTGGTAGGGCAGGTCGGGATCGACCTGCACGGGAATGTTCTTTTCCTGGGCCAGCAACACCAGGTGCGCCACTTCGGGCGCGCCGGCGTCGCGCAGGATCAGCAGGCGCGGCGTGCGGCGCAGCAGCACCCGGGTTGCCTCTCCGATGCCGGGCTTGACCATGTTGACGTCGCTGATGCCGTGCTTTGTCAGCGCCGCCTGCATGTAGGCGCGCGAGACCGCGGCGGCCTGCTCCTTGTCCATCGCGGCCGCGGCCTGCAGCGGCATCGTGAGCGCCTGCGCCACCAGATCGTCGGCGAAGCGCTGCGACTGGTCGTGCGGGGCGAACTGCTGGTAATACACGCAGCCGTGGAAGTCGTCCGGGCCGATCGCGTCGTTCAGGATCGAGCGGCTGACCAGTCCCGAGACCGTGGCGTTCAAGATGCTCGACGGGATCAGATAATCGTCGCACGAGGCGGCGCAGGCGGCGGTGCCGGCCAGGTCGGACAGCACGTACAGGCCGCCGTCGATGGCGGTGCCGCGGCGCGCGTTGAATTCCGCGATCGCCGCTTCCAGCTCGCGCGAGATCACGCCCTTGCCGGTCCAGCCGTCGATAAAGACGATCGATTCGGGCGCGTGGCCGGCCGCCAAAATATGTTCGAGCGCGACCTGGTCGATGCCGCGGTCGCGGATGATCGACACCGAGTAGTGGCTCACGTCGCGCTGCAGCGCCGTGGCCAGCAGGTGCTTGAGCACCACGCCAACCGGGGTGCCGGCGCGCGCCAGCGATACCAGGGTGATGGCGCCGCTGCGGCGCTGCGCGATCAGCTGCGCCAGCGCCAGGCAGTCGCCGGCCATGCGTTCCAGGTTGGCGGCGCAAGCCTCGCGGAACACGTCAAGGTAGCGCTCCGACGGCAGCGCTTCGGGCGACAGCATTTCGCTGTAGTGGCGCTGGCCCGACTGGATCAGGAATTCTTTCTCCGGCACGTCGACGAAGTCGTGCAGGGCAAGCGGCTTGAGCAAAAAACTCACGTCGCCGGCGCGGTAGCTGCCCGAAAAATTCATAGCGCCTCCAGCGTCAGGCCAGCCAGCTGGGTGCGGCGCGGCATGATCGCGTAGTCGCAGGCAGCCATGAAGCGCGCGTCGGAGCGGCTGTCGCCCATGCCGAAGGTGAGGATGTCGCCATGCTCGGCGCGCAGGCGGGCCGTGACGTGGGCCACGGCGTGCGCCTTGTTCAGCGCGTTCGGCAGGATGGCCAGATTGTTGCCGTTGCGGTGGATGAAGTACTCGCGTCCACCTTCTGCGATCCATGGCGCGACCACTTCACGCTCGATGGGTTCGAGCCGTTCGGCCACTTTGTCGGGATCCTTGATGACCAGGTAAAAAGGGGTGTTGAAGTCTTCGATAATGCGCGCGCGTCCCTTGAAACCGCAGCGCTCGGCCCAGGCGTCGATCAGCGCGGCCAGTTCCTGCAGGCCGGGCAGGGCGGCCTGCATGGCGCCGCGCATGTGTTCATGCCATTCCTGGTCGACGGCGCCGCCGGGCTGCAGCACGATCCCCCCGTAGTCGAGCACGGCCCAGCTGGCGAAGGGCAGGTCGACGCGGCGGAACGCGTCTACGTTGCGCGCCGTGGTCGGGATCATGGTCATGCCATCCTGCGCAAAGGCGATGAACGCGCGCTGGCCTTCGGTGGTATACGAAATTGGGCTGCCGTCCTTGAGGAAGGCAGCCGGCAGCAGGCCGTCGCGGCCCCCGCATTTTTCAAGCGACTGGAACAGGGTGTCGTCCAGGTCAGCGAACAGGAATTTCTGAAACTTCTTCAACGTGTGTCTCGGTAAGGAAATGGAACAGGCGCGCGTTAAACACTTCTGCCAATTGGTGGAGCGCCGGGCCGGCTGCCGTTTCGTGGCAGATGAAAACATGGTCGTACTGGCCGGGGGTGACGTTATACAGGAAATTGGTGACACCTTCGCCGTAATTGTCCGGGAACGCGAGCGCGGCCGAGACGGCGCCCCATTTCAGGATCGGCGAGCGGGTCGTCGATTGCACGGCCACGTCGGCGCCATGCGCCTCGAGCGCGGCGCCCAGCAGGTAGGACGGGTGCATGAATTCGCCGGTGCCGAGCACCAGTACCTTGTCGCCCGGCGCAACGTCGGCGGCCAGGCGCGCGGCCAGCGCGGGCGGCACCGACAGCGCGCGGTCCAGGCCAAAGCGGCCGAAGTCGGCGCTGGCGCCGCGGTCGGCGCCGGCGTCGAAGCGCTGGGCCGGCGCGCCTTCGGTGGCCAGTTCGCCGGCCGTGAAGTGGAACTCGCCATTGAGCACCGCCGCCATGCTGACCGGTACCCCGAAGCGGTCCGACAAAGTGGCGGTGGCGGTCGCGCCCATGAAGTTGGTGATGGTGGCCAGGTGCACCCGCTCGATGCCGGGATTGAGCTTGCGGCAGGCATCGGTCAGGTTCAGGAAGGTGTTGCCCGTGCTCGCTTCATCGTCGACCAGCACCAGGGTTTTGGCGCTGTGCAGCAGCGCGTTCTTGCGCGGGTTGGGCGGCAGGTGCAGGAACTGGCGCGGCGCGTGGCTGTGCGCTTCCGCGAACTCGATCACGGGCACCTCGCCCACCTGGTAGCGGGTGGTGTGGATGAACAGCGCGTCGCGGCCCGGATTGGCCCTGAGCCAGGCTTCGAACACGCCCTGGCCCAGGCCGATGGCGGTTTCGGCCATCGCGATGAATACCACCGGGCCGGCGATGTCGGGCACGCTGGCAGCCATCTGCTCGTGGACCACGCGCATGGTCGATGGTTTGACCGGCCAGTGCTTGCCCAGGACCTTGGACAGGAACAGGAAGCCGCGCTTGGCGTTGGCGCGCGCGGCGAAGCCGAGCAGCGCGTCGGGCGGCAGGGCGCTGTCGTGGACGGTCAGGTCAAGCCGGCCGGTGGGCAGGTCGATGCTGCGTTGTTCGCTCATGCCAGCTCCGTCGGGGAAGTCAGTTCGGCCACCCGGATGCCGTCGCGCACGGCCGGCACGGCGACCGTGTCGAAGCCATCGGCAAAGCCGCACAGCGCGATGTAGGGCAGATTGGGGCCGGCCACGCAGGCCATGCCGATGCCGCCGGACATGCGCGGATTGATCTCGAGCAGGCGCAGGGCCTCGCCGCCTTCGCGGAACTGCACGTTGAAGCAGCCGTTCAGGCCGAAGTCGCGCGCCAGCTTTTCGGTGGCGTCGAGGATATCCTGGCGCATGTCGATCAACTGGCCGCGGCCGGCCTGCATCGGCTTCTTGCGGGCCACTGCGGCTACCAGGCGGCCGTTGTCGCCCACGCAGTCGACGCTGTATTCGTGACCGTCCAGGTATTCCATCAGTAGCATGGTGCGGAAGGCGCCCAGCTCGGCCAGGCCGCGCCGCATGTCGTCCAGGCCGATGTGGTACTGCGCTCCGGCCAGCAGCAGGGCGGCGCTGCTGCGCTCTTCGTCGAGGATGGAAAAGCCGAGCCCGAACACTGAGCGCGAGGGCTTGACGCACAGCTTCGCGTGCAACTGGCGCAGCTCGGCGTAGGCGGCGTCGAACTGCGCCACGTCTTCAAAGACGCGGAAGTCGGCCACGGGCGCGCCGGGCAGCTCGACGCTGGCATAGAAACGCGCCTTGTCGTGGATTAGCGCGAGCGCGTCGGGCGTGCCGGCGCTGAGCACGCGCGTGCCCTGCGCCTCGAAGCGGGCGTGCTGGCCGGCCAGCGTGGTCGATTCCTTGCCGGGAATGAAAATGTCGACCTTGTGCTCGGCACAGAAATCGAGGCACCACTGTATATAAGCGTCGGCATCCATGCCGGTCGGTTCGATGTAAAACGCGTGCGCGACGCGGGAGGCGGTCGCGTGCGGATTTGCATTGCTGTAAATAATATGGAAACGGCCAGCCGCATCAGCCTCGCGGATGAGTTCGATAGCCGCGTACACGGACGAGAACGTCCTGTTGAACCAGACACGCATGGATTACCTTAAGGAGACGATAGAGAGCGCGGCGCCGGCAAACTGCAGCGCCGCGGTGGTACTAGTTACACATTATGCATTAACGCCGAAAGAACGTGCGAGCGGGCCCAGGCCGCCCTTGAAGCCCTGGCCGACGGCCTTGAACTTCCAGTCGGCGCCGGCGCGGTACAGTTCGCCGAAGATCATGGCCGTTTCGGTCGAGCTGTCCTCGGACAGGTCGTAGCGCGCCAGTTCCTTCTCGCCATTGGCGTCGACGCAGCGGATGAAGGCCTTGCCGACCATGCCGAAGTTCTGCTTGCGCGCCTCGGCGTCGTGGATGGTCACGCAGAACGAGAGCTTGTCGACCTCGGGCGGGACCTTGGACAGGTCGACGGTGAGCCGCTCGTCGTCGCCTTCGCCCTGGCCGGTGGTATTGTCGCCCAGGTGCACGACCGAGCCGTCGGTCGACTTCAGGTTGTTATAGAACACGAAATCGGCGTCGCCGCGGACCTTGCCGTCGTTCTTCTGGAGGAAAGCGCTGGCATCGAGGTCGAACGCAGCGCCGTCGGTGGCGCGCGGATCCCAGCCCAGGCCGACGATGACCTTGGTCAGGTTCGGGTTTTCCTTGCTCAAGTTAACGTTGCCGCCTTTTTGCAGACTGATCGCCATCTTCTTCTCCTTCGTTGGTTGAGGGGAACCCGACCGTTGCCGGAGGGGCCTGCCTTCCTATGTGGGCACTGTTTGTAATCATTCAAGCAATCTATTTTAGCGCGGAAGCAACGGAACACACGTAGTTGCTAGACAGAAATTACGCCGCCCCGTAGACTGGGAACATCCCTCCGTATTTCCAGTCCCATGCCCATCGACCTCGACAGCCGCCGTTCCATCCGCAAGATAGCGCGTGAGGATTTCGACGCCTATCCGGTGTGGGAATGGGCGCTCAACGAAGAGCAGACCCATGGCCACGGCGAATCGTTCGTGCGCCCGACCGGGCTGACGAGCCTGTCGCCGCTGCTGGCATCGCACTATATAGTAGGCGCCACGGCTACTTTAAGCGATGGCAGCACCCTGCCGGCCTGCGCGGAAGTAAGCGTGCGCGCCAAAAAGCTGCGGATCGAGCCGATGTTCCTCTTCCTGCAGGACCGCCACCTCGATTTCGGCGGCGAAGAAACCCGGACCGTGCTGAGCCATTACCTGAAGCGGGCCGACGCCCGCCCGGTGAGCTGGAAACTGGCTGTGCCGCTGGACGGCGAGGCGGCCCCGCCCAAGGGGGCAGTGCGGCGCAGCCTGGCCGAGCGCCTGGCGCAAGCCTGGAAGCGCCTCGGCGCCGCCGCCCATCGCAAGAGCGTGCTCGTTCCCTGAAACGCTGGCGCCGGTCCCTTTGATCTGCGGCGCCGCCCAAAGGGGCCTGCATGATAAACTTCCATTCTATTGGAGCTCATCATGAATCTGACCCTGGAGTGCGAGCAAGAGGTCGACGGCCGCTGGATAGCCGAAGTCCCGGAATTGCCCGGTGTGCTCGCCTACGGACGCTCCGCCAACGATGCGATGGCCAAAGCCCAGGTGCTGGCACTGCGGGTGCTTGCCGAACGGCTCGAACATGCCGAGGCCGTACCAGTGACGATCAACATCGCGGTTCCTTCGCTTGCATGAGCCGCTGGCCTTCTGCGAAGGCCAAACGTGTGCTCGCCGCCTTGTTAAGGGCGGGCTGGATCCTCAAGCGCCAGAGCGGCTCCCATCGGCTGCTTGCCCGCGAAGGGTGGCCCGATTATGTTTTTGCCTTCCATGATGGGGAAGAAATAGGTCCTGCCATGCTGGCCCGCATCGCAAAACATACTGGACTGCAACCCGGCGATTTGTAAGCCCTAAGCAAGCAAATCCGCCACGCAACACCCCCACATACCCCCAACTTAGTTGTTGCGTCAAGCCCTTTTGCGCGTTATACTAGCCGGCTTCGGTATGGGTTCGTCTTTTTTGAATCTGTCCTTTACTTGGTAGTTAAACATCAGCCCCGCCCAATCGCAGGTGGGAATGGAGAAAAAATGAGCCTGGGCCTTCTCGGTCGCAAGGTTGGTATGATGCGCATCTTCACGGATGAAGGGGACTCGATCCCTGTCACCGTGCTGGACGTGTCGAACAACCGTGTTGCGCAAATCAAAACTCCTGAAACAGACGGTTACTCCGCTGTTCAGGTCGCTTTCGGTCAACGTCGCGCTTCCCGCGTGAACAAGTCCATCGCGGGTCATCACGCCAAAGCTGGCGTGGAAGCTGGTACCAATCTGCGCGAATTCCGCGTCGATGTCGGTCAAGCGTCTAGCATGAAAGCCGGCGACGTCGTCGCAGCTTCCCTGTTCGAAGTCGGTCAAAAGATCGACGTGCAAGGTGTCACGATCGGTAAGGGCTACGCTGGCGTCATCAAGCGTTACCACTTCTCGTCCGGTCGCGCTACCCACGGTAACTCGCGTTCGCACAACGTTCCAGGCTCTATCGGTATGGCGCAGGATCCAGGTCGTGTTTTCCCTGGTAAGCGCATGACCGGTCACCTCGGCGATGTCAACCGTACCGTACAGAATCTCGTAATCGCCCGTATCGATGCCGACCGTCAGCTGCTGCTGGTCAAAGGCGCCGTACCAGGTGCGAAAAATGGCCAGGTCATCGTATCGCCTGCCATTAAATCCAAAGTTCAGAAGGGAGCTTAATTATGGAACTCAAGCTTCTGAATGAGCAAGGGCAGGCTGGCGCTAACGTAGCTGCCGCCGATACCGTTTTCGGCCGCGACTACAACGAAGCGCTGATTCACCAGATCGTCGTCGCTTACGCTGCCAACGCACGTAGCGGTAACCGCAAGCAGAAGGATCGTGAAGAAGTTCACCACACGACCAAGAAGCCATGGCGTCAAAAAGGTACGGGCCGTGCTCGTGCCGGTATGTCGTCCTCGCCACTGTGGCGCGGCGGCGGACGTATCTTCCCGAACTCGCCTGACGAAAACTTCACCCACAAAGTCAACAAGAAGATGTATCGCGCAGGTATCTGCTCGATCCTGTCCCAGTTGGCCCGTGAAGAGCGCCTGATGGTGGTCGAGTCGATCAGTCTCGACGCGCCTAAGACCAAGTTGCTGTCGCAGAAGCTTGCCGGCATGGGTCTGGAATCGGTCATGATCATCACCGACAACCTGGAAGAAAACCTGATGCTGGCATCGCGTAACCTGCCGCACGTGCTGGTTGTCGAGCCGCGTCACGCCGATCCAATGTCGCTGGTGTTCTACAAAAAAATCGTGGTCACCAAAGCAGCACTGGCCATGATCGAGGAGATGTTCGCATGAGCGGCGTAATCAAATTTTCCGAAGAGCGCCTGATGAAGGTGCTCCAGGCGCCGGTCATTTCCGAGAAGGCCACCATGGTCGCGGAAGAGAACCAGCAGATCGTGTTCCGCGTATTGCCGGATGCGACCAAGCCTGAAATCAAGGCAGCCGTTGAACTCTTGTTCAAGGTTGAAGTTCTGTCGGTGCAGACAGCCAATCGCCAAGGTAAGCAAAAGCGTTCGGGCCGTTTCAACGGTCGTCGCAACCATACCAAGCGTGCTTTCGTGTGCCTGAAGCCTGGCCAGGAAATCAATTTTGTCGAGGAGGCTAAATAATGGCACTCGTAAAGATGAAACCAACCTCACCAGGCCGTCGTGGCATGGTGAAGGTTGTGAACCCGGACCTGTACAAAGGTCGTCCGTTCGCAGCCCTGGTTGAAAAGAAATCGAAGACGGCTGGCCGTAACAACAACGGTCACATCACCACCCGCCACATCGGCGGCGGTCACAAGCAGCACTATCGCCTGATCGACTTCAAGCGTCAGAAGGATGGCATTCCGGCAAAGGTTGAGCGTATCGAATACGATCCTAACCGTACCGCGAATATCGCCCTGCTGTGCTACGCAGACGGTGAGCGCCAGTACATCATCGCCACCAAGGGCATGGCCGTTGGCGATTCGGTGATGAATGGTTCGGAAGCGCCTATCAAGTCGGGCAACTGCCTGCCTATCCGCAACATCCCAGTCGGCACGGTCATGCACTGCGTCGAAATGCTGCCAGGTAAGGGTGCCCAGATGGCCCGTACCGCCGGCGCTGGCGAGGTCCTGATGGCCCGCGAAGGTACCTACGCTCAAGTGCGCCTGCGCTCGGGTGAAGTGCGCCGCGTGCACATCGAGTGCCGTGCAACCGTGGGTGAAGTCGGCAATGCCGAACACAGCCTGCGCAAGATCGGTAAGGCCGGTGCCATGCGCTGGCGCGGTGTTCGTCCTACCGTTCGCGGTGTGGTCATGAACCCGGTCGATCACCCGCACGGTGGTGGTGAAGGTAAAACCGCAGCTGGTCGTCATCCAGTGTCGCCTTGGGGCCAACAGACGAAGGGTAAGAAGACGCGCCGTAACAAGCGTACGACTTCGATGATCGTCTCGCGCCGCGGCAAGAAATAAGGATAAGACATGACACGTTCATTGAAAAAAGGGCCGTTTATTGACGCCCACCTGGTGAAAAAAGTCGAGACCGCGCAAGCGAACAAAGACAAAAAGCCAGTAAAAACCTGGTCGCGCCGTTCGACGATTTCGCCAGACTTCATCGGCCTGACGATCGCTGTGCACAATGGCAAGCTGCACGTGCCGGTGTACATCTCCGAGAACATGGTTGGTCACAAGCTCGGCGAATTCGCACTGACCCGTACGTTCAAGGGCCATGCCGCTGACAAGAAGGCGAAGAAATAATGGAAACCAAAGCTATCCTCAAAGGTGTGCGCCTGTCGGACCAAAAAGGCCGCCTGGTTGCTGATCTGATCCGCGGCAAGAAAGTCGGCGCAGCGCTCGACATCCTGCAATTCAGCCCTAAAAAAGGTGCAACGATCATCAAGAAGGTTCTGGAGTCCGCCATCGCGAACGCCGAGCACAATGATAGCGCTGACATCGACGAGCTGAAGATCGTACAGATCTACGTTGAAAAGGGCCCGATCCTGAAGCGCTTCACTGCACGCGCTAAAGGCCGGGGCGATCGTATCTCGAAACAATCCTGTCACATCTACGTGACTGTCGGTAACTAAGGGGTCACGATGGGACAGAAGATTCATCCAACAGGCTTTCGCCTGTCAGTAACCCGTAACTGGGCATCGCGTTGGTACGCGGGCAATGGTAACTTTGCCCAAATGCTCAACGAAGATCTCGCAGCACGTGCTTATCTGAAAAAGAAACTGAAGAACGCTTCGGTTGGCCGCATCGTCATCGAGCGTCCTGCCAAGAACGCGCGCTTCACGATCTACAGCTCGCGTCCAGGCGTGGTCATTGGTAAAAAAGGCGAGGACATCGAAGTACTGAAGACCGCGCTGACCAAGATCATGGGCGTTCCTGTACACGTCAACATCGAAGAAATCCGCAAGCCGGAAATCGATTCGCAACTGATCGCCGATTCGATTTCGCAGCAGCTGGAAAAACGGATCATGTTCCGCCGCGCCATGAAGCGTGCAATGCAAAATGCAATGCGCCTCGGTGCTCTCGGTATCAAGATCATGTCGTCCGGCCGTCTGAACGGTATCGAAATCGCTCGTAAAGAGTGGTATCGCGAAGGTCGTGTGCCACTGCACACCCTGCGCGCCGATATCGACTACGGCACCAGCGAAGCTTCGACGACCTACGGCATCATCGGCGTCAAGGTCTGGGTATACAAAGGTGACCGCGCGCCTAACGGCGACGCACCAGTCATCGATACCCCGGCTGACGACAAGAAAGCCCGCGGTCCTCGTCGCGACGATGGCAAACCAGCTGGCCGTCCGCGTCCACCTGGCGCGCCTACCGGCCGTCCAACCCCAGCCGGCGCTGCGCCAGCCGTGCGTGCCCGTCCAGCTGTCAAGCTGGCGCCGGCCGCTGCTGCTGCCCCAGCTGAGAAAGCAGGAGAATAACCATGCTGCAACCAGCACGCAGGAAGTATCGTAAAGAGCAGAAAGGCCGCAACACCGGCATTTCGCACACCCGCGGCACCGCTGTTTCGTTCGGTGAATTCGGTCTGAAGGCAGTTGCCCGTGGTCGTATCACGGCACGTCAGATCGAAGCCGCACGTCGCGCCATGACCCGTCACATCAAACGTGGCGGTCGTATCTGGATCCGTATCTTCCCGGACAAACCGATTTCGAACAAGCCAGCTGAAGTTCGTATGGGTAACGGTAAGGGCAATCCTGAGTACTACGTCGCTGAAATTCAGCCAGGCAAAGTACTGTACGAAATGGACGGCGTTGATGAGACGCTGGCCCGGGAAGCGTTCCGTCTGGCCGCAGCCAAACTGCCACTGGCGACGACGTTTGTCATTCGCCAAGTCGGCCAATAAAAGGAGTTGTAAATGAAAGCAACAGAACTCCGCGGCAAAGACCAGGCAGCCCTTGAGAAAGAGCTGAATGAGTTGTTGAAGGCCCAGTTCGGCATGCGCATGCAAATCGCTACGCAACAGCTGAGCAACACTTCGCAACTCAAGAAGGTACGCCGCGATATCGCGCGTGTAAAGACTGTGATGAACTCGAAGGAAGCCAAATGACCGAAACTACTAAAGTAGCGCTGAAGCGCACGCTGGTTGGTAAAGTGGTGTCGGACAAGATGGACAAGACGGTTACCGTGTTGATCGAGCGTCACGTCAAGCACCCGCTGTACGGCAAGATCATCATGCGCTCGAACAAGTATCACGCGCATGACGAAACCAACTCGGTCAAAGCCGGTGATACGGTCGAGATTCAAGAAGGTCGTCCGATCTCGAAGACCAAGGCTTGGACCGTTACCCGTGTTGTGCAAGCAGCACCGGTAATCTAACAAGTTGCGGGACAGACCAGGGTTCATCGCTTCTGGTCTGTCCTCAACCGACTAGGAATTGCTGTAGCAGAAATCGCCGCAGCAAGGCCAGTCGACAAATAGTTCTTGCGGGCCCGCCAGTATTATGTGATACTAGCGGGCTTCGTTCATGTAACGCCGCACATCAGTCACCCCGGTGGCAGCGGCCTAATAAAACGAAAGTTTTTGGAAAGTCATCACCCAATCAGTTGCTTCTTCATGAAGCCTCTGGCGGGACCAAGACTGACCGCAGGCCCACGCTGTGGGGATTCTTCGGCTTAAGTTGGGAAAGAGAATACTATGATTCAAACTGAAAGCCGGCTCGAAGTGGCCGACAATACCGGTGCCAAAGAAGTCATGTGCATCAAGGTATTGGGCGGTTCCAAGCGCCGTTATGCTGGCATTGGCGACGTGATCAAGGTAACCGTTAAGGTTGCTGCGCCACGCGGCCGTGTCAAAAAAGGTGAAATTTATAACGCCGTGGTTGTACGCACCGCTAAAGGTGTGCGCCGCCAAGACGGTTCGCTGGTGAAGTTCGACGGCAATGCCGCCGTACTGCTCAACGCCAAGCTCGAGCCGATCGGTACCCGTATTTTTGGACCAGTCACGCGCGAACTGCGTACTGAAAAGTTCATGAAGATCGTGTCCCTGGCACCGGAAGTCCTGTAAGGAGTCGTAATGGATAAGATTCGTAAAAACGACGAAGTCATCGTTCTGACCGGCAAAGACAAGGGCAAGCGCGGCGTTGTTCAACAGCGTATCGATGCTGAACATGTCGTGGTTGAAGGCGTCAACATCGCTAAAAAAGCGACCAAGCCTAACCCAATGACCGGCGTAACTGGTGGTATCGTCGATAAGACAATGCCGATTCACGTGTCCAACGTTGCGTTGTTTAACGCAGCGACTGGCAAGGCAGACCGCGTGGGCTTCAAGGGCGAGGGCAAAGATAAAGTCCGCGTCTTCAAGTCCTCCGGCGAAAAGGTTTAATCATGACCCGTCTCCAGCAATTTTATAAAGACAAAGTCGTCGCCGACCTGGTAACCAAGTTCGGTTACAAGTCGCCGATGGAAGTGCCGCGCCTGACCAAGATCACCCTGAACATGGGCTTGGGCGAGGCAATCGCGGACAAGAAGATCATTGAGCACGCAATGGGCGACATGACCAAGATCGCTGGCCAGAAGCCAGTGACCACCAAGGCACGTAAAGCGATTGCAGGTTTCAAGATCCGTGAAGGCTACCCACTCGGTGCAATGGTCACCCTGCGCGGTGCCCGCATGTACGAATTCCTGGATCGCTTCATTACCGTGGCTCTGCCGCGCGTGCGCGATTTCCGTGGTGTGAATGGCCGTTCGTTCGATGGTCGTGGCAACTACAACATCGGCGTCAAGGAACAGATCATTTTCCCTGAAATCGAGTACGACAAGATCGACGTGCTGCGTGGTTTGAATATCAGCATCACGACGACCGCCAAGACCGACGACGAAGCGAAAGCACTCCTCGCCGCCTTTAAATTTCCGTTCAGAAACTGAGATCATGGCAAAACTATCACTGATCAACCGCGAACAGAAGCGTGCAGACCTGGTGGCAAAATTCGCCCCTAAGCGTGCAGCTCTGAAAGCCATCATCGATGACCAGTCGAAGACGGAAGAAGAACGTTATGAAGCCCGTCTGAAGTTGCAGGCTCTGCCTCGCAACTCGGCACCGACCCGCCAGCGTAACCGCTGCGCCGTCACAGGCCGTCCGCGTGGCACATTCCGTAAATTCGGTCTGGGTCGCATCAAGCTCCGTGAATTCGCCATGCGTGGTGAAATTCCGGGTATGACTAAAGCAAGCTGGTAATAGGAGAATATGCAATGAGTATGAGCGATCCTATCGCCGATATGCTGACCCGCATTCGCAATGCACAAGGCGTTCAAAAAACGACCGTGGCCATGCCATCGTCGAAAGTCAAAGTAGCGATTGCCAACGTCCTCAAGGACGAGGGTTACATTGAAGATTTCGCCGTCACCGCAGCTGGTGGCAAGGCGGAACTGAAGATCGGTTTGAAGTATTACGTTGGCCGTCCGGTCATCGAGCGCTTAGAGCGTGTTTCCCGTCCAGGGCTGCGCGTCTACAAGGGCAAAGATGATATCCCTACCGTCATGAATGGCTTGGGTGTGGCGATTGTCTCGACCCCGCAAGGCGTCATGACTGACCGCAAAGCACGCGCCACCGGTGTCGGCGGCGAAGTTATTTGCTACGTGGCTTAAGGAGTATCGACGATGTCCCGAGTAGCTAAAATGCCGATCGTTGTTCCAGCTGGCGCCGAAGTGGCGATCACTGCAGCAGCGATCACCGTCAAGGGCCCGTTGGGCACCATGACCCAGGCCCTGAACGGCCTGGTAAAAGTAGAAAACAATAGTGGCACACTGACGTTTGACATTGTCAACGACAGCCGTGAGTCGAACGCGATGTCCGGCACCTTGCGTGCCCTGGTCAACAATATGGTGACCGGCGTGACCAAAGGCTTCGAGAAGAAGCTGTCCCTGGTAGGCGTGGGCTACAAAGCCCAAGCCGCCGGCGACAAGCTGAACCTCTCGCTGGGTTTCTCGCACCCTGTTGCGCACCAGATGCCAGCAGGCGTGACCGTGGCCACCCCAACCCCGACCGAAATCATCATCAAGGGTATCGATCGTCAACAGGTTGGTCAGGTCGCTGCTGAAGTGCGCGCTTACCGCTCCCCTGAGCCTTACAAAGGCAAGGGCGTCCGCTATGTGGACGAAGTGGTTAAGCTTAAAGAAACCAAGAAGAAATAAGGCTGACCATGGACAAGAAAGAATCACGTCTGCGTCGTGGACGCCAGACCCGCATCAAGATCGCGGAGCTGAAAGTAAATCGCCTGTCGGTACATCGTACCAACCTGCACATTTACGCCAACCTGATCAGCCCGGACGCGAAAGTCCTGGTATCGGCGTCGACCGCCGAAGCCGAAGTTCGCGCCGAACTGGCAGGCAAGTCCGGCAAGGGTGGCAATGCCGCCGCTGCCGCACTGGTCGGCAAGCGCGTCGCCGAGAAAGCACTGAAAGCAGGGATTACCGAAGTTGCGTTTGACCGCTCCGGTTTCCGTTACCACGGCCGTGTGAAGGCGTTGGCAGAAGCCGCGCGTGAAGCCGGTCTGAAGTTCTAAGGAAGAATCGTCATGGCAAAAATGCAAGCAAAAATGCAAAGCGACAAGCCGGATGATGGCATGCGCGAAAAAATGATCGCGATCAACCGCGTGACCAAAGTGGTCAAGGGTGGTCGTATCATGGGCTTCGCAGCATTGACCGTCGTTGGCGATGGCGACGGCCGCATCGGCATGGGCAAGGGCAAATCGAAAGAAGTGCCAGTGGGCGTGCAGAAAGCAATGGAAGAAGCGCGTCGTAACCTGATCAAGGTTCCCCTCAAGAACGGTACGATCCACCACAACGTATCGGGCCGTCACGGCGCATCGAAAGTCATCATGATGCCCGCCAAGCCAGGTACCGGCGTGATCGCCGGCGGCGCTATGCGCGCAATCTTCGAAGTAATGGGCGTGACCGATATCGTGGCGAAATCCACGGGCTCGTCGAACCCTTACAACCTGGTTCGCGCCACGCTCGACGGTCTGTCGAAAATGAGTACTGCATCGGACATCGCCGCCAAGCGCGGCAAGTCGGTTGAAGAGATTCTGGGCTAAGAGGAAAATCATGGCAAACACCATCAAAGTACAATTGGTCAAGGGTTTGATCGGCACGCGGCAAGACCACCGTGCCACCGTTCGTGGCCTGGGCCTGCGTCGCGTCAACTCGGTCTGCGAGTTGGAAGACACCCCATCGGTTCGCGGCATGATCAACAAAGTCTCGTACCTCGTAAAAGTTGTCGCGTAAGCCCTCGGGCTTGCGTCACGGAGAAATCATGGAATTGAACACAATCCAACCAGCCGAAGGCGCCAAGCACTACAAGCGTCGCGTCGGTCGTGGTATCGGTTCGGGCATCGGTAAAACCGCTGGCCGTGGCCACAAGGGTCAAAAATCGCGTTCGGGCGGCTTCCATAAAGTCGGTTTCGAAGGCGGTCAGATGCCTCTGCAACGCCGTCTGCCTAAGCGTGGTTTCAAATCGCTCAATGCAACGTTCAAAGCGGAAGTGCGCCTGTCGGACCTGAACAACCTGCCTGTCGGCGATATCGACATTCTGGTGCTCAAGCAAGCTGGCGTTCTGCAAGTCCTGGCGCGCGATGTGCGCGTGATCCTGTCCGGCGAAGTCACCAAAGCGGTGAACCTCAAAGGCTTGAAAGTGACTGCAGGTGCGAAAGCGGCAATCGAAGCAGCTGGCGGCTCGGTAGCGTAAGTTGCAGGCTAACAGCTTGATCGGAGCAAAAATTGGCGACTAATTCACAACTTGGTAAAAGTGCAGCTGCCGGTTTCCCGTGGGGTCGTCTCTGGTTTTTGCTTGGCGCGTTGGTCGTGTATCGGATCGGTGCTCATGTCCCAGTTCCTGGGATTGACTCGACCGTGCTGGCCTCGTTGTTCAAGCAAAATTCAAATGGCATCCTGGGCATGTTCAACATGTTCTCGGGTGGCGCGCTGGAACGTTTCACTGTCTTTGCGCTTGGTATCATGCCGTACATTTCGGCCTCGATCATCATGCAGCTGGGCGCGATCGTATCGCCACAGCTGGAAGCACTGAAGAAAGAGGGCGAGTCGGGACGTCGCAAGATCACCCAGTACACCCGGTATTTGACGGTGTTGCTGGCTCTGGTGCAGGCGTTTTTCATCGCGGCAGGACTGGAATCGCAACCGAACCTGGTGATCGATCCTGGCCTGATGTTCCGGTTCGTGACCGTCGTGTCTTTGTTGACCGGCACCATGTTCCTGATGTGGCTGGGCGAACAGATCACCGAACGCGGCCTGGGTAACGGTATTTCGATCATTATTTTTGCCGGCATTGCCGCCGGCCTGCCGGCAGCAATGGGAGGTTTGTTCGAACTGGTCAATACCGGAGCGATCGGCAACCTGGCAGCAATCTTTATCGTGGTGCTGATTGCACTGGTAACGTATTTTGTCGTATTCGTCGAACGCGGCCAGCGCAAGATCCTGGTCAACTATGCGAAGAAGCAAGTAGGCAACAAGATTTATGGCGGTCAAACCAGCCATTTGCCTTTGAAGCTGAACATGGCAGGGGTCATCCCGCCGATCTTCGCATCGTCGATCATCTTGTTCCCGGCTACGATCGTGGACTGGTTCACCAAGGGCAAGGATGCTTCGAGCCCGGTGATCGGTTTCCTGAAAGACTTGGCAGCATCGATGGGGCCCGGTGAGCCTATCCATGCGCTGTTGTATGCAGTGGCAATCATCTTTTTCTGTTTCTTCTATACGGCGCTGGTATTTAACAGCAAGGAAACAGCGGATAACTTGAAGAAAAGCGGCGCCTTCGTTCCCGGGATTCGTCCTGGCGACCAGACTGCCCGCTACATCGACAAGATCCTGATGCGCTTGACGCTGGCTGGTGCGGTCTACATCACCTTGGTGTGTTTGTTGCCGGAATTTATGCAAGCCCAATGGAAGGTGCCTTTCTACTTCGGTGGAACCTCCCTGTTGATTATTGTGGTTGTCACCATGGATTTCATGGCGCAAGTACAAAACTACGTCATGTCGCAGCAATACGAATCGCTGCTGCGCAAGGCGAATTTCAAGGGCGGAATTCCGACGCGATAAGCGCCCAGGAGTGCACAGACCGAATGGCAAAAGACGACGTCATACAAATGCAGGGTGAGATTCTCGAGAATCTCCCGAATGCAACGTTTCGAGTAAAGCTGGAAAACGGCCACGTGGTGCTCGGGCACATCTCGGGTAAAATGCGGATGAACTATATCCGCATTCTTCCCGGCGACAAGGTAACGGTGGAATTGACGCCTTACGATTTGAGCCGGGCTCGTATTGTGTTCCGGACCAAGTAAAACAATTTTAAGTAGTTGAACCAATCCAAGAGAGTGCAAATATGAAAGTTCTCGCATCAGTCAAGCGGATCTGCCGCAACTGCAAGATCATCAAGCGCAAAGGCGTTGTCCGCGTAATCTGCGTGGAACCGCGTCACAAGCAGCGTCAAGGTTAATTTAACGTTATTTATTGAGGAATAACGAATGGCACGTATTGCAGGGGTTAATATCCCAAATCATCAGCACACCGTCATTGGCTTAACCGCCATCTATGGTGTTGGCCGCCCACGCGCACAGAAAATCTGCGCAACGACGGGTGTAGCGACCAATAAAAAGGTCAAGGATCTGGACGACAGCGAACTGGAAAAACTGCGTGATGCAGTTGGCACGTTCGTGGTTGAAGGTGATCTGCGCCGTGAACTGTCCATGAACATCAAGCGTTTGATGGACCTGGGCTGCTACCGCGGCATGCGTCACCGTAAGGGTCTGCCTTGCCGTGGCCAGCGTACCCGCACCAATGCCCGTACTCGCAAGGGTCCGCGCAAAGCCGCACAATCGCTTAAGAAATAACTAGGAAACGACTATGGCCAAGCAACAGAGCAGCGCCGCAGCAGCACGCGTACGCAAAAAAGTTAAAAAGAACGTCGCTGAAGGCATCGCGCATGTCCACGCTTCTTTCAACAACACCATCATCACGATCACCGATCGCCAGGGCAACGCCCTGTCGTGGGCGACGTCCGGCGGTGCTGGCTTCAAGGGTTCGCGTAAATCGACCCCGTTCGCAGCGCAGGTTGCGGCTGAAGCAGCAGGCAAGGTCGCTGTCGAGTGTGGCGTGAAGAACCTGGAAGTACGCATCAAGGGCCCAGGTCCTGGTCGTGAATCCGCAGTTCGCGCTTTGAACAACCTGGGTATCAAGATCACCGAAATCCAGGACGTGACGCCAGTGCCGCACAACGGCTGCCGTCCACCGAAGCGCAGGCGCATCTAAGCGCGGGACAGGGCATGGTTCATCGCCGTTGCCCTGTCCTCGACTGATCTGCATTTTGGGTTGCTTGTGCGACCTCGAAGTTGTTAGCGTAAAAAAGATTGCCGGTGCGGTTCCCGAATAGGGTATACTGCCCGGCTGTTCTTGCCTGCCGTGTTCACTCATGCGGGCATTTCTTGTAAGCCACCGTCAGTTCGCAGGTAGAACTGACTAGCGCCTGCCTCACCAAAGGGTGTCGCCGGGGCGTCATAACTAAAGGAAATATTGTGGCACGTTATATCGGACCTAAAGCAAAACTGTCCCGCCGTGAAGGTACGGACCTGTTCCTCAAGAGCGCACGTCGCTCCCTCGATTCGAAATGCAAACTGGACGTCAAGCCAGGCCAGCACGGTGTCAAATCCGGTGCTCGTACCTCGGACTACGGCAACCAGCTGCGCGAAAAGCAAAAAGTCAAGCGTATGTACGGCATCCTGGAGCGTCAGTTCCGCCGCTACTTCGCTGAAGCTAACCGTCGCAAGGGCAACACCGGCGAAGCGCTGCTGCGTTTGCTGGAAGCGCGTCTCGACAACGTTTGCTACCGTATGGGCTTTGGCTCGACCCGCGCCGAAGCGCGCCAGCTGGTCAGCCACAAAGCATTCACGGTCAACGGCAACGTTGTGAACATCGCTTCGTACGCAGTGCGTACCGGTGACGTCATCGCAGTTCGTGAGAAGTCGAAGAAACAAGTACGTATCGTCGAAGCGCTGTCGCTGGCTGAACAAGTCGGCATGCCTAGCTGGGTTTCGGTTGATGCCAAGAAAATGGAAGGTACGTTCCGTAGCTTCCCAGAGCGTAACGAAATCGCTAACGACGTCAACGAATCGCTGATCGTCGAGCTGTACAGCCGTTAATCGACCGCATTTGGCCTCGCGCAAGCGGGGCCCCAGCGGTCGCCCCCGCGCAGGCGGGGGGCCAAGTTGCTCTTAAGCTTTCTCCGCCCACGTCTTCGACGTGGGCATTTTCACTAATGCCATCAGCCTTATCGGTGTAATGAGCCGAGGGTATTGAAAAGGACATTTCATGCAAAACAGTTTGTTGAAGCCACGTATTATCGATGTTGAAGCCCTGGGCGCCGGTCACGCGAAAGTCGTGATGGAGCCGTTCGAGCGTGGCTATGGCCACACATTGGGTAATGCGTTGCGCCGTGTACTGCTGTCGTCGATGGTTGGCTACGCGCCTACCGAAGTGACGATCGCCGGTGTTGTCCATGAATACTCGTCGCTCGACGGCGTGCAGGAAGACGTCGTTGACCTGCTGCTGAACCTGAAGGGCGTTGTGTTCAAAGTGCACAACCGCGATTCGGTCACCCTGACCTTGAAAAAGGAAGGCGAAGGCGCGATCCTGGCCTCCGACATCGACCTGCCGCATGACGTCGAACTGATCAATCCTGACCACGTGATTGCCCACCTGACCGCCGGTGGCAAGCTGGACATGCAGATCAAGGTCGAAAAAGGCCGTGGCTACGTTCCTGGTAACGTGCGCCGCCTGTCGGAAGACACCAACAAGACGATCGGCCGCATCATCCTGGACGCGTCGTTCTCGCCAGTGCGCCGCGTGTCGTACTTCGTTGAATCGGCCCGCGTCGAACAGCGTACCGACCTCGACAAGCTGGTCATCAACATCGAAACCAACGGCGTCATCACGCCGGAAGAAGCGATCCGCCAGTCGGCCCGCGTTCTGGTGGACCAGTTGAATGTGTTCGCTGCTCTGGAAGGCACGGAAGCTGCTGCCGAAGCGCCATCGCGCGCTCCGCTGGTCGATCCGATCCTGCTGCGTCCAGTCGACGACCTGGAACTGACGGTGCGTTCGGCCAACTGCCTGAAAGCAGAAAACATTTACTACATCGGCGACCTGATCCAGCGTTCGGAAAACGAACTGCTCAAGACGCCGAACCTGGGCCGCAAGTCCCTGAACGAAATCAAGGAAGTGCTCGCTTCGCGCGGCTTGACCCTGGGTATGAAGCTGGAAAACTGGCCGCCTGCCGGCCTGGAAAAGTAATCGCTGTACCAGCCGGGACAAAGGTGTCCCGGCTGTCATCTTTTATACAAACCGGCCCGCACTCAATGAGTGATCGAAGAGCTGGATTTAAACAACTCGAAAGGAATTACCATGCGTCACCGTCACGGCCTTCGCAAGCTGAATCGTACTTCGTCCCACCGCCTGGCTATGCTGCGCAACATGACCGTTTCCCTGCTGCGTCATGAAGCCATCAAAACCACCGTGCCTAAAGCCAAGGAACTGCGCCGCGTTATCGAGCCGATCCTGACCATGGGCAAGACCGACACCCTGGCCAACAAGCGCCTGGCGTTTGCCCGTCTGCGTGACCGCGAAATGGTGTTGAAGCTGTTCGCCGAACTCGGCCCACGTTACGCAAACCGCAATGGCGGCTACCTGCGTATCCTGAAAATGGGTTTCCGCGTTGGCGACAATGCACCAATGTGCTACGTTGAACTGATGGACCGTCCAGAAGTCACCGAAGTGGAAGATGCTCCAGAGGCGTAATTAGCCCGCTGGTTTGCACTTGAAACGCCCGATGTTCGCATCGGGCGTTTTGCATTTCGGGCCAGCTGTCGCCCAAAATCCAGGTCAGACCTAATGCGCCGCATTCAGGTCAGACCTGAATTGCCGCATTCAGGTCTGACCTGGGTGTAGGGAGCGGAACGACGAAAACCGCGGGGGCGCAGGCGGGCTGTCTTACTCCGGTGTACTATTCTGCTTCGCACAGCGAAAGGAAGTCATGTCCCGTTTCACCCTCAGAGCCGCGTTTGCGTGGCTGATGTTTGCCTGCGCCATCCTGTTTGGCGCTGCGCCCGCGCGCGCCGCGGATGACTATCTGGAGCCGGAGGCGGCCTTCAAGTTCTCGGCCCGCATGCTGGACCCGCAGACCGTGGCCGTCACCTATGACATCGCCGACGGCTATTATATGTACCGCGAGCGCTTCAAGTTCAGCGCCGAGGGCGCCACGTTGGGCGCGCCGCAGATCCCGCCTGGCAAGGTCAAATTTGACGACACCTTTCAGAAAAACGTGGAAAGTTACCGTAAATCGGTGACCATCACGATCCCGGTGCGTAGCACGGGCATGTTCACTCTCACCGCCACCGGGCAAGGCTGCGCCGACGCGGGGCTGTGCTATGCCCCGCAAGACGCCAGTGCGCGCCTGGTCGGCGGGCTGGGCGACACCGTCCCGGCTAGCGCGGCCGCTGCGGCGGCGCCGCAGTCGGCGCTGGGCGGCATTGCGTCGGTCCTGGCCGGCGGCAAGTTGTTGATTATTTTTCCCGCCTTCATCCTGCTCGGCCTCGGCCTGGCCTTCACCCCGTGCGTGTTGCCGATGGTGCCCATCCTCGCCTCGATCATCGTGGGGGAGGGCGCCCAGATCAAGCGCGGGCGCGGCTTTGTCCTGGCGCTGGCCTATTCGCTGGGGATGGCGATCGTCTACACCGCGCTGGGCGTGGCGGCTGGCCTGGCCGGCGAAGGCCTGGCTGCAGCGCTGCAAAATCCATGGGTGCTGGGCGTGGTCGGCCTGCTGATCGCCGGTATGGCGCTATCGATGTTCGGCTTCTATCAGCTGCAATTGCCTGGCGCCTTGCAAACCCGCCTGGTGGGAGCGGCCGGGCGCCAGAGCGCCGGCAAATTGGCCGGGGTGTTCGCCATGGGCGCCATTTCCGCGCTGATCGTCGGCCCGTGCGTGGCCGCGCCGCTGGCCGGGGCCTTGCTCTACATTAGCCAGACCCGCGACGTGGTCATCGGCGGGGCGGCGCTGTTTGCGATGGCGACGGGCATGAGCATTCCGCTGCTGCTGGTGGGCCTGTCGGCCGGCTCGCTGCTGCCGCGCGCCGGCGCCTGGATGGACCAGGTCAAGAAATTTTTCGGCGTGCTGATGCTGGGCATGGCGATCTGGCTCGTGTCGCCCGTACTGCCGGCCGTGCTGCAGATGGCGGCCTGGAGCGTGCTGTTCCTCGGCTATGCCTTTTACCTGCTGCGCAAGTCGCGTCACTGGGTGGCCATCGTGGTCGGGGCGCTGTTCGCGATCCTGGGCGCGGTCGAGCTGACCGGTGTGGCCACGGGCGGGCGCGATCCGCTCGCGCCGCTGGTCCATCTCGGTCTCGGCCAGCCCAGGCATACGCTGCCGTTCGTGCGCATCAAGACGGTGGCGCAGCTCGACGCCGCGCTGGCCAATACCGGCGGCAAGACGGTGATGCTCGATTTTTATGCGGACTATTGCACCTCCTGCAAGGAGATGGAAAAGCTGACCTTCACCGACCCGCGCATCAAGGCCCAGCTGGCCAGCACACTGCTGTTGCAGGTCGACGTCAGCGCCAACGATGCCGACGACCGTGCCATGCTCAAGCGCTTCACCCTGTTCGGCGCGCCGGGCATCATCCTGTTCGACGCCAGCGGCGCCGAAATCCCCGACAGCCGCGTGGTGGGCTACCAGAACGCCGACGAGTTCAGCGCCTCACTGTTAAAACTGAAATAAAAAACCGGGGTTTGACCCCGGT
This sequence comes from Pseudomonadota bacterium, assembly GCA_040388275.1. Lineage (GTDB taxonomy): Bacteria > Pseudomonadota > Gammaproteobacteria > Burkholderiales > Burkholderiaceae_D > Telluria_A. The sequence continues at coordinate 33,121 of JAZKCA010000080.1, forward strand.
TTTGATGGTGCTGCTTACGAGGAATGGACGTCGCTTTCGATGCCCAGCAACTGGTCGAGCCGGCCGCTCAGGCTGAGCGCCATTTCGCGGCCCTTGGCCTTGAGTACCGCTTCCAGGTAGACGTCGCGCAATTCGCGGAAGTCGTCGATGCCGGCGCATTTGTCCACTTTTAGCTGCAGCATCATGCCGCGCAGACCGAGCGTGCTCTTGATGGTCTGGGTGTAGAACTCTTGCAGCGCCTGGTGGCGCTCGGCCGCGCTCTGCTGGGCGGCGATGGTCGCCGGTCCCGAGGTGTCGTGCGCCATTTCTTCTTCATGCTCATGGTGCAGGCGCGCGCTCGCTTCACGTCGCGCCAGCATGCGCTCGCGCGCCGTCATGCCGACCTTGTGCACCGCTGCAGCCGGTTCGGCCGACGGCTCCGGTTCGCCATCGTCGATCAGCGCGATGTATTCAGCCTCGAGCAGTTCGCTCACATGGTCCGGGGTGAGCCCCAGCGGGCCGAAATTCTTCATCAGCGTCTCGAGCGGACGATGGCCGTCGATCATGACCAGCAGCGACCTCAGCTTGGCCGGAACGTGGTATTTCCGCGTCGCGATTTCTTCGCGGCCCTTGTCCGTCTTGTCGTAGATATGTTTCAGCATGCCTGTCCCCGAATGCAATTTATTGCCTAGCAGATAGATGATTTTTAGCATACACCTACTGCCAATCGCATACCAGTCCTTTGTACTTTTTCGTTGCGTTTCGTTACAAAAGCTATCCATACTATCAATAGAAAGGCGGCGCGACGGCTTCTCCGCGCGCGCCGCCCCATTTCGGTGCGCAAATTACGCGCCCCGGCGATGCTTCATGCGACGTCCGCCGTGGCCCATGCTGTTGTCATCGAAGACTTTTTTCTGCGCCGGTGTCAGCACCGCGTAAAAGGTGTTCAGGGCCGCCAGATGGCTTTCCATCCTGGCAATGTGCTGCTTCGCCATCTCGATCCGCTTTTCCATGCGGGCGGGGGCAGGCAGCGCTTTCCAGGCGCCGCGTTCGCCGCGCTGGCCGTGTCCTTCGTGCGTGGTGGCGGCGGTGTAGGTCGCCCAGGCCGCTTCCTGCGACGGCGTCAGGGTCAGCAGCTCGTGCAGCTTCTTCTGGTGCATGGCGGCGCGCTCGCCCCATTTGGCGTGCATGCGTTCCTGCGCCGGGCGTGCTTCCTGGGCCTGGGCCGCGAAACTGCCGGCGCCCAGGCCGAGGACCGTCAGGCCGATGATGATGCTCTTGCGAATGGTGTTCATGGTGTGTCCTTTTTGGGTGGGGTTTGGGGTGGTACAACTGCATGGTGACGCGCTTGTGTATACCTGGCGTTTCCCATGCCAGAGAGTTTGTATCAATATGTTTCGTACTCACAGGTATACACATGCCGATACAATTGCGCTATTCAGCACCGCGCTAAGTGGACATAATTGCGGTTATGGACACTCCTTCTACCATTCTGATCGTCGACGACGACCGCGACATCCGCTCGCTGCTGGCCGATTACCTCGAGACGAACGGCTACCGCGCCCTGTCCGCAGGCGACGGCACCGGCATGTGGAAGATTCTCGACGAGGCGCGTCCCGACCTGATCGTGCTCGACCTGAACCTGCCTGGCGACGACGGCCTGACCCTGTGCCGCAAGCTGCGCGCCAGCTCGACCCTGCCGGTCATCATGCTGACCGCCCGCAACGAGCCGCTCGACCGCATCCTGGGCCTGGAGATGGGCGCCGACGATTACCTGCCCAAGCCCTTCGAGCCGCGCGAACTGCTGGCGCGCATCCGCAGCGTCCTGCGGCGCAGCCATGCGATGCCGTCCAATACCCCGTCCGAGCACGCCCAGCAGATGCGCTTTTCCGGCTGGACCCTGGACCTGACGGCGCGCCACCTGCTCAATCCCGAGGGGATCGTGATCATGCTGTCGGGCGCCGAATTCCGCCTGCTGCGGGTCTTCCTCGAGCATCCGAACCGGGTCCTGAACCGCGACCAGCTGCTCAACCTGACCCAGGGCCGCGACGCCGATCCCTTCGACCGTTCGGTCGACATCCAGATCAGCCGCCTGCGCCAGAAACTGGGCGAAGATGCGCGCCTGCCGCAGATCATCAAGACCGTGCGCAACGGCGGTTATGTGCTGGCCGGCCAGGTCACCGTGGAGCCGGCGGCGTGAAAGCCTTCTTCACCTCGATGACCGGGCGGGTGTTCCTGACCCTGCTGCTGGGAACGGTGATTTCCTTCCTGCTGATCCAGCTGATGGTGGAAAAGCAGCAATACCAGATCGTCCAGGAATACCGCGACGTGTTCGCGCTGGACCGCTCCGAGCAGCTGATTTTTTCGGCCGAAGTGGTGCCGGCCACGGCCCGCGCCGCTTACCTGAAGGCGGCCAACCGGCCCGGCATCCGGCTCGAGGAAATCCGCCAGCAGTTGCCGGTGGCCGCGCAGCCGTCGCCGTTCACGGCGGCGCTGGCCGCGCGCGTGGGCCGCTCCTACCAGCTCGAGACGATCGCCGTGCGCCCGGCGCCGTGCGACGTGGAGCGGGTCGAGAACAGCGTCTTCGGGCACAGCATGCGCAAGTGGACGGGCGTGTGCGAAAGCGTCAATGTGCGCCTGCGCGACGGCACGCCGCTGCGCCTGCAAGTGTTCCCGCCGCCCACTTCGGTGCTCAGCGGTTTGCAGGATTACCGCATGATCGTGCTGCTGCTGCTCGCTTCCATCATCGTGCTGGCCTATCTGGTCGCGCGCATGAGCACGCGTCCGCTCAAGCAGCTGGCGCAAGCCGCCAAGGATCTGGGCCGGGACATCAACCACCCGCCGCTCAGGCTGGCCGGCACCAGCGAGATCCGCCAGGCCAGCGCCGCCTTCAACGCAATGCAGGCGCGCATCCGCCAGCACATTTTCCAGCGTACCCAGATGCTCGCCGCCATCACCCACGACCTGCAAACGCCGCTGACGCGGATGCGCCTGCGGCTTGAAAAAGTGGCCGACCCCGACCTGCAGCAGCGCCTGGTGGGCGACCTGTCGGCGATGCAGGAAATGGTGCGCGAAGGCCTGGACCTGGCGCGCTCGATGGACACCACCGAGAACATGCAGGCGCTCGACCTCGATTCGCTGCTCGGCAGCGTGTGCTGCGACGCCACCGACGCCGGCCAGCAGGTCGAGGTCAACGGCCACACGGGACGCGCGCTGATGGGCCGTCCGATGGCCTTGCGGCGCTGCCTGGTGAACTTGATCGACAACGCCGTCAAGTACGGCCAGCAAGCCATCGTGACGGTAGAAAGCGTGTCCGGCGCGGCCCGCATCCGGATCCGCGACAATGGCCCCGGCATCGCCCCGGCCGAACTGATGCGCGTGTTCGAACCGTTCTACCGGATCGAATCGTCGCGTTCGCGCGAGTCCGGCGGCACCGGCCTGGGCTTGACCATCGCCCGCAACATCGCCGAGCAGCACGGCGGCAGCATCGCGCTGGCCAACCATCCCGACGGCGGCCTGGAAGTGACCATGATGCTGCCGGAGTATCATGCGGCAAAGTAGTACCCATTTCATCATCTAGAACAACATGAACAAAAAGCACGTCGCACTTTCCCTGGCACTTGTTGCCGCCGTCGGCGCCGCCGCCTGGTTTGTCATGCCGGCCGCCGACGCGCCCGCCGCCAGGGGCGGTCCTGGCGCCGGCCAGCCGCCCACCGTGGTCAATGTCGTGGCGCCCCAGCGCCAGGATGTGCCGGTGGTGCTGCAGGCCAGCGGCAAGGTGACGCCGATCAGCAGTGTCGACCTGCATCCGCAAACGACCAGCACGATCCGCAAGGTCCACATCCGTGAAGGTCAATTCGTCAAGGCGGGCGAACTGATGTTTTCGCTGGACGACCGCAGCGAAAACGCCAACGTGAACAAGGCCCAGGCCCAGGTCGCGCGCGAACGCGCCGCCCTGGCCGACCTCGAGCGCCAGTACCAGCGCAGCCAGGAACTGTTCGAGCAGAAATTCATCGCCAAGAGCGCGCTCGACACCCTGCGCAGCCAGGTCGAGGCGGCGCGCGCCGCCAGCAAGGGTGGCGCCGCCGCCCTGCAGGCCGAACAGGTGGCCGCCAGCTACAGCGCGATCCGGGCGCCGATGGCGGGCCGGGTGGGCGCCATCAATGTGTTCCCGGGCAGCCTGGTGCAGCCTGCCACCTCGCTCACCACCGTCACCCAGCTTGACCCGGTGAATGTCTCGTTCACCCTGCCCGAGGCGGCCCTGGCCGACCTGCTGGCGGCCCAGCGCGCGGGCGCGGTGGCGGTCGAGGCGAGTACTGGCGGCGACGCCAAGCCGGTCATCGGCAAGCTTAGCTTCATCGACAATACGGTCGACCCGCAAGCGGGCACCATCCGCGTCAAGGCCCAGTTCGACAACCGCGACACGCGCCTGTGGCCGGGCCAGTACGCCACCGCCAGGGTCACCCTGCAAACGCTCAAGGACGCGGTGGTGATCCCGCAGGCGGCCATCATCACCAATACGCGCGGCACCTCCGTGTACGTGGTCGGCGCCGACAAGGAAGCGCGCGTGGTGCCGGTCACGCGCCTGCACAGCTTTGGCGTGAGCGCGGCCGTCAGCGGCCTGGCCGGCGACGAGCAGGTGATCACCGAGGGCAAGCAGAACCTGCGCCCGGGCGGCAAGATCAAACTGGCCGACGCTGCCGGCAAGCCACGTCCAACCCGGACCGCGGCGGCACAATGAACTTGTCCGAACTGTGCATCCGCCGCCCCGTGATGGTCGTGCTGCTGTCGATCAGCCTGGTGCTGGTCGGCGTGCTGGCCTACCTGCATATCCCGGTCGCGGCGCTGCCGAGCTATAACACGCCGGTCATCAACGTCCAGGCCAACCTGTCCGGCGCCAGTCCGGAAACCATGGCCTCGTCGGTCGCGCTGCCGCTGGAAAAGCAGTTCTCGACGATCGCCGGCATCAGCGTGATCACCTCCACCAGCACCCTGGGCTCGACCTCGCTGACGCTCGAATTCGATCCGGCCATCGACATCAATACCGCCGCCATCGATGTGCAGGCCGCGCTCTTGGGCGCGCAGCGCGCGCTGCCGCAGGAGATGACGGAACTGCCGTCCTATCGCAAGGTCAATCCGGCCGATGCACCGGTGCTGTTCATGGCCATGACGTCGCCGTCGATGAATTTGTCGGAACTGAACGACTACGCCGAAAACCTGATCGCCCCCAGCCTGTCGACCTTGCCGGGCGTGGCCCAGGTTACCGTCAACGGCCAGAAGCGCTTCGCGGTGCGGGTGCGCGCCAAGGCCGACCTGCTGAACGCGCGCAACCTGTCGCTCGATGAGCTGGCGCAGGCCCTGCGCGCGGCCAACTCGAATGCGCCGCTGGGCATCATCGACGGCCCCAGCCAGACCATGACGATCCAGGGCAATGCCCAGCTGGCCAACGCGGCCGCGTTTTCCGAACTGATCGTGGCCACCCGCAATGGCGAGCCGGTACGCCTGAAGGATGTCGCCGAGGTCGAGGACAGCTACCAGTCGGTCAAGGCGGCCGGCAGCTACAACGGCGAGCGCTCGATCGTGCTGCTGGTGCAGCGCCAGCCCGACGCCAACACGGTGCAGGTGGTCGACGCCGTGCGCAAGCTCTTGCCGCGCTTCCAGGCCCAGGTGCCGGCCTCGATCAAGATCAATTTGGTCAACGACCGCTCGGTCTCGATCCGCGAAGCGATCCACGACGTCAACCTGACGCTGGCGCTGACGGTGGCGCTGGTGGTGCTGGTCATATTCCTGTTCCTGCACCGCGCCGCGGCCACCTTCATCCCGGCGGTGACGATGCCGATTTCGTTGCTGGGCGCGCTCTCCCTGCTGTATGCGCTCGGCTACAGCCTGGACAATGTGTCGCTGCTCGGCATCACGCTGGCCGTCGGCCTGGTGGTCGACGACGCCATCGTCGTGCTCGAAAATATCGTGCGCCATATCGAGATGGGCAAGTCGCCGCTGCAGGCCTCGCTGGTCGGTTCGCGGGAGATGGGTTTTACCATCGTCTCGATCTCGATTTCGCTGGTGGCGGTGTTCATCCCGATCTTCTTCATGCCGGGCGTGATGGGCCTGCTGTTCCATGAATTTGCGATCGTGGTCGGGCTGTCGATCCTGGTTTCGGCCGTGGTCTCGCTGACGCTGGTGCCCATGCTGGCCAGCCGCCTGCTGCCGGCCCACGTGGAAGACGGCCACGGCGAAAAAGGCTTGATCGCCCGTCACTTTGAAGCCGGCTTCACGCGCGTGCGCGACAGCTACACGCGCACGCTCGACATCGCGCTGGCGCACCGCACCATCGTGCTGCTGGTGGCGCTGGCAACGCTGGTGCTGACGGTGCTGCTGTACACGACCATTCCGAAAGGCTTCTTCCCCGAGGAAGACCTGGGCCAGATGCGCATGCAAATCGAGGCGGCCGAGGACACCTCGACCGAAGCGATGACGGTGCTGCAGCAAAAAGTCATCGACGCCATCCGCGCCGACCGCGACGTGCAGGATGTGACGTCGTTCACGGGCGGCGGCAATACCGGGCGCGGCTTCATTGCGCTCAAGCCGCGCGCCGAGCGCGACAAAATGCCGGTCGTGGTCGACCGCCTGCGCAAGGCCACGCGCCAGGTCGCCGGCGTGTCCGTGTTCCTCAGCCCGATCCAGAACCTGCAGCTGGGCGGGCGCGGCAGCAAGAGCCGCTACCAGTACACCTTGCAGAGCGTCAGTGCGGATTCGCTCAGCGACTGGGCCGGCAAATACCTCGAGCAGTTGCGCGCCGATCCGGCCTTCCGGGACGTCACCAGCGACTCCCAGAACCGCGGCCTGCAGGCGACCCTGAAGATCGACCGCGACAAGGCCAACGCCATGGGCGTGCAGATCGCCGATGTGCGCACCGCGCTGTACGCGGCCTTCGGCGAGCGCCAGGTCTCGACCATCTATTCGCCGGCGGCCAGCTACGGCGTGATCCTCGAGGCGGCGCCCGCCGACCGCATGTCCGAAGACGCGCTGGGCCGCCTGTCGGTGCGCAGCAAGGCCGGCCAGCTGGTCCAGCTGTCGAGTTTTGCCACCGTCGAGCGCACGGTCGGCCCGACCTCGGTCAACCACCAGGGCCAGCTGCAAGCGATCACGCTGTCCTTCAACCTGGCGCCCGACGTGCCGCTCGGGGTCGCCACTGCCAAGATCGACAAGATGGGCGTGCAGATGAAACTGCCGGCCTCGGTGATCACCAAGTATGGCGGCGACGCGGCCGTGTTCCAGGATTCGCAATCGAGCCAGATCATCCTGATCGTGGCCGCGCTGGGCGTCATCTATGTGCTGCTGGGCGTGCTCTACGAGAGTTTCATCCATCCGCTGACCATCCTGGCCGGGCTGCCGTCGGCCGCGGTGGGAGCGCTGCTGACCTTGCGCCTGTTCGGCCTGGACCTGACCATGATCGCCATCATCGGCATCCTGATGCTGATCGGGATCGTCAAGAAGAACGCGATCATGATGATCGACTTTGCGCTGCATGCGCAGCGCACCGAGGGCCTGAGCCCGCACGACGCGATCCGCCAGGCCTGCATCCTGCGCTTCCGGCCGATCCTGATGACCACCCTGGCCGCGCTGATGGGGGCGCTGCCGATCGCGCTTGGCCTGGGCGCGGGGGCCGAACTGCGCCAGCCGCTCGGCCTGGCGGTGGTCGGCGGCTTGCTGTTTTCGCAAGTAATTACCCTGTACATCACGCCGGTGATCTATTTGTTCCTCGACAAATACAGCGGCAGCGGACCGATGGAGGACGCCCAGATGGGTCTGGCGCCGGTGGTCCTGCTGAAGGGGCCGGCAGTGGCGCGGCAGGGTTAAGCCAGGGATAAGTTCGCCTTGCTATGCTGCAAGGGGCGTGCGCGATCCGGGCAAAAAGTATAGACTCCGGCACGAGAACCCGGCCTCACCCCGCGCCTTCCCCTGGAAAACTGCTTTGAATTTGCAAGAACATACCCGCTGCCCGCCGAATGACACCGGTCTCTGCGCCCACTGCGGGCAGCCGCTGCCGGCCGCGCAGTTGTCCCTGCACGTCTACGGCGCCAAGCGGGTCAATCCGGCCGGCCTGGCGGTGACGGTGCTGTTCCACGTGCTGCTGCTGGCCGTCTTCCTGCTGCGCCCGGAGGTGAAGAAGAAGCCGCCGGCGCCGCCGCGCACCGACATCACCTATATCGCCCCGGTGGCGCCGAAGGCGAAGCCGCCCGCGCCCAAGCCCGTGACCAAGCCTGGCGTGCGCGTCAAGCGGGCGCCGTCGCACTCGGCCGTGGCGCGCCTGCCCAATACCATCCACCTGCCCAACGAACAGCCGCCCCCGCGACTCGAGCCGGTCCCGTCACCCGAGCCTGTGGTGGTGAAGATCGACCCGGCCGAGGACATGTCAGCCATGATCGAGGCGCGCCGGCGCGCGCGCGGGCAGGGCGAGCAGCCTGCCGAGGAAAGCGCAGCGGAGCGCGGCAACCGCATCGCGCGCGCGAATATCGCCAGCGCCAATGGCAAAAAGGGCGGCAAGGGCAGCAGCGAAAGCGTGTTCGAAGTGAGGGGCCTGGCGTTCAGCAGCAGGGAATTGAAATTTAACACCGCGTTCCAGCAGACCGGGCGCAGCAGGCTGCGCCTGGTGACCGTGGAGCTGGGCACCGAGCCGGATATCGAGACCGCGGTGGTCAAACAGATGATCGAGATGATCCGCGACGTGACCAAGGATGACCTTGTCTGGACCTACGACAAGGGCGAACCGAACGAGCGCAGGATTGTCCTGAGCGCGCGCAAGCAGGACACGGAGGAATTGGCGGCCTTCCTGATGAAGGAATACTTCCCCGCCCACCGCCCGCCGCGGCGCTAGCGCTTCAGGCGCGCGCCTTGAGCAGGCGTGCGATGTCGAGCGCGAAGTAGGTGAGCACGCCGTCGGCGCCGGCCCGCTTGAAGGCCATCATCGCTTCCATCATCACCTTGTCGTGGTCGAGCCAGCCGTTTTGCGCGGCCGCCTTGATCATCGCGTATTCGCCGCTGACCTGGTAGGCGAAGGTCGGCACCTTGAATTCATCCTTCACGCGGCGCACGATGTCGAGGTAGGGCATGCCCGGCTTGACCATCACCATGTCGGCGCCTTCGGCCAGGTCCAGGCCCACTTCGCGCAGGGCTTCGTCGCTGTTGGCCGGATCCATCTGGTAGGTGTTCTTGTCGCTCTTGCCCAGGTTGCCCGAGGAGCCTACCGCGTCGCGGAACGGGCCGTAGAAGGCCGACGCGTACTTGGCCGAATAGGCCATGATGCGGGTGTGGATCAGGCGCTTGCTTTCCAGTGCCGCGCGGATGGCGCCGATGCGCCCGTCCATCATGTCCGACGGCGCCACCACGTCCACGCCCGCTTCGGCCTGGCACAGCGACTGGCGGATCAGCATCTCGATGGTTTCATCGTTGACCACGTAGCCGTTGGCGTCGATCAGGCCGTCCTGGCCATGGCTGGTGAACGGGTCGAGCGCGACGTCGGTCAGGATGCCCAGCTCCGGAAAGCGCGCCTTCAGCGCCCGCACCGCGCGCGGCACCAGGCCGTCCGGATTGGCCGCTTCGATTCCGTCGGGGGTCTTCAGGCTGGCGTCGATCACCGGGAACAGCGCCATCACGGGAATGCCCAGCTTGACGCACTCTTCGGCCATCGGCAGCAGCAAGTCGACCGAGACCCGTTCGACGCCCGGCATCGAGCCCACCTGCTGGCGGGCGTTGGCGCCGTCCAGGATGAACACCGGATAAATCAGGTCGGACGCGGTAATCGTGTTTTCACGCATCAGCGCGCGCGAAAACGGGTCGCGCCGCATGCGCCGCATGCGGGTGGCAGGGTAGAGGTGCGCTGGCAATTGGGGCATTACAGAATCCTGATAGATTATTCGTCGTCGCTGTCGACCGGGTCGACCAGCACTGCATCCGGGTCGGCGGGAATCGCCGTCAGGCCCAGCAAATCGATGATCTTGTCGTTTGCTTCCTCGATGCCGACCCGCTTGAGGGCCGAGAACAGCTGCACCGTGAAGGGGAAGCCTTCGCCATCTTCGTCGACATAGCTGGCCAGCATCATCTTGGCCTGGCGCAGCGCATTGGTCGATTCGTTGCGGTTGAGCTTGTCGGCCTTGGTCAGGATGCAGTGGATCGGTTTGCCGGTGGGGGCGAACCATTCGAGCATTTGCACATCCAGTTCGGTGAACGGGCGGCGCGAATCCATGATCAGCACCAGCGCGGCGAGCTGCTCGCGGCGCTGGACGTAGTCGCCCAGCAGCTTTTGCCAGTGCAGCTTGGCCGAGCCGGACACTTCGGCGTAGCCGTAACCGGGCAAGTCGACCAGCAGGGCTTCGATTTCCTCGACGATGGTGGCATCCTTGCGGTGCTGGCCCACGTGGGCGCCGCCGATCGAAAAATAGTTGATGTGCTGGGTCCGGCCAGGGGTCTTGGAGGCGAACGCCAGGCCCTTCTGGTTGGTCAGGATGTTGATCGCCGTCGATTTTCCCGCGTTCGAACGGCCGGCGAAGGCGATTTCGGGCGCCTGCGTGTCGGGCAAATCGCGCAGTTGGTTGACGGTCGTAAAGAAGCGGGCTTGCCAGAGTTTGGACATGGAAATGGGCAGAAATTGCAAGAAATTGGAACAACAGGGGGCGATAACCCGAGAAAGCTATTGTACAATAAGGGGTTACGAATTGTTGCAACGCAAAAGCCATCGCGGGCACACAAGATCGTTTGCACTGCTTAAATCTCCGAATAAAACCAATTTTTGACTTGTCTCAGGGTGTTTTAATGAATCGTGCTTTTCCTCTGTTGTTGAAATCCTTGCTGGTGGCAACCCTGGCAGTGTCCGGCTTTGCGGCCGCCGCCGAGCATGCCGCTGCACCTGCCAAGGCCGATCCGGCCAAGGGCGCCACCTTGTTCGACAGCGGCGACGCCGCCAAGGGCTTGCCTGCCTGCGTATCGTGCCACGGCGCGGCCGGCAATTCGACCATCGCCGCCAATCCGAAGCTGGCCGCGCAGATCGAAGCGTACACCTACAAGCAGCTGGTCGACTTCACCACGCCGAACCGGGTCAATCCGGTCATGAGCGCCTACGCCAAGATGCTGTCGGACGAAGACAAGAAGAACATCGCCGCCTACCTGGGCACCCAGGCCGCCAAGCAGGGCGCCGCCAAGAACAAGGATAGCGTCGAACTGGGCAAGAAGATCTACCGCGCCGGCATCGCCGGCAACGGCGTGGCCGCCTGCGCCAGCTGCCACGGCGCCAACGGCAACGGCATTCCGGCTCAGTTCCCGCGCATCGCCGGCCAGCACCAGGATTACACGGTTGGCCAGCTGAAAGCCTTCAAGGCAGGCGCGCGCAAGAATAGCGTGCAGATGACGGCGCTGGCCAAGCGCATGTCCGACGAAGAAATGGCAGCGGTCGCCGATTACATCGCCGGCCTGAAGTAAATACGGCGCTTCGGCCACGGCCGGGGCGGGCAGGGAACGAAGGGCAGCGGCGCAAGCGGGCTGCCCTTTTTGTTGGTATCCTCGCGGGTTGTGCACGGCCCGCCGATCGGACGAGTAAAGATGAGCACCACCGGAATTGAACTGAAAACACGCCACCGCAGCCTGGCCGACGCCGTCGAGCTGGTCTCGTCGATGCGCTTTGCCATCAGCATGCTGGTCATGATCGCGATTGCCGCCATCATCGGCACCGTGGTCAAGCAGGGCGGCTCCTTCAACGAGTATGTGGACCAGTTCGGGCCGTTCTGGTTCGAGGTGTTCAACAAGCTGGGCCTGTACGCGATTTATTCGACCTGGTGGTTCATCCTGATCCTGGCGCTGCTGATCGCCTCGACCAGCTTCTGCATCATCCGCAACGCTCCCAAGATGATCAAGGACATGCGCAGCTGGCGCCTGAATGTGCGCGAGGTTTCGCTGCGCAATTTCCACCACAAGACCGAATGGGTGGCGCCGCTGGCGCCGGCGGCGCTGGCCGAACAGAGCGCGCAGCGCCTGGCGCATGCGGGCTACGCCACCAAGATCGTCGACAAGCCAAACGGCATCCTGGTGTCGGCCAAAAAAGGCGCGGCCAACAAGTTCGGCTACATCTTCGCGCACAGCTCGATCATCGTGATCCTGGTCGGCGGCATGCTGGACTCGGACCTGCCGATCCAGTTCCAGGAACGCTTCATGCACAAGACGCCGTTCATGGGTTCCGGCCTGATTTCCGAGATCGGCCAGCAGCACCGCCTGGCGGCGGCCAATCCGACCTTCCGCGGCAGCACCCTGATTCCCGAAGGTCAGTCGAGCGACATCGCCGTGATCCCGCGCGCCGAAGGCTCGCTGCTGCAGCCGCTGCCGTTCACGATCGAACTGAAGCGCTTCAACATCGATTTCTACTCGACCGGCATGCCCAAGCTGTTCGCCAGCGAGGTCGTGGTGCGCGACCATGAAACCGGCAAGACCATCGCCGCTACCATCGAAGTGAACAAGCCGCTGATCTACCGCGGCGTGGCGGTGTACCAGTCGAGCTTCGAGGATGGCGGCAGCAAGCTGACCCTGACCGGCTTCCCGATGCAGGGCAGCGACAACGCCAGCTTCCCGTTCAAAGGCGAAGTCAGCAGCTCCACCCCGCTGACGCGCGGCGACGAAGCGTATTCGGTTGAATGGTCCGGCTTCCGTCCGTTCAACGTGGAAAACGTCTCCACCCAGGACGCGCGCGCGGTCGCCAAAGGCCAGACCCTCAACGAGCAGTTCGCCGTCACGCTGGGCAAACACACCGGTTCGGCGGCCAAGAACGCCAACAACAAGGACTTGAAAAACGTGGGGCCGAGCGTGCAGTACAAGCTGCGCGACAAGGCCGGCCAGGCGCGCGAATACCAGAACTACATGCAACCGGTCACGCTGGATGGCGCCGAAGTGTTCCTGGCCGGCGTACGCAGCAATCCGGGCGACCCGTTCAGTTTCCTGCGCATCCCGGCCGACGAAGCCCATACGGTCAAGGAATGGATGCGCCTGCGCGCCGCGCTGGCCGACCCGGCCCTGCGCGCCATTGCGGCCGAGCGCTTCGCCAAACGCGCCGCACCCGAGTCGAAAGGCGAGCAGGGCAAGCAGTTGCAGATGGCGGCCCTGAAGGGCCTGAGCGACTTCGCCGGCGACGGCAAGCAGGCCGGCGGCTACGCGGCCATTTCGCGCATCCTCGACAAGATCGCACCGGCCGAGCAAAAAGGCGCGGCCGACCTCGTGATGCGGATCCTGAACGGCGCCTTCTGGGAGCTGTGGCAGGCGGCACGCGAAAAAGACGGCTTGCCGGCCGCGGTGCCGAACGACGCCAATGGCCGCTTCCTGCTGCTGGCCACGAATGCTTTGTCGGACAGCTTTTTTTACGGCGCCCCGGTCTACCTGCAGCTCGACGACTTCGTGCAGGTCAAGGCCTCGGTGCTGCAGGTGACGCGCTCGCCCGGCAAGCCGGTGGTCTACCTCGGCTGCGTGCTGCTGGTGCTGGGCGTGTTCGCCATGTTCTACATCCGCGAACGGCGGGTGTGGGTCTGGGTGCGCGACGACGGCGCCGGCGCGCATGCGTTGATGGCCATGAGCACCCAGCGCAAGACGCTCGACTTCGAGCAGGAATTTAATACACTGAAAGCGACGCTGCCCCAACCGGCGTAAGCTGGCATGCAGTTCGAGGAGAACATGATGGAATTATCACAAACACAAACCTACCAGCAGGCGCCCGGCTATTTCAAGCGCCTTGGCCTGTTCGACTGGCTGTACGCCGCCGTGCTGCTGGGCAGCGCGCTGTTCGCGCTGAGCCGCTACGGCGCCTATATGGACATCTACGAAAAGGCGATCCTGGTGCTGGCCGCGCCCACCTTCGCCGCGCTGGGCTGGCACTGGAAGCCGGTGCGCTGGCTCATTCCCCTGGTCGCCCTGCTGGCGTTCTGGGCCATCGCCCTGTACGGCGGCAGCCTCGACATGGCAAACAAGAAATTTTTCCTGAAATACATGCTGTCGAGCCAGTCCGCGATTCTGTGGATGAGCACGCTGTTCGTGTTTTCGACCGTGTTCTACTGGATCGGCCTGGTCGGACGCTCCGACTTCGGCTCCTCGGTTGGCTCCAAGCTGTGCTGGGCCGCGGTGGTGCTGGGCTGGACCGGCATGATGGTGCGCTGGTACGAGTCCTACCTGATCGGCGCCGACATCGGCCATATCCCGGTGTCGAACCTGTATGAAGTGTTCATCCTGTTCTCGATGATCACCGCCATGTTCTACCTGTACTACGAACAGCATTACAAGACGCGCCAGCTGGGTCCCTTCGTGCTGCTGGTGATTGGCGCCGCGGTCGGCTTCCTGCTGTGGTACACCGTCTCGCGCGATGCCGCCGACATCCAGCCGCTGGTGCCGGCCCTGCAAAGCTGGTGGATGAAGATCCATGTGCCGGCCAACTTCATCGGCTACGGCACCTTCGCGCTGGCGGCCATGGTCGGCTCGGCCTACCTGCTCAAGTCGCACGGCTACCTGGCCGATCGCTTGCCGGCGCTGGAAGTGCTCGACGACGTCATGTACAAATCGATCTCGGTCGGCTTCGCGTTCTTCACCGTGGCCACCATTCTTGGCGCGCTGTGGGCGGCCGAAGCCTGGGGCGGTTACTGGTCGTGGGATCCGAAGGAAACCTGGGCCCTGATCGTCTGGCTCAATTACGCCGCCTGGCTGCACATGCGCCTGATGTCGGGCCTGCGCGGGCGTCCGGCGGCCTGGTGGGCCCTGATTGGCCTGCTGGTGACGACCTTCGCCTTCCTGGGCGTGAACATGTTCCTGTCGGGCCTGCACTCCTACGGCAAGTTGTAAATACGGCTTTCACGCAAGAAAGGTGGCGCCCGGCTCAATTTTGCCGGATGGTGTAAGGTTGGCCGAAGTTGCCAGACCAACTCCTGTCGCCACCTGTTTTTCCGGAGAAGCCATGCTGATCAAACCGTCCGAAATCACCCCGCAAGAAATCTATGAGTCGCGCCGCGCCTTCATCGCCAAAATGGCGCTGGGCGCGGTCGCCGGCGGCGCCTTGTGGGAGATGGCCAACCGCGAAGCCTTCGCCCAGTCGCCTGCGCTGAAACTGCCCGCCAAGGCCAATCCGGCCTATGCCTCGCTGGAAAAGCAGACCCCGTTCAAGGATGCGACCGGCTACAACAATTTCTACGAATTCGGCCTCGACAAGGACGACCCGGCGCGCACCGCCCACACGCTCAAGACGCGTCCGTGGACGGTATCGATCGAGGGAGAAGTCAAGAAGCCGATGACGCTCGACATCGACAGCCTGCTCAAGCTGGCGCCGCTCGAGGAGCGCGTGTACCGGCTGCGCTGCGTCGAGGGCTGGTCGATGGTCATTCCCTGGGTCGGTTACTCGCTGTCGCACCTGATCAAAAAGGTCGAGCCGACCTCCGGCGCCAGGTTTGTTGAATTTACCAGCCTGGCCGACCCGAAGCAGATGCCGGGCGTGGGCAGCCGCGTGCTCAACTGGCCGTACGTGGAAGGCTTGCGCATCGACGAGGCCATGCACCCGCTGGCGCTGCTGGGCCTGGGCATGTACGGACAGACGCTGGCCAACCAGAACGGCGCCCCGGTGCGCCTGGTGGTGCCGTGGAAGTACGGTTTCAAGTCGGCCAAGTCGATCGTGAAGATCCGTTTCGTCAAGGAGCAGCCGCGCACCGCCTGGAACGTGTCGGCGCCGGCCGAATATGGCTTTTATTCGAACGTCAATCCCGAGGTCGACCACCCGCGCTGGTCGCAGGCCAGCGAGCGCCGCATCGGCGAGGATGGCTTCTTCCAGAAAAAGCGTAAGACCCTGATGTTCAACGGCTATCCTGAAGTCGCTTCGATGTACGCCGGGATGGACCTGAAGAAGTTCTTCTGACGCCATGGCTTTCAATCCCACCCCGGCCCAGTTCAAGGGGCTCAAGGCCGGCCTGTTCGTGCTGGCGCTGCTGCCCTTTGCGCGCCTGGCCTACCTGACCGGCACCCATCAGTTTGTGGAGCCGCTCGAAGCGATCACGCGCGGCACCGGCGACTGGGTGCTGTACCTGCTGTGCATCACGCTGGCGATCACGCCGCTGCGCCGCCTGACGGGGTGGAACTGGGTGGTCAAGCTGCGCCGCATGGCCGGGCTGTTCGCTTTCTTCTACGCCTTCCTGCATTTCTTGGCCTTCTTGTGGTTCGACCATTTTTTCGACCTGGCCGAAATGTGGCGCGACGTTGTCAAGCGTCCCTTCATCACGGTTGGCTTTACCGCCTTTGTGCTGCTGGTGCCGCTGGCCGTGACCAGCACCAACGGCATGATCAAGCGCCTCGGCGGCAAGCGCTGGCAATGGCTGCACCGGCTCATCTATGTGATCGCGCCGCTCGGCATCCTGCACTTCTGGTGGATGAAGGCGGGCAAGCACAACTTCACCGAGCCGATCATCTTTGGCGTGATCGTCGCTGTCCTGCTTGGCGTGCGGATTTACTGGAGCCGGACGAAGGCGGTGGCTGCGCGCGTTTGAGGCGGCGTAAGCTGTAGCAGGAGGGCGCCGCTACGATGGGGGATGGCGGGCCATCACGACCTTGGGTACAAACTGCTGTTCGCGCATCCGGAGCTGGTGCGTGAACTGCTTTCCGGGTTCACGCCGTTCACATGGCTTGGCGAGCTTGAGGTGGCGGCGTTCGAGCGCGTCAATCCTGGCTATGTCAGCGACCGACTATCGGAACGCCAGGATGACATCGTATGGCGCGCGCGCATTGGCGATCGTTGGATGTACCTGTACATTCTTCTCGAGTTCCAGTCAGGGGTGGATCGCTGGATGGCCTTGCGCATGCAGGTCTATATCGGCTTGCTGTACCAGGACCTGGTCAAGCGCGGCGAACTCGCCCCGGCGGACATGTTGCCGCCGGTATTGCCGGTGGTGTTCTACAACGGCGCGCCAGCCTGGAGCGCAAGCCTCGGCCTGAGCAGCCTCATCATGGATGCACCGGAAGGATTGGCCGCTTTCCAAGCATCGCAACAGTATTTCCTGATTGATCAGCGAGGACTGGATGCCGCCTCGCTGGCCACGAAGCACTCGGTGCTCGCCTTGCTCTTCCGCTTGGAACTTTCCGACCTACCCGACGTCGTATCGCATGTATTGCCCACGCTTGCAGTTTGGCTGGAAGAGGATGCGCAAGCGCCGTTGAGGCGGGACGTCGGAATATGGGTTGAGCGGCTTATAAAGAAGCAATTCAAAGGCGCAGTGGAATTCATTGCCTGGGAAGGGAAGGAGGTAAGCGCAATGCGCGAGAGAAAGTATGAGACATGGGCCGATGAGCTGGAAGATCGCGGTTTGCAGCGGGGGCTCGAACAAGGGCTTGAGCGTGGACTCGCGCGAGGGCGGGAGGAAGCGTGCACCGCACTGCGCGCGATCTTGATGAGGCTGCTTGTGAAACGCTTCAAGGTCATCCCGTTCCAAACGAGCGCGCGCATCGAGGGTGCACCTATGGAAGAACTGGAAGAGTGGATCAACAGGGCCACCGATGTCGACAGCATCGACGCCCTGTTCGGGCCGCAGGCGCCGCCTGCGGCCGACGCAATTACTTAAGCAGCGATTCCAGCGCGAACAGGTCGGCCGGGTTCTCGCGCTGGCGGATCAGGTGCAGCTGCTCGCCGTCGACCATGACCTCGGCGGCGCGCCCGCGCGTGTTGTAATTCGAGGACATGGTCAGCCCGTAGGCCCCGGCCTGCATGATGGCCAGCAGGTCACCCTGGTTGACTGCCAGCGCGCGTTCGCGTGCCAGCCAGTCGCCCGACTCGCACACTGGCCCGACCACGTCGTAAATGACCGGATCGCCTTCATGCGGCGCGACCTCGCGCACATCCATCCAGGCCTGGTACAGGGCCGGGCGCATCAGGTCGTTCATGGCGGCGTCGACGATGCAAAAATTCTTCTCGGCGCCCGGCTTCAGGAATTCAACCCGGGTCAGCAGCACGCCGGTGTCGCCCACGATGGCGCGGCCCGGTTCGAAGATCACCTTGATCGGCTTGCCGTCGTACTTGTCGGCGCGCCACGCGTCCACGCGGGCGAATACGCGGCCCAGGTAGTCGCCCACGGCCACCGGCTCGTCTTCGCCCGCTTCGCCGTAATTGATGCCGATCCCGCCGCCCATGTCGAGGTGCTCGAGCACGATGCCTTCGGCGGCGAGCGCGTCGACCAGTTCGATCAATTTATCAAGCGCCTCGAGCAGGGGCGCGTCGTCCAGCAGCTGCGAGCCGATATGGCAGTCGATGCCGACCGGGACCAGGTGCGCCAGGCCTGCCGCGGTGCGATAGGTGGCCAGCGCATCGTCGAAGGCGACCCCGAATTTGTTGGCCTTCAGGCCGGTGGCGATATAGGGATGGGTCTTGGCGTCGACGTTCGGATTGACACGCAAGGACACGCGCGCCTGCTTGCCCATCGCGCCGGCCACCTCGTTGAGGCGGTGCAGCTCGGGGATCGACTCGACGTTAAAGCACAGGATGTCGTGCGACAGGGCCAGGCGCATTTCGTCGACGCTCTTGCCGACGCCCGAAAAGATGACCTTGCGCGGGTCGCCGCCGGCGGCCAGCACGCGCAGCAGTTCGCCGCCGGAGACGATGTCGAAGCCGGCGCCCTGGCGTGCCAGCAGGTCGAGGATGGCCAGGTTCGAATTGGCCTTCATTGCATAGCAGACCAGGGCATCGCGCCCGGCGCAGGCATCAAAGAAGGCGCTGAAATTGCCTAGCAAGGCGGCCTTGGAATAGACATAGGTGGGCGTGCCGAACTGCTCGGCGACGCGCGACAGCGGTGTGCTTTCGGCGTGCAGGACGCCGTCAAGCTGGAAAAAATGCGACATAGTTTTTATTGGGATGCGGAAGGAGAGGGTGGCGGCGGCGGAAGCGGCGCGCTGGCCTTGGCGGCGGGTTTGGCCGGGGGCTTGGGCATGTACAGCGGGCCAGGTTGGCCGCAGCCAGCGAGCAGCAGTCCGGATAAGACCACGGCGGCGATGCCGGTATTGAGCGCAGAAGGAGACTTCACGATTAGAATCACGGTTTGATGACGATCTTGGAGTGTAGCATGAGCGAAAAAGAATTTTTGGACCTGGCCGAATCGACGCTGAACACCATCGAAGCGGCAATGGACCGGCTGAACGACGAGGACTTGATCGACGTCGAGTGCAAGCGCAGCGGCAATGTCCTGGAAATCGAGTTCATCGATAACGGCAGCAAGATCATCATCAACAGCCAGGCCCCGATGAAGGAAATGTGGGTAGCGGCCAAGTCGGGCGGCTTCCACTACAAGCACCAGAACGGCGCCTGGATCAATACGCGCGACGGCAGCGAACTGTACGCGGCCCTGTCGGCGCTGGCCAGCGCCCAGGGCGGCGCCGTCATCACGCTGTAGCAACCCCGGGGTCAGCTAGAACAGTTCGTTCTTGACGGCGTCCTTGGCTTTTTCTTCGGCCGGCGTGCCGCGCGCGCCGATGTCCAGGCTCTGGACCCCGGTGCCCGGCGGATTCTCGGCGTAGTAGTATTCCTCGCCCACCTTGATCATATTTTCGGGCACCACGCGCTCTTCGATCGGCACGTCCTTCAGCGCCTTTTGCATGTAACCGATCCAAATCGGCAGGGCCAGCCCGCCGCCGGTTTCCTTGTTGCCCAGGTTCTTGGGCTGGTCGTAGCCGATCCAGGCAATCCCCACCAGCTTGTTCTGGTAGCCGGCGAACCAGGCGTCGATCGAGTCGTTGGTGGTGCCGGTCTTGCCGGCGATGTCGGTGCGCTTGAGCGAGAGCGCCTTGGTGGCCGTGCCGTAGCGCACCACGTCCTTGAGCATGCTGTCGACCAGGAAGGCGTTGCGCGCGTCGATCACGCGGTTCGCTTCCACGCCGGCCTTGTCAGGCGTGGCCTGCGAGAGCACCTTGCCGTTGCTGTCGGTGACCTTCGAGATCAGGTAGGGGCTGACCCGGTAGCCGCCGTTGGCGAACACCGAGTAGGCGCCGGCCATCTGCAGCGGCGTGGTCGCGCCCGCGCCCAGCGCCAGCGTCAAATAGGGCGGGTTCTTGTCGGCGTCGAAGCCGAAGCGGCTGGTGTATTCCTGGCCGTATTTGGCGCCGATCTTGTGCAGGATGCGGATCGAGATCATGTTCTTCGACTTGGTCAGCCCGCGCCGCATGCTCATCGGTCCTTCGTACTTGCCGTCGTAGTTCTTCGGCTCCCATGCCTGGCCGCCGGTCTGGCCGGCGTCGAAGGAGATCGGGGCGTCGTTGATGATGGTGGCCGGCGACAGGCCACGCTCGAGCGAGGCCGAGTAGATGAAGGGCTTGAACGAGGAACCCGGCTGGCGCCAGGCCTGCGTCACGTGGTTGAACTTGTTGCGGTTGAAGTCGAAGCCGCCCACCAGCGCGCGGATCGCGCCGTCGGCCGGGTCGGCCGCCACGAAGGCCGATTCGACTTCCGGCATCTGGGTCACGCTCCAGGTGGTGGTGCCGTCCTGGCTGACCCGGATCACGGCGCCGCGCTTGATGCGGCGGTTGGGCGCGGCCTTGGCCGACAGCCAGCCCTGGCCGAACGTCAGGCCGGCGCCGCTGATCTTGATTTCCTCGCCCGAGGCCGTCACCGCCGTGATGTCGGTCGGCGAGGCGGCCAGCACCATGGCCGCGACGATGTCGTCGCTGTCGGGATGCTCGGCCAGTTCGTTCTCGATCGCTTCGTCGGCCTCTTCCTTGACTTTGGGGATCTCGATGTAGGCTTCCGGACCGCGATAGGCGTGGCGCTTTTCGTATTCCATCACGCCGCGCCGCAGCGCCAGGTAGGCCGCGTCCTGGTCGGCCTTGGTGATGGTGGTAAATACGTTCAGGCCGCGGGTATAGGTTTCTTCCTTGAATTGCTCATACACCAGCTGGCGCGCCATTTCGGCCACGTACTCGGCATGCACGCCAAATTCGCTGCTGTCGGTCTTGATCTTGAGCGGCTCTTCCTTGGCCACGTCGTACTGGGCCTTGGTGATGTAGTTCAGCTGCAGCATGCGCTGCAGGATGTATTGCTGGCGCGTGCGCGCGCGCTTCGGGTTGACCACCGGGTTGTAGGCCGAGGGCGCCTTCGGCAGGCCGGCCAGCATGGCCGCTTCGGCCAAGGTGATGTCTTTGATATTCTTGCCAAAATAGATTTGGGCCGCCGAGGCAAAACCGAAGGCGCGCTGGCCCAGGTAGATCTGGTTCATGTAGACCTCGAGGATCTGGTCCTTGGTCAAGTTCTTTTCGATCTTCCAGGACAGCAGGATTTCGTACGCCTTGCGCTTGTACGATTGTTCCGAGGACAGGAAGAAATTGCGCGCGACCTGCTGGGTGATGGTCGAGGCCCCCTGGCGCGCACCGCTGGTCGAGGCGTTGTGCAGGAAGGCGCGCAGCGCGCCCTTGTAGTCGACCCCGCCGTGCTGGTAGAAACGGTCGTCCTCGATCGCGATGATGGCTTTCTTCATCACCTCGGGAATGTCCTTCAGGTGCACCAGGTTGCGCCGCTCTTCGCCGAACTCGCCGATCAGCACGCTGTCGGCCGAAAAGATACGCAGCGGCATTTTTGGCCGGTAGTCGGTCAGGCTGTCGAGCGGCGGCAAATTGGGGTAGGCCATGGCCAGCGCGAACACCACGATCAGCAGGGCAACCAAGCCAAGACCGGTGATGCCGCCCAGGATCAGCAGCAACAGCCGCTTGGGCGAGCGCCAGACGGAGGCGCGCTGCGGGGAGGGGGTATGTGGGTCCGGCTTGGAAGGTGTCATGCGGATCGAATCTTTCGCTCAGTTGTTGCGAATCATTATAAAGCACGCTCCCCCTATGTGGCGCACTCGCCGCGCCGCCAGACGATGCAAGAAACGTTGATCTGAAGACAACTGTCATGTCTGCATGCACATAGAGTGTGGCTTTCCCGCACGCCCCTATAAAATTCCAATGCAGAAATACCTTTACACGACCTGAAGATAGTTGCTACGATTTAATGTAGTGTCTTATGAGTGCAGTCTAAATGGCGGTTTTATAACAAATTAACCGTTGTTGGAGTTTTCATTATTCGTACTGCAGAGCAACTTTTGCAGCGACAGGTGTAGTAGGTGAGGGAGTACGCTCGATGGTAAATCTTGGTTCCTTGTTCGGTCAGGCCAGTCCCCCTTTGCTCGGGCTGGACATTAGTACGTCCGGCGTGCGCATGGTGGAATTGGTGGTGATCGGCAAAAATGAGCTGCGCCTGGAACGCTATGCGTCCGAGCCGCTGCCGCGCGGCGCTGTCGTGGACGGCAATATCGAGAATATGGAACAAGTTTCCGATGCGGTGCGCCGGGTCTGGAAAAAAAGCGGCACCCGCGTCAAGCTGGTCGCCCTCGGCATGCCGCCGGCCTCGGTGATCACGAAGAAGATCATCCTGCCCGCCGGCCTGTCCGAAGACCAGCTCGAAATACAGGTTGAATCCGAGGCGAGCCAGTACATCCCGTTCGCGCTCGATGAAGTGAGCCTCGATTTCGACGTGCTCGGACCGGTTGCCAATTCGGTCGAGGATATCGAAGTCATGCTGGCCGCTTCGCGCAAGGAAAAAGTCGAGGACCGGGTTGCGATGGCCGAAGCGGCCGGACTGACGGCGGTGGTGATGGACATCGAATCGTACGCCGCGCGCGCCGCCCTCGACCGCGTCACGGCGCAAATGCCGAACGCCGGCGAAGGCCAGATCGTGGCGCTGTTCCAGATCGGCGCCCAGGTCACGCATATTTCGGTCATGCTCGACGGCGAAACCATTTACGAGCGCGAGCAGCCTTTCGGCGGCAACCAGCTGACCCAGGACATCGTGCGCGCCTATGGCCTGGCCTGGGACGATGCCGACGCCAAGAAGAAGTCGGGCGACCTGCCCGAAGGCTACAATGGCGAACTGTTGATGCCCTTCCTCGAAAATGCCGCGCTGGAAGTGACGCGCGCCATCCAGTTTTTCTATACGTCCACGCCGTACACCCGCATCGACCAGTTGTTCCTGGCCGGCGGCTGCGCCCTGATCCCCGGCCTGCTCGACATTGTCGCCAGCCGGACCAAGATCTCGAGCGCGGTGGTGTCGCCGTTCAAGGGCATGTCGCTGGGACCGTCCGTGCGCGAACAACAGTTGCGTACTGAGGCGCCCGCCTATCTTGTTGCCTGCGGGCTCGCCCTGCGGAGGTTTGGCTAATGATCAAAATTAATCTATTACCGCACCGGGAAGCACGGCGCAAGCACAAGAAGACTGCCTTCATCGCGCTGCTGGTGCTGTCGGCCGTGCTCGGCGTGGTGGCGGTGGTGATGGTGGGCGCGATCAACGCCAGCCGCATCTCGATCCAGAACGAACGCAACGACCTGCTGAAAGCGGCCAACCTCGACCTCGACAAGAAAATCGTCGAAATCGCCACGCTGAAGCAGGAAATCGAAGCGCTCAAGGCGCGCCAGCAGGCCGTCGAGGATTTGCAGGGCGATCGCAATCAGCCGGTCTACCTGCTCGAGGAACTGGTACGCCAGACCCCGCAGGGCGTGTACATCAAGTCGTTCAAGCAGGAAGGCCAGCGGGTCGCCCTGAACGGTATCGCCCAGTCGCAGGAACGGGTTGCCGAACTGCTGCGCAACCTGACCACCGGTTCGCCGTGGCTGGAACTGCCGCAGCTGGGTGAAGTGCGTTCCGAAGTCCTGGCCGGCAGCAAGACCGGCAAGAAGATCGGCGCCTTCACGCTGAACGTGGGCATCAAGCGTCAGCGCGACAAGGACGCCGCGGCACTGCCGGCCGGCCAGACTCCGGCCACGCCGGCTACCGTGGCGCCAGGTGCGCCGCCCGTCGTCGCGCCTGTCGCGCCGGCGGCGAAAAAATAGCCCAGAACGGATATCACGATGAATATAGACTTCAAGGGCTTTTCCCAATCGCTGAGCGGCCAGTTCCAGAACCTGGCCGGGCTCCCGCCCGGGCAGTGGCCGCTTGCCCCGCGCTTGCTGTGCGGCGTGGGCGTGGTGGTGGCGGTTTGCGTGGGCGGCTATTTTGCCTACTGGAGCGGACAGTTCGACGAGCAAACCACGCTCGAAGCGAAAGAGCTCACGCTCAAGGAAGAGTATCGCAACAAGATGGCGCAGGCCATCAACCTCGACGCGCTCAAGGCGCAAAAAGTGCAGGTCGACGTGTATGTCGAGCGCCTGCAAAAGCAGTTGCCGAGCAAGGCCGAAATGGCCGCATTGCTGACCGACATCAACCAGGCCGGCGTGGGACGCGGCCTGACCTTCGACCTGTTCAAGCCCGGCAGCGTGGTGGTGCGCGACTACTACGCCGAGCAGCCGATCGATATCCGCGTGACCGGCACGTACCACGACGTGGGCGCCTTCGCCAGCGACATGGCCAACCTGCCGCGGATTGTGACGCTGACCAATATGACGCTGACGGCCGGCAAGGACGGCGTGCATACGCTCGACGCCGTTGCCAAGACCTTCCGCTACCTCGACGAGGAAGAAGCCAACGCCGCGCGCCAGATGCGTCTGGAACGCGAAAAACTGGCGCGTGCCAAGGGTAAAAAATGATGAAACTCCGACAAAGAGCCGGCATGCTGGCGCTCCTGGCGGGCAGCGCCCTGCTGACCGGCTGCGGCGACAGCGACGTGGCCGAAATCAATGCGTGGATGGCCGACGTCAAGAAAAACACGCGCGTGAACGTGGCGCCGCTGTCCGAACCGAAAACCTTCATTCCTTTCGCCTACGCGGTGCGCGAGGAGATCGATCCTTTCGATCCGAACAAGCTGCTGGCCGAACTGGCAAAAGCGGCCGCCACCGTGCATAACCCGCTCACCCCGGACGCCAGCCGGCGCCGCGAATTTCTCGAGCAGTTCCCGGTCGACTCCATGAAGATGGTGGGCACGATCAACAAGGGCGGACAAAGCTGGGGTCTGATCCAGATTGACCGCGCCATGTACCAGGTAAAAGCAGGAACAAGGCTGGGCCAGAACTTCGGCATAGTCACGGGCTTGGCCGAATCGGCCATCAGCATCAAGGAAGTCGTTCAGGACGCCGGCGGCGAGTGGGTCGAGCGCATGTCGAAGCTGGAGTTGCAGGAAAGCAAGGAGACCACGAAATGATCACAATGAAAAATAATTTCACCGCCTTTACCGGCCTGGTGGTACGCATGGGCGCAATGCTGGCCCTGGCCCTTGGCGCCGGTTCGGCGCTGGCGCAGGAAAACGCGATCGAATCGATCACGGCGCATCAGCAGGGGGCGAACGTGGTGGTCAACATTGCGATGAAAAATGCGCCAACCAAGTTGCCTATCGGTTTTTCCATCACCAATCCGACCCGTATCGCCCTCGATTTCGGCGCCACCGGGAACGCCACCGGCAAGACGTCGCAGGAAGTGAACGTGGCCGATCTGCGCGCCATCAACGTGGTGCAGGCCGGCGAACGCACGCGCCTGGTATTCAACCTGAAGCGGCCTTTGAGCTACGCCATGGCGATCGACGGCAAGTCCGTGGTCGTCACCATCGACGCCTCGGGCCGCACCGCCCAGGCGGTCGACAAGGCCGGCGTGCCGGTGGCCGTGGCGGCGCCGCCGCCATCGCGCCAGAACCTGCGCAACATCGACTTCCGCAAAGGCGCGGTCGGCGAAGGACGCGTCGTGGTCGACCTGCCGCACAACCAGGTCGCCGTCGATGTGCGCCAGACGGGCAATTCGATCATTGTCGACTTCATGAAAACGAGCTTGCCGGAAACCTTGCGGCGCCGTTTCGACACCACCGATTTCGGCACCCCGGTGTCCATGGTGACCACCGTTCCGCAGGGCGACAATGTGCGCATGACGATCGAAGCGCGCGGCATCTGGGAACACACCGTGTACCAGAGCGACACCCAGCTCGTCATCGACGTCAAGCCGATCAAGGAAGACCCGAACAAGCTGGTCCAGGGTACCCAGGGCTACCGCGGCGAGAAAATCACCTTCAACTTCCAGAACGTGGAAGTGCGCGCGGCGCTGCAGTCGATCGCCGACGTGTCGGGCCTGAACATCCTCACCAGCGAGTCCGTCAGCGGCAACCTGACCATGCACCTGAAGGAAGTGCCATGGGACCAGGCGCTCGACGTCATGCTGCGGGCCAAGGGCCTGGACATGCGCAAGAACGGCACCGTGCTGTGGATCGCACCGAAGGAAGAGCTGTTGACCAAGGAAAAACTGGAGCTTGAGCAACTGGCCCAGATCGCCGAACTCGAGCCGCTGCGCTCGGAAGCGTTCCAGCTGAACTACCAGAAAGCCGAAGCCTTCAACTCGGTGTTTGGCCTGTCCCCGACCGGCGGCGCCGGCGCCGGCGCGGCGCCGAACCAGAACCGCATCCTGTCGAAACGCGGCAGCGCGATCATCGACGGGCGCACCAACCAGTTGTTCGTGACCGATACCCCGTCCAAGCTGGACGATATCCGGCGCCTGATCCAGAAGGTCGACGTGCCTTCGCGCCAGGTCCTGATCGAAGCGCGCCTGGTCGAGGCGAACGATGGTTTCAGCCGCAACCTGGGCGCCAAGATCGGCTTTGCCGACATGCGTGGCGTGCGCGGCGGCGACGCCGGCTACGCCGTGCGCGGCAACGAGCGCATTGCCATCGGCGGCAACCTGCAGGGCGTAGGCACGGCCACCAACCAGACCGGGGGCGACCCCTGGTCGAACACGCAGATGGTCGACCTGCCGGCCGCTGCGATTGCCGGCAACCCGGCAGCGACCCTGGCGGCCAGCCTGTTCTCGGCCGCGGCCAACCGCTTCCTGAACCTGGAACTGTCGGCCCTGGAAGCTGACGGCAAGGGAAAGATCATTTCCAGCCCGCGCCTGGTGACGGAAGACAAGCACGCGGCCATCATCGAGCAGGGCCTGGAACTGCCTTACCTCGAGCAGAGCAGCAGCGGCGCTACCTCGATTTCATTCAAGAAGGCGAACCTGCGCCTGGCAGTGACGCCGCAGATTACGCCGGACGGCAACGTGGTGCTGGAAGTGGTCGTGGCCAAGGATTCCAAAGGCGACATCACCCCGGCCGGCTTCGCAATTAACACCCAGCGGGTGCAGACCAAGGTCATGGTCGAAAACGGCGGCACAGTCGTTCTGGGTGGTATTTACACCCAGACTCAGACCGACAACGTGAGCAAGGTGCCCCTGTTGGGCGACTTGCCTATCGTTGGCTATCTCTTCAAGTCGACGGCGCGCTCCAACGCGAAAACCGAACTGCTGATCTTCATCACACCGAAGATTCTCGCCGAGCGAATTTCAACTCGCTAAATATTTCATCAGGAAAAATCATCATGCTGCCCAATTTCTTACATCGCGCTTTCGCGAAACCCTATCGACTCCTGATGTGCGCCTCCATGGCCGTGGCGCTGAGCGCCTGCGGCGGCGGCGGCGGCAGCCCCGGCACCGTGCCGGGCCAGCAGCCACCGGGCGCCATCACGCCGACGCCGGCCTCGATCGTGCTGGCCACCAGCAGCGACACCATCGTCGGCTCCGGCGCGGACGGCACGGAAGTGACCGTCACCGCCATCGTCAAGGACGCCGGCAACAACGCCCTGTCCGGCGTGACGGTCAGCTTCGTCTCCAGCTCGGGCACCATCTCCAGCGGCAGCCGCGTCTCCGACTCGAGCGGCATGGTGACCGAGAAACTGAGCGTGAAGGGCGATACGACCCCGCGCGACATCACCATCACCGCCAAAGTGGGCGGGCTCACCTCGAACGCGAAGGTCGTCAAGGTATTGTCGACGTCGATAACGCCGCCGAAATTGCTGCTCACCTCCAGCAGCGGCACGCTGGCCTCGGCCGGCGAATTGGGCACCGAAGTGCAGATCCGCGCCCTGTTGATCGACAACAATAATGTGGTCGTTCCCAACGTGGTCGTCACCTTCGCCACCAACTCCGGCACCCTGTCCGCCTCGCAGGTGCCGACCAGCGCCAGCGGCATCGCGGTCGTCAACCTCAATACCGGCGCTGATCCGACCACGCGCACCATTTCCGTGACGGCCAGTGCCCCGGGTACGGCCGTGTCGACCGTGAACGTGAATGTGGTCGGCACCAAGATTGCGCTGAACGCGGCCCCGACCCTGAACGTGGGTTCGACCAGCGACGTCACTGCGGTCTTGACCAATTCCTTGGGCAATCCTATCGTCAATCAGTTGATGACTGTCAGCCACACGCTGGCGGCCAACGGTCTGACCGTCAAGTCCGGCGGCAGCGCCATCACCGACAATTCGGGCAAGCTGGTGCTGCGCTACGCGGCGACGGTGGCCGGCACCGATACCATTACCGTGGCCGCCCTGGGCGAAACCGCTACGGCCACCATCACCACGGTCGCGTCGGACTTCACGATCGCCAGCGACTTGCCGGTCGTGAACACCAACACCTGCAGTCGCGTCATTGTGCGCAACTTCCTCAGCGGCGTAGCCCAGGACGGTACCGTGACGATCAGTTCCTCGCGCGGCGCCGTGTACACCGATAGCAACTGCACCGTAGCACTGAACGGCAGTTCGAGGACCCTGGCCGCTGGCCTGGCAACCGTCTACGTCTCGGCCAACAGCCCTGGCGTCGCCACCCTGAGCGCGACTTACAACATCACCAACGCCACCGTGCAAGGCGTCGTTGAATTCGTCGCACCGCTCACGGCAGTGTCGGTCGTCAGCCTGCAGGCGACCCCGGCCATCGTGGGCGCCAACGCGACCGGCAAGACGGACCAGCAATCGATCCTGCGCGCGGTCGTGACCGACAAGGCCAGCCAGGGCAATCCGGTCAAGGGCGCCAAGGTGGCGTTCTCCATCATCTCCGACCCGAGCGGCGGCTCCCTGTCGCAGCCATCGGAAGTGATCACCGGCAGCGATGGTTCGGCCACCATCAGCTATATCGCCGGCACCACCACCACGGCAGTCGATGGCGTGAAGATTCGTGCACAGGTGCAAAGCGCAGTGTCGACGGCCTTCGCCGACGCACAGCTGACTGTTGCCCAGCGTTCGCTGTTCATCAGCGCCGGTACCGGTAACACGATCGTCATTGTGAACAGCTCTACCTACCAGTCCGACTACGCCGTGTTTGTGTCCGATTCGGCCGGTAATGCGGTGCGCGACGTGACCGTCACCGGCGCCGTGCGTCCGCGCTACTACTACAAGGGCTATATGTACCTGCCTAACGGGGTGGGCCCATGGGTGCCATTCGTGACGGCCACGTGCGCGAACGAAGACGTCGATAGCGACGGCGTACTGGGCATTGGCGAAGATACCAACGGCAATGGCCGCCTCGATCCGGTGATCCCGATGAATATCACTTCCAGCGGCAAGACCGACGCGGGCGGCACGGCGACCATTTCGATGACGTATCCGAAAGACCGTGCCTACTGGATCGACGTCGACTTCACCATCCGCGGCGCCGTGACCGGCTCCGAAGCGCGCTACGTGGGCTACACCCTGCTCAAGGGCGCAGCGATTGACTACAAGGATGCGACCGTTGCGCCGCCTGGTCTGGTCAGCCCTTACGGCCAATCGACTTCGTGCGCAAACTCGAACTAAGCGAGTCGGGTATCGATGCGCAATGTTTTTCTAGTAGGGCTGATGGGGGCCGGCAAGACCACCATCGGCCGCATTCTCGCCAGGAAACTCGGACTGCGTTTCATTGATTCCGATCACGAGATCGAGGCCCGCACCGGCGCCTCGATCCCGTGGATCTTCGAAATTGAAGGCGAAGCCAGTTTCCGGCGGCGCGAAGCGGAAGTCATCCGCGACCTGACGGCCCAGGACGGTATCGTCCTGGCCACCGGCGGCGGTGCGGTACTCGATCCCGAGAGCCGTGCCTACCTCAAGCAGCGGGGGCGCGTGATTTACCTGCGCGCCAACGTCAGCAGCATCATGCTGCGCACTTCCCACGATAAAAACCGGCCTTTGCTGCAGACGGCGGACCCCCGTCGCAAGCTCGACGAGCTGACCGCGCAGCGCGAGCCCTTGTACCGCGAGATCGCGGACCTGGTCATCGACACCGGCCGACCTAACGTACAATCGATGGTGCAGACCATTCTGGCGCAGCTAAGCGCGCTCGAGACTTCCGGCGCCGGGCCTGCGCGCAGCCCTGACACCAGCACATCGATGACCGAGCAATCCCGAACATTACTGAACGTAGAACTGGGCGACCGCAGCTACCCGATCACCATCGGCGCCGGCTTGCTGGCCGACCCATCCCTGCTGGCGCAGCATATCGCCGGCAACAAGGTCGCCATCGTCACCAATACCACTGTGGCTCCGCTATACCTTGAACAGGTGGCCGCGCCGTTGCGCGATGCCGGACGCGAAGTCGTGCCGGTAGTGCTGCCCGACGGCGAAGAATATAAAAACTGGGCCAGCCTGATGCAGGTGTTCGACGCCCTGCTGGCGAGCAAATGCGACCGCAAGACCACCCTGGTGGCGCTGGGCGGCGGCGTGATCGGCGACCTGACCGGCTTCGCCGCGGCCAGCTACATGCGCGGCGTGCCCTTCGTGCAGATCCCCACCACCTTGCTGTCCCAGGTCGACTCCTCGGTTGGCGGCAAGACCGGCTTGAACCACCCGCTGGGCAAGAACATGATCGGCGCCTTCTACCAGCCGCGCGCCGTGCTGGCCGATACCGCCACCCTGGCCAGCCTGCCGCAGCGCGAACTGTCGGCCGGCCTGGCCGAAGTGATCAAGCATGGCGCCATCATCGACGCCGTATTCTTCGACTGGATTGAACACAATATCGGCAAGCTGATGGCGCGCGACCAGCAGGCGCTCGCGCATGCGATTTCGCGTTCCTGCGAAATCAAGGCCGACGTGGTGCGCCAGGACGAGCGCGAAGGCGGCCTGCGCGCCATCCTCAATTTCGGCCACACCTTCGGCCACGCGATCGAAGCGGGCCTCGGCTACGGCAAGTGGCTGCACGGCGAAGCGGTCGGCTGCGGCATGGTCATGGCGGCCGATCTGTCGCAGCGCGCCGGCCTGGTCGATGAAGCCACGGTGGCGCGCATGCGCGATCTGGTGGCGGCGGCCGGCTTGCCGACCGTGGCGCCCGACCTGGGCACCGAGCGCTGGCTCGAACTGATGGAAGTGGATAAAAAGAACGAGGGCGGGGCGATCAAGTTCATCCTGTTGAAGCCCCTGGGTGCGCCGAGCATCCAGAACGTCGCGCAGGAGCATCTGCTGGCCACGCTGGCCGCCTGCGTCGGGCCGCAATGAGCCCCGAGCAGTACCTGGCCCCGTACGCCGCGCACTCGGCGACGGCGCGCGGGCGCCACCACGCTGAAGCCGCGCACGCCTCGCGCAGCGAATTCCAGCGCGACCGCGACCGCATCATCCATTGCTCGGCCTTTCGCCGGCTCGAATACAAGACCCAGGTCTTCCTCAACCACGAGGGCGACATGTTCCGCACCCGGCTCACGCACAGCCTCGAAGTGGCGCAGGTGGGCCGTTCGATGGCGCGCAACCTGCGTCTGAACGAAGACCTGGTCGAAGCGCTGGCGCTGGCGCACGACCTGGGGCATACCCCGTTCGGCCATGTGGGCCAGGACGTGCTCAACGAATGCATGGCCGCGCATGGCGGCTTCGAACACAATCTGCAAAGCCTGCGCGTGGTCGACAAGCTCGAAGAGCACTACGGCGCCTTCGACGGCCTGAACCTGATGTTCGACACGCGCGAAGGAATTCTCAAGCACTGTTCGCTGGCGCATGCGAAGGAACTGGGGCCCGTGGCGCAGCGCTTCATCGACCGTACCCAGCCGACGCTGGAGGCGCAGCTGACCAACCTGGCCGATGAAATTGCCTACAACAGCCACGATATCGACGATGGCCTGCGCTCCGGCCTGATCACCATCGCCCAGCTGGTGGAGGTCGATTTCTTTGCGCGCCGCTGGCATGAAGTGCAGGCCGCGTATCCGGGCCTGTCGGGCCGGCGCGCGATCTACGAAACCTTGCGCCGCCTGATCACGGTGCTGGCCGACGACCTGATCGTCACCTCCGGCGCGCTGCTGCAGGATGCGGCGCCGGCCGACGTCGAGGCGGTGCGGGCGTCGCCGCCGCTGATCCGGTTTTCGGACGCGATGCGCAAGGATGCGACCGAGCTCAAGCGTTTCCTGCGGCAGAACTTGTACCGGCATTACCAGGTGAACCGGATGCGGGTGAAGGCCAGCCGCATCGTGCGCGAGCTGTATGAGTCGTTCATGAGCGAGCCGGTGCTGCTGCCGCCGGATTACCAGGACAATTCGGGCGACGAAACGCGCCAGGCGCGCAAGATCGCCGATTATATCGCCGGGATGACGGACCGCTACGCGATCCGCGAGCATCGCCGCATATTCTCGCTCGACGAGCTGTAACGCTTTTCCATAACTACGCAAATAGCGATGGCTTGGCCAGGTCGAGCAGCAGCTTCTTGACGGGCGCCGGCAACGGCGCGCGTCCGATCTCGGCCAGGTCCCACCATAGGTAATTGCCGGCCGTGTCGGCGCGCTGGGACAGGGCGACCTTGAACGGCGCAATGTGCAGCCGGTAATGCGTGAACACATGCACCAGCGGCAGCAGCGCCTGCACTTCCTCGACTTCGCCGAACAGCCGCGCCGCCGCATCCACGGCCGCGCCATCGACTTCGCCGCGCACGCCATGACCGTCGACCTCGGGCAGCGACATCAGCCCGCCCCAGATCCCGTTTTGCGCGCGCTGCTCCAGCAGCACATGGCCGGCATCGATCAGCAGCAGCAGCGCCGCCTGCTTTTCGGGCATGGTCTTTTTCGGCTTGCGCACTGGCAGCTCCGCGGTGCGTTCGCTCGCATGCGCCACGCAGCGCTGCTGCAGTGGACAGCGCGCGCAATCGGGGCGGCTGCGCGTGCATAGTGTCGCGCCCAGGTCCATCAGGCCCTGGGTGTAGGCTTCGATGCCCTGTTCCGGCAGCAGCGCATTGGCACGCCGCCACAGGCTGTCCTCGACCGCTTTCACGCCGGGATACTGATCGATC
The DNA here is from genome assembly GCA_040388275.1 of Pseudomonadota bacterium. Lineage (GTDB taxonomy): Bacteria > Pseudomonadota > Gammaproteobacteria > Burkholderiales > Burkholderiaceae_D > Telluria_A. Next base: position 66,104 of record JAZKCA010000080.1, read on the forward strand.
CCGAACACCCGCGCGAACACCCGCTTGACGTTGCCATCAAGGATGGCCGCGCGCGTGCCGCTGGAGAAGGCCGATATCGCCGCCGCCGTCGAGCGGCCGATGCCGGGCAGCTCGGCCAACAGCGCCGGGTCGTGCGGGAACACGCCGTCATACTCGGCCACCACGCGCTTGGCGCAGGCGTGCAGATTGCGCGCGCGCGTGTAGTAGCCTAGCCCGCTCCATTGCGCCATCACGTCTTCGGCGGGAGCCGCGGCCAGGTCCTGCAGGGTAGGGAAGCGTTCCAGGAAGCGCGCGTAGTAGCCGAGCACCGCCGCGACCTGGGTCTGCTGCAGCATGATCTCGGAAAGCCAGATGCGATAGGCGTCGCGCGTGTTCTGCCATGGCAGGGCGTGGCGCCCGTGCGCCTTTTGCCAGCTGACGACGGCGCTGGAGAAGGATGGATCGGCCAGCTCGTTGAATTCGGTTAGCCGCTTCACGCGGCGACCGCGTCCCGCTGCGACCCCACGTTCATGGCTGCGGTCACGCCGCCGGCCAGCTGGGTCAGGCGCGCCTTGACCTTCTCGACCTCATGCTGGCTGGTCTCGAACGAGGCGATCTTGGTTTCCAGGCTGTCGGAGGCGTCGTGGATGCGCTGGATCGAGGCCAGCCGGTGCTTGAGCTGGTCCTTGTGCTGGCGGATCTGCGCTTCGAGCGGCGACATGATCACCTTGAGCCAGGCTTCGACGTCGGCGTTGGCGGCGCGGAAGGTGCGCCGCACGCGCGAGGCGATCGAGTCGAAGAAGCGCTCCATGATCGAGCTGCGGCTGGTCATGAGCAAGGTGGTGGTGCCGAACTGCTTGGAATAGACGTCCTCGATCTTGTCGAGTTCGCGCCGGTATTTTTCGATCGAGAAGGCCATCGGCACGGCCAGGGTCAGCCCGTGTTCGGCCGCGAACTTGCGGTACATGATCTCCATCATCGCGCTGATTTCGGTGATCTTGCCGGCCGAGACGTCCAAATTGGCGCGCGCCTGGTCGAAGAAATCCTTGACCGGTGCGCGCATGCCGGTGGCAAAGCGCGACGACTCCATCGCTTCACGCACCTTTTCGATATCCTTTTGCACGATGTCCATCCCGAGCGTGGTGTACAGCTCGGTCGACAGGCGCGCGAACACCGAGCGCGTGCCCTGCAGCTTGAACAGGCTGGCGTCGAATTCCTTCTTCTCGACCTCGACCCGTTTCATCATGTGCGAGATGACGCTCTTGTTCTTGCCGCGCAGGCTTTTCAGTTCCTGCAGCTGTTCGACGATGTCGCGCACGCGCGCGGCCAGCATGCCCTGCTGGGTCGCGACCAGCGCGTCGATGTCGTCGGCCAGCTGCTTGCGGATGATGTCCTGCTTGGCCGGGATCATTTCGTTGAACAGGGCCGCTTCGAGTGCGCCCAGGCGGCTCTTTTCGAGCAGCGGCATGTCGCCGTTGATCTTGCCCACCAGGGCCTTTTGCGCCGACACCGGGAACACCTGGCGCGGCTCGACGGCGAGCATGTGCGCCACGCTGGTCTGCTGGCGCTCGATTTCCGAATTGTTCTCTTTTTCGGTCTTCAGTTCGTCCCACATCGCATCGATCTTGTTGAGCACCACGATGCGCCCCGTACCGGGTCCGATGTGGGTGCGCCAGACTTCGATGTCGCTCTTGGTCACGCCGGTTTCGGCGGCCAGGATGAACAGCACCGCGTGCGCGCTCGGGATCAGGTTGAGCGTCAGTTCGGGCTCGGTGCCGATCGCGTTCAGGCCCGGCGTGTCGAGGATCACCAGGCCCTGCTTGAGCAGCGGGTGCGGGAAGTTGATGATCGCATGGCGCCACAGCGAAATTTCGATCATGCCGGCGTCGTCGAGCGTGGCGGCGATGTCCGGGTCGGTCTCGTCGTACAGGCCGAAGCGCTTGGCCTCGGCGATCGTGACCTGCTTGGTCATGCTGACCTGCTTGAAGGTCTCGCTCATTTCATCGCCGGCGTCGAGCTGCAGCGGCAGCACGGTCCAGGCTTGAGGGTCTTCGCGGTAGTCGCTGGTCGACAAATGGGTGGCGCGCGTTTCGATCGGCAGCAGGCGGATGCAGGGCGGATAGGCCGCGTCGTACATCAGTTCGGTCGGGCACATGGTGGTGCGCCCGGCTGCCGACGGCAGGATGCGCTGGCCGTAGTCGGCGAAAAACAGCGCGTTGATCAGTTCCGATTTGCCGCGCGAGAATTCGGCCACGAAGGCCACCGACAGCTTGTCGTCGGCCAGGCGCGCCAGTGCCCGCGTGATGCGCTGGTTGGTGGCGGCGTCGGTCAGCTCGGCCCCGGCCACCCAGTTGCGATAGCTCTCCAGCGCGGCCACCACTGCCTGGCGCCACACGGTATAAGTCTGAAAATCCTGAACCATTATGCTCACATTGCCCTCGCGCGCCGGTCCTTGTCGGGGACCGGCATTCTTGTCATTTTTGACAGATGACACAATAAAAAGTGGATCGCTGTCCCTGCTTGATCTGGCGTATTTCCGAGCCACAGTTGCGGCAAGGTACTCCAGTACGATCATAGACGAAATATGTCTGTTGGAAATAGCCCGATTGCCCATTCACGGCAATAAAGTCACGCAAAGTGCTGCCTCCTTGCACAATCGCCTCGGCCAGGATCTCGCGGATGGCCTGGGCCAGCTTGTCGAAACGCTCACGTCCGATACGCGCGGCCGCCGTTTTCGGGTTGATTCCGGCCCGGAACAGGCTTTCGCAAGCGTAAATATTGCCCACCCCGACCACGATATCGCCGGCCAGCAGGACTTGCTTGATGGGGGCCGAGCGGCGCCGCGTTTCGCGGTACAGCAGGGCGCCCGAAAACGCCGCTTCAAGGGGCTCGACGCCCAGGCCGCGCAACAGCACATGCTGGTCGAGTTCGCCGTCGTCGGCCGCATGCCACAGCACGGCGCCAAAACGGCGCGGGTCGTTCAGGCGCAGCACTTGCGTGCCATCCTTGCCATGCACGACGAGGTCGAAATGATCATGTTTGCGCGCTGCGGTGTCCTGCGGCAGTACCCGCAAATGGCCCGACATGCCCAAATGAACGATCAGGGTGCCGTGCCGAAAACCGATCAGCAGGTATTTGCCGCGCCGGCCGATGTGCGTAATGGCCTGCCCGGCAAGGATCGCCGACAGGCCGGGCGGGAATGGCCAGCGCAGGCCGTCGCGGCGCGTCACGACACTGTCGACGACGCGCCCTTCGAGGTGCGGTGCAACGCCGCGCCGGGTAACTTCGACTTCTGGCAGTTCGGGCATGGGCGGGTATTTGCTGTAAATTGCGGAGGCAGGCGTAGAATTGAAACACCACCGCTGTCATTCTGGAAATGCCTTGAAAAATGCTTTCGTCATTGTAACCTTGTCGGGCCTGTTAACGGCGTGCGCACTCGCACCGTCCCCGCGCGCCACGGCGGCGCGCATCGAAGCCATGCCCGCGCCGTTCGAGCCGCCTGGCGCGGCGCTGGACGATGCCGGCGCCGAGGATGCTAGCCTGCCGAAAGTGCAACTGACCAGCGAGCTGCTGTACAAGCTGATGAAGGCCGAGCTTGAATTCCAGGATGGCAACTGGCAAAGTCCCTATATGACCATGCTGGGCCTGGCCCAGCAAACGCGCGACCCGCGTCTGGCGAGGCGGGCTACCGAAATTGCGCTGGCGGCCAAGCAGGGCGGCGAAGCGCTTGCAGCAGTGCGCCTGTGGCGCGAGCTCGCTCCCGGCTCCGACGAAGCGGCCCAGGCCTACCTTGGCCTGGTGGTGCTGGCCGACGATCTGGGCGAGGCGGAGCGGATCTTCGCGCGCCGCCTGCAAGAGGCCGGTCCCGCAGCGCGCGGCGTGGTCATGTTGCAGGCCCAGCAATACCTGGCGCGCGCCACCAGCAAACCGGCCGCCGAAGCCCTGCTCGACAAATTGCTTGCCCCGTACGCCAACACCGTGGAAGCGCGCGTGCTGTTGGCCCAGAGCGCTTTTGCGCGCGGCGAGCACGACCTGGCGCAGCGCCATGCGCAGGCGGCGCTGGCCCAGAAGCCCGACTCCGAACTCGCGGTTCTGACCCTGGCCCAGGTCACGCCCGACCAGGACGCGGTCAGCGCTCTGCTGTCGCGCTTCCTGGCGGCAAATCCAAAAGCGCGCGAAGTGCGCGCCGCGCATGCGCGCGTGCTGGTGACCCAGAAGCGTTACGAGCCGGCCCGCAAGGAGTTCGAACGCATGCTCGCTGACCAGCCCGACAGCGCAGGCACCCTGTACGCGCTGGGCATCATGTCGATGCAGCTGAACGACAACCCGGGCGCCGAACGGTATTTCGGGCGCTTCATCGAGGTGATTGAAAAAGACCCCGACGAAACACGCGACCCCGGCAAGGTGCTGCTGATCCTGTCGCAACTGGCCGAGGAGCGCGGCGACCTGAAGGCGGCGGGGCGCTGGCTGGCCAAGGTCGGCGAAGAGGATGCTGCCAGTCACTTTGCCGCGCAACTCAAGCGCGGGCAACTGATGGCGCGCCTGGGCGACCTGGCCGGCGCGCGCGCCTTCCTCGGCGCGCTCGAGACCGACGAGCCGTCACGCCAGGCACAGGTGCTGATCACGCAGGCGCAGCTGCTGCGCGAGGCAGGCAACAACGAAGCCGCGTATGCCGTGCTGGCCGACGGCGCCAGGCGCTTTCCGATGAATCCCGATTTGCTTTACGACTACGCACTGATCGCCGAAAAGACCGGCCGCGTGGACATCATGGAAACGAATCTGCGCGCCGTGATGGCGCAGGCGCCCGACAACCACCACGCCTACAACGCGCTGGGATACTCGCTGGCCGAACGCAATGTGCGCCTGGTCGAAGCGCTGGCGCTGATCGACAAGGCCTTGAAGATGGCGCCGGGCGACCCCTTCATCATGGACAGCATGGGGTGGGTGCAATACCGGCTCGGCAAGCTCGACGAAGCCGAAGCGAGCCTGCGCAATGCGTATGCCCTGCGCAGCGACGCCGACATTGGCGTGCATCTGGGCGAGGTGTTGTGGCACAAGGGGAAAAAGGCCGACGCGATCAAGCTGTGGCGCGAGGCGCACGCCAAGGATCCGAAGAACGATACCCTCAAGAGTACGCTGGCCAGGCTGCATGCCAAGCTGTGATGGGCCATAATGCGGTTCGTGTAACCGCTCGGATCGCCTTCATGCAAAACAATCGAATTTTCCCTGCCCTGGCCATGGCCTGCGCGCTGTTGTCCGGCTGCGCTACCACCACCGGCCCCGCATCGCAAACACCAGTAGCGGCCTACCGCGAGGCGGTCGACCTGTCAGGCCGCCTGCTGGTCAATTTCGAAAAAGACGGCAAGCCCGACACCATTTCGGTCAAGTTCACCTGGACCCAGACCCCGGGCGTGGTCGACGCCAGCCTGCTTTCGCCAACCGGCCAGACCGTTGCCAAAATCAATGTCACGCCGCAGGCAGCCACACTGACGCAAGCCGGCAAGGAGCCGCGCGTGGCCAGGGACATCGATGCCCTGACCGCGCAGACACTGGGCTGGTCCTTGCCGGTTTCCGGCATGCGAGACTGGCTGCAGGGCTACGCCACCGCGCCCGGCGGCAAGCGCTTCGCCGCCTCGCCGGCCAACAATACCGTTACCACGGCCGACGGCTGGACTTTGACCTTCGTCAGCTGGCAGGACGACAAGGCAGCCACGCCCGTGCCCAAGCGGATCGACGCCCGGCGCCCGGCCAGCGCGGCCAGTAGCGATCTGGCGCTGCGCATTGTGCTCGACCAGCAAGGCTGAGCATGGCGCGCACGTCCCTCCGTCACTGCCCGGCGCCGGCCAAGCTGAACCTGTTCCTGCACGTGAACGGCCGCCGCGCCGACGGCTACCACCTGCTGCAAACCGTATTCCAGCTGATCGACCATGGCGACGTGCTGCATTTCAATGTGCGCGCCGACGGCCTGCTGCGCCGCACGACCGCGGTGCCCGGCGTGCCGGAAGCGCAAGACCTGATCGTGCGCGCGCTGGGCCTGCTGCAGGCCGAGCATGCGCGCCGCCATGGCGTGACGCCCGGCATCGATGTCGCGATCGAGAAAAAGCTGCCCATGGGCGGCGGCCTGGGCGGCGGCTCGTCGGATGCCGCCACGGCCCTGATGGTAGCCAATGCGCTTTGGCAAACCGGCATGGCGCGCCAGGAATTGATGGACCTGGCATTGCCGCTGGGCGCGGACATTCCCTTCTTTATTTTCGGGGAAAATGCCTTTGCCGAAGGGGTGGGGGAAGCCTTGCAAGCGGTCGAGCTGCCGGAATGTTGGTACGTGGTCATCGAACCCGGCGTTTCAGTGCCCACGGCGGCAATATTTTGCGCCGAGCATTTGACAAGGAACACGAAACCCGTCAGAATAGCGGACTTTTCCAGGCACCTGATGAGTCGAACAGACATGCAGGAGTTTGGCAAGAACGACTTGCAGGCGGTTGCCTCCGGTCTGTTCCCGCAGGTAGCACAGGCGGTTGAATGGCTGGGGTCTTACGGCGATGCCAGGATGACCGGCTCCGGAGCGTGCGTGTTTTGCGCGTTTTCCAGCGAGGGCGCGGCCGATGCGGTGCTGGCAGAAATGCCCCCGGTCTGGAGCGCCTGGAAAGCCCGTTCGCTGGCACGGCACCCACTCCTGGCGCTGTTGCAGGTTGAGGGCGTTATAGTATAAAATTTGGCTTGGCGTTGGGTTTGACGATAAAATGCGTCAGATGTGACGGCAAGCAGTCAGTTGCGTAGGGGAATCGCCAAGCTGGTTAAGGCACTGGATTTTGATTCCAGCATACCAAGGTTCGACTCCTTGTTCCCCTGCCATTCGTTTTGCCTGATCTGTCGATGCGAAGTACGCGTCCAGCAGGCGGACTCGGTGGCCTCGCTCTCAGCGAGTCACCCTTTAGTACACGCGGCAGCCGGTCTTGTCCGACTGTCGACATTCAAGAAATCAACGCTTACCTCTTGGGACTCCCATGGCTTACGAAAACCTGATGGTTTTTACCGGCAACGCTAACCCGGCGCTGGCAGAAGGAGTCGCAAAAAACCTCGGCATTCCACTTGGCAAAGCAGTCGTGTCCAAGTTTTCGGATGGCGAAGTGATGGTCGAGATCAACGAGAACGTCCGCGGTAAAGACGTATTCGTCCTGCAGTCGACCTGTGCCCCTACCAACGACAGCCTGATGGAAATCATCCTGATGGTCGACGCATTGAAGCGCGCATCGGCTGGCCGCATCACCGCCGCGATCCCGTACTTCGGCTATGCCCGCCAGGACCGCCGTCCGCGTTCGGCCCGCGTGGCCATCTCGGCCAAGGTGGTGGCCAATATGCTGGAAAAAGCCGGCGTCGAGCGTGTCCTGATCATGGACCTGCACGCAGACCAGATCCAGGGCTTCTTCGATATCCCGGTTGACAATATTTATGCTTCGCCGATCTTGCTGGGCGACCTGCAAAAGCGCAACTACGACGACCTGCTGGTCGTTTCGCCCGACGTGGGCGGCGTGGTGCGCGCGCGTGCGCTGGCCAAGCGCCTCGGTTGCGACCTGGCGATCATCGACAAGCGCCGCCCGAAGGCGAACGTGTCGGAAGTGATGAACATCATTGGTGAAGTCGAAGGCCGCAACTGCGTGATCATGGACGACATGGTCGACACGGCCGGCACCCTGACCAAGGCCGCCGAAGTGCTCAAGGAGCGCGGCGCCAAGAAAGTGATTGCATACTGTACCCACCCGGTCCTGTCGGGCCCGGCGATCGACCGCATTGCGGCCTCGCCACTCGACGAACTGGTGGTGACCGACACCATTCCGCTGTCCGCGGCAGCCTTAGCTTGCAGCAAGATCCGCCAGCTGACCTGCGCACCTTTGCTGGCCGAGACGTTCAAGCGGATCAGCAAGGGCGACTCGGTGATGTCGTTGTTTATCGATTAATAGTTTTAGAATCAAAGACCCGTCGTCCCCGCGCAGGCGGGGATCCATGGCATTGCCGCTCACAGGCGCTATGGATCCCCGCCTGCGCGGGGACGACGGTCGTCGCTTTTTTACGGATGTGATTTTCACGTCCGCTTTCGAGAGCCCCTGGTCGCGGGGGTTTTCACACCGCGGGGCAATCAAGCCCCGCAATTTTTGGAGCTTCAAATGAAAGTTATCGCATTCAATCGCACTTTGCAGGGGTCCGGAGCGAGCCGCCGCCTGCGTATTTCTGGCCAAACCCCAGGCATCATCTACGGTGGCACCGAAGCCCCGGTCATGATCGCGCTGGACGGCAACGCCCTGTACCACGCGCTCAAAAAAGAAGCGTTCCACGGTTCCGTACTGGACCTGGAAATTGACGGCAAGACCCAGCCAGTGCTGCTGCGCGACTTCCAGATGCACGCATTTAAGCAATTGGTCCTGCACGCTGACTTCCAGCGCGTCGATGCCAACAGCAAGCTGCACAAGAAAATCGCCCTGCACTTCGCCAACGCCGACGTTTCGCCAGCAGTCAAACTGCACGGCGCGATCATCTCGCACGTTCTGGCCGAGCTGGAAGTGTCGTGCCTGGCAACCGACCTGCCTGAGTTCATCACCGTTGACCTGTCGACCATCGACGTCGGTCACTCGATCCACGTGAACGACCTGGTCCTGCCAAAAGGCGTGACCGCGATCACCCACGGCAAGAACCAGACCGTCGCTACCGCTGCCGTACCAGCTGGCCACGTGGCTGCTGACGCAGTTGCTACCGCTGAAGCCGCTCCTGCCGCTGCTGCCAAGCCAGCCGGCAAAAAGAAGTAATATCGACTGCCGCGTTCGCGCGGTTGCCGGTCGAAAACCCGCCTGGCGCAAGCCCTGCGGGTTTTTTTAACTGTGCGCCCGGCAGGGCGCACTTACTTGGAGGTGCAAGTCCTCTACTCACCCGAC
>JAZKCA010000081.1:0-21793 GCA_040388275.1 Pseudomonadota bacterium
GCCGTCAAGGGCGCCGACGGCCAGCCGCTGCGCTACACGATCAACAAGACCATGATGCGGATCGACCTGCGCGAGCCGCTCAAGCCGGGCGCGCGCTTCGTCTTCTCGCTCGACTTTGGCTACAAGATCAACGAAGCGAAGATCCAGGGTGGACGCACCGGCTTCGAGCGCTTCGACGACGACAAGAACGAACTGTTCGAAATCGCCCACTGGTATCCGCGCATGGCCGCCTATTACGACGTCTACGGCTGGCAGCACAAGCAGTTCCTCGGCAGCGGGGAATTCACGCTCGAATTTGGCGACTACGACGTCCAGGTGACCGTGCCGGCCGACCATATCGTGGCCTCGACCGGCGTGCTGCAAAACCCGGACGCCGTGCTCAGCGCAGCCCAGCGCGCGCGCCTGGATCAGGCCAGGACCAGCAGCAAGCCGGTGCTGATCGTCACCCAGCGCGAAGCCGAGGCGGCCGAGAAACTGCGCGCCAACGCCAGCAAGACCTGGCACCTCAAGGCGGCCAACGTGCGCGATTTCGCTTTCGCCTCCAGCCGCAAATTCATCTGGGATGCACAGGGCTACAAGAAGGATGGCACCGACATGATGGCCATGTCCTTCTATCCCAAGGAAGGCAACCCGCTGTGGGAAAAATATTCGACCCAGGCCATCATCCACACCATCGAGCAGTACAACAAGTACTCGTTCGACTATCCGTATCCGGTGGCGATCTCGGTCAACGGGCCGATCGGCGGCATGGAGTACCCGATGATTTCGTTTAACGGTCCGCGCCCCACCAGGGACAAGAAAACCGGGGCGCTGACCTATTCGAAGCGCACCAAGTATGGCCTGATCGGCGTGATCATCCACGAGGTGGGCCACAACTACTTTCCGATGATCGTCAACTCTGACGAACGCCAGTGGACCTGGATGGATGAAGGCATCAACACCTTCGTGCAGGGCCTGGCGCAAGCCGCCTGGGAGGTCGACTATCCGAAGGCGCGCGGCGAACCGCGCACCATCGTCGATTACATGCGCAGCAAGAACCAGGTGCCGGTGATGACCAATTCGGAGTCGCTGCTCCAGTTCGGCAACAACGCCTACGCCAAGCCTGCCGCCGCGCTCAACGTACTGCGCGAAACGGTGCTGGGGCGCGAACTGTTCGACTTCGCCTTCCGCGAGTACGCGCAGCGCTGGAAATTCAAGCGCCCCACCCCGGCCGATTTTTTCCGCACCATGGAAGACGCTTCCGGCACCGACCTTGACTGGTTCTGGCGCGGCTGGTTCTATACCACCGACGCGGTCGACGTCAGCATCGACGGCATCACCGAGTATGGCGTCAGCAGCAAGAACCCCGACATCGAAAAGGCCTGGAAAAAGGCACAGAAGGATGCCGAGCCGGTGTCGCTCTCGGATCAGCGCGACAAGGGCGTGCCGCGCCGGGTCGACCAGCATCCGGAACTGAAGGACTTCTACAACGAGCATGACGACTACACCGTCACCAACAAGGACCGCAACAAGTATGCCGACGGCCTGGCCGAGCTGGAAGACTGGGAAAAAGCGCTGCTGAAACAGGGCAAGCACCTGTACCTGGTCGACTTGTCGAATGCCGGCGGGCTGGTCACGCCGCTGGTGCTGGAAATCGAACTGAAGTCGGGCAAGAAGACCATCGAGCGCGTTCCGGCCGAAGTGTGGCGCTATTCGGCCAAAAAAATCACCCGGCTGATCGTGACCGACGAGCCGATGGTCGGCCTGACCCAGGACCCGTACTGGGAGACCGCCGACATCGACACCAGCAACAACGCCTGGCCGCGCAAGATCGCGCCGTCGCGGGTGGAGCTGTTCAAGACCGAAAAGGGCAAGGACGACCTGATGAAGGATTTCCGCACTCCCTTGAAAACGAAGAAGTGAAGAGCGCTGCCATGATCAAGAATCGCCTGCTGTTCATCCTGGCCGCCTGCGTGGCCCTGTCCGCTTCGGCGGCCGATCCTTACGACGACAAGTTCCGCCAGCTCGACGAACTGCTGCCGACGCCGGGCGAGACCCGCACCGCCTCGGGCGCGCCCGGCCACGCCTACTGGCAGCAGCGCGCCGACTACACGATGCGCGCCACGCTGGACGAGGAAAAGCGGCGCCTGACCGGCAGCGGCAGCATCAACTACCATAACAACTCGCCCGACACGCTGGCCTACCTGTGGGTGCAGCTCGACCAGAACATGATCAAGGCGGGATCGGACCGGCTGATCACGTCCAGCCAGCCCTCGCGCGAGGCCTGGGCCAAGGGCGGCCAGGCCGACGGCCTCAAATACGAAGGATTGCGCTTCCTGATGGAGAGCCGCCTGTTCGACGGCGGGTTCAACATCACCAGCCTGACCAGCGGCGCCCGGCCGCTCAAGTACACGATCAACAAGACCATGATGCGGATCGACCTGCCGCAGCCGCTCAAGCCGGGCGCCAGCTTCGCTTTCCAGATGGCGTGGAATTTCAACATCCCGGAAATGAACGTGCTGGGACGGCGCAACGGCTACGAAAAATTCGACGGCGAGAGCAACGAGCTGTTCGAAATCGCCCAGTGGTTTCCGCGCATGGCGGCCTACTACGACGCGGCCGGCTGGCAAAACAAGCAGTACATCGGCGATGGCGAATTCACGCTTGAATTCGGCGACTACGACGTCGAACTGACCGTCCCGGCCGACCATATCGTGGCCAGCACCGGCGTGCTGCAAAACCCGGATGCGGTGCTCAGCGCGGCCCAGCGCGAGCGCCTGAAACAGGCCAGGACCAGCGTCACCCCGGTCGTCATCGTCACCCAGAAGGAAGCCGAAGCGGCCGAGAAAGCGCGCGCGCCAGGCAGCAAGACCTGGCACTTCAAGGCGGCCAATGTGCGCGATTTCGCCTTTGCCACCAGCCGCAAATTCATCTGGGATGCGCAGGGCTACAAGAAAGACGGCACCGACGTGATGGCCATGTCGTACTACCCGAAGGAAGGCAACCCGCTGTGGGGGAAGTACTCTACCCAGGCGATCGTGCATACCATCGAGCAGTACAATAAATACTCGTTCGACTATCCGTATCCGGTGGCCATTTCGGTCAACGGACCGGTGGGCGGCATGGAGTATCCGATGATTTCGTTTAACGGCCCGCGCCCGATCAAGGACAAGAAGACCGACGCGATCACCTACTCGAAGCGCACCAAGTATGGCCTGATCGGGGTGGTGATCCACGAAGTGGGCCACAACTACTTCCCGATGGTCGTGAATTCCGATGAGCGCCAGTGGACCTGGATGGACGAAGGCCTGAACACCTTCCTCGAATTCCTGGCCGAACGCGCCTGGGAGGAAGGTTTCCCCGACGCCGCCGGCGAAGCGCGCGACATCGTCGGCTACATGCGCAGCAAGAACCAGGTGCCTATCATGACCAATTCGGATTCGGTCATTCAGCGCGGGAACAACGCCTACAACAAGCCGGCCACCGCACTGAACATCCTGCGCGAGACGGTGCTGGGGCGCGAGCTGTTCGACTTCGCCTTCCGCGAGTACGCGCAGCGCTGGAAGTTCAAGCGCCCCACCCCGGCCGATTTTTTCCGCACCATGGAAGACGCTTCCGGCACCGACCTTGACTGGTTCTGGCGCGGCTGGTTCTATACCAACGACGCGGTGGACGTCAGCATTGACGGCATCACCGAGTACGGCGTGAGCAGCAAGAACCCGGAGATCGAAAAGGCCTGGAAAAAGGCCCAGAAGGATACCGAACCGGCCTCGCTGTCGGAACAACGCGACAAGGGCGTGCCGCGCCGGGTCGACCAGCATCCTGAACTGAAGGATTTCTATAACGAACACGACGACTTCACCGTCACCAACAAGGACCGCAACAAATACCGCGAATCGCTGGCCGAACTGGACGACTGGGAAAAGGCGCTGCTGAAACAGGGCAAGCACCTGTACCTGGTCGACTTGTCGAATGCGGGCGGGCTGGTCACGCCGCTGGTGCTGGAGATCGAACTGAAGTCCGGCAAGAAGACCATCGAGCGCGTTCCGGCCGAAGTGTGGCGCTATTCGGCCAAAAAAATCACCCGGCTGATCGTGACCGACGAGCCGATGGTCGGCCTGACCCAGGACCCGTACTGGGAGACCGCCGACATCGACACCAGCAACAACGCCTGGCCGCGCAAGATCGCGCCGTCGCGGGTGGAGCTGTTCAAGACCGAGAAGGGCAAGGATGACCTGATGAAGGACATCAAGACCCCGCTGGCCGCGCCCAGGGCCGACAAGTGAAGCTGCTCGTCCTGCGCCTGGCGCTGGCCGCGCTGCTGGCCTGCGCCAGCGCGGCGTCCCAGGCGCACCGCTTCCATTTCGGGATCACGGCGATCGGGTTCAACGCCAGAACCGGCAGCGTCGAAGTGGTGCATACCTATATGGCGCACGACATCGAGGCCTTGCTCGCCACGCTGTCGAAGGGCCAGGTCGACCTGACCCGGCCGGAAGACGAAGCGCTGCTGCGCAAATACGTCGAACAACGCTTCTATTTGCTGGCCGATGGCGGCGCGCGCCTGCCGCTCAAGTGGATCGGCATGAAGGCCAGCGTCAACAGCGTCGAGCTGTACCAGGAGCTGGAGAACACGCCGTTGGCCGCGGTGGCGCGGGTGCACGACGAGGTCCTGTCCGACTTCCTGCCGCGCCAGTCGAATACCGTCAACCTCACCGACGAGGGCGCGATCCGCTCGCTCGAGTTCGACGCCAAAACCGTCGAGCGGCGCATCAGGTAAGACGCGGCAAAAAATGCTACGCTACCGGGATGACAACCTACGCACCGCCTTTTACCGAGATCGCCGAACTCACGCACGCGCTGCGCAGCAGCGGCTATGCACTGCTGCGCCCCGCCGACGTCTGCACCCTGGCCCATTGCACGCTAGCGGAGCTGGACGCGCTGGCCACCAGCTGGAACGATCTGGCCCCTGACAATTACCTGAAGGACGGTGGCCGCTACCGGCGCCGGCGCCACTCCTGTTTCATTCAGGACGGCGCGCAACTGACCCAGACGGCGCACCGGGCGCACTGGCAGCCGGTTGAATACAACGCCCTGCACGGCGGCATGCACCGATTGTTCGAACCGGTCGACCCGGCGACCGTGGCGCACCCCGCCTGGAGCGGCCTGCTGCGCGCGCTCGGCGACGCCTGTTCCAAGGTCAAGGGCGAACAGCCCTGGCGCGTGGAAGCGCACCAGTTCCGCATCGATACGCTGGACGGCATCGGCCGCCCCACCCCGGAAGGCGCGCACCGCGACGGCGTCGACTTCGTCGCCGTGCTGCTGGTCGGCCGGCATCACATCAAGGGGGGCGAAACCAGGGTGTTCGAGGCCGCCGGCCCGGATGGCAAACGCTTCACCATGCTCGAGCCATGGACGCTCCTGCTGCTCGACGACGCGCGCGTGATCCACGAATCGACCCCGATCCAGGCGGTGGGCGAAAATGGCCGGCGCGACACCCTGGTGCTGACCTGGCGCGCGCGTGCTTTCCAAGGCGAGGATGCGTGATATAGTCGTCACCACCCCAAGGTGCCTCCAGGAGCTAAGTAGTGGACTCGACGTGTGAAATCCAGCCCGAAGAATTTGAAATCCTGATCGTCGAGGACAGCCCCACCCAGGCCGAGCGATTGCGCCGCCTGATCCAGTCCAAGTCGTACCGCGTGCGGGTAGCCGCCAACGGCAGGCTGGCGCTGGCGATGATGGCCGAGCACCGCCCGCAGCTGGTGCTGTCCGATATCATCATGCCCGAAATGAACGGCTATGAGCTGTGCCGCGCAGTCAAGGCCGACGCCACGCTGAGCGTCATTCCGGTGATCCTGGTGACGGCGCTGAACGACGTCAAGGACATCATCCGCGGCATCGAATGCGGCGCCGACAACTTCATCCGCAAGCCCTATTCCGAAGAATATCTGCTCAGCCGAATCAGCCACATGCTGGTTAACCAGAAGCTGCGCGCGGCGCCCGAGACCGAGGGTATTGCGCTGTACCTGGGCGAGCAGAAACATTTCATTCATGCCGGGCGCCAGCAAATCCTCGACCTCTTGATCTCGACCTACGAACAGGCGGTCCAGGTCAACAGCGAGCTGCAGGCGCGTGAACGCCAGGTGATCGAATTGAACATGCGGCTGGCGCACCATGCGGCCGAACTCGAAACCATCAACGCCGAAATCGCCCTCAAGAATCTGGAGCTGGCCGAGGCCAGCCGCATGAAGTCGGCCTTCATTGCGAACATGTCGCACGAGCTGCGCACCCCGCTCAACGCCATCATCGGCTTCACGGGCGCGCTGCTGATGAAGCTTCCCGGCCCCCTCACGGTGGACCAGGACAAGCAGCTCAATACGATTCGCACCAGCGCGCGCCATTTGCTCTCGCTCATCAACGACATCCTCGACGTCGCCAAGATCGAAGCCGGCAAGGCCACCGTCGCGCTCGAGCGCGTCCAGTGCCAGGACCTGATCGGCCAGACCGCCGACTCCCTGCGTCCGCTGGCTGCGCAAAAAGGGCTGGTGCTGTCGGTCGAGCTGCCGATCGAGCCGGTCGTCATCGATTCGGACCGCCGCGCCCTGACCCAGATCATCATCAACCTGGTCAACAACGCGATCAAATTCACCGACGCCGGCAGCGTCCGGATTTTGCTTTCCCAAAAGATGGATCAGGGCCAACTGCTGACCGACATCGCCGTCGCCGATACCGGCACCGGCATCAAGCTCGAAGACCAGCCCAAGCTGTTCCAGGCATTTTCGCAGCTCGATTCGACCTCGACCCGGCATGTGGAAGGGGCCGGCCTGGGGCTGTACCTGTGCCAGAACCTGGCCAGCTTGCTCGGCGGCAAACTCTCCTTCAGCAGCGAGTTCGGCCGCGGCAGCATATTTACCCTCAGGCTGGGCGAAAAACGCTAAAAAAAAACGCCCACGCACCTTGCGGTGGGCGGGCGATAATCCAAACTTCGAAGAAGTATTGGAGGAGACAGCTTCAATATAGCCCGATTTATGTTGCGCTGCAATAGAGTAAAACTACTATATTCGATTGTAGCCTTGCAGCAACAAACTAGGCACGCCGGGTCGGCGCGCCCCCATGGCACCTACGAAAACACGCTGAACGCCGGCCCCTTTTGCGGCATGCCGGGAAACAGTTGCGCCAGTAGCCGGTCCGGGAGACGCAGATGGCGCTCGGCCACCTGCGCCAGAACCGAGCGAAAATCAGTCGTCACGGGCAAGTCGCGCCCTTCATTGAGCGCCGCGTCGCCCACGCCTTTCCAGTCGGCGTAGACTTTGCCGCCGGCCACGGGACCTCCCAGCAGCCACATCGCGTTGCCGTGGCCGTGGTCGGTACCGCCGTTGCCGTTCTCGCGCGCGGTCCGTCCAAATTCCGACATTACGACGATGGTCGTGTCCGCAAACAGCGGGCCGAGGCGATCTGCCAGCGTCGCCAGGCCCAGTCCGAGGGGCGCCAGGCGGCCGGCCAGCTGGCCCGTGGCAGCGCCCTGGCGCGCGTGCGTATCCCAGCCACCCAGCGCCACGAAGGCCAGCTGGATTTTCGGATTATTGCGCATCATGGTCGCCAGCCTGGCCGCATCGTCAGGGAATCCGTTCGGCAGCGGCGCGCCGTTGTCGGCCGCCTGCATCTCGGTCGCCATCGACGATTGCACCGCTTCCCGGTGCGCGTTGCGCCCGTCCAGGTAGGCGCGCCCGAAGCGCTCATGGCCCGCGTACATCTGGTCGAAGGCGCTCGCCACTGCGGGGCGGTCGAGGACGTCGGCACGGGTGCCCGCCGCGCCGTTGGGCAGGTTCACCGCCGCCGCGCTGCCGGACAGGATGCGCGGCATCAGCGGGCCGATACTGAGGGCCCGGCTGGGCCCGGACGCGCCGGGAAGCAGGGACACCAGCCGGTTCATCCAGCCGTCGGGCGTGCTCTTGCGCCCGGGCGTCGCCGACTCCATGTAGTCCTGGGCGTCGAAGTGGGACCGGGTACTGTCCGGCGAGCCGCTGGCGTGCACGAAGGCGAGCTTTTTCTGCTGCCACAAGGGCAACAGGGGCGCGAGCGCCGGGTGCAGGCCGAAGTAGCCGTCGAGGTCGAGCGCGCCGCCCTCCTGGCCGGGCGCCGCCAGACCGATGGTGGGGCGCAGTCTGGCGTAGTTGGGGTCGCCCAGCGGGGCGACCACGTTCATGCCGTCGACCGCGCCGCGCAGCATCACGACAATCAGCTTCTGGCGGGTGGGCGTGTCGGCGGTGGCGGCCCAGGCGTTGCGGCCCACGGGCAGCAACAGGCTGGCGCCGAGCGCCGTGCCATGGAGGAAGTCTCTGCGTTTCATTTTGTCCCCGTTCAGCGTTGCATGAAATCCGGACTGCCGAGCAGCATCGCGGCGCGCAGCGGTTCGGGATGGGCGGCCACCAGCGACCGTGTGCGAGGCGATATCGCCGCGCCGATGGCAGCGTCGAGCCGCGCGGCGTCCAGCTTGGCGCCGGCTGCGGCGGCAAAGGCGATGCGACGCGTCAGCGCACCCGGATTGAGCCAGGCCGCTTCGGTATTTTTATAGCCGTCCGGCGTGGCGCAGCCGTACAGCGGCATGCCCAGCTGGTTGAGCGATTGCAGCAACTGCCCTACATTGTCGACCGTGGCGCCGCCGGCGCGCGCTGCCGAGACCACGTACTGGTACGGCGTCTTGAACTTGACGCCCACGCTGGCCGGGGCCATGAATTCCTCGCTCGCGAACAGCGTACGCAGCACCGCGCCGATATCGCCGTCGGTGTCGCGCCAGGTGCGTGCCATGCGCTCGACCAGCGCCGCCGGCGGCGCGTCCTGCACGAAGTACTGGGCCAGCTTGTAGCTGATATGGCGCGCGGTGGACGGGTGGCGTGCGAGCAGGTCGAGCGCGAACTCGCCTTCGCCCTGGCCGCCCTGCGCCACGGCGTGGCCAAGCCAGGTCTTGGCTTGCTGGTCGTGGCGGCGCGCGTCGAAACGGAAGCCCTCTTCCTTGCGGATCAGCGCGCGCGGTTCGAACGACCATCCGGTCAGCATGCGCGCCAGTTCCGTGACGTCCTTTTGGGTGTACCCGCCGTCCACGCCGAGCGTATGCAGTTCCATCAGTTCGCGCGCGTAGTTCTCATTGAGCGCACCGGCCTTCGACAGCTGGTTGTCGAGGTAGTACAGCATGGCCGGATGTTTCGCGGTCGCGCCCAGCATGACCCTGAATTTGCCGAACACGAAAGGACGGATCGCGTCGCGCTCGTAGCTGGCCACCATCGCGCGGCCGCTACCTTTTCCTGCGAATACATTGAAATGGTTGTACCAGAAGTCGACCATGACTTCCTCAAGCTGGCGCGGGCTGCGGATGGCGCGCAGCAGGCGCGCTTCGTCGGTCTGGAGCACCATCAACTTCAACCCGTCGGCACGCCGTTTCTGGGCGCCCGGCTCCTCGTTGCGCACGTCACGCCGCAGCTCGACAAACTGGCCCAGCGCGGCGCCGGTGCTGATATTGGGCAGCTCGAGCGCGGCCAGGCGCTCCGTGAGCGGCTCCGGATAGGCCAGCGCGGAGGGCTCGAGCTGACTGTCGATGTAGCGCTTGACGCCCATCTGCGTCACACGCGCGACATCGCCAGGCGCAGGGCCATACGCAATGCGGTTCAGGACGTGCAGAGCCTGTTGCTCGGCTGCGGTCGGGGAAGCCTGGACCGGCAGCGCCAGCGCGCCGGCAAGAAGCAGCAGGAAGTGCCATTTCATAAGTGTGCCTTGCAGAATGATGAGGGGCGGGAATCCGAGGCCATACCTATATTGCAGCAATGTCGGCAAAAAGTTCCCGGCTTTTTCAATTAATTAAATTAATCAAACGCTTAAGTTATATCAATCGTTTGATTTTTATGATCTAATCCGTGGATGGAAAAGACCCAAACACTCGACGACGGGCGGAAATCGCGTTCGGACGGCGTGCAATCACGCGAGCGGCTGCTGCTGGCCGCCATGCGCCTGTTCGCCGAACAAGGCTTCGCCAAGACGTCCACGCGCGAAATTGCGCTGGCCGCCGGCACCAACATCGCATCGATCAGCTACTACTTCGGCGACAAGGCCGGCTTGTACCGGGCCGCGTTCACCGAACCGGCGCCCCATGCACGCGAAGACATTGCCGCCTTTACCAACCCCGCCATCACGCTGCGCGAAGCGCTGCTGGCGTTCTATTCCCAGCTGCTCGGCCCCTTCAAGCAGGGCGACATGGCGCGCTTGTGCATGCGCCTGTGGTTCCGCGAAATGCTCGAACCGACCGGCCTGTGGCACGAGGAGATCGACAACGGCATCAAGCCGGCCCACGCCGGCCTGATGCTGGTGCTGGGCCGCCACCTTGGCCAAGCCGAACCCGACGACGACCTGTTCCGTCTGGCGTTCAGCGTGGCCGGTATGGCGCTGCACATGATGGTCGCGCGTGACGTCATCGACAAGATCCGCCCGCAACTGCTCGAGAACGACGTCGCCATCGACACCTGGATGGCGCGCCTGGTCGACCATGCCGTCGCCATGATCGACGCCGAAAAACTGCGCCGCGCCGCCGCCGCGCCGCCACCGACATCCCCGCCACGAAAGAAGAAAGCATGAAGCTACTCCAGAGTTTCGGCCCGGCCGCGCTGGCGCTGGCCCTGTCGCCGGCCCAGGTCAGCACGCCCGCTCCCCCGCAATGGCAGGCGCCCCTGCCTCACAACGGCAGCCTGACCGACCTTAACGGCTGGTGGCGCAGGCAGGGCGACCCGCTGCTGGTGCAACTGATCGAGGCGGCCCAGGCGGCCAGCCCGACAATCGCTACGGCCGGCACCCGGATTGCCGAGTCGCGCGCCCAGCGGGTGGCCGCCAGCGCAGCGCTGCTGCCGTCGCTCGACGCGGCCTTGCGCGTGAACCGCGCCAACCAGCAAAGCACCCTCCCCGGCGGCACCACCAGCCAGGCGGCCTTGCAGGCAGGCTGGGAGATCGACCTGTTCGGCGCCCGCCGTGCCGAACGCAATGCGGCCGAGGCCCGCCTGTCCGGCGCCAGCGCAGGCTGGCACGAAGCGCGCGTGGCCGTCGCTGCCGAAGTGGCCAACCAGTACTACAGCCTGCGCGCCTGCGAACAGCTGCTGGCGGTCGCCCGGCAGGATGCCGCCTCGCGCTTCGATACCGCGCGCCTGACCGGGCTGACCGCGGACGCCGGCTTCCAGGCGCCGGCCACCGCAGCGCTGGCACGCGCCAGCGCCGCCGACGGCAACAGCCGCGCCACCTTGCAGCGCGCGTTGTGCGACATCGATATCAAGACCCTGGTGGCGCTGACCGCCATCGACGAACCTGCGCTGCGCGCACGCCTGGCCGGCAGTGCGGCCGTCGCGGCGCCGGCAATCGCCATCCCGGCCCTGCCGGCGAGGGTGCTTGCCCAGCGCCCCGATGTGTTTGCCGCCGAACGCGAAGTGGCCGCTGCCAGCTATGACGTCGGCAGCGCCCAGGCGCAGCGCTACCCGCGCCTGACGCTGTCGGGATCGGTCGGGGTCGCCAATTTCCGCACCGGCGGCGAGAACATCCAGACCGATACCTGGAGCATCGGCCCGCTGGCGCTGACCCTGCCGCTGTTCGATGCAGGGCGCCGCAGCGCCAACGTGGACAGCGCCAGGGCGCGCTACGAGGCCGCGGTGCTGGCTTACCGCGCCAGCGCCCGGCGTGCCGTCAGCGAAGTGGAACAAGCATTGGTCAACCTGAACAGCAGCACCTCGCGCAGCGGCGACGCCCAGGTGGCGATGGACGGCTACCGCGCCGCCTTCGTGGCTGCCGAGGACCGCTACAAGAATGGACTGGGAAGCCTGCTGGAACTGGAAGACGCGCGCCGCACCCGCCTGGCCGCAGAGAACGCGGTCGTCACGCTGCAGCGCGAGCGCAATGCTGCCTGGATCGCGCTGTACCGCGCGGCCGGCGGCGGCTGGACACCATCCGCACCTGACCGTCAATGAACAATTTATCGGACAAGAACATGAAAAAAATCTCGCTCCAACCAGTTCCCGCAGTCGCCCTCGGGATCCTGGTCGCCGTGTCGGCCACCATCCTCATCGCGTCCACCGACTCGCTCGCTGCCGACGACAAGAAGGCAGGACCGGTCAAGCCGGCGCTGACCGTCACCACCACCCGCCCGGCGCCAGCCAAGCTGCCGATCAAGCTGGCGGCCAACGGCAACGTGGCTGCCTGGCAGGAAGCGATCATTGGCAGCGAGTCCGGCGGCCTGCGCCTGACCGAGGTGCGCGTGAACGTGGGCGACGTGGTCAAGAAAGGCCAGATGCTGGCGGTGTTTTCGGCCGATAGCGTCAACGCCGACGTGGCACAGGCCCGCGCCGCCCTGATGGAGGCGGAAGCGAACGCCGGCGAGGCGGTTGCCAACGCGGGCCGTGCGCGCACCCTGCAAAGCTCGGGCGCGCTGTCGGCCCAGCAAATCAGCCAGTACATGACCGCTGAAACCACCGCCAGGGCGCGCATCGCATCGGCCCGCGCAGCCCTGTCGTCGCAGCAGTTGCGCCTGAAGTACACCCAGGTGAGCGCGCCCGACAGCGGCGTGATTTCAGCCCGCACCGCCACCGTCGGCTCGGTAGTTGGCGTTGGCACCGAATTGTTCCGCATGATCCGCCAGGGCCGCCTCGAGTGGCGCGCCGAAGTAACCGCCGCCGAACTGGTGCGCCTGCATCCGGGCACCAGCGCCGTGGTCAAGGCGGCCAACGGCAGCGAACTGACCGGCAAGGTGCGCATGATCGCCCCGACCATCGACCCGCAAACCCGTTCCGCCCTGGTGTACGTCGATCTGCCGGCCAGCGCCGCGGCGAACGCGCCCTTCAAGGCCGGCATGTTCGCCAGCGGCCAGTTCGAACTGGGCACGTCGGACGCGATGACTTTGCCGCAGCAGGCGGTGGTGGTGCGCGACGGCTTCAGCTACGTGTTCCGCCTCAACCAGGACCAGCGCGTAAGCCAGCTCAAGGTGCAGTCCGGGCGCCGCCTGGGCGACCGTATCGAAGTGATCAACGGCCTCACCCCCGATGCGCTGGTGGTGGTCAGCGGCGCCGGCTTCCTCAATGAAGGCGACATGGTGCGCAACGTACCTGCCGTCAAGTAAGGAGCGAGCATGAATTTTTCATCTCTGTCGATCAAGAACCCGGTTCCGGCAATCATGCTGTTTGTGCTGCTGACGCTGGCCGGCCTGCTGGCCTACAAGGCCAATGCGGTGCAGGACTTCCCCGATATCGAACTGCCAATCGTCACCGTCACCGCGGTGCTTGCCGGCGCTGCCCCGGCCCAGCTGGAAACCGAAGTCGCGCGCAAGATCGAGGATTCGGTCGCCACGCTGCAAGGCGTGAAGAACGTCTACACCCGCGTGCTCGACGGCGTGGCCACGATCACCGTCGAATTCATCCTTGAAAAAAATATCGCCGAAGCGGTCAACGATGTGCGCGACGCCGTCGCCCGCGTCAAGGCCGACTTGCCCGCCGAGATGCGCGACCCGACCGTGACCAAGGCTTCGACTGCCGGCCGCGTGATCATGACCTTCACCGCGGCCGCAGCGTCCAAACCGGGCAGCGTGCCGCTGGACGCCCAGGAACTGAGCTGGTTCGTCGACAATTCGGTGGCCAAGCGCTTGCTGGGCGTGCCGGGCGTGGGTGCGGTGAAACGGGTCGGCGGCGTGTTCCGCGAGATCCGGGTGGAGCTTGACGACGCCCGCATGGCAGGCTTGAAGGTGGCGGCAATCGACGTTTCGCGCCAGTTGCGCAGCGTGCAGCGCGAAGCACCGGGCGGGCGCGGCGACGTTAGCGGCGCCGAGCAATCCGTGCGCACCATCGCCACCGTCAAGACAGCCGAGGAACTGGCGGCCATGGACATCCCCCTGGCCGACGGGCGCCGGGTAAGGCTCGACCAGATCGCCAGCGTGACCGACACCGTGGCCGAACCGCGCTCGATTGCCGAACAGGATGGCAAGCGCGTGATCGGCTTTGAAGTGTTCCGCACCAAGGGCGCGAGCGAAATCGCGGTGGCCAAGGGCACCCGCGCCGCCATCGCCGAACTGCAGGCGCAGCACGGCAACGTCGTACTGAAGGAAGCCATAGACAACGCCTTCCCGGTCGAGGAGAACTTCAACGGCTCCATGGAACTTCTGTACGAAGGCGCCATCCTGGCCGTGCTGGTGGTGTGGTGGTTCCTGCGCGACTGGCGCGCCACGCTGGTAGCTGCCGCTGCGCTGCCGCTGTCGGTGATCCCGGCCTTCCTTGGCCAGTACTGGTTCGGCTACACGCTCAACACCGTCACCTTGCTCTCGCTCGCGCTCGTGGTCGGAGTGCTGGTGGACGATGCCATCGTCGAGATCGAAAATATCAGCCGCCATCTGCGAATGGGAAAGACCCCGATGCAGGCGGCCATGGAAGCGGCCGACGAAATCGGCATGGCGGTCATTGCCACCACGTTTGCGCTGGTTGCCGTGTTCCTGCCTACCGCCTTCATGGGCGGCATTCCGGGCCTGTTCTTCAAGCAGTTCGGCTGGACCGCCGTGATCGCGATCCTCGCGTCGCTGGTGGTGGCGCGCTTGCTCACCCCGATGATGGCCGCCTACATCCTCAAGCCGCTCCCTCACGTCGAGGAGAAGGATGGCTGGATCATGCAGCGCTATATGGCGCTGATGAAGTGGTGCGTACGCCACCGGCTGGCGACCTCGGTGATGGCAGCGGCCTTTTTTGCCGGCTCGATCGGCCTGGTATTTCTTTTGCCTACAGGCTTTGTGCCGCCGGCCGACCGTGCCCAAACGATGATCAACATCGAACTGCCGCCCGGCTCCACGCTGGCCGAAACCAGGACGATTGCCGAACGCGCCCGCGTCGCTGCAATGCAGGTTCCGGGCGTCAAAGGGGTCTTCAGCTCGATCGGTGGAGGCTCCAGCGGCGACGCCTTTGCGCCGGGCGCCGCGGCCGAAGCTCGGCGGGCAGTGCTGACCCTGACTACCTTGCACCGCAACGACCGCAAGGAGTCGCTCGATGAAGTGGAGCGCCAGATCCGCACTAAACTCGACCAGATTCCAGGCGCGCGCTTCAATGTCGGCCCGCAGGATACCGGCGTGAAGATGCAGCTGGTGTTGCGCAGCGAGGACCCGGTGGCATTGACGGCGGCCGCGCAAAAGGTCGAACGCGACCTGCGTACCCTGAAGGGGATTGGCAACGTCAGTTCCAGCGCTTCGCTGGTGCGTCCTGAAATCATCGTGCGGCCCGACTTTGCCAAGGCGGCCGACCTGGGTGTGACGGCGACGGCCATCGGTGAAACGGTACGTGTTGCCACCGCCGGCGACTACGATACCGCGCTGACCAAGATGAACCTGGCCGAGCGCCAGGTGCCGATCCGCGTCAAGCTGCCCGACGCGGTGCGGGCCGACCTCGCTGCCATCGGTCGCCTGACAGTACCGGGCAAGAATGGCCCCGTCATGCTCGACAACGTGGCAAGCATCACGATGGAGAGCGGCCCGGCCCAGATCGACCGCCTCAATCGCAGGCGCAATGTGACGCTGGAAGTGGAGCTGTCGGGACGCTCGCTGGGTGAAGTCAATGAGGAAGCGCGCGCCCTTCCGTCGATGAAGGAACTGCCAACGGCGGTGAAGATCGCCGAACTGGGTGACGCGCAAGAGATGGCCGCGCTGTTCGCCAGCTTCGGCATTGCAATGCTGATCGGCGTGCTGTGCATATACGGCGTGCTGGTGCTGCTGTTCAAGGACTTCATGCAGCCGGTGACGATTCTTGCGGCCTTGCCGCTGTCGATCGGCGGCGCTTTCGTGGCCTTGCTGATCACTGGAAGGGCGCTCTCGATGCCTTCGATGATCGGCCTGATCATGCTGATGGGGATCGTGACCAAGAACTCGATCCTGCTGGTGGACTACGCGATCCTGGCACGCCAGGCTGGGATGAGCCGCTTCGAGGCGCTGGTCGACGCCTGCCACAAGCGCAGCCGTCCGATCATCATGACGACCATCGCCATGGGCGCCGGCATGATGCCGCTGGCGCTGGGCTGGGGGGCCGATCCAAGCTTTCGGTCGCCGATGGCGATTGCCGTGATTGGCGGGCTGATTACGTCGACGCTGCTCAGCCTGTTGGTGGTGCCTGCGGTGTACACCTACATCGACGACCTCGAGCAATTGCTCAAGCGGGCCATGGGCAAGTTGCGCAAGCACCCGCCCGTTCCCAACAAGGTGGAAATCGCCAAGCAGTAAGAAAAACGCCAGCGCGAAGCTGGCGTTTTTTGTCCACTTACACCATCGGCGGATCAGTTTCCCTGGCGAACGAGCGGTGCTTCGCCAGCGCCTGTTTGAAAGCCTTGATGGCAGGCGCCAGGTCTTCCCCTTCGGCGCCGATCATGGCCGGATCGGCCGAGCCATCCGGCAAGGCCGCCGGCACGCCACCTTTTTTCAGCAGGAGCGCGCCAGCACCCATCACCATGATCGGCTTGCAGTGCCGGTACTGCTCGCGTACAAAGTCGAGCGCATGGGCATCGCGCGCCAGGTTCGCGACAGCCGCTTCGCCGTCCGGCACCACGACCGCGTCGTACAGGACCGAAGGGCCGGCTTCGAGCGTGATTTCGACATACAAAACGCTCTTGTCGCTTGCCTGGATTTTCCCCAGCTGGCTGCCTACCAGGCGCGGCACGGCGCCGTCGTTCAGCAACGACGTGTAAATCGCCCGCACCATCGGGCCGTCACTGCCATTGCCGACCATGATGGCGACCTTGCGCGTCTTGATGCCGGTTTCGCCCGGGCGGCTTAGCAGGGACAAGGCCGGCGACGGTTCGTACTCGGGCAGCGGAAGGCTGGTGGCCATCGGTTGCGGCTCAGGGACCTCCATCCCGAGCCCGCCCGCCACGGCCCCTGCCAGCACCGGATTCACATTGGCCAGCAAGGACAGCACGCGCTCGCGCACCGCCGGGGTCTGAACGCGCGTCAATTCAAAACGGAAGGCGGCGGCGATGTGGTGCTGCTCCACCGGCGTCTGGCTATTGAAGAACAAACGCGCCTGCGAGTAGTGGTCGGCAAACAGCTCGGGCTTGCCGCGCACCTTGTCGGCCGCCACCGGTTGCGGGAAACTTGTGAAGCCCTGCATGCCGGCCTGGAAGGGACAGCCGCCGCCCAGCGAGTTGGGCTCGTAGTTGACGCGCCCGCGGTGGATCGCCTGGCGGTGCATGCCGTCGCGCTGGTTGTTCTGCACCTGCGCGATGGGCGAATTGATCGGGATCTCATGGAAATTGGCCCCGCCCAGGCGGCTGATTTGCGTATCCAGGTAAGAGTGGATACGCCCTTGCAGCAGCGGATCGTTGCTGAAGTCGATGCCGGGAATGATGTGGGCGGTGCAAAATGCCACCTGCTCGGTCTCGGCGAAAAAATTATCAGGATTGCGGTTCAAGACCATCCGGCCCAGTGGCAGAATGGGAACCAGTTCCTCGGGCACCAGCTTGGTCGGGTCGAGCACGTCGAAGTCGAAGCCCTCGGCCTGCTCCTCGGTGAATACCTGGACGCCCAGTTCCCACTCCGGGAAAGCGCCCGCTTCAATTGCTTCCCACAGGTCGCGCCGATGATAGTCGGGATCGGCGCCGACCAGCTTGGCCGCCTCGTCCCACACCAGCGAATGGGTGCCCTGCAGCGGCGTCCAGTGGAATTTGCAGAAGCGCGATTGGCCGTCCGCATTGACCAGGCGGAAGGTATGCACGCCGAAGCCCTGCATGGTGCGGTAGCTGCGCGGAATGGCGCGGTCCGACATCTGCCACAGCAGCATGTGGGTCGATTCGGGCATCAGCGAGACGAAGTCCCAGAAGGTGTCATGCGCGCTGGAAGCCTGCGGCATCGCGTGGTGCGGTTCGGGCTTGACCGAGTGGACCAGGTCGGGAAATTTCATCGCATCCTGGATGAAAAACACCGGTATGTTATTGCCGACCAAATCCCAGTTGCCTTCGTCGGAATAAAACTTGACGGCGAAACCGCGCACGTCGCGCACCGTGTCGGAAGAGCCGCGCTCGCCCGCCACTGTGGAAAAGCGTACGAACACCGGGGTCTGCTTGCCAGGCGCGGCGAAGACGGTGGCGCGGGTCAGGCCGCTGAAGTCCTTGTAGCTTTCAAAGTAGCCGTGCGCCGCCGAACCGCGCGCGTGCACAACGCGCTCGGGAATGCGCTCGTGGTCGAAATGGGTGATTTTTTCGCGCAGGATGAAGTCTTCCAGCGCGGTCGGTCCGCGCAGGCCGATTTTGAGGGAGTTCTGGTTGTCGGCCACCGGCACGCCCTGGTTGGTGGTCAAACGCTGGCCACCGCCGTCGACGCGCACGCGATCGAGCGGCCCCACAGTCGGGTTGGAACCCGCCGGTGGAATGCCCGCGCCCACTTTTGGCGAGGCGATCGTCTCGGTGCTGGTGCTGCCAGTCGCAGCCGGGTCGGACGGTTCATGCGCGGCGCCTTGCTGCGGCGTCAGCGCGGCCACGCCATGCTCGCCGGCCTTGTTCACATTGAACGGCATGTCGGCGGCGAGCTGTTGGCTAGCCATGGTTTTCTGGAGCAGTTGCTGCGACGTGGAATTCATATTGCCCAGACTTGTGGGCGGTGGCGCATCAGATGGTCCGGAAACGGTGCTCATGATGGAGCCGGCGCCCTCGTCGGATTGGGCAGTTTTCTTACGTGTGGCCATGTAATACCTCGAACGGAAGCGAATGTGCTTGAAATTGGAAATGCAGGAATGCTGCCGGCCGGCGCAAAGCCGACCGGACTGAACTACACGGGCCAGGCGCGATTAGTGTCGGCGACCCAGCAGTTTTGACAGTACGAAGCCGGCGCCCAGCGCAACCAGGACCGACGTTGCCGGGCTGCTGCGTACATAGCCGCGGCCGGTTTCAGCGAAGTTCTTGTAAGCCTCGCCCAGTTGCTTTGTCTTTTCGTCCATGCGGCCGCTGACATCGGTCAGCGCGCTCGACATCTTGTCGACGCCGGCATGCGCCGACGAGGCCAGGCGGTCAGCCATGGGCTGCGCCGATTCGGCGGCCTTGTCGATGCTCTTGTGCATATCGGACGCGCCCTTGCTGATGCCCGAATCCTTGCTCATATCCTTGCCCATGCTGCTGCCGGACCCTTCGGTCCCGACGTTGCGTGCGTTGCCGTCGTTCGATTTTTGATTTTCCATGATCCATTCCTCTGAAAGTTGTATTCCCGGGCGGTGCTGCACCTGTACCGGAGCAGCGAATACAAAAAATATAACGATTCGGGCTAACTCACCGTGCGTTGACTAACAGAGCCGTTAGGTGGCGCTGTGGCTTCGCCGAGACGGGAAAAAGGCGATGCCGCTGCCAAGCGATGGCGCCTCGTCCTCGAACATGGATGAAATATTTCCGTAGCGTCAATATAGGCGCAAGGACGGGTCGCCGTTCAATGCCATTGGTAATGCCCTGGCCCACCGGTTGCTTGAGAGGGAAAACGTCAGCGACCGCACCTGGTGATACCAGCCGGCCGGTATATACAGCAGCTCGCCCGGATTCATGACGCATTCGATCATGGTCGCCTGGCGGGCAAGGGGGAATTTATCGTAGTCCGGCGCCTCGGGATCGAACGGCGAGCCGAACAGGATGGCGTTCGCCTCGTTCGGGTACAGGAATTCGTCATGGTGGGGCGGCGACAGGAAAATGCGCTTGCTGCCCCAGATTTGCGCGAACATATTGTCGTCGTAGTCGCAATGCAGCGGCGTTACCGTACCTGCAGGGCCCAGCCAGAAGCGCGGCGGCCCCATTTTTTCAAAATACGCGGGCCAATGGCACATCCCGTTCAATTCGCGCAATTCCAGGTTGCCCAGGTAGGGCGGCAAGTCGTGCGTGCCAGCGGCGACCAGCTCAAGATACTCGAGCATCGACATATCCTGCATGGCCCGGTCGGGCGCGAACGCGGTGTTGACATAGTCGCCCACCCGCGCGCGCACCTGCAGGTGGCTGAAGCGCTCGCGCAGCGTGTGCGGCGTCAGGGCGCACAAGGGCCAGCGTGCTACCAGTCCGGTCACCACGAATGGCAGGCCCTGCGCGGCGCGCGCACGAAAGGCGGCGGCATCGAGCGCGCCCACGCGTGCCACCTCGGTAATCGCCGGAAGGCTGCGTGCCGCCCGCTTGATCGCTTCACGCATGGCGTCGATCGATGTGACGCCACGCACCTGCGCATCCTTGCGCTCCCGTTCCAGCTTTTTGGCGATCGCCGCTTCGGAAGCCGCAGGAGTCGGTTGCTCCCGCGTAGGCGGCAAAGGTGGCCGGGCAGCCGATTTCTTATCTTTTAACATACGTCCGATTACGCTGGGCCATGGGGAGGGAACGTATCCATGAGCTCAGCGGCAAATAGAGCACCGCGTGCGCGCAGGAGAGAATAGAGTGCAGATTTCTTGTCCTGTACAAGGTCAAGAGGAGCTATGTGCCAGTTATGTGTTTGACCTTCGTATTTATCGATGACGTTCGGGTTAGCTCCCTGGTCGAGGAGAAATTCGACCACGGATACGTTACCGCCTGCAACTGCGGAATGCAAAGCACTTTCAGCATTGCTACCTTTGCGGCTGTCCACGTGCAGGCCCGACATCAAGAGATACTTAACCATCCCAAGGTTTCCAGACCTGCAGGCCTTGTGTAGGAGGTTTTCACCGTTCAGGTCAGTCTGATAAATGTCTGCGCCGAGTGTAAGCAAGTAGTCCGCGCCGGCGGAGTTGCCTTCGCTAGCAACAAGAAAGAGCGCAAGGCAATAGCGGTAGCCTATCTTCTTCGGTTCAATTCCTTGCTTTCGATACTGGTCAAGAGTAATTCTCTCAGGATCCCGGGTTACCTCATAGAAGACACGAGCACCGGCTCCGCATAAGAGTTCTGCGATTGCAACGTGCCCCCCGGAACATGCAAGGCAAAAAGGTGGCGCTTCGTCAGGGAGACCGTCTGGATTCGCGCCCTTGTCCAACAAGACCTTGGCTTCCGAAAGCAAGCCGAATTTCGATACCAAGGCAAGCGGCGAGATATTTCCAGTTTCGTTGGTTGCGGAATCAACGTCTGTCAGACGCTCAATTTTTTTCCTGATTTTTTCCTGAAGCAAGTCGGACGGCTCCGCTGCGAAATGTGCAGCCATTTTGCACAAAAGGCGAGGTGCTGCACGGGCCTGGGGAGTCCGAATCAGCGTTTCGGCCATGGCAGCGCTTTCCAAATTTGTCAGTAACGTTTTTATGACCCGTAACCAAGAAGGGAGGCCGCCGGCTTCACTCCACAAGTTGCGAAGCTCAGAATCGGAACATATGCGAGACAGCACCGAGATCGATGTGACGATAAGATGCTTATCGGGTACAAAGCCGGTAGTGGCAATCCATTTTTTTGCCTCTGCGCCGACTGATGCAATCGGGTTCAAACTTGCCGCAGATATGATGGCGACGGCCGCAATCGCTTCTTCTGCATCTGATACGTCACCATCCCAGTCGCCGTCTATAGCCAATAGCGTGTCATAGATGAAGTCGCGTGGCACAGCAGCCTTTTCAAGGCTAATGACCCAGTCGAGGGCGGTATCGTTACCGAATGGCTTGTTGTTCCATGTGCCCATATTTGTTCTTCTCGATAGCCGGGCAGGTGGACAATGGACGATTAGGCTCGCCGTTGGCTACAGCCGGATTACTTGATTAATCGCGATAGGAAGCCCGAAATTTAACGCGAAACATACAAGCATCATACATTCCATCGTCTTCATCGTAAGCGTGCAACCCAGCCACCTTCCATTCGATTTCTTGTCGGCGCATCCTTG
>JAZKCA010000082.1:0-36971 GCA_040388275.1 Pseudomonadota bacterium
GCGACCATCGCAGAACGTGAACATCGGGCCATCAATTTAGCTGATCGCACTCACGTTTGCTCCCGACGATGTGCGTCAATGCTGTCACGAGCCCTTGATTGTTCGCCTGGGTGCAAAAGGCGGCGACCTGATCGCTTGAAGCCACCAACCATTGGCGGTACTGGCCCGGGTCATCCTGAGCCTTGACAGCACAGCCGTGGAACTTGATGAGGCGGGTCTTATTGCGTGGCAATTGAAGGTCGGCGGGACGTGCGACAACCGTCGGACTGAGCGCGGCATTACCGTCCGTAAGAGTCTCCACTGCTCTTTCGATCAGTGGGTCCCAGTTTGCTGAGAGCATTTCAGGGGTTGTACCCTCCAGACTCAATGCGGCCAAGCACAAATGCTCCACGTCGGGCGTCATGGCGGCATCGGCGAACGTCGCGCCGACGTCGATGACGGTCCACAACAGATAGTCCATGTCTTCGCCGTCGACAGTGAGGCCAAGCAGCTTAGAATAGTTGTTGACCAAGCGCCCTGCCATAGCATCCTGATCCGGCCAGCTGGCAAAGGGCTCATCGAACTTCGAGCGTGCACATTCGTCAGCTGAAGCGCTGGCCAAGCTGAGAATCTCTCGAAGCGTGCGGTTGAACTTGCAGTCCGGATCCGTATGGTTAATTTGCGAGCGTACGAACTCGACAATTTTTCCGACGAGGATGCGGAGACTTGGCGCGCGTCCGAATGAAATCCCGGACCCCAACCAAAATGCGTAGAGCCCGTTCGACACGCCAGCTGCAAAGGGCTCGAAGGGACCATCAAGCAGAGTCAGCGTGTCACGCACGCTGATGTCGAATGCGGCCATGGGTGGCGTCTCCTCTTCATGCTTTCATCTCATTATCGAGCTGGAGAAGCCGAATCGACACCTCCTCGCAACGCGCAGCACTGCCTTCTTACATATGAAGCGTATGTGTGTCAGCAACGATTATAAACTGACACAGGCAGCGATTGAAAACTGATACACCAATTTGAGAAGATGGTCGCTTTGCCGAGCGGCCTTGAAACCCAAAGAGGTGTACGTGGAAATCCAACTACTGAAGAAGCATGGGTTAAGCCTGCGGCAGATCGCTGCCGGGGTGGGCTGCGCAGTGAACACGGTGCGGCGGCACCTGACCTTGGAGGCCGTGCCGAAGTACGAGCGCAAGGTGGCGCGCCCGACGAAGCTAGCGCCATTTGAGCAGTACCTCCGCGGGCGGCATGGAGCCGCCCAGCCTGAAGTGACCCCGCAACCGTGCTGTACCGCGAGATAGCGGCGCGCCGCTACCTGCGCCGCTGTTCTACGTGCCGCTGGCGAGCTGCCTGACGCAGAGCGGGCAGAAGCTCGATGTGGTGACCGCCAACGTGGAGGTGGCGCACTGGTTGCGGGATGTGGCCAACGCGCGCAACCACGGTACGACCAAAGAGGTGCCGGCCAAGGCCCTGAACGAGAGATGCAGCACCTGCAGGCATTGCTGGCGCCATGGCGCGCCAACATTGCAGCGGCTTGGCCGCAGCCCGCCGTGGCGCCAGGGGATGTTCTAGTCAACTTTCCCCAGTTGACGTTGCCCGTATGCGTTGCGCTCTTTTTGGAAACCACTTGGCCGCGAACTCGGCAGAGGGCTCCTGCGTGACCGGAGGCGCTGCCGACTGTGCGAGGGCGGCATCGTTTTGCACGCGCCGTGCGCGCTCTGCTTTCACCGCATGCCCTTTTGCAAGCGAAAACTTTCCTTGTTCGGCTCCTTTGATGAGCGTCTTAGCCAAGCCAACGATCCCACTCCTGATTTTTCCGGATCGTCGATACCCCTCAAGCTCATCCAGAATGTCCTGGCGCGCTTCTGCATCGCATTGCAGAATCAATTGCTGGAGTTCCACAATCTCGCTTGGTAATGCGCTCGGGTACATAAGTCCACTGGACGGTTTGGCGGCTGGGTTGTTGGTGGTTGTGGTTTTATTTCTTGTTGTTTGTTTTTTTAGTGGTACTACTTTATGGCCGGGTTGGCCGGGTATGGCCGGGCCATCAGTGGCGTACCCAGAGGTGGCGGAACCGTCAGCGGCAAACCCGCCTATGGTTAAGCCTGGCACCGGGGTGAAGGTAATGTGCCAAATCCACAGCCCGCCTGGGCCGTTAATCCTCGTTTGCGACAAATACCCAGCGGCTTTGAGTTCTTCGGCGATGCGTTTCCAACGTTCTTTGCCGAGACTCTTGCCGTTTATGGAAAGTCGGTGGCGAAGCACGCCGATGTTGATCTGCCAGCCGCTCTGTTTGATGGCTAGCCATGCGGCGACGGCTCGCGTGTCTAAGTCCAGCCTTTGGTCTTCGAGAAGCGACTCAGGGACTGAGCCAAATCGAACGAGATGCTGTACTTGTACAACGCCGCCACTATGGTGTTTAAACTTGTTGCCATCGAGCTTCACCGCGTCGGTTTTCATCTTCATGCTCTGTCAATGATTTTTGCAATCAGAACCGTCTTGAAGAAAACACGTCGGCCGATCTTCACGCGGGCGGCATTGAACTCCTGGGCGACTTCTGACTTGTTGTTGAGGGAGATTCGTAGTCCGTCGGGGCTACGGTTAAGGATGTTGGCAAGTTGAGTCAGCGTCAGCAACGGTGAGCGGTACTGGCTGAGCAAAATTTCTTCGGTAGTCACTTCAAATCCTTTCATTACGTTGCGTAACGAAAGGATACGAAACTCATTCACTGGGGCGGGTTGAAATCCTGTTGAATATTCATAGCTATTCCTCAGCTGCCCTCGCGAAGGACCGCTTCGGGCCACATGGCCGAGTTGGGGATTTGAGTGGCGCCCACGTGTTGTTGCTTCTTGAGAGCGCGGTTCGGGCCAACGATTCGCGTCCAGCCAAACTTATTCCTTCGCAAACAAGGAGGAATTCTTGTCCAAACGATCAAGCTTCGCAACTAGATCCTCCGCACGTAAATGTGTATAACGACGAAGCATCTGCATCGATTTGTGTCCGCTGATTGAAGCGACTTCTTGGTCGCTAAGGCCACCTTCAACAAGACGACTTACTGCTTCGTGTCGCAGGTCGTGAAAGCGGAGGTCCGGAATTCTTAGTGCCTTTTTAATGCCGTTCCAAATCTTCACAAATTGGTAGGGCCGGCGCTTCCCGTCGCGGCCTGGCTCCCCAAAAAAAACCAAATCCGTGTCGCTCGGGCGAAGCGGATTGTCTTTTGCCCACTGAAGCGTGGCCGTTGCCACGGCAGATAGTGGCACCGTACGCGCAGTATTGTTTTTTGTGTCAGCAAGGCGGACAATTCGGCTTCCTAAATCGACGTCCTGGACTCGTAAATTTAAAATTTCGGATTGCCGCATGCTCGTTTCGATGGCCACCGTGACAATCCAAGCAAGCATGGGATTGCTGTGTCGAACTAAGGCCTCAAATAATGCCTTTTCCTCATTTTCGGTTAGGCGGCGGTCGCGCCCCTTTCCTGGAGCAGGCTTGCGAATATTCATAACAGGATTGTGAGTAAGGCCGAGCCCCCACTCTTGGATTGCCACGGTGAAAAGGTTACTCAACATTGCCAACTCAATTCGAACAGTATTGTTTGACTTGCCGGCCGCGATTCGATGGTCACGGTAGGACGCGACCAACTCGTTGCTCAGCGCGGCCAAGGAATACTTTCCCAAAAATCCTGTAAGGTGTCGGGCAGTGGTCTTCTCACTGCGTTGTGTCGTCGGCTTTTTTGTTGGCGTCACTTCGACAAGGTAGCGGTCCAATGCCTCCGCTGCAGTCAGTCGTTCGGAACCTCCGCGGGAAATGTAGACACCGCGAACCATTTCGTCTTCGGTCCGACGTGCCCAATCAGTGGCGTCTCGTTTTAGCCGGAAAGTCTTCGACGTAGTAGGCCAGCCCTTCATGCGTATCAGCGCTTTGTAGGTGCCGGATTGGGTGGGAACGATAGTAGCCATTGAGTCTCCGTGATTGCTGAGTGTACCGAAATTGTACTTTTTGCCAAACACAAAGACAAATGCCTTACGTGGAGACCACGTAAGGCATTGTTTTCAAAGCTAATTTTTGGTGCCGACTGCCGGTTTCGAACTGGCCACCTGATGATTACAAATCAACTGCTCTACCAAATGAGCTAAGTCGGCGAAACTTTTACAAGCGCGGATTATACGCTATTTGATACGCGTCAGCGTTGGACGGCCGCCTTTTTTGGGTGGATCGTTGTGGTCGTCAGGCGCGGGCGCAGACGTGGCCATGGCCGTCTCCGGCACTGCGCTCGGCACCGAGGCCAGCGATGGCACGCTGCTCAGCACCGTTTCAGGCGCGCTTGGCGCCGGCGCGGCGTCGCCGCCTGCGGTCACTTCAAACGCCATGCCCTGGCCGTTCTCGTTGGCATAAATGGCCAGCACATTGTGTACAGGGACATAAATCTCGCGCGATACGCCGCCAAAGCGCGCGTGGAAATGGATCGCATCATTGTCCATCTTGAGGCCGGAGGTGGCGCCGAAACTGATGTTCAGCACGATCTCGCCCTTCTTGACGTATTCCATCGGCACCGTGGTGCCAGCGTCGACCTTGACCGCGAGGTAAGGCGTGAAGCCGCTATCGGTGCACCACTCGTAAATGGCACGCAGCATGTAGGGCTTGGTTGAGATATCAGGCATGTTCTTTTATATGGTGATGCGGGCGACACGCCAGTCTACTGCGATTCGCCCGAGGGCGCTGACTGGCGTGTAACGGAGCTGCAGGCTGCGCTTAACGGCGCATGACCTTTTCGGATGGGGTCAGCGCTTCGATGTAGGCAGGGCGCGAGAAGATGCGCTCGGCGTACTTCATCAGCGGCGCGGCCGTCTTCGACAGTTCGATCCCGTAATGGTCCAGGCGCCACAGCAATGGTGCCACGGCCACGTCCAGCATCGAGAACTCGTCGCCGAGCATGTACTTGTTCTTCAGGAACAGCGGCGCAAGCGTGGTCAGGCGGTCGCGGATTTCCGCGCGGGCCTTGTCATGGCTCTTGTCGTTGGCCTTGGCGCGTTCGCTTTCGAGCACGTGCACATGGACGAACAGTTCTTTCTCGAAATTGAACAGCATCAGCCGCGCGCGCGCGCGCATCAGCGGATCGGCCGGCATCAGTTGCGGATGCGGGAAGCGCTCGTCGATATATTCGTTGATGATGTTCGATTCGTACAGGATCAGTTCGCGCTCGACCAGGATCGGCACCTGGCCGTACGGGTTCATCGTCGAAATGTCTTCTGGCTTGTTGAACAGGTCCACATCGCGCACTTCGAAGTCCATGCCTTTTTCAAACAGGACCAGGCGGCAGCGTTGGGAGAACGGGCACGTAGTGCCGGAGTAGAGAACCATCATTGTTATAGTTCCTTAGAAACAAAGGGGGTGAATCGACTAGCGGCTCACCCCGAAATGATTACCCGCCGTAGCGGGCAATGAATGAAGCTTGCGGAAATTACTTAACTTCTTTCCAGTACGACTTGCTCAGCAGCCAAGTGAACAGGGCAAAAGCCGACATCAGGAACAGTACCCAGGCGCCCAGTTTCTTGCGCGTATTGGCAGCCGGTTCGGCCATCCATTCCATGTAAGCAACCAGGTCGGCGGTCGCTTCGTCAAATTGCAGCGGCGTCATGGTGCCCGGCGTAACTTGCGTGAAACCATCGAACTTGTGGATCTTCTTGGTGGCATCATGCGGATCTTCGACCGTGGCCATCTTGACGGTGCGCACGCCTTGCTGCTGCCACATCACGTGCGGCATTGCCACGTTTTCCACAATCAGGTTGTTCCAGCCGGTTGGGCGGGTGTCGTCCTTGTAGAAGCTGCGCAGGTAGGTGTACAGGTAGTCGCCGCCGGTGCCCTTGGTCGAGGCCTTGGCGCGGGCGATGACCGACAGGTCCGGCGGAACCACGCCAAACCATTCCTTGGCGTCGGTCGGACGCAGCGCAGTCGTCATCATGCCGCCCACTTTGTCTTGCGTGAACAGCAGGTTGGCCTTGATCTGGTCTTCGCTCAGGCCCAGATCCTTGAGGCGGTTGTAGCGCATCGAGGCAGCCGAGTGGCAGTTCAGGCAATGGTTGACGAACAGCTTGGCGCCGTTCTGCAATGACACCATGCTTGCGCGCTCAGGCGCCTTGTCCAGCGGATGGCCGCCGGAGCTGGCAAGCGCCAGGCCTGGCAGCAATGCCAGGATAGCGATCAGTTGTTTCGGAAAATTCATGTGATGTCCTTTTTCGCTAGTGTGATGTCGTCGATTAGTGTGGATGGAACGTCACACGTTTCGGTACTGGCTTGAAGGTGCCCATCGTGCTCCACCAAGGCATCAGCAGGAAGAAGCTGAAATACAGCAGGGTGCACACTTGCGCGGTCAGGGTCTTGCCATCGGTCGGCAATTGCGTACCGAGCCAGCCCAGCGCCAGGAAGGACAGGAAGAACACGGCATACACATACTTGTGCCAGTCCGGACGGTAGCGGATCGACTTGACCGGGGACTGGTCCAGCCATGGCAGGCCGGCAATGATCATCACCGACGAACCGAACAGCACCACACCCCAGAATTTCGCATCCAGCACCTGTGGCAGCATGCCAACGATCAGCAGCAGCGCGACGATGGCGATCGCCACCTTGGTCATGAACGCCAGGCGCGTCTTGACGAAGATGAAGGCCACGTACAGGGCGATTGCACCCATCAGCACATACATGAAGTTGGCAGTGGTTGCACGCAGCACCGAGTAGAACGGCGTGAAGTACCAGGTCGGGGCAATGTGCTCAGGGGTCTTGAGCGAATCGGCCGGGATGAAGTTGTTGTACTCCAGGAAGTAGCCGCCCATTTCCGGCGCGTAAAACACGACCGCCGAGAAGATCAGCAGGAACACTGCCACGCCGAACAGGTCATGCACCGAGTAGTAAGGATGCGACGGGATGCCGTCGACCGGATGGCCATCGGAACCGATGTTTTCCTTGATTTCGATACCGTCAGGATTGTTCGAGCCAACTTCGTGCAGCGCGATCAAGTGCGCTGCAACCAGGCCCAGCAGGACCAGCGGGATCGCGATCACGTGGAAAGCAAAGAAGCGGTTCAGGGTCGCGTCGCCGACAACGTAGTCGCCGCGGATCCACAAGGACAGGTCAGGACCGATGAAAGGAATCGCACCGAACAGGTTGACGATCACTTGCGCGCCCCAGTACGACATCTGGCCCCAAGGCAGCAAATAGCCGAAGAAGGCTTCGGCCATCAGCGCCAGGAAGATCGCAAAGCCGAACAGCCAGATCAGTTCGCGTGGCTTGCGGTACGAGCCGTACAGCAGGCCGCGCGTCATGTGCAGGTAGACCACGATGAAGAAAGCTGAGGCGCCGGTCGAGTGCATATAACGCACCAGCCAGCCCCACGGTACTTCGCGCATGATGTATTCGACCGAGCCGAAGGCCAGGGCTGCATCGGGCTTGTAGTGCATCGTCAGGAAGATACCGGTGACGATCTGCAATACCAGGATCAGCATCGCCAGCGAACCGAAGATGTACCAGAAATTGAAGTTTTTCGGAGCGTAGTACTTGCCCCATTGCTCGTTCCACAGCTTGGTCAGCGGGAAGCGGTCGTCGACCCAGCCCAGCGCCTTGTCGGCGACCGGGGCGTTGGCCGGCAGTTTTGTCTCTTTAAAAGCGGCCATGGTTATGCCTCGCCTTTCTCGTCTTTACCGATGATCAGCCTGGTATCGCTCAGGTACATATGCGGTGGTACTTGCAGGTTGTCCGGCGC
Organism: Pseudomonadota bacterium; assembly: GCA_040388275.1. Taxonomy (GTDB): domain Bacteria; phylum Pseudomonadota; class Gammaproteobacteria; order Burkholderiales; family Burkholderiaceae_D; genus Telluria_A. The sequence continues at coordinate 7,742 of JAZKCA010000082.1, forward strand.
TGGCTTGTTCTTGAAAACACGGCCGGCCAGGTCGAAGGTCGAACCGTGGCATGGGCACAGGAAGCCGCCTTTCCAGTTGTCCGGCAGGTTAGGCTGGGCGCCTTGCGCGAACTTGCTGGTTGGGGAGCAACCCAGGTGCGAGCAGATGCCGACCGCGACCAGGTATTCCGGCTTGCGCGAGCGGTACTGGTTGACGGCGTATTCCGGCGTCAGCAGGTCGGGCGTGCGCTTCGAATCCGGATCGGCCACTTCGGCCTTGGTCGCGTCGAGCGATTTGACCATCTCGTCGGAACGCTTGAGGATCCACACGGGCTTGCCGCGCCATTCCACGGTTTTCATTTCGCCCGGCGCCATGCCGGCGATATCCACTTCTACCGGCGCGCCGGCGGCTTTCGCCTTTTCCGACGGCTGGAAGGTGCTTACCAAGGCTGCCGTCGTACCCAAACCTACCGCGCCGCCTGCCACGCACGTAGCTCCGAGCAAAATGCGTCGGCCTGAATCGACCTGCTTTTCGTTACTCATACCAACCCCAATCAGTCAAAATGCGAAATCTTAAAAAGCCACTTAGAGCTTCTAGCAACCTTAAATTATAAGGGAAGCGGAAGGCGAAATGAAGCAAAAATGTTGCTGGCTTCCTTGAGGCAGTCCTTTTCGGCCACTTTTGTGGCCGTTTGCAGGGCTAATCAGCCTGATTTCAGCGAAAACAGCAAAAGCGGAACCGCAGCGGCCTGTTTGGTTTCTAACTGCTTCGATGTATGATCGGCATGACAATCAACCGACCCCAGGAGACAAGCATGACGATGATGGCCGAATTTAAGTTGTTCGCAATGAAAGGCAACGTCGTCGACCTCGCGGTCGGCGTGATCATCGGCGGCGCCTTCGGTAAAATCGTCGATTCGCTGGTCCAGGACGTCATCATGCCGCCCATCAGCGCGCTGTTTGGCGGGCTCGACTTCGCCAATTATTACCTGCCTCTGAAGGGCCAGGCCATGGGCTTGAAGCTGGCCGACGCCAAGGCGGCGGGAGCGGTCTTGGCATACGGTAACTTCCTGACGGTGCTGTTAAATTTCATCATCCTCGCTTTTGTCATCTTCCAGATGGTCCGCCTGATGAACCGCCTGCGCCGCGATGAGCCGGCCCCGGCCGTGGTCGTGGTCACCCCCGAAGACATCGTCCTGCTGCGCGAGATCCGCGATTCGCTCAAAAAATAAGGGTTAGCCCCGATGCGGCGTTACTGGTTATTGTTTGCACAAGCGGTGACCGTGGCCCTGGCCCTGTATTTCGTGGCCGGGGCCATGCGGCCCGAGTGGCTGCGCCGCGCGGGCCAGTTGTCCCAGGCCGGCACGCTGGCCAATACGGTGCCGGTGCTGCAGGCGCCGCTGCTGCCGGGCGGTCGCGAAAGCGAGCGCGGCGGCAGCTACCGCGAAGCGGCAGGGCGTGCCATGCCCGCAGTCGTCAACATCCTCACCAGCAAGTCGCTCGGGCAAAACCACCCGCTCCTGAAAGATCCCTTCTTCCGCCGCTTCTTCGGCGACCGCCCGCCCGCGCAGCAACAGCAATCCAGCCTGGGCTCGGGCGTCATCGTCAGCACCGACGGCTACATCCTTACCAACAACCATGTGGTTGAAGCGGCCGACGAAATCGAAGTGGTACTGGCCGACGGGCGCAAGGCGCCGGCCAAGGTAGTCGGCACCGACCCCGAAACCGACCTGGCCGTGATCCGCATCGACGTCAAAAACCTGCCGGTGATCGTGCTCGGGCATGCCGAGCAGGCGCGCGTGGGCGATGTGGTGCTCGCCATTGGCAACCCTTTCGGCGTGGGCCAGACCGTCACCATGGGCATCATTTCTGCCCTTGGACGCAACAACCTGCATATCAACCACTTCGAAAACTTCATCCAGACCGATGCCGCGATCAACTTCGGCAACTCGGGCGGCGCCCTGATCGATACCAGCGGCAACCTGATCGGCATTAATTCGGCGATCTACTCGCAAACCGGCGGTTCGGTCGGGATCGGCTTTGCCATTCCCGTGTCCACCGCCAAGACCGTGCTCGAAGCCATCATCGAGCACGGGCAGGTAGTGCGCGGCTGGATCGGCATAGAAACCCAGGACATCACGCCGGAACTGGCCGAAAGCTTCGGGCTGGCCAAGGACAAGGGCGCCATCGTCGCCGGTGTGGTGCGCGGCGGCCCGGCCGACCGCGCCGGCATGCGCCCCGGCGACATCCTGCTCGCCGTGGCCGGCCAGCCGGTCGCCAGCACCGCCGAAACACTGAACCTGATCGCCCAGCTGGCCCCCGGCCGGAAAGCGACCATGACGGTGATGCGCAAGAACCGGGAAACGGCGCTCGACGTGAACGTCGGCAAGCGCCCGCGCGCGGAATAGACCCTTTAACCATTGATTGGAAGCACCAGCATGCATTTGCGCGACCTGACGCAATTTTTGACCGAGCTCGGCGAGAACAACAACCGCCCGTGGTTCATCATGAACAAGCCCCGCTACGATATCCTACGCGAGGAATTCCTGGCCGTGGTCACCGAGCTGATCGCCGAGCTGGCCAAATTCGACCGCCAGGTGGTGGCCTGCAATCCGAAAAAAGCCATGTTCCGCATTAACCGCGACATCCGTTTTTCCAACGACAAGCGGCCTTACAAGACGCGTTTTTCGGCCGGTATCACGCCGAACGACCTGCGCCGTCCCAGCGCCGGCGGCGGGCCGACCTACTATTTCCATATTGACGGTAACGGCACCATGCTGATCGGCGCCGGCGAATACCTGCCGCCATCGGCGCGCCTGAAGGCCATCCGTGAAGCCGTGGTCAACGATGCGACAGGGTTTGCCAAACTCATGAAGAATAAACCGCTGCGCGCGACCTTCGGCGACCTGCAGCCCGAAGACAAACTTATGCGTCCGCCGAAAGGCTTCGATCCGGACCATCCGCACATCGAATACTTGAAGCTGAAAAGTTTCTTCGTGTGGACCGAGGTCAAGCTCAAATTGAACGCGCCGCAGCAACTGGTGCCGCAACTGGCGGGCGCATTCAAGGATGCGTTTGCGCTCGTGACGTGGCTGCGCGGTGTTCCCATCGACAACTAGGAGACCATATGGCTTTGCAACACGCCGTCTCAGGCGAATTGATACGCCTGCAACGCAGTGAAGACGATATCGCGCACTTCACCTCAGTCGCGCTGGCCAAGACCGAGCACATGGAACTGATCCGGCTGGTCTTGCCGAAGGAGCGCGCCATGCCGCTGCACAAGGTCGATGGCGAAATGACGCTGTTGTGTTTGCAAGGCGAGATTGTGTGCGACGCGCACGGCAATTCCACCGTGCTGCGTCCTGGAGAGATGTTGTATTTGCTGGGCGGCGTGCCGCACGCTGTGCGCGCCAACGAAGATGCTGTGGCGCTGATGACGATCCTGCTGAACCAGCACTAAGCGTTAAGCTATCTCGTCGCGCGGATCGCGCGCCAGCAACTGCGCCAGCATGGCTTGCGGCGTATCGCCATCGAACAGCACGCCCGCCACCGCATTGGTAATCGGCATGTCCACGCCCAGCTTGCGCGCCAGTTCCCGCACGGCCTTGGCGCACGGCACGCCTTCGGCCACATGCCCGAGTTCCGCCACGATCACATCCAAAGGCTTGCCCAGCGCCAGCCCCAGCCCCACCTTGCGGTTGCGCGACAAATCCCCGGTGCAGGTCAGAATCAGGTCGCCCATCCCGGTCAGCCCCATGAAGGTGCCTGCGCTGCCGCCCAGCGCCGTGCCCAGGCGCGTAATTTCGGCCAGTCCGCGCGTAATCAGCGCCGCGCGGGCATTCAGCCCCAGCCCCAAGCCGTCGGCCACGCCGGTGGCAATCGCCAGCACGTTCTTGACCGCGCCGCCCACTTCCACGCCGACCAGATCGTCGCAGGCATACACGCGCACGTTGCCGCCGTGGACAGCGGCCACCACGCGTTCGCGCAGCGCCTCGGAATTGGACGCCACCGTCAGCGCACACGGCAGGCCGCGCGCCACTTCCTGCGCGAACGACGGTCCCGACAGCGCCGCGCCCGGCACGGCCCCGCCCAGTACCTCGGCCACGACCTGGTGCGGCAGCAAGCCGGTGCCCCCTTCGAAACCCTTGCACAGCCACACGATATTCGGAATCGGATACGGCTTGAGCTGCGTGAGCAAGGGCCGCAGACCCACCACCGGGCTGGCCGCGATCAGCAGCGCGTCGGCCCCGCCCGCATGGGCGACGGCGGCGTCGAAGTCGTGCGTGACGCGCAGCGCGGCCGGCAGCGCAAAGCCGGGCAGGTAGTGGGTGTTTTCGCGATCCGCATCCATGGCGCGCATGGCGTCGCCGTCACGGCCCCATAGCAGCACGTCGTTGCGCGCGCACAGCGCCAGCGCCACGGCGGTGCCCCAGGCGCCAGCGCCAAGGACGGTAATTTTTCGGGGAAGTGCTGGAGTGTCTAACATGGAGTCCCAGTCGGAAAACTGGGTCAGATACCCCAGATGTCGATTGCCTTGATATAAGCGATTATGCCATCCCTGTGGCGCACCTTGACCCAGGCCGACACTTGCGGGTCGGCCAGCTCGAACAGCACGCCTTTGTCGGCGCTCATCACCACGACGCCGTTCTCGTCCGGCGTGGCGCGCAGTCTGGCGCCGGCGTTGCGCACCACCACCTGGCGTTTGGCGCTGAGCAGCCGGGACTCGGTCCAGGCCATCTCGCCGCTGGCGTCGCGCACCTTGACCCAGTCGCCATAGCTGAGCATGACTTCGACCGGCATGCCGCGCGGCGCGATGTACAGCTTGCTGCCCTTGAGCGATGGCGCGTCATACAGGATGGCAGGCGTGGCGCCGATGGTTTTGAAATCGAATGCCTGTGCGGCGGCCGATGCCAGCAGGAACACTGCACTTGCGATCAGTCGTGGGCTCGTCATGGAGGTTGGCCTTCGCCGGGGAAGGGCAGGGCGGGCGCGTGGCCCACCCTGCCAGTACTGCTGCTCTTAGTGCGCTGCGCTGTCAGCTGGTGCTGCGGCGGCTGCTTCTGCCAGGGCCTGGCGGCGCTGCTGGTAGAACACTTCGAAGTTGATTTCTGCAAGGTGCACTGGCGGGAAGCCGGCGCGGGTGATGATGTCGGCGATGTTGCCGCGCAGGTAAGGGTAAACGATGTTCGGGCAACCGATTCCCAGCAGTGGATCCATCTGGTCCGCAGGAATGTTGCGCGCTTCAAAGATACCAGCTTGCTTGCCTTCAACCAGGAACGCGACCTTGTCCTTGACCTTGGCGGTCACGGTGATGGTGACGGTCGACTCGTAGATGCCATCGGCAATGGCTTCTGCGCCAACGTCGAGCGACACTTCGATGGTCGGGGCTTCCTGCTCGAGGAAGATGGCCGGGGAATTTGGTTGCTCCAGCGACATGTCTTTCAGGTAGACGCGTTGGATTTGAAATACGGGTTGCAGGGTTTCGTCAGACATGGAACGCTTTCGTTGGGAAATAAAAAGAACGGCCAAAATGCCGTTCGAAATGTGCTTGAGGTGAAACGCGACGGCAATTGTATCAAAACCAAGGGGCTAGAAATAGTTTTGTGCAATCGATATGGAGTATGTGCGGCTCAAGCGTCATTTAACAAGGGATCGAGCCGTCCGGCCTGATCGAGCGCATACAAATCGTCGAAACCGCCCACATGGGTCTCGCCAACGAAGATCTGGGGCACCGTGCGCCGGCCCGTCTTTTGCATCATGACGGCTTTTTGCTCGGGATCGAGGTCAACCCGGATCTTTTCGATATTCGTCACGCCCTTGGCGTCGAGCAAGCGCTCGGCACGCACGCAATACGGGCAAACGGCGGAGGTATACATCACAACACGGGCAGTCATGGCTATCCTTTCTTACTTTGTGGTCGGCAAGTTGGCGGCAAGCCATGCAGCCTGTCCGCCTTCGAGTGCGACCACGTCGTCAAAGCCGGCTTTCTGGAGCAGCCCTGCAGCCTTGTCGGCCCGCGCGCCGGTCTGGCACACGAGCACGATGCTCTTGTTTTTTGACTTATCCAGTTCGCCGATACGCGTACCGAAGTCTGCCAGCGGAATGTTTTTCGCGTCGCGCAAATGCCCGGCGGCAAATTCGGCAGGGGTGCGGATATCGACCAGCACGGTCTTGCCGCGGTTGATCATCTGCACCACTTGCTGGGGCGTAGCCCGTTTTCCGCGGGGCATGAGCGCCGGCAAAAGCAAGCCCAAACCGGAGGCTACGGCGATGCTGACCCACAAGATGTTGTCAATAATAAATTTCACAGGATTCCCGATTTAATGGTTTAAGACAACTGCAATGCGCGCATTATAAAATAGAAGCTGAATCCGTATAAAAACCCACCAATCCCACCCTCCTGGAACAAAGCAAATGTACAAAATCGTCTTCATGCGCCATGGCGAATCGACCTGGAACCTAGAAAACCGCTTCACCGGCTGGACCGACGTCGACCTGACTGAAAAAGGCGTGCGGGAAGCCAAAAGCGCCGGCCAGGTGCTGAAAGAAGCCGGATTCACCTTCGACGTGGCCTACACCTCGGTGCTCAAGCGCGCGATCCGCACGCTGTGGCTGGCGCTGGATGACATGGACATGATGTGGCTGCCGGTCAAGAACGACTGGCGCCTCAACGAACGCCACTACGGCGCCCTGCAGGGCCTGGACAAGGGCGAGACCGCCGCCAAATACGGCGACGCCCAGGTGCTGGTATGGCGCCGCAGCTACGACACCCCGCCGCCGCCGCTGGCAGCGGACGACGAGCGCACTTCATTCAACGACCCGCGCTACGCCGGCGTGCCGAAAGACAGCATTCCGCTGACCGAATGCCTGAAGGATACCGTGGCGCGCGTGATGCCGGTGTGGGACGAGGAAATCGCCCCGGCCATCCGGGCCGGCAAGAAAATTCTGATTTCGGCACACGGCAACAGCCTGCGCGCCCTGATCAAGATGCTCGATGGCATCAGCGACGCCGATATAGTCGGCCTGAACATTCCCAACGGCCAGCCGCTGGTGTATGAACTGGACGCCGACCTGAAACCGATCCGCCACTATTACCTGGGCGACCAGGACGCCATCGCCGCCGCGGTTGCCGCGGTCGCCAACCAAGGTAAGGCCAAGTAATTTTGTTCTTTGAGACCATGAAGTTCCCGGGAAGGGCCGTGCTGTGCGCGGTCCTGGCCCTTGCCGTGGGGGCCGCCGGCGCCGCTCCCAACATCAAGCCTACCGAACGCAGCAAGCAAAAGGCGGTCGCCGAGCAGACCCGCGCCGAAATCGCGCAGAAGCTGGCGCGCCTGAAAAGCGACGTCGTGCGGACCGAGGATTTGAAGGAAGACGCGGCCGACACCCTGGCCGAGTCCGAGGAAGCGATCTCCAACGCCAACCGCCAGCTGCGCGAGCTGGCCGAAGAGCAGGTAGAGACCAACCAGAAGCTGGCCACGCTCTCGGGCGAACAGGAGCGCCTGGCCGGGGTCATCGAGACCCAGAAAAAGCAGCTGGCCGCCTTGCTGCGCGAGCACTATATGGCCGGCAACGAGGACCGCATCAAGCTGCTGCTGTCGGGCGACAACCCGAACCGCATCAACCGCGACCTGCAATTGATGGCCTATGTGTCGCAAGCCCAGGCCAAGTTGCTCGGCGCGCTGCGCAAGAACCTGGCCGCGGTCGAGAGCAACCAGCAAAAGGAACAAAACGCCAAGGCCGAGCTCGACGAAATCGCGCAGGAAGAGCGCGACCAGAAGGCCGTGCTGGAAAAGGAAAAGGCCGCCCGTGCCGCCCTGCTGGGCACGCTGTCGAAAAAACTGGTGGCCCAGCGCAAGGAAATCGGCACCCTCGAACGCGACGAGCAGCGCATGGCCGGCCTGGTCGACAAGCTCTCCAAGCTGATCAAGGAGCAGGCCGAAGCGGCCGCCGCCGAAAAACGCCGCCTCGAAGCGCTCGCCGCCGTGCGCGCCAAGGCCGCCGCCGACGCGCTGGCCGCCAAGGCCCGCGCCCAGGCTGAAAAAGAACGCCTGGCGCGCGAAGCGGCCAAGCCGGGCGCCAAGCCGCCGCCGTTCAAGCCGGACCCGATCGACGCCGACGAACCGAAAGTGGTGCAGCGCCCGGTTGAGGTCAAGCCCGACCCGGCCCAGGCCAAAGCGGCCGACATTGCGCTCGCGCCGGCCGCGCCGGAAGGCGCTTTCGCCAGCCTCAAGGGACGGCTGCGCGCGCCCGTGGTGGGCAAGCTGGCCGCCAAATTCGGCGCCAAGCGCGACGGCGGACCAAGCTGGAAGGGCGTGTTCATCAAGGCCGCCGAAGGCAGCGACGTCAAGACGGTCGCCGCCGGGCGCGTGGTGTTCGCGGCCTGGATGCGCGGCTTCGGCAACCTGATCATCGTCGACCATGGCAGCGAGTATCTCTCCATTTACGGCAACAACCAGTCGCTGCTCAAGCGCGTGGGCGACGCCGTCAAGGGCGGCGACGCGATCGCCAGCGCCGGAAACACCGGCGGGGGCGAAGATTCGGGGCTATACTTTGAGCTCAGGCACCAGGGCGCGGCCTTCAATCCGGCCACCTGGGTCAGCTTCTAAAAGGGTCAGCGGATGAGAGTCACACAGATCGGCATGCTTGTGCTGGCAAGCTTCGCGTTCCAGCTTCCCGCTTCGGCGCAAAAAAGCGCGCCGCTGCCGCTGAACGAACTGCGCCAGCTGGCCGATGTCTACGGCCTCATCAAATCCGACTACGTCGAACAGGTCGAGGCCGACAAGCTGCTCTCGCAAGCCATTGCCGGCATGGTCGCCTCGCTCGACCCGCACTCGGTCTACCTGGAAAAAAAAGCCTACCAGGAAATGAAGGACAGCATGCAGGGCCGCTTCGTCGGGCTCGGCATCGAAGTGGCCATGGAAGACGGCTACGTCAAGATCGTCACCCCGATCGAAGATTCGCCGGCGTTTCGGGCCGGGATCAAGGCGGGCGACCTGATCACCCGCATCGACAGCACGCCCGTCAAAGGCCTGACGCTCGACGAAGCCATCAAAAAAATGCGCGGCGAACCGAAGTCCAAGGTCGTGCTGACCATCGCGCGCAAGGGCGAGGACAAGCCGTGGATCGTGCCGCTGTCGCGCGAGGAAATCCGGGTCCAGAGCGTCAAGGCCAAGATCGTCGAGCCGGGCTACGCTTGGCTGCGCATCAGCCAGTTCCAGGAGCGCACGCTCGAGGAAATGGCCAAGAAAATCAACGCCCTGTATCTGGCCGAACCGAAGCTCAAGGGCCTGGTGCTGGACTTGCGCAACGATCCGGGCGGCTTGCTGCCGGGCGCGATCGGGGTCTCGGCGGTGTTCCTGCCGGCCGACAAGGAGATCGTCTCGACCGCCGGCCAGCTGGCCGATTCGAACCGCAAATTCTATGGCCGGCGCGAGTTCTACGCCACCCGCAGCGGCGCCGACCCGCTGGCCAGGCTGCCGGCCGCGCTGAAAAGCGTGCCGATCGTGGTGCTGGTCAATGGCGGCTCGGCCTCGGCCTCGGAAATCGTGGCCGGCGCGCTGCAGGACTACAAGCGCGCCACCATCATGGGCACACAAACCTTCGGCAAGGGCTCGGTGCAGACCCTGCGCCAGCTCACCGCCGACACCGCGGTCAAGCTCACCACCGCGCGCTATTTCACGCCGCTGGGCCGCTCGATCCAGGCCAAGGGCATCGTGCCCGACCTGATGGTCGACGAGACCGCCGACGGCGACGGCTTGAACAGCCTGCGCATCCGCGAAGCCGACCTCGAAAAACACCTGTCCGACGGCAGCGGCAAGGCGATCGACCCGGCCATCAAGGCGCGCCGCGACCTGCTCGAGGACGAGCAGCGCGCGCTGGCTTTCACCAAAAGCCGCAAGCCGCTCGAATTCGGCGCACCCGACGACTTCCAGCTGGCCCAGGCCCTGCGTCATTTCAAGGGCTTGCCGGTCCAGTTGTCCAAGACCGAGGTGGTCGAGGACAAGGAAACCGCAGCGGCGGTGATTCCCGCGCCCGACGTCAAACCGCCGGAATTAAAAAGCGGCGTCACCAAATAAATGAACGACGAGCAGCTGCTGCGCTATTCGCGCCATATCCTGCTCGACGAGATTGGCATCGAAGGCCAGCAGCGTGCGCTGGCGTCCTGCGCCCTGATCATCGGCGCCGGCGGCCTCGGTTCGCCGGCCGCGCTGTACCTGGCCGCAGCCGGGGTAGGGCGCCTGGTGCTGGTCGACGATGACGTCGTCGACCTGACCAACCTGCAGCGCCAGGTCATGCACACCACCGCGCGCGTGGGCCAGTCCAAGGTCGGCTCGGCGCGCGAGGCGCTGCTGCAAATTAATCCCGAGATCGAGGTCGTCGCCCTGCGCGAGCGGGTTGATGACGCGCGCCTGTTCGAGCTGGTGCCGCAGGCCGACGTGGTGCTCGACTGCAGCGACAATTTCGCCACCCGCCACGCGGTCAACCGCGCCTGCGTCGCGCACAAGGTGCCGCTGGTGTCGGGCGCCGTGATCCGCTTCGACGGCCAGCTCAGCGTGTTCGATCCGCGCCGCGCCGATTCGCCCTGCTACTGCTGTCTGTTCCCGCAAGACCAGCCCTTCCTTGATGCCGCCTGCAGCAGCATGGGCGTGTTCGCGCCGCTGGTGGGCGTGGTTGGCGCCATGCAGGCGGCCGAGGCGCTCAAGCTGCTCATGCAGGTGGGCGACTCGCTGGCCGGGCGCCTGCTGCTGCTCGACGGGCGCGCCATGGAGTGGACCAGCATTACCCTGTCACGCAACCCCGTTTGTCCCGTTTGTTCATCCCAGGAGACCGCAAGTCCATGAAGAAGATCCTCGTACTGGCCATCCTCGCCGCCTTCGGCGCGTCGGTGCATGCCGCCACCCAGACCATGAAGTACGACATATACCTTGAGAACGGCACCCGCGCCGGCGGCCAGGTCGTCGAACGCGACGACGACGGCACCACGCGCGTCAAGTTCGTCTACAAGGACAATGGACGCGGCCCCGAACTGACCGAGCGCTTCAAGGTCGGCGCCGACGGCACCCTGACCGACTTCGCCGTCACCGGCAACTCCACCTTCGGCGCCGTCGTCAACGAGCGCTTCGACCTGAAAGATGGCCAGGCCAGCTGGCAGTCCACCACCGAAAAAGGCAGCAAGGCCAGCAACGGCGGCGCCATGTACGTGCCGCTCAGTTCTTCCTTCGAGGTCGCCTCGGTGTTCATTTCCGCGCTGGCCGGCAAGCCTGGCCAGTCGTTGCCGCTGCTGCCATCGGGCTCGCTGTCGCAGCGCAAGCTCGATGAAATCACCGTCACCAGCGGCGGCAAGTCGCAGACCGTGCAGCTGCTGGCCCAGACCGGCCTGGGCATGACGCCGCAGTTCATGTGGGCCACCACGGGCGCCAAGCCGCGCCTGTTCGCCTTTGTCGCGCCGGGCTATATGGCGATGACCGAAGAGGGCTGGGCCGACACCGCCAAAGTCATGGCAGAACGCCAGAAACTGGCCGAAGCGCGCCTGCTCAAGGACATGGCCGGCCGCTTGCAGCACAAGCTCGACGGCTTGACGGTGGTGCGCAACGCGCGCGTGTTCGACAGCGAAAAAGCGACCGTGGGCGCGCCGTCCGACGTCTACGTTCTGCGCGGACGCATCACCGCGGTGCTGCCGGCCGGCTCGCCCGTGCGCGGCGCCGCCAATGAAATCGACGCGGCCGGGCGCATCATGCTGCCCGGCCTGTTCGACATGCACGGCCACGTGGGCCGCTGGGAAGGGGGCCTGAACCTGGCCGCCGGCGTGACCACGGTGCGCGACATGGGCAACGACAACGCGACCATGCAGCAAATGCTCGACGAGAACGCGGCCGGCACCCTGCTCGGACCGCAGATCGTCCCGGCCGGCTTCCTCGAAGGCGCCAGCCCGATGTCGGCCAATAACGGCTTCGTGATCAAGGACCTGCCGGCGGCCAAGAACGCGATCGACTGGTACGCCGAACATGGCTACCCGCAGCTGAAGATCTACAACTCCTTCCCCAAGGCGATCCTGAAAGACACCGTCGCCTACGCTCACAGCCGCGGCATGCGCGTCGGCGGCCACATTCCGGTCGGGCTGCGCGCGCATGAAGCGCTCGACGCCGGCTTCGACGAAATCCAGCACATCAACCAGGTCATGCTCAATTTCCTGGCCACGCCGCAGACCGATACCCGCACGCTGGAGCGCTTCATCCTGCCGTCGGCAAAAGTGGCGGACCTGGACTTCAATTCGAAGGTGGTCAAAAATTTCATTTCGAGGCTTAAAATGAAAGGAACTGTCATCGACCCTACCCTGGCCACCTTCGCTTTCATGAAGCAGAAGGATGGCGACATCAACACCCCGTTCGCGCCGATCGCCGACCACATGCCGCCCGACGTCAAGCGCGGCTTCCACGTCGGCACCATGAAGATCGCCGATGCCGCCACCCAGGCCCGCTATGAAAAATCGTACGCCAAGATGGTTCAATTCGTCGGCATCCTGTACAAGGCCGGCGTGCCGATCGTGGCCGGCACCGATGAAATGGCCGGTTTCACCTTGCAGGCCGAGCTGGAATTGCTGGTCAAGGCGGGACTGACCCCGGCCCAGGCGATCCAGGTGGCCACCCGCAACGGCGCACGCTACACCCGCACCAGCGGCGACCGCGGATCCATCGTGGCCGGCAAACTGGCCGACCTGGTGCTGGTGGACGGCGACCCGACCAAGGATATCGGCGACATCCGCAAGGTGGCGGCGGTGATCACGCGCGGCTTCCTGGTCTACCCGCACGAGCTGGACAAGGAGCTGGGGATTGCGCCGTTCGTCAAGGACGCGCCGCAGCTCAAGGCGCTCGCTCCCGTGTCGGCCACCATCGCCGCCGGCGGCAATGAAGCCGCTTTCGAGCGCGTCACCGGTAGCGCCAAGCGGCACTAAGCAGCATGCACGGCGGGTGGCCCGGTAATCCCCCGGGCTGCCCGGCACGTTAACAAGCGGACTTCGTGTGGCCGCCACCTGGTGCCCTGGCTTACAATTGCCTTACAAATGTTATTTTTTGGCATTGACCCGGGGGCCTCATTCGGCCTTATACTCTGCGTTCAACTTTTTCGACTAACTGAGCAACTATGAAAAACGTTCCACACCGACTGCAACGCGGCTTTACCCTGATCGAAATCATGGTCGTGGTCGTCATCATCGGCATCCTTGGCGCGCTGGTCGTGCCTAAACTGATGGGCAAACCTGGCGAAGCGCGTATCACCGCCGCCAAGTCCGACATCGCCACCCTGATGCAAGCGCTCAAGATCTACAAGCTCGACAACCTGCGTTACCCAACCACCGCCCAGGGACTTCAGGCGCTGGTCGAAAAGCCGAACAGCGGCCCGGCCGCCAGGGGCTGGAAGGGCGGCGGCTACGTCGACAAGCTGCCAAAAGATCCATGGGGCAACCCTTACCAGTACATCTCGCCCGGCGCCCACGGCGAAGTCGACCTGTTCTCGTTCGGGGCCGACGGCCAGCCGGGCGGCGCCGGCGAAGATGCCGACATCGGCTCCTGGGACTAGGGAGCCGCCTTGCCGCTGATCCAGCCAGGCCGCGCGATGCGCGGCTTTACGCTTGTGGAGCTGATGGTCGTTTTGGCCATCATCGGGATCGCGCTCGGCATGGTGTCCCTGAACGCGATGCCCAGCGCCAGCCAGAACCTGCACGGCGAGGCGCGCCGCATCGCGCTGCTGCTGCAGCTGGCGCGCGACGAGGCCATCGTGCGCAACCGGCTGGTGGCCTTCGAGGCCGACCCCGACAATTACCGTTTTTTGGTGCGCAATGAAATGCGCTGGGACCTGGTCACCAACGACGACCTGCTGCGCGAGCGCGCCTTCAAGGGCGGCCCGATCAAGCTCTCGATCGACCCGGCCAGCGCCGGCCCCGGCAACCCGATGCGCATCACCTTCGGCCGTGAACCGGTCGACAAACCCTTCGTGCTGACCATGGGCATCGGCGAAGACCGCGTCGCCATCCGCGCCGACGGCATCGGCCACTTCGTCGTCGAATGAAGCGCCCTGTGTCGAATAACCGCGGCTTTACCCTGCTCGAAGTGCTGGTGGCGCTGGTCATTGTCGGCACCGCGCTGGGCGCTTCCCTGCGCGCGGTCGGCAGCCTGACCTCCAACAGCGCCGGCCTGCGCACCTCGATGATGGCTACCTGGTCGGCCGAGAACCGCATGGTCCAGATTCGCCTCGAGCGCAATTTCCCCGGCATCGGCAAGCGCAGCTTCGAGTGCCCGCAGGGCGACCTGAAGCTGGTATGCCAGGAAGAAGTGCTGGCCAGCCCGAATCCGCGCCTGCGCCGGGTCGAGGTCAGCGTGTACGACATGGCCGAGCCGAACCGGCGCATCATCAAGCTGGTCCAGCTGGTACTGAACGAATGATGTACAAGTCAAACCGTCGCGGGTTCACCCTCATCGAGCTGCTGGTGGCCATCAGCATCCTGGCCATCGTCGCGGTGCTGGGCTGGCGCGGCCTGGACGGCATCGTGCGCGCCCGCGTGGCGCTGACCGCCCAGATCGAGGCGACCCGCGGCATGCAGCTCGCCTTCGCCCAGATGCAGAGCGACGCCGAGCACATGGCCGATCCGGACTCGCTGCAAAAGCGTCCCTTCCTGCTGGCCGACACCGACCGCATGACCATGGTGCGCACCGTGTTCCGCGAAAACGAGGCGGCGCTGTTGCAAGTGGTGTCCTACCGCGTGCTCAACGGCGTGCTTGAGCGGCGCGAATCGGCCGGCACGCGCGACCTGGTCCAGCTCGACATGCTGTGGAAAACCGCCATCAGCAATGTGGACCCGACCCCGCCGGTGGCCCTGCAAAGCGGCGTGATGGGCATGGTGGTGCAGGTCTGGGAATACAACAGCTGGCGCACCGGCGGCGCGCCGATCCAGAACAACCCGACCGCGCTGTCGGTGCCGCCGACCGGGCTGCAGGTGTCGCTGCAGGTCAAGGACAGCCAGGCCGTGATGCTCAAATCCTTCCTGCTGGGAGGACTATGAAGAACCTGAACAAACAGCGCGGGGTGGCCATCATCACCGCCTTGCTGTTGACCACCCTTGCGGTGACGATCGTGGCCAGCCTGTTCTGGTCGCAGCAAGTCCAGGTGCGTTCGATGGAGAACCAGCGATTGCACCTGCAGACCAAGTGGATCCTGCGCGGCGCCCTCGACTGGGCCCGTCTGGTGCTGCGCCAGGACGGCGTGGACAGCCAGACCTACACCTCGGCCACGGCGGTCTGGAACACGCCGCTGGCCGAAACGCGGCTTGACCAGTACATCGAGCGCGAGCGGGTTCAGGGCGAAATTTTCGATGCGACCCTCTCGGGACGGATTATTGACGCCACCTCGCGTTACAATCTCACCAATCTTGCGACCGGGCCGGTAATGAACCCCGACCATGTGGCGATCTACAAGCGCTTGCTGGTGAACCTGAAGCTCGACCCGGCCCTGGCCGAAAAAACCGCCAAGGCGGTGGCCTTGTCGGCGCCGCCGCTGCCGCCGCAGGAGGGGGTGGCAACGCCGGTGGTGCAGCGCACCACGTCGCCGCTGGCGCTGACCCAGCTCGACGACCTGCTGACGATCCCCGGCTATACGGTCGATGTCGTCAACAAGCTGCGCGAGTTCGTCATCGTGCTGCCGGCCGACGCGGTGGCGGTGAACGTGAATACGGCGTCGCCGGAAGTGATTTCGGCGCTGGTGCAGAATTTTTCGGTATCGCAGGCCAACGCGCTGGTACAGCGCCGCAAGCAGGCCTACTACCGGCAGACCAGCGATTTTACCGGCCAGCTGTTCGGGGCTCCGTTGATGCTGGACGCCGCCGCTGATGTCAAAAGCGAGTATTTTTTGGTATTGTCAAAGGTGCGGCTTGACCGCGCCGCACTGGACGCCGAGGCGCTGGTGAACCGCAAGATGGATGGCCAGACGTTCCGGACCACGACGGTCTGGGTACGCCAAAACTAGAACGAAAGCGAGACTGTTTGACTACTTTATATATCCGGCTTCCTGCCCGTGCCGACCACGAAGGCGCACTGGCGCGCTTCGCCCTGGTGGCCGACGGCGGCGCCGTGGTCCAGCAGGGCGAGGGCGCGCTGCGCAGCATGGGCGACGTGGTCGCCGCCAGCCGCCACGTGGTGCTGCTGCTGGCCGCCCCCGACGTCACGCTGCTGCAGGTCAAAACCCCGCCGCTGTCGAACGCGCGCCTGAAGGCCGCGCTTCCCAGCCTGGTTGAAGAACAGGTGCTGGGCGACCCGGACGACTGCGTGCTGATGGCCGCCCCGGCCCAGCTTGATGACGGCACGCGCAGCATCGCCGTCACCCAGCGCGGCTGGCTCGAAGCGATCGTCAAGGCGCTGCTGGCGCAGGGCGCGCGCACGGTGGCCGCGGTGCCGTCCCAATTGTGCCTGCCGCTCGCGCCGGGCAATGTCTCCGGCGCCATCGACGCCAACGGCATCACGCTGCGCCATGGCCTGTACCAGGGCTTGGGGCTGGCGGTGGCCGGCACCCCGGCCGTGGCGCTGCAAACCGTGCGCGCGCTGGCCGGCGACTCGCCTTTGAACCTGTATGTGGAACCGGCCCAGCTGGGCGAATACCAGGCGCTTGTGCTTGAGGCCGGTCCCGGCATCCACGTCGAGGCCGAACACTGGGCCCACTGGATCGCCGGCGCCAAGAGCACCACGCTCGACCTGGTGCCGGGCCTGGGCGCGGCCGGGGCCCAGGTGCGCGACTGGAAAAAATGGCGCTGGCCGCTGCGCCTGGCGCTCTTGGCCGTGGTGGTCAACCTGATCGGCCTGAACGTGCAATGGATGCGCCTCAAGCGCGAAGCCCAGGCCGTCACCCAGAGCATGACCCAGACCTTCCGGGCCGCCTATCCGAAAGACGTGCTGCCGACCGATCCGGTGCTGGCGATGCGCGCCAACATCGCGCGCGACAAGGCCTTGCAGGGCCAGGTCACGCCCGAGGAGTTCACCTTCATGGCGGCGGCCTTCGGCGAGGCGGCGCGCACCGCGCCGCGCACGCCGGAACTGCTGTCGCTGGCCTACGCCAGGGGCGCCATGACGGTCAAGCTCAAGCCGGAGACGGCCGACGCGGCCAACGCCAAGGCGGTCAAGGATGCACTGGCCCTGCGCCAGCTTGAACTGTCCGACAGCGGCGCCGGCGTGTGGATCATCCGTAGTACAGGAGCGAAGAAATGAGCGCCAAGAACGCAATCTCGCAGTTGAAGGACCAGCTCGCGCTGTACTGGCTGGCGCGCACCGAACAGGAACGCAAGTACCTGACCATCGGCGGCGCCACCGTACTGGGCGCGCTGGTGTATGTGCTGTTCATGGCCCCGGCCCTGTCAGGGCGCGCCGCGCTGCGCGAAGAACTGCCCAAGCTGCGCACCAAGGCGGCCGCGATGCAGGCGCTGGCGATCGAAGCGGGCGAACTGGCGCGCCAGCCGGCCCCGCAGGTCACGCCGATGACGCGCGAGTCGCTCACCGCCAGCCTGGCCACGCGCACCATCACGCCAACGTCGCTGGTGGTGTCGGGCGAGGTCGCCAAGATGCAGGTCAACGGGGTTGCCTTTGCCAGCCTGTACGCCTGGCTCGAGGCCCAGCGCCGCGAAAACCGCATCGTTGTCGAGGACGCGGCCATCACCGCCGGTACTCCGGCCGGGCAGGCAGACGCGATGCTGACCTTGCGCCAGAACCTTGGTGAAGCGTCCCGATGAAGCGCGCTGTGCTATGGTTGCTGGCAATCGCCGCAGCCGTCGCGCTGACGGTGCTGGTGTTTTTGCCCGCCACCTGGCTCGGCCCCATCGTCGAGGCCCGCACCGGTGGGCGTTTGACTCTGGGCGATGCGCAAGGTACGCTGTGGCGCGGTTCGGCTTACGTTGGCGGCGCGGCAGGCGAAAACAGCGCGGTCACGCCGCTGCTGCCAGGTCGGTTTTCCTGGAAGCTGTCGCCGATGGTGCTGCTCGGCGAGGTCGCCATGACGCTCGAGAACCGCGAGGCGCTGACCCAGCCGGTAAACCTGACGGGCAGCTGGTCGCAGTGGCAAGTCAGTCCGGCGGCGCTGTTGCTGCCGGCCGAGCGCTTGTCTGGCCTGGGCGCGCCGCTCAACACGCTGGCGCCGTCGGGCACGATGAAGCTGTCGTGGACCACCTTGCAGCTGGCGCGCGCGGGCAACGCGATGGAAGTGAACGGCCACACGGTGCTGGCGCTGAACGACATGGGCTCGCGCATGGCGCCGGTCAAGCCGCTCGGCAGCTATGAAATGGCCATGGACTGGCGCGGCCAGCAGGCAGGATTGAGTTTGAGAACGGTACGCGGTGCGCTGCTGTTGTCGGGAAAGGGCACGCTCGACCACGGGCGCTTCCAGTTTTCCGGACAAGCGCAGGCGGCCGATGGCTATGAAGAAACGCTGGGTAATCTCTTGAATTTACTGGGCCAGCGCCGAATGGTGGGTGGCAAGAAAACAATCGCCTTAGAGTTTAAATAATGAAAAAATTGACTGCAAGCACAACCCCATTCACCGCCGGCGTCATGCTGTGCTGCGCGGTAGCGGCCGTGGCCATACCGGCGCCCGCATGGGCGGCCCCGGAAGACCAGGCGGCGCTCAATTTCGTCAACGCCGACATCGAATCGGTGATCAAGGCGGTCGGGCATTACACCGGCATGACCTTCATCATCGACCCGCGCGTCAAGGGCACCTTGACGCTGGTGTCGGAAAAATCGATCAGCAAGTCGCAAGCTTTCAGCCTGCTCACGTCCCAGCTGCGCCTGCAAGGCTACGCGGTGGTGACCGGCGACGGCTACGCCAAGGTGGTGCCGGAAGCCGAAGCCAAGTTGCAAGCGTCGCCGACCCAGATCGGGCTGGGCGCGAAAAGCGTCAAGGGCGACCAGATCGCCACCCAGATCTACCACCTGAGCTACGAATCGGCGGCCAATCTGACGGCGGTGCTGCGGCCCCTGATCTCGCCCAACAATTCGATCATGGCCAACCCGGGCAACAACAGCCTGGTGATCACCGATTACGCCGACAACCTGCGCCGCCTGACCAAGATCATCGCCGCGCTCGACGCGCCGGTCGCGGCCGACGTCGACATCGTGCCCGTTCGGCATGGCATCGCCACCGACCTGGCCGTGCTGGTCAACAAACTGCTCGAGCCTTCGGCTGGCGGCGACTCCGGCCGCGTGACCGTCGCGCCCGACCCGCGCACCAATTCGCTGGTGATCCGGGCGCCGTCGCGCGCACGCGCCAACCTGGCCAAGTCGCTCATCGCCAAGCTCGATCAGCCGACCTCGGAAGCGGGCAATGTGCACGTGGTCTACCTGAAGAACGCCGACGCCACCAAGCTGGCGGCGACCTTGCGCGCGGTGGTCTCGTCCGATTCCTCGGCCCTGCCGCAGTCCGTCCAGGGCACCAGCGGCGGCAGCGTGCAGTCCAGCGGCGGCCAGGCTGGCGGCCAGGGCCAGAACATGGGCGCCGGCCAGTCGACCATGAACCAGCAGGGCCGCGACCAGAACAGCGGCGGGGCAGGCGGGGGCAGCTCGGCCGGCTGGATCCAGGCCGATGCCTCGACCAACACCCTGATCATTACCGCGCCGGACGCGATTTACCGCAACATGCGCTCGGTCATCGACCAGCTCGACGTGCGCCGCGCCCAGGTCTACATCGAATCGCTGATCGTCGAAGTGAACGCCGCCAACAGCGCGCAGTTCGGCGTGCAGTGGGCCGGCCTGACCGGCAATAGTGCGAGCAAATACCGCGTCGGCGGCCTGCAGAACTTCACCGGCGCCGGCGACAGCAACCTGATCAAGCTGGCGGCGGCCGGCGCCAAGGCGGCTCCCGCGGCCGGCCTGACGATCGGCCTGTTCAAGATGATCAACGGCGAGCTTGGCCTGGGCGCGGTGGCGTCGGCCATCGAGGCCGAAGGCAACGGCAACATCCTGTCGACCCCGAACATGCTCACGCTCGACAATGAACTGTCGATCATCAAGGTCGGCCAGAACGTGCCCATCATCAGCGGCCAGTTCACCACCGGGGCCGCCGGCGCGGGCGCCAACGCGAACCCGTTCCAGACCATCGACCGGCGCGACGTCGGCCTGATGCTGAGGGTGCGCCCGCAGATCTCCGAGGGCGGCACCATCAAGATGGCGATCTACCACGAGACCTCGAACGTGGACGAGAGCACCAGGGCGTCGCCGTCGGGCGTGACCACCAATATCCGCGTGATCGAAAACAATGTGATCGCCGACGACGGCCAGATCATCGTCATCGGCGGCCTGATCAAAGACGACACCAGCAACGCCGAAGAAAAAGTGCGCGGCCTGGGCGACATCCCGCTGCTGGGCAACCTGTTCAAATACCGCAGCCGCAAGCGTACCAAGACCAACCTGATGGTGTTCCTGCGTCCGGTGATCGTGCGCAGCAAGGAAGACAGCAACAGCATCGCCGCCGACCGCTACGACTTCATGCGCTCGGCTGGCCAGAAGGCTGCCGAACCGCAGGATTCGATCGTGATGCCCGACTACGGCACCCCGGTGCTGCCGCAGCTCACGCGCGGCCAGCCGCCTGCCGGCGGCGCCATGGCCAAGGTGCCGCCGCGTCAGCTGATGGTGCCGGTGCCGACCCGTCCGGGTCCGGGCGCGACCCAGCCAGCGACGCCGCAGCCGTCGACTTCGCAACCTTTGTTCCGGCCGGTGCAGCCGCCGAAAAACTAACATGAGTAATCTTTTACCTTACGCCTTCGCACGCGACTTCGGCGTGCTGGCGCGCGCCAGCGAAGAGGCCGAGCACACCGTCGAGGTGTGGGTCTCGGGCGCGACCGCGCCGGCGGCGATCGCGGAAGTATCGCGCCGCTTCGGCCGCATTGCGCTGCGTTCGATGGAACGCGCCGAACTGGAAGCGGCCATTGCAACGGCGTATGCCGGCGCCGGTGGCGACGCTTCCCAGGTGGCCGACGAATTCGACGCCGACCTCGACCTGACCAAGCTGCTGCAGGACGTGCCGGCCATCGAGGATTTGCTCGAGTCGTCCGACGACGCGCCCGTGATCCGGATGATCAACGCGCTGCTCACGCAGGCGCTGCGCGAAGGCGCCTCCGACATCCACATCGAGCCGTTCGAACTGACTTCGGTGGTGCGCTTCCGGATCGACGGTTCGCTGCGCGACGTGGTTCGTCCGCGCAAGGCGATCCACGCTTCGCTGATATCCCGTATCAAGATCATGGCGCAGCTCGACATCGCCGAAAAGCGCCTGCCGCAGGATGGCCGCATCACCCTGCGCGTGGGGGGCAAGGGCGTCGACGTGCGCGTCTCGACCCTGCCGACCGGGCACGGCGAACGGGCCGTGCTGCGTTTGCTCGACAAGGAAGCCGGCCGGCTCGACCTGTCGCACCTGGGCATGAGCGGCGCGCTGCTGCCGCAGTTCGACACCCTGATCAACCAGCCGCACGGCATCGTGCTGGTCACCGGGCCTACCGGCTCGGGCAAGACCACCACGCTGTACGCGGCATTGAGCCGCCTGAACGCCTCGACCACCAACATTTTGACGGTTGAAGACCCGATCGAGTACGACCTGATCGGCGTGGGCCAGACCCAGGTCAACGCCCGCATCGACATGAGCTTTTCCAAGGCGCTGCGCGCGATCTTGCGCCAGGATCCGGACGTGATCATGATCGGCGAGATCCGCGACCTGGAAACGGCGCAGATCGCGGTCCAGGCTTCGCTCACCGGCCACCTTGTGCTCGCCACCCTGCACACCAACGACGCCGCCGCCGCGGTCACGCGTTTGCTCGACATGGGGATCGAACCGTTCCTGCTGTCGTCGTCGCTGCTGGGCGTGATGGCCCAGCGCCTGGTGCGCAAATTGTGCGTGCACTGCAAGCGCAACGACGGCCAGACCTGGCATGCGGTGGGCTGCGAAAAATGCGGCCACACGGGCTACCAGGGCCGGGTCGGCGTGTACGAGCTGCTCGAGACCACCGACGAAATCCGCGCCCAGATCCACAACCGCGCCTCCGAGGCCGACATCCGCGCCACCGCCCAGAAAACCGGCATGAAGACCATGCGCGAAGACGGCGAACGCTGGCTGCGCGACGGCACCACCACGCTGGCCGAACTGCTGCGCGTGGCAAAGGACTAGGGCCATGCCGGCATTTCGCTACGAAGCAGTCGACAAGATCGGCACCACCCACAAGGGCGTGGTCAACGCCGACAGCGCCAAGTCGGCCCGTGCCGACCTGCGCGTGCAGGGCCTCACGCCCCTCAACGTCGAAGCCATCGCGGCCCAGGTCGACACGGCCGGCGTGGCCACCCGGCGCGGTTTCGGCGAACGCCTGTCCCAGGTCGAGCTGGCGCTGTTCACGCGCCAGCTGGCCAGCCTGCTCGAAGCGGGTCTGCCGCTCGAACAAGCCTTCACGGCGCTGCTGGAGCAGGCCGAGCGCCCTTACGTGCGCGACCTGATCGCCTCGATCCGCTCCGAAGTGATGGGCGGCGCCTCGTTCTCGGACGCGCTGTCGCGCTACCCGCGCGACTTCGCCGAAATTTTCCGGGCGCTGGTCGCCTCGGGCGAGCAGATCGGCCACCTGGCGCGCGTGCTCACGCGCCTGGCCGACTACATCGAACGGCGCAACGCGCTGGTGCAAAAGGTGCGCCTGGCGTTCACCTATCCTGCCATCGTGACGGTGGTGGCGTTTGCGATCGTGATCTTCCTGCTCACCTACGTGGTGCCGCAGATCGTGTCGGTATTTACCAACACCAAGCAAAAGCTGCCGCTCTTGACCATGCTGATGCTGGCGGTGTCCAACTTCGTGCGCGCTTACGGCCTGGTGATGCTGGTGGCCCTGATCGGCGCCGGTTTCGCGTGGCGCAACGCGCTCAAGAATCCCGCGCTCAAACGGCGCTGGCACGCCTGGCTGCTGACGGCGCCCGTGTACGGCAAGTTCGAACGCAGCCTGAACACGGCGCGCTTTGCCAGCACGCTGGCCATTACCACAGGTTCGGGCGTGCCGATCCTGCGCGCGCTCGACACCAGCCGCGACAC
The DNA here is from genome assembly GCA_040388275.1 of Pseudomonadota bacterium. Classification (GTDB taxonomy): domain Bacteria; phylum Pseudomonadota; class Gammaproteobacteria; order Burkholderiales; family Burkholderiaceae_D; genus Telluria_A. The sequence continues at coordinate 30,803 of JAZKCA010000082.1, forward strand.
GCTCTCGAACGTGGCCATGAAAGAGCTGGTCGAGCAGGCCAGCGCCAGCGTGCGCGAGGGCGTCAGCCTGGCGCGCGCCCTGTCGGCGCAAAAGCACTTCCCGCCGATGCTGATCCACATGATCCGCGCCGGCGAAATTACCGGCGAGCTGCCGGCCATGCTGGAACGCGCCGCCAATTCGCAGCAGCAGGACCTGGAACGCCGCACCCTGACCATCGCCGGGCTGCTCGAGCCGGTGCTGATCCTGGCGATGGGCGTGGTGGTGCTGTTGATCGTGCTGGCGGTGCTCATGCCTATCATCGAAATTAATCAGCTGGTGCGGTAACCAAGGAATGTGATGAAGCGTTTGCCTATTGTTTTGAGCCTGCTCGCCGTGATCGCGCTGTCCGCATCGATCGCCTACTGGGTCATGGAATTGTACAAGCCGGTGCAGCGGCCGATGGCCGCCGTGGCCGAGGCCCCGATGGCCGATCCGGACCAGAACGCCGCCGCCACCCTGTTCGGAGGCCAGGTCCTCACTGCCGCCGCCAGCAACTACCAGCTCACCGGCGTGGTCGCGGCCGGGCGCGACAGCGTCGCCATCCTGGTGGCCGACGGCCAGCCGCCGCGTGCACTGATGGTCGGACGTGAAATCGTCAGCGGCGTCGTGGTCAAGGAAGTCCATCCCAAATACGTGATGCTGTCCGAAGGCGGCGTGCTCAAACGAATCGACCTGGCCACCGATGGCAAGGGCGGCAATGCGGCGCTGGCCGCGCCGGTCGCCGGCGCCGACCAATATCAGCAGCAACTGCTGCAACAACAGCAGCAACAGGCGCAGCAGCCGCCGCCGCCGCCCGAAGCGCCTGGCGCCAGCGTGCCGGTGCCGGGCAACCAGCCGATGGAAGTGCCGGCCCAGCCGCCGGGCATGCCGGCGCCGCCGCCGCCGGCCGTGCAAATGCCTGCCCCGACCAAGAATATGTCAGGCCAGGGCGGGCAGCAGCCGCCCACCCAGTAACGGTGGCCACGCCCTTGCGCGCGCTGGCCCTGGCTGCGGCGTGCGTCCTGCTGCTGCAAGGCGGCGCGGCGCTGGCCCAGGCGGACGCTGTCACGCCGGCGCCGCCACAGGCGGTGGCGCCGGCGACCCGTCCCCGCATCGCCCTGGTGCTGTCCGGCGGCGGCGCGCGCGGCTTTGCCCACATCGGCGTCCTGCGCACCCTGCGCGAGATGCGCATCCCGGTCGACATCGTGGTCGGCACCAGCATGGGTAGCGTGATCGGCGGCGCGTATGCGGCCGGCGCCTCGATCGCCGATCTCGAAAAAATGGCGCGCCAGACCGACTGGGAGCGCGTGGTGGCCGACCGGCCCGCGCGCGAAGACCTCGAATTCCGGCGCCGCGAGGAAGACATCCTGCTGCCCTCGCGGATTGAATTCGGCGTCCATCGCGACGGTATTTCGCTGCCACCCTCGGCGGCCGGTAACGCGGCGCTCGAACAGGCGCTGACCCGCTTGCTGCCGGCCGGCACCCGCGACCGTCCGGTCAGTCAGCTGGCGCTGCCGTTCCGCTCGGTGGCCTCGGACCTGGTGACCGGCGAACTGGTCGACCTGGTCGACACCCCCCTGTTCCAGACCATGCGCGCCTCGCTGGCGGTGCCCGGCGTGTTCGCGCCGGTGCGCATCAACGGGCGCCTGGTGGTCGACGGCGGCCTGGTACGCAACCTGCCGGTCGACCTGGCCCACAAGATGGGCGCCGACATCGTCATCGCCGTCAATGTGGGCACCGGGCTGGCGCCGGAAAAGGACTTGGGCAGCGCGCTCGGGGTGGCGCAGCAGATGATCAACATCCTCACCCAGCAAAACGTGGAGCGCTCGATCAAGGAACTGCACGCGCAGGACATCCTGATCGCGCCGCCGCTTGACGGCTTCGGCTTTTTCGACTTTCGCAGTGTCGACCAGGCGATCGCCGCCGGCCAGGGAGGCGCGCGGGCGCTGGCGCAGCGCCTGGCGCCGCTGGCCATGTCGAAGGAAGACTATGCGCTGTTCGAAAATACGCGCCTCGCGCCGCCGGCGCTGAGCGACCAGCCGGTGCGCCTGGCCGCGCTCAAGGTCGAGAGCGTGGGGCGGATCGCGCCCAAGGTGCTGGAAGTGCAGTCCGGCATGGTGGTCGGCAAGGAGCTCACGCGCGAGCAGGTGCGCGAGGCCACCAGCGCCCTGTACGGACGGGGCGACCTGGAACGGGTCGAAGCGGAGATCGACGACGAGGCAGGCAAGCGCACAGTGACGATCAAGGCCACCGAAGCGCGCTGGGCCAGCAGCCGGCTGCGGGTGGGACTGGAGCTGGCCAGCGATTTCGACGACAGCAACACCTTCGCGCTCAAGCTGATGCACGTGAAGACTTCCCTCAACAGCTGGGGCGCCGAGATGCGCACGGTGATGCGGGTGGGCGACATGCGCGACCTGGGCGTGCAGCTGCACCAGCCGCTCGGTCCCGGCTCGCCGTGGTACTTTCAGCCGTCGGCCCAGTACGGTTCTACTTCGCTGGATAATTTTTTCGAAGGCCGCCGCGCGCGCCGCTACGCCTATTCCGGGCGCTCGCTCAGCATGGTGCTCGGGCGCGAGCTCGGCGGCTGGGGCGACCTGCAGCTAGGCTTGACGCGCCAGCTGGCCGGGGTGCGGGTGGTGATTCCCGAAGAACCCGAGAACAGTTCGCAGCGCGTCTACAACACCAACCAGTTCGTCCAGTACCGGGTCGACACGCTCGACTCGCTCGGTTTTCCCAGCCGCGGCTACCTGGTCGATGCGCGCATCGATCGCATCCCCGACGCCACCCCCGGCGGCGCGGCGGCGATCCGAACCAGCCTGCTGGGGATGGCGGCGATCAGCACCGAAAACTGGGCCGGTCACCTGTACGGCGAGTACGCGCACGCCAAATTCGGTTCCTCGCCGCTGAGCCTGGGCGGCTTCCTGCGCCTGTCGGGCACCGTGCCCGATTCGATCCAGGGCCGCACCGTGGCCTTCACGCGCCTGGTGATGGCGCGCCGCGTCGGACAGCTGCCGGTGACCCTGGGCGGCACCGTGCGGGCCGGCTTTTCGCTGGAAGCGGGCGGCGGTTTCGACCTCAACGCGCCCGGCACCGGCACGCCGCTCAAGACCGCCGTGAGCGCCTTCCTGTCGGTCGATACGCGCTTCGGGCCGACCTACATCGGCGCCGGCGCGACCAAGGACGGCAAGGGCACGATGTACTTGTTCCTCGGGCCGATCTGGTAAGCAACGGCTGGCGCCAGCTTGCCTCCAGACCTCGATCCAAAAAATGTTTTTTGATCGAGGTCTGACCTCGATCTTGCAAGTTATTTGACCTTGGCCGGACTCAAAGTAGGAAACAGCTTGACGAACACCTTGTGCAGCACCTGGTCGGCGCCCATGTCCGGGCCCGCGTTGGCTACCACCAGCGCGCCGCTTTGCTGGTCGGGGAATAACGCCACGATGGCGAGCCAGTTGCCGTCCGAACCCTGGTGCACAAGCGCGGGGCCCTGGCGGCCCGCGATCGATTCCTGCACGCCCCAGTCGAGCCCAGCCGGGCTGCCCGGCTGGGCCGTCTGCATCAGCTTGTACGACGCCGGCGCCAGCAGTTTGCCATGTCCTTTGCTGCCGGCCAGCTGGTCGAGGTTGAACTGCGCCCATGCAGCGAGCGGCATGTGCAGGAAGCCGGCCGGCGCGTACATCGCCGGCGCGCCGTCATCGGCCTTGCGCATCTTGAGCATGGGCTTGCCGTGCTGGTGGCCGCGGTTCTGGTCCTTGCCGGTATTGCCGAAGCCGACATTGCGCATTCCCAGCGGCTCGAACACTTCCTTCTGCATCAGCGATTCGTAGCTTTGACCGGTGACCTTTTCCGCGATCGCAGTGGCCACCAAAAAGCCCGTGTTGCTGTAGTTGAAGCCGGGTGCTGCTTCCGGTGCGTCCATCAGGGCCTTGGCGATATAGGCGAGGCGCTGCTCGCCCGAGGGCCGCGTATCGGCGAAAAACTTCTCCAGCGCCGCCGACTCCTTGATGTCGCGCGGCAAGCCGGACTGGTGCGACAGCAGTTGCACCAGCGTCGCCTTGCGGTATTCGGGGCGCATGCCCGACGCCAGTTCGGGCAGCATGTTTTCCAGCGTCGCATCCCAGGTCAGCACGCCCCGGTCCACCAGCCTGGCCACCATCGCCACCGTCATCACCTTGCCGGTCGAGCCGATCAGCCATACGTCATCGGCACCCACGGCCGCCTTGCCGTCGTTGCGCCGCACGCCGCGCACGGCCTGCTCGCTGATGCTGCCGTCGCGGATGATGACCGCGCCCACCGCCGGCACCTTGGAGCCCGCCATCGCGCCCTTGATCACGGCGTCAAGCTTGTCGGAGGCGAATGCCGAAGCGGCCAGGGTGAACGCTGCAATCGCAGCCATCGATCGGAACAGCATGAAGGTCTCCCGTTTGTTTGATGAGAGCGAGTATAGGGACGCACCCCATGCAAATCCGGCGCGCGGCGACAGGCGGAGGATTTCAAGGAACAGGCTGTCAATATTGCGGAATAGTCTATTTGCGGCGCAGCGCCGTGAAGGCCGCAAACTCCCACGAGCGGAATCCGAGCAGCAAGGTGAAGCCGTCGCGCTCAGTGCTATCGAGCTTGCGATCGTTCTGGTGCAGGCGCGCCAGCTCGCCGGCCAGCTGCTGGGTCTTGGTGACGAGCTCCTTGGCGCTGGCCGGCGACAGCCGCGCGGGCAGGCACATCAAGGCCTCGCCGGGGCCGTCGAAGCGCCCGCCGAAGTAGTCGCCCACCACATGCTCGCGCACGTATTGCTGCACCGGCCCGTCGGCGATCCAGCGGAAGGAGTTCGATACGCGCAGGCTGTAACGATTGCCCGCCTTCAGTTCGATCATGCCCAGGCGGTCCAGCTCGGCCATCAGCACGATGCATTCGGGTTCGCTCAGATTGTAGGTTTCGATGACTTGGTCGAGCGACCAGTGGCCCAGGCAGCAGGTGGCCATCAGCAGCAGGTGCGGGTTGGCCATCAGCGACTTTTCCTGCGCGGGCGTCAAGGTGTCGGCGTGCGGCGTGGCGTCGGCCGCGCGCCGCAGCACGTCTTCCATCGGAATCCCGGCGGCCTTGCAGATCTGGGCCAGGCGCGACAGCGCCATGTCCTTCTGGCCGAACATGCGCTTGACGGAGGACTCGCTCATGCCGATGCGCTCGGCCAGTGCCTTGTACGTGATGCCGGAAGCGCGCAGTTCGGCGCGCAATACGCTTAATACCTGCTCGGGTGAGCTCATGGAATGCCTTGTGGTGGTCGAGGTGCCGCGAAACAGTACCGAATGTACCGAATAACGGTGCTTCGCACAAGGTGGTAGTACTAAAGGCGCGAAAAGGAGAGACTACGCTCCGATGGCCAGAAAGCGGGAGCCCCCAACCGGGTTCCCGCTGGCGGCCCGCCCCTCTGTTTCAAATTCCCTCAGTCTTCCGCTTCCAGCTTGGCTTTTTTCAGCGCCCGCTTGGCTGCCTGCCGTTCCGGGCCCGGGCCCTTGGCGTGCGGACCGGCCGCGCGCAGCTTGGCCGCCACCGCCACCGGGTTGCGCACCTTGCCCAGCTGCTGCGATGGCGCCACCGCCACCGTCAGGCGCATCTTCTGGCGTGTCGCCAGTGCCTTGTTGGCCATGCCGGTCTCCTTACAACACGTAGCGCGACAGGTCTTCGTCCACGGCTAGCTTGTCGAGCCGGTCGTTGACGTAGGCCGCGTCGATCAGCACCTTCTGGCCGGCGCTTTCGCTGGCCGTAAAGGAGACTTCCTCGAGCAGTTTTTCCATCACCGTGTAGAGCCGGCGCGCGCCGATATTTTCGGTGCGCTCGTTGACCGAGAACGCGATTTCCGCCAGCCGCGTAATGCCGGCCGGGGCGAATTCGATGCTCACGCTTTCCGTGGCCAGCAGCGCTTCGTACTGCGTCGTCAGGCAGGCGTCGGTGCTGGTGAGGATGCGCTCGAAGTCGGCGATCGACAGCGACTCGAGTTCGACCCGGATCGGGAAGCGCCCCTGCAGCTCGGGAATCAAATCCGACGGCTTGGCCAGGTGGAAGGCGCCCGAAGCGATGAACAGAATATGGTCGGTGCGGATCATGCCGTACTTGGTGTTGACGGTGGTGCCTTCGACCAGCGGCAGCAGGTCG
>JAZKCA010000083.1:0-9511 GCA_040388275.1 Pseudomonadota bacterium
ACAGGCCGCGTTGTGACACCCGAATCAAGCTTTGCGTTCATGGCATTCCTCATCCAATGTTAGGGGGCGCAACCAGCCGAAACCGCTGGAAGCATGGGCCATTATAAGAACGGCGGCCCCAAACATCTTTTGAATAGGCGACAGCCATTTTCATTTTTCCCACCACCAACACCGGGGTCAGACCACTTTTGCCGAAAAACAGGGGTCAGACCACTTTTCTCACGGTGGACACCCTGCATAGCCTGATTCCTGGCATAAACGACAACGTGCGGTGCATTCGGCCACGCCCCGGGAAGCACAGTTTGCCAACTGGCAAAAGTGGTCTGACCCCTGTTGGAAGGCAAAAGTGGTCTGACCCCGGTGTTAGGTCGCGAGCTTGCGCTGGCGTTCTTCGCGCGGGGTGTTGCCGAACAGCGCGCCGAAGGCCGTCGAAAAGTGCGAGCCGCTCGAGAAACCACACATCAGACCGACTTGGACGATGGAATAGTGGGTGTCGAGCAACAGCTGGCGCGAGCGCTGCAGCCGCAGTTCCAGGTAGTAGCGCGACGGCAGGCTGCCCAGGTATTGTTTGAATAACCTTTCCAGCTGGCGCCGCGATATGCCGACCAGGTTGGCAATGTCGTCCGTCGACAAGGGTTCTTCGATGTTCGATTCCATCAGGGTGACCGCTTCCGTCAGCTTCGGTTGCAGCGCCCCGAAGCGCGCCTGCAGCGCCACCCGCTGCCGCTCTTCCTTGCCGCGCACCCGGTCGATGCACAGCGTTTCCTTGATCTGAGCCTGGACCCCGGCGCCGAAGATGATTTCGACCAGGTTCAGCGCGAAGTCCACGCTGGCCGCGCCGCCGCAGCAGGTCAGCCGGTGCTCGTCGATCTCGAACAGGTGCGGCGTGAACAAGGCGTGGTCGGCCACGCTGTCGACGTCCACGTACAGTGCCCACGGCAAGGCCGTGCGCACGCCGTTCAGCACGCCCGCATCGGCCAGCCACAACACGCCCGCCCCGACCCCGCCCCAGAACGGCGCCGCGCGGCAATGCTCGATCAGCTTGCGGCTGTTGGGGGGCTTGAGCGCGGCTTGCGCTTCGTCCGCCACCAGCAGGATCAGATGCCAGTGGCGCTGGGCGTCGGCGGTGAATTTGTCGGGACTGCGCACGTCCACGTGCAGCCGCTCGGGTCCGACGATCTTGGCGGCCAGCCGCAGCGGCTGGTACAGCCCGGCCCAGGTCAGGGTGTCCGGTTCGCCCGCGTTGATGAGCAGCACGCGCAGCGGCTTCTCTTGGGCAAGGCGGGCAAGTTTGGCGATCGGCATGCGGGCGGGTGCTCTTTACTCAGGGACGAGCGCGCCCGCAGGCCGCTCGGTGTTCCATTGACTGACTATCATACCGGAGATCAACAGCGCCGCGCCTATCCACCCTCTGCCGGTCATGGTTTCCCCCAGCCAGAAAAAGCCGAACACGGCCGCCGCGGCCGGCTCGAAGGCGTAAATCACCGCCGCTTCGTTGGCCGTGCTGTGCCGCTGTCCCCAGCTTTGCAGCGAGATGATGGCCGCCGTGCAGAACCCGCCGAGGTATACGATATTGTATAAGCCGCCCTTGAGTGATACAAAAATGTTTACCCAGTAGGTGTCGCCGCCGGCCATCGGCACTTCGGTCACCAGCAGCCACACGAGCGCGCACACGGCCACCGTCAGGATCTGGGTAGCGGTCACCGTCATCAGGCGCGTGGCGGCGCGGGTGCGCACTTCCATCAGCTTGATGTAGAGCCCGAAACACAGCGCCGCCCCCAGCGCGAGGTTGTCGCCGACGCTCCACGCTCCGCCGTCCCAGCACAGCGCCGCCAGGCCGGCCACGGCCAGCAGCAGCGCGACGGCAATGCGGCGCTCGGGCGCACGCCCGCCCAGCAGGCCCAGCAAGGGGACGATCAGCACGTTCAGGCCGCAAATGAAGGCGTTGCGATTCGAGCTGGTCAACACCAGCCCCTCCACCTGGAACACATAGCAAAAGAACAGCAGCAATCCGAGCAGCAGTCCCGAGGCCAGGTCCGCACGGGCGGCGCGCACGAAAAAAGGCGACAGCAGCAGCGCGGCGATGGCGAAGCGGGTGAACACGATCCAGGCCGGCGACAAGGTGGCAGTCAGGTCTTTCATCGCGGGGAAGGTCGTGCCCCATACCAGGGTAACGACGAGCAGGGCCAGGATGCCCCGCAGTTGGTGACTCATTCGGACCTTTCTGTGGCTAAACTGCATCAGGCCGCTATGGTACCTGCCCAACATGCAAAACGCGAATGGGGCCGCGGGCAGCTATAATCGATCCCATGGGGGAACGTTATTTAAAGAGTGTGCGCTTGCTGGCGGAATGCCTCCAGGGCTTCGAGCGATTTTCGGGCGAGGTGGTGCGCCGTTGCGGCCTCACCCACGCCCAGTTCGATATCATCGCCACGCTGGGCAACACGCCCGGCATGACGTACAAGGAGCTCGGCGACAAGACCTTGATCACCAAGGGAACCTTGACCGGCGTCATCGAGCGCCTCGAAAACAAGGGCCTGGTGCTGCGCACCCGTTGTCTCGATGACAAGCGATCGTTCTTCGTGGCGCTCACCGGCGAAGGCGAGAACGTGTTTGCCGAGGTCTTTCCGCTGGTCGTGGCACAGGGCCGCGCGCTGTTTTCCGCGTATTCGGATGCCGATTTCGAGGCCATGGACCATACTCTAGGCAAGCTCAAGAAATTGATCGCCGACCATTCCACCTGCCCTACAACACAACAACAGAAGGAAGAATCTTGAAAACAGCCCTGCTCGAAGGCAAAACACCGGCCAAATTTGACAAGCACATCATCGGCAACCTGCTGCTCAACGTGGCCACGCCCGACGAAGTGCGCGAAGAAAAGATGCTGATCGGCGTGCGCAACGCCGATGGCGAGATCTATCGCCTGATCGGCGCCACCAAGATCAACAGTTTCATGAACGCGGTCGAGGAATTGTTCGACCTGGGCCTGGTCGACGAATTGCAGGATACCGAGGAAACCAGAGAAGGCTGCGACGCGATTTTCAGCGAGCCTTGAACTAGCGTCGCAGGGGCGCTATGATGGAGCGTCGAATCAATGCTCCAAAGCACTTTTATGCGGCGAGTTTGACCAACTTATAGGGGATGAATTTTCTAATGGACAGACTTGAAGCATTCAAGAGCATCGCTGCTCAGGCAAGCCGCGGGGAGCTGACGTTTCCCACCAACGTGGACGCGACGCTCAAGTTGCAGCGCGCCCTGAACGACCCGGATTGCCACGCCGACGTGGCCGCCCGCCTGGTGCAGTCCGAACCGCTGCTGGCCGCGCGCACCGTGGCGATCGCCAACTCGGTCGCCTACAACCGCTCCGGCAACGAAATCACCAACGTCCGCAATGCGGTCCAGCGCGTGGGTTTCCGTACCCTGAATGCGCTGGCCGCGGCCGTCATCGTCCGCCAGCTCGACAGCAAGATCACCCAGCCCGCGCTGCGCGCCAAGGCCGACCAGTTGTGGAAGCACTCGGCGCACGTGGCCGCGCTGTCGCAGGTGATCGCCAAGCGCGTGGCCAACCTCGATCCGGAAACGGCGCTGTTCGCCGGCATCGTGCATGAAGTGGGCGGCTTTTACCTGCTCTCGCGCGCCGAGGAATATCCAGGCTTGCTCGACGGCGAACCCGAAGAGTGGATCGAACACGGCGAGCAGCAGATCGGCCGCTGCGTGCTGCAAAAGCTGAACGTGCCCGCCGCCGTGATGGAAGCGATCGAAAGCCTGTGGGCCGGCATGCGCGCCTTGCCGCCTGAAACTTTGGGCGACACGCTGTTGCTGGCGAACGACCTGTCGCCGGTGGCCTCGCCCTTGCACCAGAGCCCGGGCGCGACCAGCTTGCAGGGCGCGGCGACCATCGATTTCGTCATCGGCGAAGGCACCCTCAACAGCATCATGGAAGAATCGGCCGAGGAAGTAAAAACCCTCACCGCTGCGCTGATGTAAGGACAAAAAAATGCCCGCTGGATAAGAGCGGGCGAAGTCCAAAACTAGGGATGTCCTGAAAGAGACAGTTCCACTATAGTTCCGGCGACCATTTGCTTCTGTGCGATGACACACACAAGTAAACAAATCCCCTGAGCAACAACGAAATAGTTGATGCAGAGCATTATTTTAAGCACAAAACCGGGGTCAGACCACTTTTGCGGAACGGCAAAAGTGGTCTGACCCCGGTTTTTTATGTCGAAAAAAATGCCGCGTCGCGCAGGGCGACAGCGGCATTTCTTGTGGGATCGTCAGGCCGGGCGCTTACACCACCGCGCCGTCCGTCTCGTCTTTCGCCACGACCGGCTTGATCAGGTCTTCGCGCTTCACGCCCAGCCACATGGCTATCGCCGCCGCAACGAACACCGACGAGTAAATGCCGAAGCAGATGCCGATGGTCAGCGCCATGGCGAAGTAGTGCAAGGTCGTGCCGCCGAAGAACAGCATCGACAGCACCATCATCTGGGTACAGCCGTGGGTGATGATGGTCCGCGAGATGGTGCTGGTGATCGCGTTGTTGATCACTTCTTCCACGCTCGACTTGCGCTGCTTGCGGAAGTTTTCACGGATCCGGTCGAAAATAACCACCGACTCGTTGACCGAATAGCCCAGCACCGCCAGCACGCCCGCCAGCACCGCCAGCGAAAATTCCCATTGGAAAAAGGCGAAGAAGCCGAGGATGATGACCACATCGTGCAAGTTGGCCACGATCGCCGAGACCGCGTACTTCCATTCGAAGCGCACCGCCAGGTAGGCCATCACGAGGATGATCACCATCACCAGCGCATTGAGGCCGTTCTGGGCCAGCTCCTCGCCGACCTGCGGCCCGACGAATTCAATCTTTTGCTGCGTCAGGACTTCCACATTGGCCGGCGTGAAACAACTGGTCTTGTCGAGCTTGGCCCCCTTGGCGTCGGTGACGGTGACGCTCTTCGGCGCGCCGCCTTCGGCCTTGCACAGCGCCCCAAACACGAGCTGCGAGCCGGTCGCGCCAGCCACCGTCTTGACGATTGGCAGCTTGATCAGCACTTCCTGCGCGTTGCCGAAGCTCGTCACTTCAGGCTGTTCATAGCCCAGCTTGATCAGCTCGCCCCGGATCTTTTCCTGGTTGGCCGGCCCCGGGTACTTCAGCTCCATGGTGGTGCCGCCCGTGAATTCGACCGATAAATGCAGTTGTTTGGTGACCAGGAAGAACACGGCCGCCACGAAGGTCAGCGCCGAAATCACGTTGAAAATCAACGCATGGCGCATGAAGGGAATATCTTTCTTGATGCGGAAAAATTCCATCTTGAATCCTGTTGTAGTGAGTACTTGTTATTTCGTGGCAGCGATGCCGGGAGTCCAGACGGTACCGATCGACACGCCGCCGAGCTTCTTCTTGCGGCCGTACCACAGGTTGACCACGCCGCGCGAAACGAACACCGCGGAGAACATCGAGGTCAGGATGCCCAGGCAGTGCACCACGGCGAAGCCGCGGATCGGGCCGGAGCCGAACGCCCACAAGGCGATACCGACGATCAGGGTGGTCACGTTCGAGTCAAGAATGGTGGCCCAGGCGCGGTCGAAGCCTTCCGAGATCGCGCCCTGCGGCGAGTTCCCGGCACGCAGTTCCTCGCGTATCCGTTCGTTGATCAGCACGTTGGCGTCAATCGCCATACCCAGCGCCAGCGCGATCGCGGCGATACCCGGCAGCGTCAAGGTGACCCCCGTGGCCGACAGCAGCGCCAGCAGGAACAACAGGTTGGCCGCCAGCGCCAGCACGCTGAAGAAGCCAAACAGGTGGTAGTAGATGATCATGAAGATGGCAATCGCCGCGAAGCCGTACACGGTCGAGTACAAGCCTTTGGCGATGTTTTCGGCGCCCAGCTGCGGCCCGATCACGCGCTCTTCGATAAATTCCATGGGCGCCGACAAGGCGCCCGAGCGCAGCAGCAAGGCCAGTTCGACGGCCCGCTCGGTGTCGCCCATATTCGAGATCTGGAAGTTGGCGCCGAATTCTTCCTTGATATTCGGGGCCGACAGAACCGTGTACTTGCCCTTTTCCTTGAGCAGGATGGCCATGTTCTTGTTGACGTTCTGGCGTGTCATCTGGCGCATCTTGCTGCCACCGTCGCCGTTCAGTTCGAGGCTGACGGCAGGCTGTTGGTTCGAGTCGAAACTGGCGACCGCGGTGGAGATGTATTCGCCCGTCAGGACGACATCCTTCGACACCACCAACGGCTTGCCATCGGCGAACTTGAACACTTCGGAATTGAAGGGGATGGTGGCGGTCGTTTCGCTGCCTGCCAGGACGGTATCGTCAACCATGCGCAGTTCGAGCGTGGCGGTACGGCCGATCAGGTCCTTGGCGCGCGCCACGTCCTGCACGCCTGGCAGCTGCACCACGATGCGGTCGGCGCCCTGCTGCTGGATGATCGGTTCGGACACGCCCAGCTCGTTGATCCGCTTGGACAGCGTCGCGATGTTCTGCTTGACGCCTTCTTCGACGGTGCGTTTGAGCGCGTCCGGCTTGAGCTTGACGACCAGTTTCAGATCGCTGCCATCGGTGGCGTCGGCAAAATCGAGGTCGGTGCTTTGCGCGCGCAAGATGTTCTTTGCCTGCTCGCGCATGGCCGCGTCGCGGAACTTGATCTCGACGACGTTACCCAGGCGCTCGATACCGGCGTGGTATACCTTCTTTTCCCGCAGCTGGCTCTTCACCATCGCCTGGATACCCTTGACCTTGTTTTCGGCCGTGGCCGCGACATCGACCTGGAGCAGGAAGTGCACGCCGCCTTGCAAGTCGAGACCGAGGTTCATCGGCAGCGCGCGCAGTTTCTGCATCCACTTCGGCACGTTCTTGACCAGGTTGACCGTGACGATATAGTCAGGCTCGGCCGGGTTGGCGTTCAGGGATTTTTCCAGCGCATGCTTGGCCTTGAACTGCTCGTCCGTGCTGGTGAAGCGCGCGCGCACCGAGGTCGTATGTCCCGCGCCTTCAATCGCGATCCCCTCGGACTTGATGCCCTCGGCCTTGAGCACCGCTTCCACCTTGGCGCTGGTGTCGCTGGTGATCTTCAGAATAGAATTATTCGTGGTGACCTGCAGGGCGGGCGAATTGACGAAGTAGTTGGGCGCGGTATACAACGCGCCGAGCAACAGCGTCACGACGATCAGAATGTATTTCCAGACGGGATAGCGATTCATAATGTTCCAGCGTTCAGATTGAGCAGGCAGGCGGCGCGATGCCGTCAGTCAGGCTTACAGCGACTTCAGCGTGCCTTTTGGCAGCTGGGTAGTGATCGCGTGCTTTTGCACGACGACTTCCGTGTTGGCGGCAACTTCGATGGTCACATAAGTGTCCTTGACCGAGATGACCTTGCCCAGAATGCCGCCGGCGGTGACGACTTCGTCGCCCTTGGCCAGCGCGTCCATCATTTCGCGTTGTTCCTTGGCCTTCTTTTGCTGTGGCTTGATCATCAGGAAATACATGACCACGAACATCAGGATCAGCGGCACGAAGGTGCCGAGATTGCCCATCAGGCCGGAATTTGCGGCTGCGGGTGCGGCTTGTGCGTAAGCGTTGGAAATAAACACGGAAACTCCAATGTGAATGAATTAGTTAAAAAAGCAGCGCTGTATTCTAGCATCGCCGGATACGGCCAGACCATTTGCAGCTATCTGGCTGCATTAATTCTTTTTGCAAGTGTTGCCCACAATATAATTTATTGAGGCGGAGCGTACTTACACGCCCCTGGCACGCCCGGCGTTGAACGCCAGTCTGAACGCATGGAAGCGGTCGGCATCGATCGCGTCGCGCATTTCGCTCATCAGCTTGAGGTAGTAATGCAGGTTGTGGATGGTGTTCAGGCGCGCACCCAGAATCTCTTTCGAGCGGTGCAGGTGATGCAGGTAGGCGCGCGAAAAATTCTTGCAGCAGTAGCAGTCGCAGCTCTCGTCGAGCGGTCCTTGGTCGTCCTTGTAGCGCGCATTCTTGATCTTGACGTCGCCGAAGCGGGTGAACAGCCAGCCATTGCGGGCATTCCGGGTCGGCATCACGCAGTCGAACATGTCGATGCCGTTGGCCACGCCCGCCACCAGGTCTTCCGGCGTGCCCACGCCCATCAGGTAGTGCGGCTTGTTGGCCGGCAGGCGCGGGCCGACGTGCGCGAGCATGCGCATCATGTCTTCCTTCGGCTCGCCCACCGACAGGCCGCCGATGGCGATGCCGGGGAAGTTGATCTCTTCAAGCGCGGCGAGCGACTCCTCGCGCAGGTTCTCGAACATGCCGCCCTGGACGATGCCGAACAGCGCGTTCGGGTTTTCGCCCTGGGTGAATTCGTTCATCGAGCGCTGGGCCCAGCGCAGCGACATGCGCATCGACTTGGCCGCTTCCTCCGAGGTGGCCGGGCGCCCGTCGATCTCGTAGGGCGTGCATTCGTCGAACTGCATGACGATGTCGGAATTGAGGGCGCGCTGGATCTGCATCGAGATTTCCGGCGACAGGAACAGCTTGCTGCCATCGATCGGCGAGGCGAACTTGACGCCCTCCTCCGTGATCTTGCGCATCGCGCCCAGCGAAAACACCTGGAAGCCGCCCGAGTCGGTCAGGATCGGGCCGTTCCAGCCCATGAAGCCATGCAGGCCGCCGAATTTGTTGAGCACCTCGGTGCCCGGTCGCAGCCACAGGTGGAAGGTATTGCCCAAAATGATCTGGGAGCCGACTTCGCGCAGCTCGACCGGATCCATGGCCTTGACCGAACCGTAGGTCCCGACCGGCATGAAGATCGGCGTTTCAATGACGCCGTGATTGAGCGTCAGGCGCCCGCGCCGCGCGTGCGACAGGCCGCTGGTGTCGGTCTTGAGGAGTTGGAAGTCGAGCATGGTTAGGTGTTCTCTGTAGTGAGCAGCATGGCGTCGCCATAGCTGAAAAAGCGGTATTCGCTGGCGATCGCGTGCGCGTAGGCGCGCTTGATCTGGTCGTAGCCGGCAAAGGCCGACACCAGCATCAGCAGGGTCGACTTGGGCAGGTGGAAATTGGTGATCAGGCGCGTGACGGTCTTGAAGGTGTAGCCGGGCGTGATGAACAGGGCCGTGTCGGCGCTGCCCGCCTCGATCTGGCCCGACTGCGAGGCCGACTCCAGCGCGCGCAGGCTGGTGGTGCCCACCGCCACCACGGCCTTGCCGGCGGCTTTGGCGGCGCGCACCGCGTCCACGGTCGCCTGCGGCACGGTGTACCACTCGGTGTGCATCTTGTGCTCGGCCAGGACTTCCACCCGCACCGGCTGGAACGTGCCGGCGCCCACGTGCAGGGTGACGTAGGCGAAGTCCACGCCCTTGGCCTTCAGTTGCGCCAGCAGGGCTTCGTCGAAGTGCAGGCCGGCCGTGGGGGCCGCCACCGCACCCGGTTCGCGCGAATACACGGTCTGGTAGCGCGTTTCGTCGAATTCGTCGGCGTCGTGCTCGATGTAGGGCGGCAGCGGCAGGCGGCCGTGCGCTTCGATCA
>JAZKCA010000084.1:0-31645 GCA_040388275.1 Pseudomonadota bacterium
TTCCTCCCCTTTCATGGTCGGGGGCGAGGAAATCATCCTCATGAACGGTTAGCCGGCTTGGCCAACTTTGACTGCGATTTCGGGACTTTCGCGACCAGACATTACCCGGGATCGGGGCCCTGCAGCCGTGGGCGCAATGTGCTTCGAAATCGCCCCTGACGGCCAGTGCGCTGCCTGGGAAGCACGTTACGCCACGCGCTTACATCGTTTCGAATGCCTGCCCTTTTGGGCCGGTGCGGTGGTAGTCGTCGGCAACGACACGCGCTCACCTGTCCTCCCCACCTGCACTCCGCCCGGCGTCCACGCACAAGAACGATCGCATCAGGTGCTGCGCGCAAACCGCCACCGTCCGCGCAAGGCGGTCGAAGCGTACCTGCGTCTGCGCACATTGCCAGGCGAGCAGTGCCAGTGCGACTGGGCTTCGTTCTCTCACCTGATGGTAGGGCGCGCGCGGCGGCCCTTAATGGCCTTCGTGATTTTGGCTTTCCAGGCCTTTGGCGGCTGCAGCCGTGTCGTCGAGTACGACAACCTTAAAAGTGCCGTGCTTGAACGCTACGGTCAGGCAATTCACTTCAATCCGCCCCTGCTGTCGTTGGCGGGCCACTACCGCGACGAGCCGCGACCCGTCGCGCTCGCCCGCGGCAATGAAAAAGGCAGGGTCGAGCGTGCCATCCGCTACATTCGCAGCGCCTTCTTCGCGGCGCGCGAGTTCCGCGACCTGGCCGACCTGAACGCCCAGGCCGATACTTGGTGCGCTGGCCAGTCGATGGAACGGCCGTGTCCCCAGGACAGGAGCATGACGGTGCGCGAAGCGTTCCTGCTGGAGCAGCCATATCTACTGGCCCTGCAGGCGTCGGACGTGGACGTGGACGTGCCGTTTTAGGGGTTTGCCGCCAACATCGCAAGACCAAGGGGACTTCGTGTCCCCTTTTTTACCAGCGACGCTACGATGAGAATGCGGCAGGCGCTACGACAGCAGCGTGGTTCAGGTCACCAAAACGTATGACGGCAATGTGGAAAACGGGCCCGCATCCCGCCAAAATCGGTCGATAGCAATTCGGCCGGGAGTTCGACGAAAGCGAGGTACGCCACAGCTGTACCGGCACCACAAGAACGGCATCACCACGCTGGAAAACAAGACCCGCTCTGACAAGGACGCCACCCGCAAGGTGCAGGTGAGCCAGCTGGCCGAGGCAATCCACGAAGTGCTGCCCACGCTGGCGCACAACAAGGTCGGCGTGATCCCCAAGAGCGTGCTGTACCGGGTTCTGCTGCAGCGTAGCCTGTTTACGCGCTCGCAGCTGGCGCCGACCACGTTCTACCGCATGCTGCGCACCCACCAGCTGCTCGACGACAAAGCCGTGCAAAAACAAAGGATGTCGTTCGCGATGCAATTCGCCAACCAGCTGTGGCAGGCCGATACGCTGTACGGTCCCGCCATCCGCCAGGCCGACGGCGCTTGGCGCAAAACGTTCCTGATCGCCTTCATCGACCACGCTTCGCGCGTGATCACCGTATCAGAACACGACCACTTTTCAGTGGAAGCTTCCGGTACTCTTCCAGTACGAACGGCGCAGTCGATCCGTACTCGGGTTCGACCCAGGTAAAGTCTATCCATTCGGGTAGTTCGCGCCCGTCCGGCTCAGCGCCCATGACGGCACCCTGTTCCAGCGGCTTGGACGATGGCGAGAGCGACCCGGGATCGGGAAACGGTATTGCATTCGATGTGCGGGCCGATTCGAAATGGACGGAGCGTCCTTTCAGTGCATTGCCAAAATGAACAATCATTCCGGGACCGTCGGCGCTGCGGGTGGCGCAGCCGGCGGACGTTATCAGCGCGGCGATCAGGACGGCGGAAAGCAGGAAGCATTTATTCATCATTTCCTTCTAATCCATAGCGGGGCGCACGCGAGCAGACGGTCAGCATCGCCATGCGCTTGCCCTGGGAAGCCCAGCGGGCCACCAGGGCCTTGGTCGGCGCCACTGGCGTGACGGTCAGGAGCACGACGGCCGCCTTTCGGGCGCGCCACTAAATGTCATCGCCTCCGCTACGTAGCACATCGCAGCATCCCTGCTCCAGGTTCCAGCGCATAGCGATTTTGTCCTCACGCCAGATAAGGAAGACCCACAGTCTCAAGTCCTTGCGTCCGTTGGCAGCCTGGCCCCGATGTGACGCCAGCACCTCGGCAACTACGTCCGCAGGTATGCGCTGCCGTATCAGGACACGACCACTTTTTATTGGGAGTTTGCGGTGTTCTTCCAGCACGAACGGCGCAGTCGATCCGTACTCGGCTTCGACCCAGGTAAAGTCTATCCATTCTGGTAATTCGCGCCCGTCCGGTGCAGCGCCCATGACGGCGCCCTGTTCCAGCGGCTTGGACGATGGCGAGAGTCCCCCGGGATTCGGGAACGGTATCGCATTCGAAGTGCGGGCCGACCTAAATTGGACGGATCGTCCTTTCAGTGCATTGCCAAAATGGACAATCATGCCGGGACCGCCCGGACCCTCGGCGCTGCGGGTCGCGCAGCCCCCGGACCCTATCAGCGCGACCATAAGGATGGCGGAAAGCAGGTAGTTCTTTTTCATGTTTACTCTCTAGTTTTGGCTTGGGGGATGCACTCATTTTACTGATTGATCAGACGATCCTGCTTTACGAGCAGCGATTGGGTACCAGTGGGCCCACGGGCATGGTCAATCCGTACGATGTTAGCCAGACTTGATACTTCGCCATATCCACTATGCCGACGTCTTCCGTCTGGGTGCAAGGAAACGGATTTCTGAAGTAGTTAACCACGGCACGCGAATCAGCAGCCGATTTGCCGTCGAAAACGGCAGTTCGCTGATCGCCCGACCGACCATTTCCATAAACGACATCTCTGCTTGCCTCGGGATTTCCGGAGTCCATAAAATTGTGGGCTGGATCATGAATGATGGGATTGGTAACGATATCCCAACCATTCTCCGTAATGGTCTTTTTATTGAATTTGATGCCTTGGCCTTCCGCCTGGCCGATCATCCACATCAGCGTTACATCCGACAAATCGCCGGTCTTGTAGCCACCGCCAATGTCTGAATGGGCGCCGATAAATCCTTTCTCGATACGGCTGGACGTGCTTGCCGTGCCAGGGGCCGTGGTGATGGAATGCAGGTTGAAATTGGCTAAGTTTCCGCGATTCTCATTGAGTCCGATCGCATGTACTGCATGCTTTACCTGGGTGGGAACTGAAAAATCGTATTTGGATTCGTCTTCATTGAACTTGCCAAGATGGGGTACGGTATCCCACAAGCCTTCAAATCGCAGGTTGATACAGCGGGCATGGCCACCTTTCATATATTTGCCATCCTGGAGCTTGCCAACCAGCTGGTTGATCCACACGCGCGCCTCGGCTGCGCCGCGGCTAAAGCCAGTCACATCGATCTGGACGGGATCGGTGCCCGTATCCGCAGTGATGAAGTCATCGAGAAATTTGAAGCCCAGCGCAAGGCGCTCGTCGAAACCCTTTCCAGATAACAGATCACCTTTAAAGCTCATGTCTGGATTGGTAGTATTAATACCGGTGATGTAGTATTTTTTTCCATTGAGAATCTCATCGTAGGCGTCGTAGAACTTGACGACGTTCGATATGAGCTTTTGCGGAATCGGCGGATTCGAGTTATTCGTGCCGTCAAATGCAAACAGAATCAGCCCGTCAGGATCGACATACTTGAGCGGATTGCCGCTGACGTAGGCATAGGTGTTGATCCCCGCGCGCAAACCGAGTGGATCGGGCGTCAAATACTGTCCGCGTTGCGGGTCGTAATAGCGGTGGTGGTTATAGTACAGCCCCGTTTCCGTATCCTCGTACTGGCCAGGCAAGCGCAAGTTGTGCGCATACGCGCCCTTGTTGCCAACGAGCTTGCCGAACGCCGTGTATGCCGCTTGCCAGACCGTATGTCCGGCCATGTCGGTGGCCAGTTCCGGCGCACCAAGATGGTTGTTGTGCAAAAAGCTGAGCGGCTCCGCGCTGGTGAACCATGCGCCAACCGCAGTGCCGATATCGCTGGCCGCCTGCATCAGCGCCGAGCGCTCGCCCGCGCCCAATGCCTTGTGGACATCGACAATGGCGACCGGCTGACCCGCCAGATAAATGTATTGCCGCGCAACCCGGCCTTGCTCATCGAGTTCGGCCTGAACCTTGCCGCCGTCATACAGGAAATAGCTGCGGACCTGGCCGGCGGTTTTGCTGATGCGTTCGCCGCGGTGGTTGTAGCGGTAGCTCGCCACCACGCTGTTCGCTTCGCGCACCTGAAGCAGTTTCCCCATCACGTTCCAGACATACGAGCGCTGCCCGATCGCCGTTGGCTGGCCCACGGCATCGTAGTGCGCCTGCTGCGCCACGTCCTTGTCGCCAAGCCAGCGATTGCTGCCTGGCGCATATGATGCAGCAGGTCGATGCGCAACGGCGGGCCGCGCAGGCGTCGGACGTGGACGTGGACGTGCCGTTTTAGGGGTTTGCCGCCAACATCGCAAGACCAAGGGGACTTCGTGTCCCCTTTTTTACCAGCGACGCTACGATGAGAATGCGGCAGGCGCTACGACAGCAGCGTGGTTCAGGTCACCAAAACGTATGACGGCAATGTGGAAAACGGGCCCGCATCCCGCCAAAATCGGTCGATAGCAATTCGGCCGGGAGTTCGACGAAAGCGAGGTACGCCACACCACAGCGCGAGCAGCAGCGCGCCGCCGGTAAGAGGTGACCGGCGGCTCATCGCAGGCGGTCCGAGGGCACTTCGTCGCGCCAGAAGTCGAGCCCGCCAAATTGGGGGCCGATGGTGTTCGGATTGCAGATGCTTGGGAAGCACTGGGGCATTTCCACCAGCGCCACCGCGACGCCGACCACCGGGCGGATGGGCCGCAGCAGGCGGCCCGGGAACAGCAGCGTTTTATCGATGCGGTCCTCGACCTGCTGCGGACCGCTCGCGGTCCAGCTGTCGTTCGACAGGCTGGTGTGGCGATTGATGTTCAGGCCGATGGTTCGCAAGGCATCGTAGGAGCGCGTGAAGCTGTCTTCGGCCGACTCGATATCGGCCACCTTGACGCTGATGTTGGCGGTGTAGACGCCATTTGCCTTCAGGTCGAGTTCATCCCTGACGTTGACCGGGATGGTGTTGAACGGCCGGCCGTCGGACGCGGCGCTGAAACCGCTGGCGTGGGTGGCGCCCCGGGCGGTGCCGAAGCTGAGCACGGCGTCGTCGGCGAAACTGGTGATCAGGGAGGCGCCCTTGGGGGTGCGCCAGAACAGGTTCTGGCTGCCGCGGAAGTCGCCGGCGACGTCGCCGGTCTTGATGGCCGCGTCCGAATTGCTGAAAAAGCGGCGCCGCACTTCGTCGGCCAGCTGGGTCTCTGACTTGAACGCGTTGCTGCCCATGCCGTCGTTGCGGGTGGTGGACTCGAACGCGACGTAGCGGCTGGCCATTTGCGCCGCGTGCGCCATGTCCTGGTATTTGGCGATCAGCGGCAGCAGCAGAAACAGCGGCACCAGCGCCAGCGCGACGACGATAAACTCGGTCAGGGCCTGGCCGCGTTGGGAGGAAGGGGAAGGACGCAGTGTCATTGCTGTTCGCTCTTGATGATATGAAATCCGGCGCTCAGCCAGGGCGTGAAGACGGCGGCGCTGACCTTGTCGTCGAGCTTGGCCTCGCGCGCCGTCATGTTGTAGCTCGTGCGCGAACGGCTCTCCATGAGCAGGCCGGCGTAAGGGCCGAGCGTGACGGGGAAGCTGCCGCCTGTGCCCAGGCACAGCGTGGCGCCATCGTCGAGCTGGCGCGGCTGCTTGTGGACTTCGCAGGCCACGCCCAGCACCGTTTTGACGACCCCGGTGGCAGTGGGCGTGAGGCCCATGGCGGCAAATTGCTTGGCCATGGGGTTGGCCGTATCCATGCGCGGCGGCACCGGCGCCTCGGCGTGCAGGCGCGCGTCGCATTCCCCGCTGGCGGTCTTGGCCAGCAGGTCGACTTCGCAACGGCCGCGCAGTGATACCAGTTCGGCGCGCGAGCTGATCGTTTCGGTCAGGCTGCAGTCGCGCGCGTTGAGGCTGTAGCCAATGCCGTAGCTGTAGGCGATAGTGCGGTTGGACTCCGCGTAAATGTCCTCGCGCAGGCTGATCATGTACTCGGGCCATGCCTTCACCGGCTTGGTGGCGACGCCATTGCCGCCCAGGTTGGCCACGCAACGGCCGACATCTTTTTTGAGGCTGGCGAGCGTGGCGGCGTTGTCCGGCTTGCCTTCGAGGTAGCCGAACAGGCGCACGCGGTGGACCTGCGCACGCGCGCCGGACGCCGGCAGCAGCGTATGCGGCAGCGGCGCGCTCTTCATGCTGTCTTCGGCGCCGGTGGCGGCGCCGCTGTCGAGCATGGGGGCCAGACACAGCGCCATCATGCACAATGATTTGTTCAAGGTCCTGCTCCTTGCTGTAGGGCGATCGCGGCGGCCACGACGGCGGACGAATTGCCAACCAGGCGGACCTGCCAGTAGGGGTTGAACAGGCTGGCCAGCTCGCGCCGGCCTCCCGCGCGGGCCTCGGGCCGTTCGAAGAACACTTCCGAGGTGGCCACGGCAGCCATCACGTCGCGCGCTTCGGCGCCGTCGTACAGGTCCATGCGGCCCGACGGCTTGATGCCCGAGGTGCCCATCGAGGTGCGCGCCTGGGTGTTGGAACGGGTCAGGCGAATCGCAAAGCGCAAATGGGGATCGCGCCGGTCGACGTTCGAGTTGCTCGGCGAATAGGCCAGCGCGGCGGGCGAGAGGTCGAAAAAGCTTGGTACGCCGCTGTAAAACCAGGCGCCGGCGCTGCGGTTGGCAACCCGGTTTCCGCGGCCAAGGTTCCAGGTCTGGATGGTGCGGCAGCGCGGGAAAAAGCCGCGCAAGGCTTCCGAATTCATATTCGCCGAATCGTTCGCGGTCCAGGCGTCGAAGCCGCTCAGCGTGGTGCTGCCGGCGTGATTGGCCTTGCCGCGGATCGGTATGCACAGGCCGGGCACCGAGCTATCGTTCCAGTTGCGCTGTGCCACGAAGCCATCGTTACGGGCGGACGTCAGTTCCACTTCGCGAAAACGGGTGCGGTCGTTGCCGCTGTAGCGCCGGATGAAGGGGCCGCCATCGAACAGCGTGTAGTTGTCGGTCATCGGGATGGCGTCGACCTGGATCGTGCCGTCATTGCTGTAGTTGGCGTCGGCCACTTCCTGCATCAGGCGGGTGCGGGCCGGCAGCAGCGCCAGGAACATCGATGCCTGGGCTAACTGCAAGTTGGCCTTGGCCAGTTCGCTCGCGGCCATGGTGACCGGGGCGGCGATGTTGATGGCGTTCCTGGCCCAGGTAATGGCGGCGGCCCCGGCGGGCGAGACGATGGCCCAGCACAGGGGCGTATAGGCAAGCAGCCGCAGTCCGGCCGGCACCGACCAGATCGGGTTAGGAAAACAGTTCAGTGTACGGGCGCGGGTCGAATGGTCTTGCGCGTAGTTGATCCACGACGAAATGCTGACCATCTGGGCGATCGTGACCTCGTTGGCCATCAGCGCGCGGTTGGTGTAGGCATCGAAATTGAGGGCGCGCGCGTGCATGACGCCGGCGCTGTAGGCCACCGCATCGGCGGTATTGACCAGTTTGGTTTTTTCGCTGGCCAATTGGCCGGTATTGAACATGAAGAACAGCGAAGCCAGTCCCGCCAGCAGGACGAAAATGCCGTAGATGAGGGCCTGGCCGCGTTGGCGGCGCAAACTGGCAAACCGGGAGGGAGAGGCGCGATTCATGGCTGGCGTGCGATTTCTTGAAGAGGGACAGAACCGCCACCCGAAGGCGGCGGCAGGGCGGATCACAACGGCTTATTGCGCGCCGTTGGTAGCTTGGGCGCCGTAGGCGGACAAACCTTTATCGGTTGCAGCGTCAGCCTTGGCTTTGGTGGCCGAAGTGCCGGCCTTGGTGATGGCTGCCGTGCCGTCTTTGCCCGACACTTCCATCGCGATACCGGCGATCTGGTTACGGATGGTGGCGCCGAACAACTGGCTCACGGCGATCGCGGCAACGGCGATCAGGGCGACGATGATGATGTATTCGGTCATGCCTTGGCCGAGTTGCTTGATCTTGCTGAATTGTTTTTTCATTAATACACCTATTGTCGGTACGGGGGAGGGTTGATGGCTATTTTTGGCCGCAACACCTTGTTGCATTGCGGCTAAAAAAAAGACAAGGTGGATTCTTGATTAATATGAGAAAAAAACAATGTTTATTTCGACCATTCAATGGTTAGAATTGGTGAGAATGTTATCTTTTCATTGGTAAATATTAACTAAAAAATATTTTTATATTTTTGTAAAAAAAGCAGAATTACCGCGTTTTTTGCACAAAATTGCTTTGTGTGCAACTATTCTCAACCGGATCATTGATCCGCCGCACGGTGGTCACCTCGTCACCATGGTATCTAGCTGTCGGATTCCTCTTTTTCTTGCAGGCGGTACAATAGCGGCTCCGATTTCCTTCGCTAGAAAGTACACCATGGCCGTCAATTCCCCCCTTCCTGTCGCCGCCGACCTGCAGCCGGTCAATGGTTTTGAAATCGGTTTTGCGCAAGCCGGCATCAAGAAGCCGAATCGCAAGGATGTGCTGGTCATGAAGCTGGGCGAGCACGCCACGGTGGCCGGCGTGTTCACCAAGAACCGCTTTTGCGCCGCCCCGGTCCAGGTCAGCAAGGCCCACCTGGCCGCGGCCGCCGACGGCGGCAAACCGATCCGCGCACTGGTGGTCAACACCGGCAACGCCAATGCCGGCACCGGCGAGAGCGGCCTGGCCAATGCCAACGCCACCTGCGAAGCGCTGGCGCGCCTGCTCGGCTGCGACGCCCAGCAGATCCTGCCGTTTTCCACCGGCGTGATCCTCGAGCCGCTGCCGCTCGAGAAACTGGTGGCCGGCCTGCCGGCGGCCGTCGCCGGCCTGAAGCTCGATAACTGGTTCAACGCCGCCGAGGCGATCATGACCACCGACACCCAGCCAAAGGCCGCCTCGCGCACCGTGGACGTGTGCGGCCATGCGGTCACCATGACCGGCATCAGCAAGGGCGCCGGCATGATCAAGCCGAACATGGCCACCATGCTGGGCTACCTGGCGATCGACGCCAAGGTCGCGCAGCCGGTGCTCGACGAACTGGTCAAACACGCGGCCGACCATTCGTTCAACTGCATCACCATCGACGGCGACACCTCGACCAACGACTCATTCATGCTGATCGCCACCGGCACCGGCAGTCTGGCCATCGCCAACACCGATTCGACCGAATACGGCGAACTGAAGGCGGCCGTCACCGACCTGGCGCGCAACCTGGCGCAGCAGATCATCCGCGACGGCGAAGGCGCCACCAAGTTCATCACCATTACCGTCGACGACGGCAACACGGTCGAAGAGTGCCGCAAGATCGCCTATTCGATCGCCCATTCGCCGCTGGTGAAAACCGCCTTCTTCGCGTCCGACCCGAACCTGGGCCGGATCCTGGCGGCGATCGGCTACGCTGGCGTGGACGACCTCGACGTCTCCGTGCTCGACATGTACCTCGACGACGTGTGGGTGGCCAAGAACGGCGGGCGCAATCCCGACTACCAGGAAGCGGACGGCCAGCGCGTCATGAAGCAGAGCGAAATCACGGTGCGCGTCAAGCTCGCGCGCGGCAGCGCCAGCGCCACCGTCTGGACCTGCGACCTGTCGCACGACTACGTCACCATCAACGCCGACTACCGCTCGTAAGCGGCGCCATGACGCCGCTCGAACTGTTCCTGGTGCGCGCCGAAGCACTGCTGGCCCGGGTCGAGGCGGTGCTGCCGCCGACCCAGGCGCGCGAGCCTGACTGGAAGCGCAGCTTCGCCTTCCGCTGGCGCAAGCGGCCAGGTGGCGGGGCCAGCTATCTGCAGCCGGTCATGCACGCGTCGACCATCGCGCTGTCCGACCTGCACCAGGTCGGCCCGCAAAAACTGCAGATCGAACAGAACACGCGCCAGTTCGTCGACAAGCGGCCGGCCAACAATGTGCTGCTGACGGGCGCGCGCGGCACCGGCAAATCCTCGCTGATCAAGGCCTGTTTGAACCAGTTCGCCGCCGAAGGCCTGCGGCTGATCGAAGTGGACAAGGCGGATCTGGCCGAACTGCCCGACATCGTCGACCTGGTGGCCGGGCGGCCCGAGCGCTTCGTCATTTTTTGCGACGACCTGTCGTTCGAGGAGGGCGAGAGCGGCTACAAGGCGCTCAAGGTGGCGCTGGACGGCTCGATCGCGGCGCAGTCCGACAACGTGATCATCTACGCCACCTCGAACCGGCGCCACCTGATGCCCGAGCGGATGAGCGACAACGCCAGCTACAAGCACGACGGCGACGGCGACCTGCACCCGGGCGAAACGGTGGAAGAAAAGATTTCGCTGTCCGAGCGCTTCGGCCTGTGGCTGTCGTTCTATCCGTTCAAGCAGGACGACTATCTCGAGATCGCCAACCACTGGCTGGCCAGCTTTGGCTGCACCGCGCAGCAGGTGGCCGCGGCGCGCGCCGACGCCCTGCGCTGGGCCCTTGCCCGCGGCTCGCGTTCGGGCCGGGTGGCCTGGCAGTTCGCCAAGGATTACGCCGGAAAGCTGCCGCAATGAGCGCGCAGCCAAAGGCGCCAATCGACGTCGCCGTCGGCATCCTGATGAAGCCGAACGGCGACGTGCTGCTGGGCCAGCGTCCCGCCGGCAAGCCGTATCACGGCTACTGGGAATTCCCGGGCGGGAAAGTCGAAACCGGCGAAGCCATACTCGACGCGCTCAAACGCGAATTCGTCGAGGAGCTCGGCATCCATATCCTGGACGCGAGCGAGTGGTGCGGGGTCGAGCATGTCTACGAACATGCGCACGTGCGCCTGCATTTTTTCATCAGCCGCAACTGGCGTGGCGAGCCGCAAAGCCTGGAAGGGCAGGCCTTTGCGTGGCAGGGAACGGTGGGCGTGACGCCGCTGCTGCCGGCCACCATTCCGCTGCTCGAGTGGCTCGACCAGCTGCGCTACGCGCCCTCGTTTAAGGATGCAGATTGAAAATCATCGTTCTCGGCAGCGGCGTGCTCGGCACCACGAGCGCGTATTTTCTCGCCAGGGCGGGCCATGAAGTGACCGTGATCGAGCGCCAGGATGGCGCCGGCCTGGAAACGAGCTTCGCCAACGCCGGCGAAATCTCGCCCGGCATGGCCGCCCCCTGGGCCGCACCAGGCATCCCGCTGCGGGTGCTGAAGTGGCTATTCATGCGCAACAGCCCGCTGGTGGTGCGCGCGCGCCTGGACCCGGCCATGTGGCGCTGGATCGGCCAGATGCTGGCCAACTGCAACGAGAAAAGCTACGAGGCCAACAAGACGCGCATGGTGCGCCTGGCCGAATACAGCCGCGACTGCCTGGTCGCCCTGCGCGCCGAGACCGGCATCGCCTACGACGAGCGCAGCAAGGGCACCTTGCAGGTGTTCCGCGACCAGCGCCAGGTCGACGAGGCGGCCCACGACATCGCCGTGCTCGCGCGCTACGGGGTGCCGCACGCGCTGCTCGACGTGGCCGGCTGCGAACAGGCCGAGCCGGCGCTGGCGAAAGTAAAGGGACGCATCCTGGGTGGCCTGCGCCTTCCCGGCGACGAGACCGGCGACTGCTTCAAGTTCACCCAGGCGCTGGCCGCCATGGCCGCGCAGCTCGGCGTGGTGTTTCGCAACGGCGTCGAGATCCGCAGCCTGCAGGCTGACGGCGGCAGCGTGACCGCGGTCCAGACCTCGCAGGGGGAGTTCAAGGCCGACGCCTTCGTGATGGCCATGGGCAGCTATTCGCCGCTGCTGCTGCGCCCGCTGGGGCTGCGCATTCCGGTCTATCCGGTCAAGGGGTATTCGATCACGATGCCGATCGTCGACGCGGCCGGCGCGCCCATGTCGACGGTGATGGACGAGACTTTCAAGGTCGGCATCACGCGCCTTGGCGAGCGGATCCGGGTGGGCGGCACGGCCGAACTGACCGGCTACGACCTGCGCCTGCGCGAAGCGCGCCGGGCGCCTTTGGCGCGCGCCGTGAACGACCTGTTCCCGCACGGCGGCGAGCTGGCGCAAGCGACGTTCTGGTGTGGATTGCGGCCGATGACGCCGGATGGCACGCCGGTGATCGGCGCCACGCCTTACCGCAACCTGTTCCTGAACACGGGCCACGGTACGCTGGGCTGGACCATGGCCTGCGGCTCGGCTCGCGTGCTGGCCGACATCGTCTCGGGACGGCGCCCGGAAATCAGCCTGGATGGCTTGCAGATGGACCGTTACTAAGGGAAACCCGGGGTCAGTGGTTGTCCTGGTCGGGCAGAAGCTCGTCGTCGTTGGCGGGCGCGCCGGGGATGGTGTATTTTTCTTCGGCCCAGGCGCCCAGGTCGATTTGCTTGCAGCGCTCGGAACAGAAGGGGCGATAGGCGTTCGCTGCGGTCCACTCGACTTTTTTGCTACAGGTAGGGCAATTTACTACTGGCATGGCTAATCACTCACATCGTTAAAAGTTACACAGCGTGAGTTCGAACGGCACGTCGTCTTCGAGCGGCTTCGGTTTCAGGTCGCCGCCCTGGCTGGTGAAGCGAACCCACAGCATATATTTGTTCGCCGAGATCTCGGGAATCGCGCCCAGGTTTTCGTCCAGGGTCAGGCGCAGCATCTGGTAGACCTTTCCTTGCAGCATTTGCTGGTAGCTGCCGGCGATGGCGATCATTTTAACGGGGCCGCCCGAATCGCGCAGCAGGCGCAGCACCAGGCCAAGCGCGTCGAACAGGGGCGCGAGCGGCGCGAACCAGGTCACGATGTCGTTGAAGCGCTGTTCGGGCGGGCGCTTTTGCCAGGCGTAGTAGGACGGCAGGTCGAATTCGCAGGCGCCGCCGGGGATGATGGTGCGCCCCCGAATGCTCATCAGCCATTCATTGTCGCGCACGTTCTGGCCGGTCTTGCCCTGGGTCGTCACCAGGGCGGCGCTGACGGTTTCAAGTTCGTTGAGCACGGCGTCGAGCATCTCGGCGGCCACGTTCGGATTCGAACGGTAGCTCAGCAGGCTTTGCTTCTGGCGTTCCAGTTCCTGCAGCAGGTCGGACTTGAGGTCGGCGCGGCCAGCCACTTCGAGCATGTCGAAGATCGTGGACAGGGCGACGTGGTGTTGCATTGCATGTTCTTGGTGAACGAAGAACTTGAATTTTTCGTACAGGTCTTCCAGCCGCAACAACGTGCGAATGCGCTCGTTGAAAGGGTATTCGTAGACGATCAAAATGAGATCCCTTTACATTGTTTGCTGGAGAAGAATCACGTGATTCTGAACCAATGGGAGCAAAATTACAAACGCCCGGTCGGCAATCGTGACATTCTTTCCGAAAATCCCAGGTAATCGGCGTGTAAACGGGCGATTTGGGGCCGCAACGTGTCAATTCCGCCAGAATTGGTGATCACGTCGTCGGCCGCGGCCAGTCTTTGCTCACGCGTGGCCTGGGCCGCCATGATGGCGCGCACTTGCTCCTCGGTCATGCTGTTGCGGGCCATCACGCGGGCGATCTGCACTTCTTCAGGGCAATCAATGACCAGGATGCGCGTGACCCGTTCGCGCCAGCTGCCCGATTCGACCAGCAGCGGCACCACATAGATGACGTAGGGGCCGCTCGCGGCGGCGGCGGCGGCCAGC
Organism: Pseudomonadota bacterium; assembly: GCA_040388275.1. Taxonomy (GTDB): domain Bacteria; phylum Pseudomonadota; class Gammaproteobacteria; order Burkholderiales; family Burkholderiaceae_D; genus Telluria_A. The sequence goes on from JAZKCA010000084.1 coordinate 13,708, forward strand.
GCGGCGTCGCGGATGCGCGGATGCAGGATCGCTTCGAGCCGCTCGCGCGCGCAGGCGTCGGCAAACACCAGCGCGCGCATCCAGACACGGTCCATGGCGCCGTCGGGGCCGGCGCAGGCGGGGCCGAACTCGGCCACCAGGGCCGGCATGGCGGGGCCGTGCGGGGCCGTCAGGGCATGGGCGATCAGGTCGGTGTCGACCAGGCTGGCGCCCAGTTCGGCGAACAGGTCGGCCACCGTGGTCTTGCCGCAGCCGATGCCGCCGGTCAGGCCCACCGTGAAGCGGGGCGCCGCCTGCATGGCCGCTGCGCTAACCCTGGACAAAGCGCTGCAGCAGGGCGGTGATGTCGGTCCCGTACAGGATCGCCAGCAGGCCGGCGCCGGTCAGGTAAGGGCCGAAGGGGATGCGGGTGTCGCGCCCTTGCTTGCCCAGTACGATCATCAGGATGCCGACCACCGCGCCGACCACCGAGGACAGCAGGATGATCGCCGGCAGCATGCTCCAGCCCATCCATGCGCCCAGCGCGCCCAGCAGCTTGAAGTCGCCGTTGCCCATGCCGTCGTGCTTGCGCACCAGCTTGTACAGCGCATTGACGCTCCACAGCGCCATATAGCCGGCCACCGCGCCAATGACGGCGTCGCGCAGCGGCACAATGGCGCCGTTCAGGTTGACCAGCAAACCGAGCCACAGCAGCGGGTAAGTCAGGTCGTCGGGCAGGAACTGGGTGTCGATGTCGATGAAGGTCATCGCCAGCAGCAGGAACACGAACACGACCGTGCCCAGGCCGGTCCAGCCGCTGCCGAAGGTCCACACCATCAGCGCGGCCAGCAGGGCCGACGTCAGTTCGATGGCCGGGTAGCGCGCCGAAATCTTCGCCTTGCAGGCGCTGCACTTGCCGCCCAGGACCAGGTAGCTGATGACGGGCACGTTTTCCAGCGCGGTAATCTTGTGGCCGCAGTGCGGACAGGCCGAACGCGGCACCGACAGCGTGAACTGGTCGGTGTGAGCCGGCTCCTTGCCGCAGTTTTCGGCGCAGGCGTTGTCGAATTCCCGCTGCATCATCTTCGGCATGCGGTAAATCACGACGTTGAGGAAACTGCCGATCAGCAGGCCGAACAGGCCGGCGGCCAGGGTCGGCCACAGGGAGCCGGGGGCAGCGAACAGAAGTGTTTCCATATTTTCCACGCGTTAAAGGTGTGGCACGGGCGCGCGGCCCGCGCGGACGAACGAACGGGCATGGCGGCGTACTGCCGCCATGCCCGTCCGGTGTTGCATCAGACGACTGCGCCGAGCTTGAAGATTGGCAGGTACATGGCAATGACCAGGCCGCCGATCAGCACGCCCAGGATCACCATGATCAGCGGCTCCATCAGGGACGACAGGCCGGCCACGGCTTCGTCGACTTCATCTTCGAAGAACTGGGCGACCTTGCTCAGCATCGAATCGAGCGCGCCCGATTCCTCGCCGATGGCGACCATCTGGGTGACCAGGGGCGGGAATACATCGGCATTTTGCATCGCCGCCGTCAGGCTGGTACCGGTCGACACTTCATTCTGAATCTTCTTGGTCGCCTCGAAATACAGGGCGTTGCCGGCGGCGCCGCCGACCGAGTCGAGCGCTTCGACCAGCGGCACACCGGCGGCGAACATGGTGGCCAGGGTGCGGGTCCAGCGCGCAATGGCCGCCTTGCGGATCACGTTGCCAAAGATCGGCAACTTGAGCAGAAACAAGTCCATGGTGCGCTGCATTTTTGTCGACCGCTGCCAGGACTGGAAGAAGAAGTAAATCGCCCCGAACAGGCCGCCGAAAATGGCCCACCACCAGGCGACGAAGAATTCCGAGATGCCCATCACGAACAGGGTCGGGCCCGGCAAGTCGGCGCCGAAGCTGGAAAACACCGATTTGAACGCCGGCACCACCCAGATCATGATGACCGAGGTGACGATGAAGGCGATGCCCATGATCGAAATCGGGTACATCAGGGCCGACTTGATCTTGGCCTTGATGGCGATGGTTTTTTCCTTGTACACGGCCAGGCGCGTGAGCAGCTCTTCCAGAATACCGGCCTGTTCGCCGGCCCCGACCAGATTGCAGAACAGCGGGTCGAAGTAGAGCGGATACTTGCGGAATGCATTGTTCAGGCTGGTACCGGTTTCGATATCGCCGCGCAAATCCTGGATCAGCTTGGCCATCGAGGGGTTCGAATGGCCTTTGCTGACGATGTCGAACGATTGCAGCAGGGGCACGCCGGCCTTCATCATCGTCGCCAGCTGGCGGGTGAACATGGAAATGTCCTTGTCCGTGATCTTCTTCCCGCTGCGCATGGTCTTTTTCTTGACCTTGGTGACCATGACGCCCTGGCGCCGCAGGGTGACGTTGACCACGGCCTCGCCGCCGGCGCGCAATTCTCCGCGCACCGTCTTGCCGGTCTTGTCCTTGCCTTCCCATGCGTAGATCGATTCTTTGACCGCGCCGGCCTTGGATGGAGCAGTTGCCATAAATTTCCTATTCGTTGGTACAGCCGAGCACTTCTTCCAGGCTGGTAAGACCTTGCTTGACTTTCATCAAGCCGGAGCGACGCAGGGATTTCACGCCTTCGAGCTCCGACTGGGTAGCAATCTCCATCGAGTTGCCATGGGCGAGAATAATTTTTTCGATAGCCGGGGTGATCGGCATGATCTGGTAGATGCCGACCCGGCCCTTGTAGCCGCCGCCGAGGCAGCGGTCGCAGCCGACCGGACCGTAGGGCTTCCAGGTGCCTTCCAGCTCTTCTTCCAGGAAGCCGGAAGCGAGCAGGATTTCGCGCGAGGTTTCGAGCGGCTTCTTGCAGGTGCACAGGCGGCGCGCCAGGCGCTGCGCGGTGATCATGATGACCGAGGAGGCGATGTTGAACGGCGCCACGCCCATATTCATCAAACGGGTCAGGGTCGCCGGGGCGTCGTTCGTGTGCAGGGTCGAGAACACCATGTGGCCGGTTTGCGCGGCCTTGATCGCGATGTCGGCCGTTTCCAGGTCGCGGATCTCGCCGACCATGATGATGTCGGGATCCTGGCGCAGGAATGATTTGAGCGCGACCGGGAAGGTCAGGCCGGCGCGGTCGTTGATGTTGACCTGGTTCACGCCCGGCAAGTTAATCTCGGCCGGGTCTTCCGCCGTTGAAATATTGATGCCCGGCTTGTTGATCACGTTCAGGCAAGTGTACAGCGACACCGTCTTGCCCGAGCCGGTAGGGCCGGTCACCAGCACCATGCCGTAAGGACGCTGGATGGCGTCGAGCAGCAATTCCTTCTGGTCCGGATCGTAGCCGAGCGCGTCGATGCCCATCTGGGCCTGGGTCGCATCCAGAATCCGCATGACGGTCTTTTCGCCGAACAGCGTGGGGCAGGTGCTGACCCGGAAGTCGATCGCCTTGACGGCCGACAGCACCAGGCGCATGCGGCCATCCTGCGGCACGCGCTTTTCGGAAATGTCGAGCTTGGAGAGCACCTTGATGCGCGAGACCAGCTTGTCCTTGATGGTGATCGGCGGTTGCGCGTGTTCGCGCAGCACGCCGTCGACCCGCAGGCGGATCCGGTAGAACTTTTCGAACGGTTCGAAGTGGATGTCGGACGCGCCCAGGTTGATCGCGTCCATCAGGATCTTGTTGAGGAACTTGACGATAGGCGCATCTTCGATCTCGTTCTGCGCCGCATCGAGCACCGAGGCCGGACCGGCTTCTTCGGCGAACTGGATGTCTTCCTCGTCACCGGCGGTCATCTCGTGGATGCTCTGCTCGGCCGTCTTGCCCAGCGTGACCAGCCAGTTCAGCAGCACGTCGTGCGCCACGATCACCGGCTCGACCTGCGCTTCGCTCTGGAACTTGATCTGGTCCAGGGCCTGGGTATTGGTCGGATCCGAGATGGCGACCGACATCTTGTTGCCGCGCTTGGCCAGCGCGATGACGCGCTGGGCCTGCATCAGCTTGCCGTCGATGGCGCCCGGCGGCAGCGATTCGAGGCTGAAGCTGGCCAGGTCCATCAGCGGATAGCCGAAGGTTTCAGCGCAAAACGCGGCCAGCGAACGGGCGTCGATGGCGCCGCCAGCGAGCAGCGCATCGATGAACGGCACCTTGTCCAGCGCCGCCTTCTTCAGCAACGCTTCCGCTTGCGGCATGGACAGGCGGCCGGCCTGCATCAGCGCGCGCGCCAAGCCGGGCATCTGGGTAGCTGAAGCGGTGTTCGGAAGAACTGCTGCCATAGTTGGATACGTTATAAAAGGACAGGAAACGACAAAGGCGCCGGCCAGTGCGTACTAGTACGGCGAACTGCCTTGGATCATGCCTCTGAGCATCACATTTGTAAAGGGTTTGTCGCAGGAGAAGAGGCGTCCTTACCACGTAGTCAGAATGGCACTGAGTGTTGCACTTTGCTGTTTCCAGCCATTCAAGCGTAGCGCGGGACGGGCGGACGGCTCAGTTTGACGACCTTGATGGCCTGGTTTTTGACCTGGATAACCTCGATCACGACGTCGCCGATCTTCAGGCTGATGGGGGCGTCCGGGATCTCCTGCAATTGCTCGAGCATCAGGCCGTTGAGGGTCTTCGGCCCGTCCAGCGGGAAGTCCAGCTCCAGCCGCTTGTTGATGTCGCGCAGGGCGGTGGTGCCTTCGAGCAGGCATTCGCCGTGGCTATCCCAGTCGAAGGTTTCGCTGCGCGAGGCGCCCGGCACCGATGTCGTAAACTCACCGATCATTTCCTCGATGATATCGTCGAGCGTGACCAGGCCCTGCACCTCGCCGTACTCGTCGACGATGATGCCCAGGCGTTCCTTGTTCTCCTGAAAATACTGGAGCTGGGTAAACACGCTGGTGTCTTGCGGAATGTAGTAGGGGGTGGTCAGCAGGGCGCGGAAGTGCTCGACCGTCAGTTCCGCGTCCTCGTTGAGCAGGGCAACCGCGTGGCGCACGTGCAAGATGCCCAGGATCTGGTTGATCTCGCCTTCGTAGACCGGCAGCTTGTTGTGATAGCAGGTGGTCAGCTGGTGCTTGATGTCCTCGACCGGCACGGCCAGGTTGAGCGCCTCGATCTGGGCGCGCGGGGTCATGATGTCGCCGACCGAGACGGTCTCGAGGTCGAACAGATTGAGCAGGATGCTCTTGTGTTTTTGTGGAATGAAGTTGCCGCCTTCCAGCACGATCGAGCGCAGTTCCTCGGGCGAGACGCGGTGGCGCTGGGCGGCGTTGGCCGGACGCACGCGCACGATCAGCAGCACCATCTTGACGAACAGGTTGACGAACCAGATCAGTGGCTTGGCCAGCGCCATCATGGGCTTGAGGACCGCGCTGGTGGCCAGCGAAATGGCTTCCGGATAGGTCGCGCCGATGAACTTGGGCGTGATTTCGGCGAACACGATCAGCACGAAAGCCAAGAGCGCGATGGCGATCGCGACGGCGGTTTCATCGTAGCCGAAGCACAGGATCGCGATGGCGGTGGCGGTGCCGGTGGCGAGCGCGTTGACCAGGGTGTTGGCAATCAGGATCAGCGACAGCAGCTGGTCGGTGCGCTCGAGCAGCCAGAGGGTCGTGATGGCGCCGCGGTGGCCGCGTTTGGCGAGACTGCGCAGCCGGTAGCGGTTGGCCGCCATCAGCGCGGTTTCCGCCATGGCGAAAAAAGCCGAACAACAAATCAAGAAGATGAGTGCGTTGACAAGCACCCAGAGTGGCACGGTATCCAAGGCTCACCGTAAAGAAACGTGCGTTTGAAACTGGACGGCGGAAAAGCGGGCCGGACCAGAACGGTGCGCTTGCCAGTTTGGCAAGCACAGAGTGGCTGATTTTAAGGCAAGCCACGCTTCGGTGCAAGTTGGGACCAGGGTGCGGGCCCCCTCAGTTCCACCAGTGCGAGGTTTCCCCGGCGGCCGGCAGGCGCGCCTGGACGGTCTCGTGGATGATGCCCGCGGCCAGTGCCTGGTCGGTATCGAAGATGCGGGCGCTGCCGAAGAGATTGGTCCGGATATCGTCCTTGACGCCGGCGGCCTGGGTCGCTTCCTCGTAAATGGCGGCGTAGCGCTCGGCGTCGAAGTCGAGGCAATCGCGCCACTCGCTCACGCGCGCATGGTCGGCCGCCACCAGGGCGCCAAAACCCCAGTGCAGCGGGTGGACCAGGAAGCGGGTGCGCGGGCAGGCGTAGCGCTTGCTGCCGGCCAGGAAGATCACCACGCCGACCGACTCCACGCTGCCCACGTTATGGGTGGTCAGCGGCAGGGGTAGGGACTTGAGGAAAAAATACAGCGCGAAGCCGGCCGTCATGTTGCCGCCTTCGGTGGACATGTGCAGCTCGAGCGCGGTCGCGCCGCTTTGCAATGCCTGCAGGCACAGGTTGCGGATGGTGCAGGCCGATCCATGGTTGATCGGCCCGATGAAATGAACGATGTGCAATGCCATATGGCCTCCAGAGGCTGCTACTTCCTGGAAAGGATAGCAAAATTCCGGCCGCAGGCGTGGTTCTGCTGGATCAGCTGCCGCGGTAGGTGGAATACGACCATGGCGTGACCACCAGCGGCACGTGATAGTTCTGGCCGGCATCGGCGATCCCGAAGGCGATCGTCACGCGGTCGATGAAGCGCGGCTGCGGCGTGATCACGCCCTGGGCCGCAAAATAGTCGCCCGCCGCGAACACCAGTTCATAGCAGCCTGGCAGCATGCTGTCGCCTTCGAGCAAGGCGCTGGCGCAGCGTCCGTCCGCGTTGGTGGTGGCCGACCTGAGCAGGGTGCGCGTTGCGCCCTGGACCGCGTACAGTTCGATGGCGACGCCGGCGCCCGGCTTGCCCTGCGTCGTGTCGAGCACGTGCGTACTAAGTTTTCCCATGCTGTTTCCTATATGTCGAAAGTGATTTGCTTATTCGGAGAATCATATACTGCTGTTCGTCAGGCAATATATGATGGGCGATATACCGCCATCCCGACGCTGCCAATGACCACCTACGACAATTACCCCCGCGACCTGATTGGCTACGGCCGCACGCCGCCCCATCCCCAATGGCCGGGCCAGGCGCGCATTGCGCTGCAGTTCGTGCTGAACTACGAAGAGGGCGGCGAGAACAATGTGCTGCACGGCGATCCGGCTTCGGAGACTTTTTTATCCGAAATCATCGGCGCTGCCGCGTTCCCGATGCGCCACATGAGCATGGAGTCGCTGTATGAATACGGCTCGCGCGCCGGCCTGTGGCGTTTGCTGCGCATGTTCGAGGAGCGGCGCCTGCCGCTGACGGTGTTCGGGGTTTCGATGGCGCTCAAGCGCAATCCGGAAGCGGTAGCGGCATTCCGCCAACTGGGCCACGAAATCGCCTGCCATGGACTGAAATGGATCTCGTACCAGAACGTGGACGAAGCGACCGAGCGCGCCCACATGCAGGAGGCGGTGCAGATCATCCGCGAGCTGACCGGCGACGCGCCGCAGGGCTGGTACACGGGGCGCGACTCGCCCAACACGCGCCGCCTCGTGGTCGAGCACGGTGGCTTCGACTACGACGCCGACCATTACGGCGACGACCTGCCGTTCTGGCAGCCGGTGGCGCATACGGGCGCGGATGGGCGTGAAGCGGTGGCGCCGCAGCTGATCGTGCCCTACACGCTAGACACCAACGACATGCGCTTCGCGGCCATGCAGGGCTTCAATTCGGGCGCCCAGTTCTTCGACTACCTGAAGGACGCCTTCGACGTGCTGTACGCCGAAGGCGACCCAGGCGGCCTGGACCAGCCAAAGATGCTCTCGATCGGCTTGCATTGCCGGATCGTCGGGCGGCCGGGCAGGGCGGCGGCGCTGGCGCGCTTCCTCGACTACGTGCAGGGGCACGACAAGGTATGGATCACGCGCCGCATCGACATCGCCCGCCACTGGCGCGCCACCCACCCTTTCCAAAAATAAGTTGCCTCAATTCGAGGTCAGACCTGAATTGGCGAAATCAGGTCTGACCTCGAATTGGTATGGGGATTCGATGATATCTAACATCATTGTTTTCTTATATTGACAGGGCTTGCCGGTGCTAACCTTGTAAGCTGGGATAAAGCCGAGGCAACAATGTCAACACCGATTCGTTTCTACTACCAGGGTGCCGTGCGCGAAGTAAGCAATGCCGCACCGACCCAGACTATCTTGCAGCATCTGCGCGAGGACTTGCATTGCACCGGCACCAAGGAAGGCTGCGCCGAGGGCGATTGCGGCGCTTGCACGGTCGTGATCGGTTCGATGAATGACGGCAAGCTGGAAATGAAGGCCGTCAATTCTTGCATCCAGCTCAGCCCCACCCTCGACGGCAAGGCCCTGTTCTCGGTCGAAGACTTGCAACAGGCCGGCGGCGAGCTGCACCCGGTCCAGCAGGCCATGGTCGAATGCCACGGCTCCCAGTGCGGCTTTTGCACCCCCGGCTTCGTCATGTCGCTGTGGGGCATGTACCTGAAACAGGACGGCAAGAAGCCGACCCGCTGCCAGGTCGACGATGCCTTGTCCGGCAACCTGTGCCGCTGCACCGGCTATCGCCCGATCATCGACGCCGCCATGCGCATGGGCGAACTGCCCGCCGTCGCTTTTGACCGTGCCGCCGTCGCCGCGCAACTGGCGCCTTTGCAGCGCGACAGCGCAGCGACCTATTCGGCTGCCGGCCAGCATTTCCATGCCCCGCGCACGCTCGATGAACTGGTCAGCCTGCGCGCGGCCCACCCGCACGCGACGCTCTTGGCCGGCTCCACCGATATCGGCCTGTGGGTCACCAAGCAGATGCGCGACCTGGGCGACATCATCTACCTCGGTCATGTGGACGCGCTCAAGGGCGTCTCCGAGGCCGACGGCATGCTCGACATCGGCGCGGCCGTCACCCTGGAAGACGCTTACCAGGCCGTGTGCAAACACTATCCGGACCAATTGTCCGAGATGTGGCAGCGCTTCGCGTCGCTGCCGATCCGCAACGCCGGCACCCTGGGCGGCAACGTCGCCAACGGTTCGCCCATCGGCGATTCGATGCCGTGGCTGATCGCCCTGGGCAGCCAGGTGGTATTGCGCGGCCCCGCCGGCGAACGCGTGCTGGCGCTGGAAGACCTGTATCTCGCTTACCAGAAGAAGGACATGCGTCCTGACGAATTCGTGCAGTCGGTGCGGGTGCCGCTGCCGCAGGGCGGCGTGCGCTTTCGCACTTACAAGCTGGCCAAGCGCTTCGACCAGGATATTTCGGCCGTGTGCGCCGCCTTCGCCTTCCGTTTCGACGGCGACGTCATTACCGAGGCGCGCATCGCCTTTGGCGGCATGGCCGCCACGCCCAAGCGCGCCAGCGCCACCGAAGCGCTGTTGACCGGCCAGCCGTGGAGCGAGGAAAACCTGGCTGCGGCCATGGCCGTAATGGCCCAGGATTACGCGCCGCTGTCGGACATGCGCGCGTCCAGCACCTACCGCATGAAGGCGGCCCAGAACCTGTTGCGCCGCTTCTGGTTCGAGACGCGCACCAACGCTCCGCTGGCGACCGCCGCGGTCAACGCTTTCGCCGTGCGCGCCTAAGGAGATTCATATGAACGACGCAGGCGTACCTCAGATCAAAACCGCGGCATGGACCGGCGTCGGCCTGTCGCGCCCGCACGAATCGGCCGCGCTGCACGTGCTCGGCCAGGCCACCTATACCGACGATATCCCCGAAGTGCAGGGCACCTTGCACGCCGCGCTCGGCCTGTCGAGCAAGGCGCACGCGAACATCACCGCCCTCGACCTGGCGCCGGTGCGCGCCAGCGCCGGCGTGGTGGCCGTGTACACGGTCGCCGACATCCCCGGCACCAACGACTGCGGCCCGATCATCCACGACGATCCGATCCTGGCCGACGGCCTGGTCATGTACGTGGGCCAGCCGATCTTCATCGTCGTGGCCGACACGCACGACCATGCGCGCCGCGCCGCCCGCCTGGCCAAGGTCAGCTACGAGGAGCTGCCGGCCATCCTCACGCCGCAGGCCGCGCGCGCCGCCAAATCGTATGTGCTGCCGCCGATGCAGTTGACACGCGGCGACTACCAGGCCGCCTTCGATACGGCGCCCAATTCGGTCAAGGGCGAGCTGTATGTGGGCGGCCAGGAGCAGTTCTACCTCGAAGGCCAGATCTCGTACGCAATCCCGAAGGAAGACCAGGGCATGCTGGTGTTGTGCTCGACCCAGCACCCGAGCGAAATGCAGCACGTGGTCGCGCATGCGCTCGGCGTGCACTCGCATAACATCGTGGTCGAATGCCGGCGCATGGGCGGCGGCTTCGGCGGCAAGGAATCGCAGTCGGCCATGTGGGCCGCTGCTTCGGCCATCGCCGCGGCAAAGCTCAAGCGCCCGGTAAAGCTGCGCGCCGACCGCGACGACGACATGCTCGTCACCGGCAAGCGCCACTGCTTCCACTACGAATACGAAGTCGGTTACGGCGACGATGGCAAGATCATCGCCGCCAGGGTCGACATGGTCAGCCGCGCCGGTTATTCGGCCGACCTGTCCGGGCCCGTCGCCACGCGCGCGGTCTGCCACTTCGACAATACCTATTACCTGTCGGACGTGGATATCCGCGCCGCCTGCGGCAAGACCAATACCCAGTCGAACACCGCGTTTCGCGGCTTCGGCGGACCGCAGGGCGCCATCGCCATCGAATACATCATCGACGAAATCGCGCGCAACCTGGGGCGCGACGCGCTCGATATCCGGCGCCTCAATTTTTACGGCACCGATAGCGACAACGTCACCCCGTACGGCCAGGTCATCGTCGACAATGTGATCCATGCGCTCAGCGCCGAGCTCGAGGAAACCAGCGAGTACCGCGCGCGCCGCGCTGCCATCAACGCTTTCAATGCCGGCAGCCCGGTGCTGAAAAAGGGCCTGGCGCTCACGCCGGTCAAGTTTGGCATCGCCTTCAACGTCACCCACCTGAACCAGGCCGGCGCCCTGGTGCACGTCTACGTGGATGGCTCGATCCTGGTCAACCACGGCGGCACCGAAATGGGGCAGGGCATCAATACCAAGGTGATGCAGGTCGTCGCCCATGAACTGGGCGTGGACATGTCGCATGTGCGCGCCACCGCGACCGACACCAGCAAGGTGGCCAACACGTCGGCCACGGCCGCTTCCACCGGCGCCGATTTGAACGGCAAGGCGGCCCAGGATGCGGCGCGCCAGATCCGCGAGCGCCTGGCCGCCTACGCCGTCAAGCTGTATGGCGGCGAGGCCGGCGCGGTGCTGTTTGCGGCCGACATGGTGCACGTCAACGGCCATAAGGTGCCGTTCTGCGTGCTGGTCCAGAAGGCCTACCTGGCGCGGGTGCAGCTATGGTCGGACGGCTTCTACGCCACGCCCAATTTGCACTGGGATCCGAAGACCATGAGCGGCAATCCGTTCTCGTATTTCGCTTACGGGGCGGCAGTGGCCGAGGTGGTGGTCGATACCCTGACCGGCGAATGGAAGCTGCTGCGCGCCGACTGCCTGTACGACGCCGGCAGGTCGCTCAATCCTGCGATCGACATCGGCCAGGTCGAAGGCGCCTTCATCCAGGGCATGGGCTGGCTCACCACCGAGGAGCTATGGTGGAACCCGGCCGGCAAGTTGATGACCCACGCGCCGTCGACCTACAAGATTCCCGGCGTGTCGGACTGTCCAGAAGATTTCCGCGTGCGCCTGTACGACAACAGCAACGTCGAGGACAGCATCCACCGCTCCAAGGCGGTCGGCGAGCCGCCGCTGCTGCTGCCGTTCTCGGTGTTCTTCGCGATCCGCGACGCCGTTTCCAGCGTCGGCGGCCACCAGGTCAATCCGCCATTGAACGCGCCCGCGACCAGCGAAGCGATCCTCGACGCCATCGCGGCGGTCGAGGCGGCAATGCCGAAGGCGGCCTGATGGACGGGTGGCTGTCGCAACCCTGCGCAAGCGCCGCCGTGCTGGTGACGGTGGCGCTGGTCGAGGGTTCCGGTCCGCGCGAAGCGGGCGCCAAAATGCGCGTTGCAGCTGCGCGCCTGGACGGCACCATCGGCGGCGGCCACCTTGAAATGCGTGCCATCGAGATCGCCCGCGCGATGCTGCAGGACGGCCGGCCGCGCCATATCGAACGCTTTGCGCTGGGCCCCAGCCTGGGCCAGTGCTGCGGCGGCGTGGTGCACCTGGCTTTCGAGCTGGCCGACCCCGCGCAGATGTCGCTGCTGGCAGCGCGCCGCCAGGACGACAGCTGGCGCCTGGTGGCGCTTGACGGCGCCCCCGACAGCACGCTGCTGGACGCCGACGGCCGCTTCCTGTGGGGTAGCGGCGCGCCGGTTTTTTCGCGCGAACGCGGCACCCACCTGATGCAGGAGCAGGACGGACGGCGCTGGCTGGCCGACCTGGTGGCGGCGCCGCGCGAGCAGCTGGTGCTGTTTGGCGCCGGCCATGTGGGCCTGGCCATCGTGCGCGCGCTGGCCTACTTGCCGTGCAAGGTCACCTGGGTCGACGAGCGCGAGGACATGTTTCCATCCGAACTGCCGGACAACGTCACGATGGAGGCCAGCGATATTCCCGAAGCGCTGGTCGCGGCCGCGCCGCCGGGCGCTTCCTACCTGGTCATGACGCACAGCCACGCGCTCGACCAGCGCCTGGCCGAAGCGATCATGGCGCGCCCCGACGTGGGCTGGTTCGGCCTGATCGGCTCCAGGACCAAGCGGCGCCAGTTCGAGCACCGCCTGCGCGAGCGCGGCTTCGACCCGGCCCGCATCGAGGCCATGGTGTGCCCGGTCGGCCTGCCCGGCATCGCCAACAAGGCGCCGGCGGTGATCGCCGCCTCCGTGGCGGCCCAGCTCCTGTTGGTGTGGGAGCACGCCGCGCAGCTTGCGCTGGCCTCCCCCACGTCAAGGCTGCAAGTGGTAGCCTCTTACAAAACGTAATCCGAGAGATCCAATGTCAACAGCAACACCCGACCAACTGCAAGCCTACCGCGCCAGCTTGCTGCACTTCCACGCCGATCCCGCGTTCGGCGGCGACGCCATCGATTGGCACGAAGATGGCTTGCTGGTGGTCGACGGCGGCGCCGTCAAGGCGGCCGGCGACTACGCCGCGCTGCACGCCAGCCTGCCCCCGGGCACCCCCGTGCACGACTATCGCGGCAAGCTGATCGTGCCCGGCTTCATCGATACCCATTTGCATTTCCCGCAGACCGACATGATCGCGTCGCCGGCGCCCGGCCTGTTGCCCTGGCTGGAAACCTACACCTTTCCGACGGAGCGCCAGTTCGGCGACCCGGCGCACGCGCGCGAAGTCGCCGATTTTTTTCTCGACGAACTGCTGCGCTGCGGCACCACGACCGCCATGGTGTATTGCACCGTGCACCGCGAATCGGTGGACGCCTTCTTCGAAGCGAGCGCCGCGCGCAATCTGCGCATGGCCGCCGGCAAGATCCTGATGGACCGCAACTGCCCCGATTTCCTGTGCGACACGGCCGAAAGCGGCACCCGCGACTCCGAAGAGCTGATCAAGAAGTGGCATAACAAGGGGCGCGCCATGTACGCGATCACGCCGCGCTTCGCGCCCACGTCGACCGAGGCGCAGCTGCAGCTGACGGGCGAGCTGGCGGCGGCCTACCCGGACACCTATATCCAGACCCACGTGTCGGAAAACCCGGACGAATGCAACTGGGTCCGTTCGCTGTTCCCGCAGGCGCGCAGCTACCTGGACGTGTACGACCGTTATGGCCTGCTGCGCCAGCGCGCCATGTACGGGCACTGCATCTGGCTCGATGAGCGCGATTTCGCGCGCATGGCCGAATCGGGCGCGGCGGCGGCGGTGTGCCCCACCTCGAACCTGTTCCTCGGCTCGGGCCTGTTCGATTTCGAGAAGGCCGACGCGGCGCGCGTGGCGCTGTCGCTGGCCACCGACGTGGGCGGCGGGACCTCGTTCTCGATGTTGCAAACAATGAATGAAGCCTATAAAGTAGCACGCTTGAAAGGCAGCTACCTGCCCGCCGTGCGCATGTTTTACCTGGCCACGCTGGGCGCTGCACGCAGCATGCAACTCGAAGGGACGATCGGTAATTTTGTGCCGGGCGCCGAGGCCGACTTCATCGTGCTCGACCCGAAGGCGACGCCGCTGCTGGCGCGCCGCACGGAACGCTGCAACAACCTCGAGGAACTGCTGTTTGCGCTGGCGCTGCTGGGCGACGACCGCGCCATCGATGCCACCTATGCCTGCGGGCGCCTGGTGCACCGGCGGCAGGCGTCGTAAACACTGGCCTACCCACCTACGAGAGAACACCGATGATCATCAAATCGAGCAGCCTGCTGATTGCCCTGGCTGTGGCGGCGAGCGCGCATGCCGCTTCGCCCAAGGCCAACGAAGCGGCCACCGCGCGCCACCTGGCGCGCCTGGTGGCCGGCGCCGAGCCGAAAACCGCCGAACTGACCCTGTTCTTCTCGCAGATGCCCAAGGGCGCCGACCTGCACCACCATTATTCGGGCGCGATCTACGCCGAGCAGTACGTCGACTGGCTCGACAAGCAGGGCTTTTGCGTCGACAAGCAAAGCTACCGCATCGTGACCGACAAGGACGCGGTGGCGGCCGAACGCGCCAAAAAGCCCGCCGAGCGCACCTGCCTGGGCACGGCCGCAGTGCTGGCCGACGACCATGTTTACCGCGAGCTGCTGCAGCGCTGGTCGAGCAAGGACTTCGACAACCACGGCGCGATCCAGCCGCCGCCCGACCGCCAGTTCTTCCAGACCTTCGGTTTTTTCGGCGCGGTCTCGAACAATAACTTCGCCGAAGGCCTGCAGGAGCTGAAAAAGCGCGCGGTCCAGGAAAACATCGGCTATATCGAAACCATGTTCAAGCTGGCGCCGTTTGCCGCCAACGCCGATTTCGACACCAGCATGTTGCAGGCCGGCGCCAGCGACGCCGCGCTCGACGAGACCATGCGCAACTGGAGCGCGGTGCTCGAGCAGGATTCGACCTTCAACAAGAACCTGGACGACTTCGTGGCGCGCACCGCCAGCGCCGCCGCCGGCATCGACGACGCGCAGTTCACCATGCGCTACCAGGCCTATGTATTGCGCCTGCTGGCGCCGTCGCAGGTGTTTTCGTCGATGCTGTCGGCCTTCAAGGCGGCCGGCAAGAGCCCGCTGATCGTCGGCGTCAATATCGTCGGCCAGGAGAGCCAGGCCGTCTCAATGCGCGATTACACGCTGCACATGAAGATGTTCAGGTTCCTCAAGAGCCGCTATCCGGGCGTCAAGCTGGCGCTGCACGCCGGCGAGCTGGCGCTGGGCGACGTGCCGCCGGACGGCTTGCGCTTCCACATCGACCAGGCCATCAACGTGGCCGGCGCGGCCCGCATCGGCCATGGCCTCGACCTGGCGCACGAGTCGAACGTCCTGGGGATTATCAAGACCATGCGCGCGCGCGACATCGCCGTCGAGATCAACCTGACCAGCAATGCCTTCATTTCCGGCGTCAAGGGCGAAAACCATCCGCTGACCCTGTACCGCCAGTACGGCGTGCCGTATGTGATTTCCACCGACGACGCCGGTGTCACCCGCCACACGCTGGCGCAGGAATACATGCTGTTCGCCAGCCGCTACAAGCCCGGCTACGCCGAAATCAAGAAGGCGTCCTACAACGGCCTGCGCTATGCCTTCCTGGCCGCGGACGACAAGAAACGCCTGGTGCGCCAGCTCGACGAGCGCTACGCGGCGTTCGAAGCGAACATCGCGGCACTGGCGGCGAGCGCCATCAAGCGCTAACGCCGGCTTCCCGGCAGTGCAAGGCTGCCGGGAATGCAAGATTCTCACCTCGTAATGTCATTTGCGTAAGATCAAAAAGTTCCGTCTGAATAACTCTGTGGTCTGCCCGCTACACATTTGCGTGCCGGGCCCAACCTTTGTCGAAAATCGGGGCGAAAGGATTTCTCGTCAGAATGGCTCCTTTATAATCGCTCCTAGATGTTCTCACCGGGCAAAGCGGTAATTTAGGTCATTAAATCGCGTTCTGTTAGCGAATTTATATGTTTCTCGTATAAATGCCTAAACGAAATGGTATTTGTCAGGCCGAGGGCGTTAATGCATAGTTGATCGATAGCCTAAGCTTGGCAGGAAATTCACAGTCGTCATCGCCGTGTCATACCGCAGGCAGATAGTGGCAAGTTTTCGAAACTGAAGGAAAGGGGAATCGTTTCAAGCGCTTCCCCGCAGCATTGCAGCAATGTACAGAGGGAACTTCGTCAGGGGTTCCCACATAAAATTAGCTTTTTTTGGGGTTATACAATGATCAATCACAAACGGATTCAGCTGACCAAGCTGGCGCTGGCCTTGTCCATCGCGTTGTCGGCAGCGCCGACTTTCGCACAGAACACCACCTCGGCTATTGGCGGCCGCATTTCGGGCGCCGACGGCAAGCCTGCCGGCGGTGCAACGGTTTCGATCGTTCACACTGAGTCCGGTTCCGTGAGCAACGTCGTGACCGACTCCGAAGGCCGCTATGTGGCCCGCGGTCTGCGTACCGGCGGTCCGTACACGATCATCATCACCAAGAACGGCGTTACCGAAAAGCGCGAAGGCGTGTACACGCAGCTGGCCGAAACGGCCGCCGTGGACGCCACCCTGGGCGCACCGATCCAGTCCGTGACCGTGACCGGTTCGGCAGCACGCTCGGAAAAATTCGCACGCACCACCATGGGTTCGGGCACCTCCATCGGCGCCACCGAGATCCTGACCCAGGCATCGATCCAGCGTAACCTGCAGGACTACGCCCGTTCCGATCCTCGCGTTTCGCAGACCGACAAAGAGCGCGGTGAAATCTCCGTCGCCGGCCAGAACTCGCGCTTCAATTCGATGACCATTGACGGCGTGGCCGTGAACGACACCTTCGGCCTCGAGTCGAACGGTAGCCCGACCGCGCGCCAGCCGATCTCGATCGAAGCGATCCAGTCGGTACAGGTTAACGTGGCCAACTACGACGTGACTCAGAAGGGCTACACCGGCGCGAACATCAACGCCGTCACCAAGTCCGGTACCAACACCTGGAAGGGCGCTGGCTACTTCGTGTTCCGTAACGACAAACTGGCAGGCGACCGCTACAACGCCACCACCGATACCTACAGCGCGCCGCCTCGGTTCAAGGAAACCACCAAGGGCGCGTGGGTCTCCGGACCGCTGGTCAAGGACAAGCTGTTCTTCTTCGCGCTGTCCGAAGAATTCGTCTCTACCCGTACCGCCCCGGACTTCGGCCCGATCGGCTCGACCGCCGGCACCACGGTCAACATCCCGCAGTCGGCCATCACTGGCGCGCAGAATATCGCGCAGAACACCTACGGCTTCGACGCCGGCACCACCGATGTGCCTGCAGGCACCGCGCTGACCGTGCGCGAGAACCTGCTGAAACTGGACTGGAACATTAGCGACGACCACCGCATGATGGCGCGCTACTCGAAGACCTCGCAGGCAGAGCCGCAGTTCCCTGGCGTGTCGGCCAGCGGTGTTTCCCTCAATTCCTACTTCTATTCGCAGCAGAAGACGATCGAGACCATTGTGGCCCAGGTATTTTCGGATTGGACCCCGACCTTCTCGACCGAACTGAAGGCATCGAGCCGCACCTATGACTCGATCCCGAAGAATAACGCGCGCCTGCCGTCGATCGGCCTGAGCTTCAGCGGCCCGACCCCGGACGGCGTGCCGCAATCGGCTGCCCGTTTCATCAACATGGGTACCGAGCTGAGCCGTCATAACAATGTGCTGGCCACCGATACCATCGACCTGTACGCAGGCGCCAACTGGTCCGTGGGCAACCACGAGCTCAAGTTCGGTGCGGACATGAACAAGAACAAGATCTACAACGCGTTCCTGCAAAACGTCAACGGCACGTACACCTTCTCGTGCGTGAACGAAAGCGCGACCTACCAGTACAACTTCACGCCTGTCGGCCAGAACTTGAACTGCAACCCGGTCGGCACCTTC
>JAZKCA010000085.1:0-18472 GCA_040388275.1 Pseudomonadota bacterium
TACCAACGTGACGAACGCCAGTCAGGTCAATAACGCCGTCGATTTACCGCTTACCAGTGTGACGCGCATCGCGACAGGACGTCATGGACCTTCGAACTACATCACCTTCACGCGCAGGCCAGTTGGCGCCATACTCTTTTCGCACGCAACCATCGATGCACACGCATCATCAACAGAGGGAAAACTTGCCGAACCAGCGCCGATTACGCCGACACTCGCAACGCCCGTCAATGCTCAGTTCAACGTGTGGATAGCGCGAGCTCTATCCACAAATGACAGAAGAGTACTCGGGCCAAAGGCCTGACAAGATAGAATCCAAGGGCGCTGCGGGGCAAGTGTGCCGCTCATCTGGAAGAGCAAGCTAGGCATCACATTTTATCGCTACTGACTTCCCATTTTTTTCGCGAAAACACCGCGTTTTAATTTCCGTATACTGTTTCAGTTTGCTATCGTATCCGTAGTCGGTTTCCTTCCATGACTCGGTGGAATCACGTTCTGTGCCACGCAAGATATAGAAACGATTTTTGCTAGCGGTCATTATTTTTAGGCCGCTCAGACTGGTGTCGGGCGAAAAAACCATTTGAGACTCGCATGCATTTTTTACGAAAACAGCGGAAAAATATTGCCGTCCTTTTTTAGTCGGCTCGACCAGAACAGCACTGATTTTTTTATCAGGACTAGAACTTAGATTTATTTCTTTTACATCGAGATTGGCCAGGAACTCGCTTTCGTCGCAGGTCGGGTTTCCAACACAGACGTATTCCATGACTTCCTGATTCCGATAGAGCATTTGTAGCGCATCAACCGGAAGCTTACCTTCAGCGGGGCACGCCGAAACCACCGAAGAGAAAAAAATTAGACAAAGAAGCAGTTTCATAGGTTAGGTCTCCGAGGAGTAATGTTCACATCGATAGTATGCGTAAAGTCTTCGTAAAAGTGCTTGACCTGCCCGTTGACGACCGAAGTCCCGGTCTTCGCGCTGCTTTTGCGCCAGGCAAAGGTCATTGATTCCGTATTTCCCTCGCGAACCGCATCGAGCAAGGCATGTTTTAGGTATACAGCTATTTGCAGCCTACCATCGAGCCCATTGAGGTTTTTTGTAGCGACGTTACCGTTCGTACCTTTCGCGGTCTGCATGCTGGTCGCTTGCGAATACCCCGTGTCTGCTTCGCGCAAAATATTTTTCCCTATTGCAGTTGCAGATGGGTTGATCCAATACACAGCCGTATCGATACAGTTGTCGTCGTTTTGTGAAATGAGTAGATCCGGGTTCCAACCAAGTTCTTCGTACGGCCCTGACGTTAAAGTTGAGGGAAATCCGCGGTACTTACCGTACCATTTGTAATTTGAAAGGTGGGTCAATTGAATGAGTCCACGTCCAAACCACGGCGCATAACTCGCCTGGGAACCGTTACCCTCCACCATTAGGCGAAGGTAGCCGGTTTCTTCCCACACATTGGCGAAAAAATACAGACGCCGCAAAGGTTGGTCCATGTTGTATTTTCTTAACGCACGATTGAGCGGCAACTTCCAGCGTGCAATTCGCGGCTGAATCACGCCGGCTGATCCAATATTCTCCTGATGAAAAACAAGGCCTGACAACTTCTTTGCCGAAACCGGAATCGACTGAAATAATTCATTTTCGCTTAACCAACCACATTTTCGAAAATGACGAATAAATTCAGCGGGGTGAAAGTGCCAATGGGTCGGGCTAAGGCCTTCGAGTTGTGCACTAGCCGCCTCCCAAAACGTCAAAGCTTCAATGTGCTTTTTTAGTTCTGCGAAATCGTCGGAACTCAGAACTTCGAAATTTGATGCGCTTTCTTCCTTCAACCAGCCCCACCTCTTGTCAATTGTCGCGCTTTCCCACTCCGTTGGAATTTTGCAAATAACTCCATTCAATTTCGTCTGAATTATTGGGTTGGCGAGCGCTGATAGCGACTCGGAGGCCGAAACCGCACCATTCTTGTCCACATCTAGCCAAGACTTGATCGTTGGGGAGTCAACACGGCTATCCATATCTGCGCTGTCATCGATCAAACTCCAGCCGCGCCAATGCGGGAAGTCGGCGTCAGAAAATTTGTGGATATCGGGTAACGCGAGATCGACAAATCCCTGCCCGCCTGGATAGTTTATCTTTCGCCAGTTCGAAGCATTTGTTAGCGGGAGTTCCCCAGCTTTTATGATTCGGCCAAAACGCAGCAGTTCGAACGCAGCGCTTGGTCTGGCCGAGCTTGCTTTGGAGGCCTTTGTAAATAACTCGTATTCATAATCGTTTTCCTGCAGCGTTGTCCCTATCGCCAAGCCGTCTTTATCGTATGAACTATTGAAGCCGTGCCCTCCAAACCGCACGCCCACAAACATCTCGTCTGTAGAAGTATGGACTACGGTCGGTGCAGCGGTGCCTGCGGCAGCAGGGCCAGGGGCTGCTGACATGAAGCGAGTCCCAGCAGGCAAGTGAAAGTGCATATCGCCGTAGATTGTGGTGCTGCGGCCATTTTCTGTAATAGCTAGGTCTCCGCCGGCGCGCCCGACGATCTTCCCGACATTTTCATCATCACAGATAATTTCCAAATGAATTCGACCTGGCTTCCCGTAGATCAGACCGCTATTGCCGATTTTGTCTTTCCTGAAAATCTTCTTCGACGCTATCTTGTCTTGAATCTCTTGCAAATGCATATACACGGAGAAATAGCGTATGACCCCGCCTTCACCTTCTCCAATTTCAGTATCATGCCGAATGATGACGCAGCCGTCGCTGGTCCATCCAGCTACGTGTTGCCCCCCGGAATAGTTGAGTGGATGCGCGGGATCTGGATTTACCGCAGTGGGTTGCCGCACAAAGACAACAGTCCCATCTGCAATCGCCCGGACTGGAAGATGCACGCCGTTGGCCTGTGGTGCCTCCAGGTGTATCCCACCGTGCCAGCCGAGATTGCTTGTGACTGGATAGGCGCCTTCGCGATTGGGCGGCATAGCCATCGCTGTATCGAACCACGCATCGGTCCCGACGCCATTTACAGCAGGCAGAAATGGGGGGCTAATTAGCATTGAATTTTTCTTCGGTTGTGTAACGCAATCGCTAAAACGAAAAACGATACCCTTTTTTTCGTTTGATGTTCAATACGGTCTGCGGAAACTGAGGGAAAGCAGTGCTGTTTGAGGACGGCCCGGTCAATTCTTTCATGGTCGCCTTGAACTGGATCTTCCCTGGCCCATGAATCATGATGTTGCCGCCTTCCAGTTTGATGAACGCCCCCTGCGCCGTGAGCAGCACGTGCCCCTTGGCAGCCATGCTGACGCTCTTCGTGACGCTCGCAACTGTGATGGTCTTGTCCGCCGTGATGCGGGTCTCATCTGACTGGCTCTGACTGCTGACCTTGCCAGTGGCTGCATGCAGCTTAATTCCGGCTTCCTGGTTCGGTTTGTCCTTATTGCTGGCCTTGCCATACGTGAACAGGCTAATTCCAGCTTTGACCGTGTAGTAACTGTTGCCCTGCGCCGCAAAATTGATGTCTTGTGCGGCGCTGATGCCGCTGGTATTACCAGCCGTCACAATCACGCTCGCAGGTGTGCCTGCCACAATTCCGGACGGGCTCGACAACTGCATTTGTGGCTCGCTGTACGCCGTGACGCGGCCTGTGCCGCCGGTTGACGCTTCGCCGTTCCTTCCGCTACCTGCGGTCTCGAGAACCTCAATGCTGTGGGCAGATCCCGCGATCGCGGGCAGCATTTTTGGCGCCTTTTCAACTCTGCCTTGTTCGTCTTTGAGTTGCGCATTATGCTTCTGCGCTGTCGTAGCCATAGCGAGTTGCAGTTCATGGCTCGTCTCGGTCTGTGATTGCGCTTCGCTTGAATCGAGCTGACTGCCGCTGGCGTTGTTTCGCGCGTTTGTCGAAATCAGCAAGCCCAGGCCAGCGCGCAAGGACGCAGCGTGCTCGGTTTTTAGCTCAGCGCCAAAGCCCGCTGCCTGAAGGCGCTGGTTGTCTGTCTGATGAATCAAGTGGCCGAGATTGAGTTCGGCCGTGCCCTTGTGCGGACCGGCGTGCCGTTGCAGCACCACGCGCGCCTGCCCCTTACTGTCATCGAACACTAGTTGGCTATAGCCCCCAGTGCCACTTTGACTGGTCTGCATGGCCTGGCTCTTGAATCCGGACAGTACCGCTGGGTGGGCATGCGCGCCACTTTCGCCAGGAAACCATGCCGACGCGTTACCGGTCGCCACGCCAGCGCCTTGGACAACCGCATTATTCTGGGCGTCGGCTTGGCCTTGACCGTTGTAGAGACTGCCAATGACGACCGGGCGGTCTATATTGCCGTCGATGAAGTCGATCAGCACTTCGGAACCTACCCGGGGTACTGCCGTCGAGCCCCAGTTGGCCCCGGCAATCGGGGCCATCGGCGTTGCAATTCGTACCCATGTACCAGCTTGCTCGTTGGCCGGCGCCCCAGTGTGGCCGGCCGGCGCAGGATGGTTCAAACGGCTGTGGCTAAGGTCGCCATCGGCAGCGCCGCGCTGCCAGTGGAATTGCACTTTGATGCGGTGGTCGCGGTCGGTATGAATCACTGATCCCGCTGGGCCGACCACAATTGCGGTTTGCTGGCCTTGTACGCTGGGTCGAGGGTTGAGCAGCAGTCCGTGCCCTCCGACCGTACTGTTGCGGAACGGGACGTTACTGCGGATCGCGTCGATACGATTGCGATACACCGGCCGATCGCCTTTTTCAACGCCTGTGGCATGCAGGCTACCCCCACTTTCTGCATCGATGAGAGCGTTGAGAGGGCTTGGACCGAGCAACCTGTTCACCGCCGCCTTGGTTTCCATGCTCAGATTATTGTGGGCCAGGTGGACCACACGCCGCACGATGAAGGTGCGCTCGACGTCGCCGTCGGCACGGTCGAGTTGGGCTTGGCCGTGCAAGGTGAAAGTCGTGCCGGGCGCGAGCGTGCGCACAGTTCCGGCGCCGATATGCGTTTCGCGCGCCGTATCAAACGCCTGAATCTGGCTATCTGCAATGCGCTGGCCTTGCTCGCGTGTCCCATACGCATACGCACCAGGCGTATCGTGGCTGGTCAGGGTCGTGCCATTATCGATAGCCGCGCTGACTGAACTGACCGGGCGGTCGTTCGTGGAGCGATAGTCCCAGCTTCGCACTTCAACGGCATTGGTACGCAACCTAAATTCAGTTCTCCAGCGGTCGATACTGTCTTCCTTCATCACGGCGCCAGGCTGGGTGAAATTGATCCGCGCCTGCGAGTTCGGTTTGAAGGTACCGTTGTGATCAGCGATCACCATCGTATGGCTGCCGAGACTAGGGCTTTCTGCATCCCCCGTATGCTCGAAGTAGTAAAACAAGCCTTCCTCGGCCATCAATCGCTCGGCGAACGCCAGGTTACTTTCCTGGTACTGAGTCGTTAGGCTGCGCTTTGGATAGACGCTCGGGTCGAGCAAATCAAAACGCCACGCCGGCGCCAGTTTGCCGAGCGCTTGCCAACCGCCGAAAATGGCGTCAAGGATTTCGGAGACGTTCTTGTCTTGGAAAACTCGGCTGTCGCGGCCGTTAACCAGAAATGCATACCAGGGCCCCAGCGTAATCGCATAACGAGCGAAGCCTCCATCGGCCTTCAGCGATTCTACCGATGTGATATGGCCGTGGAAAGGACGCAAGTCATCGCGGCTTTTCGCAGTCAGTAGCTCTAATAGCACGGGCTGTCCGAGCAGCGATCTAGCCGAAATGGCCGCGTCCGTCGATAAGACGTTAAGCTTGAGCTCGTAACTTTGGCTCAACCCTTCCTCTCCGCGCATGCATTCGACAATCAGCTTGTCGCCGCCCAGGGGAGTCGTCAGCTGAAGCAGGCGTGTATCCTGTGCAAAACGGGTGAGCAGGTCGAACATGCGGGTTACTCCTGCGGTATCAGCGCTCTGAAGTCGGTTGGCGAATTCTCCAAGTTGCATTATACCACAAAATAGCAATTGGTAAATAGTAATAAATTATTATTTAATTTGCATGCTACGGTTTGCCTTGAGCGATGCTGCCGTCGCTCGACACTCCCCTTATTTGTGATCTCGCTACCGCCAGCGAATGCTCGCCGACAGCAACCCGTGGACAGCGAGAAACACTATGCGTACACTAACTTTCTGTATATGAAATCAATTGACGATCAATCATCCCAGGAGAGAATTTGGCCACTCAGAAAATGAACGCCGCGACTGCAGAACTTGAATTTGTACTTCTTTCAGCAGAAGCCGGCGCAGTCTCCGATACAGATTTCTTTCATTGGTTGCGCGCAAGTGGGCTATCGGCGGAAGCGGCAATCCGGCTGAAATCCCTCATGGAAGCCACCGTCGAAGCTGGTGGCCGCGTGATCGACATTGGACGTTTGATCGTGGTGAAACTGATCGAATTCGTCAACGCACACAGAAACCTCGCAATCGGCATCGCGCTAGGTGCTGGTGTCGCGGTGCTTATTTCCGGCGTTCCGCTTATTGGGCCCTTCCTTGCACCAGTCGCGACTGTCCTGGGGGTATCCATCGGCGCTATTTCTGGGCACCGCCTTGACCTGAAAAGTGCAGGGACAGACGTGTCGAGAACGAGCCAGCCGATCGACATTGGTCAAGACTTGATCGAAATCGCCAAAGCTTTCTTCTCGCTTTTCATTGCGCTGTTTCAGGTCGTCCTAACCGGTGCGTCAGGCCCATCTTCCTCCAATGAAAACAATTCCTAAACTGTCGAAGAAGCAGCTTCTTCGAATGATTGACGACCTGGAGAAGCATCCTCAAGATAAAGCCAGGATTCTCGCTGAAGGGGGCGTGACCGTCATGGCTGCAGGGTTGGGTGCGGCAGCGGCGGGAACGGTTGCGACAGCTGCTGGTGCCAAGTCCATCTTTGCCGTGTCCGCCGCGGCGAGTTGGATGGGAATCACCGCTGCTGCGGCCACGCCAGTCGGATGGATCGTCGGAACATCGGTTGTTTCGGCGGCCGCGGCCTACGGGATCGTTCGCGCTTTCCGAAACGGAGCGATGGCAGAAGGAAGAAAGGCGGAACTTCTGACGCGCTACCGAGCTGAGGCTAGGACTGCCGAAGCCAAGGAGAATGTGGAAAGTGTTACATCGGACGATCGGACAGCATTCGTAATTTCTCTCCGGGAGCTGGTAGAGAAAAATCTGATCGAACCTGCAAACGCCTTTCGACTGATCGAACAGATCGAACACGGCAACGTACCGCTGTCCACAGCGATTCGTCTGATCGAGGCGCTTCTATTGGAAGAGCCTGCGGGCGCAGGAAACGCAGGCAAGGCAAGTCAGACAAACGATGAAGATCCGGATCAGCGCACTGAAAGCAGCACGGTGAACTCCCAGCTCGCTCCGCCCCACAAGATCTTAGCGGATCGGGTGGAAAACGTCTCCATGGGACTTGGGATCACTTCCGGGGTTGTGGCCGCAGGGGCCAGTATGGCCGCTCCGACCGGGCTTAGCGCCATTGCGATAGCTCTTGGAATAAGCAGCACACCATTAATCGTAGCCGCCGCTCCCGTGATTGCGTCTGTTGCGACTGCAGTGGGTGCCATCTCCGGAGGAACTTATTTTTACTCGAAATGGAAGTCAGGACGAGAGAAGAAAGTGACTGAGGGGGCCGACAGGCAGCCCAATCCGTAGTCCGCATAGCTCGCTTAGCCGCCAACCGCATTGTAAATTGCCCCCGACCAGTTTCTCCTCCAGCCGCCAGTCGCTGGTATCGAGCGACACGTAGGCATTGCGATAGCCTTGCTGGGCCAGGAAGGCGCGCATGCCGTCGCGCTTTTCCGGCGTGTTGCCTTCACGCAGAAAGGTGAAGCGCAGCCATTTTTGGTAGCCCGGCAAGGTACTGATGAGCGCGTCGCAGTCGAGCACTTCCTTCTGGTATTGGGCCAGTGTGACGGCCGCGTTGTTCAAGTCGAGGTGCGTCATCGTATGGTTGCCGACCGCGTGGCCGGCCTCGCCCCATGCGCGCGCCATGGCCAGGCCTTCGGGGCGATTGGCGCCGTTGGCGACCGTGACGAACAGGGCCGCCTTGACCTTGTGTTTGGCCAGCGCGGCAAGCATGGCGGCATTGCGCTGCTGCGGCGACAGGCGCGGCGTTTCCATCAGTTGCGGGCCATCGTCGAAGGTAAAGGCGACCGACTGGGCTTGGGCTGAATTGCCGCAGACTGCCATCACGAGAAAGAGGTTTCGGAGTAATGCCTTCATGGGGAAATGCCTTGCTTTGAAATGGTGTATCGGCACTCTAGCATCAACCAGCCGGACTACGAAGCCGCCGCAAGCTGTAAGCGAACTTGATAGCGGCGCGAGTCCAACTGTATAGCCGGCTTACAGCTGGCATTGTCGTCGAGATAAAAATGGTAGAAGAAACAAGGACTTGGACTCATATAGCGTCTGGCACGGCAATTGCGATAGCAGGAGTGAATCCAATCACTCCAGGCCGTCTCATGAAAACGCTCCACCCTGCCCTACCGTCCGGCCTGTCGCTGCTGCGCGCCCGCGCTGTCGACCCCAACGACGTCTTGATCGGCCAGGTCCGCTACAGTCCGGCAAAATCGCTCTGGTTTACTGGCATGGCCGCCGCGGCGCTGGCAGGCGGGGCAGCCACAGCAAGCCTCGCCGCCATCCTTCTTTTCATGATCAGTACCTTTGTCGTGCTTCTGCTGGGCTACTCGCTCGGTTATCACCGCAAGCTGATTCACAACAGCTATAGCTGTCCCAAATGGCTTGAATACCTGCTAATGTATCTGGGCGTGCAGGTAGGCCTGGCCGGCCCGCTGGGACTGCTTCGCCAGCACGACCTGCGCGACTTCGCGCAGCGCCACGCCCGCTGCCACCCTTACCTGCGGCACGGCGCCGGCATCCTGACTGACTTCTGGTGGCCATTGCACTGCCAGCTGGACCTGGCCAATGCGCCGTCCGTCGAGATCGAGTCTGGCATCGCCGACGACCGCTTCTACCGGTTTCTGGAGCGCACATGGATGCTGCAACAAGTACCCGTGGCACTGCTGTTCTACCTGTGGGGCGGCTGGGCCTTTGTATTCTGGGGCGTGTGCGCGCGCGTGTTGGCCGGAGCGCTTGGCCAATGGCTGCTGGGTTATTTCGCCCACAATCACGGGGAAGTTCATATCGAAGTAGGCGGGGCCGCGGTCCAGGGCCGCAATCTCCACTTCGTCTCGCTGGTGTCGATGGGCGAGTCCTGGCACAACAACCATCACGCATTCCCGGGTTCGGCCCGCTTCGCGCTGGAACCCGGCCAGTGGGATCCCGGCTGGGGGACTTTGTGCCTGATGGCGCGCGCGGGCCTGGTGTGGGACATGGTCCTGCCAGAACACTTGCCCGCCCGGCCAGAACTAGAAAGAGGGCGACGGCTAACCGTCAGCCGGCTCAGTGTTCGTAATCATTTGTAACTGTCGTCCACCGGACAGTATTCTGGCGCGTTACAGCTAAATCGGGACGCGCTATTGCTCTCGGCTTAACCAAAGGAAATACAATGAACAAAATTACCGCTATCCTGATCGCTGGTTTGTTCGCTAGCGCATCGAGCATCGCTCAAACGACCGTTACCACGACCACGGTCAAGACCCCGGCAGGCGCCGTCATCGCCGCCGATGCCAAGGATGCGAAAGCGGTTGTCAAGGCCGATGCCGCTGCGGTGAAGGCAGATGTCTCCGCCGATGCCAAGGTTGCCAAAGATGTCGTCAAGGCCGATGCGGCCGCAGTCAAGGCAGCCGCCAAGCCAAAAGCGCACAAGCGCACTCATACGCATGCGCGCACCGTGAAAAAAACGACCACGTATTCGCTGAAAGTACCAAAAAAAGTGACCGTAACGACCGAGTAAATCGCCTCGTCGCGCATAGCTAAAAACGACCCGGGTGCGTCTGCACCCGGGTCGTTTTTCATGCGTACCCGGGGTCGGCCCGCTTCGCTCGGGAACCTGGCCAGTGGGATCCTCGCTGGCGGACCTTGGGCCTGAACAATTGCCGCCCCGGCCGGAGCCTGCAAGCGATGTAAATGTAAGTTTGCAACGTCCGCTTACACAATCGGCAATCGAATCGGGGTCAAGCGGCGTATGCTTGGATAAATTTCTATTCAGAAACCCAGGGAGCCGCTATGCCGATCTCACCACTTGATATCTCCAGCTTGACGTCGAACCTGGCCCAGTTCAAGGGCCAGTCGCTGTCGTCCCTGTTCGACCGTTCAGCCGGCAACAGCAGCGCGTTCAATCCGGCTTCGCCACTGTCGGCGGTCGACGTGCTGACCAACAGCCCGCAATTTAGCAGCGTGCTCGACCAGTTCAGCGCCTCCCTGCACATGAGCAGCCTGCCCACCTCGACCACCCCGACCGCGCTCGACGCGGCCGGCTCGTTCAGCAAGCCGGGCCAGAACATGGTGACCGTGCTGAACCGTGTGGAAGTGACGTTCAAGGCGCAGTTCGCCGAACTCGGCGAGATGCGCAAGAGCCTGGTTCACGAGCAGGAAGCGGCGCGTCACCTGACCGAACTCGGCCCGCAATCCGATAACGCCGCCATCAAGACGGCCCTGGACAGTTTCGTGGCCAGCTACAACGCCGGCGTGGACCGCTTTGCGCCGTCCGTGGCCAAGGGCGGCGTGCTCGAAGGCAGCTGGGAAGCGAACCGTGCCCGCTTTGCCACCGAACGCGACATCAGCTATATCCTCAACGGATCCGAAGTTGGCCTCAAGGGCGGCCTGGCCGCGCTCGGCGTCAGCACCGATCCGAAAACCGGCCTGGCCTCGGTCGACCAGGGCCAGCTCGACACCGCGCTGGCCAAGAATCAGGGCAACGTCCTTGCGGCTCTGAAGGCTTTCGGCAACACCTTCGTCACCACGGTCGACTACCTCAACGCAGCCGATCACTCGCAGGTGCGCCAGATGGCCAACCTGAACCGCGCGGTGCAATGGATCGCCGATAACAAAGCTGGCGTGCAAAAAGAATTCGGCGCCGGCGCCGCGGCGACGCCCAACGAAGCGTTCGCCAAGGCGGCCGCACTCTATGACCAAATGGCGTTGATCGCACCCAAAACATAAATTGTTAGAGCGCGCACACACATAACAATACTTATTCCCATTTTTACAACAAAAATGGGATGGGAGCAATTTCCATTGCAATTATCAACATTGTTTTGTAGAGTGAGATGGCGCGCTCAACAATTCAATTCCAACCCGGCAGCGCTCTTACTAAATGAGGTAGCTGTCATGTCAGAGAAGTCCTTTGCGGTAGCAAGTGTCTCCGTCGCCATTATTTGGGGTACATTTTTCTATCCGCCAACGCGCACCGCGAAGCAGGTCGACGCCCCGGTGGCAATAGCGCAGGATGTCTCGATCGACGCGCTGCGGGACGACAAAGGCGCCTCGCGCGCTCCCAGTCCGCTTCTTCCTCTGGTTGCCATGAGCACCGCACGCACCACCCCCAAGGTCCAGGCTGCGGCCACGGCGCACGAATGCGCATTGACCAGCGCCCCCGGCTGCGCTCCCCTGCATAAACTGGCCGGCGACTGATCAAGTCGTCGAGCTGTGCAAGTGGCGGCGGAACGGCACATCGCCGGCCGGCGCTTCATCCATCTCCCGCGCGTAGCGGTGACCAGCGTAGACGGCATGGGCGATCAAGCCCGGAGCGAGCGCGTCGCCCGCGCATTGCACCGACTTGATGCCCGCTGCTGCCCACTCGGATTCGCGCAGCAGCAGTTCCTGGTACAGCCCATCGTGCGGCAGCCGCGCCGTCACCGCCAGCACCGAAGCACACGCCAGTTCGCTGCGCTTGCCTGACCATACGTGCTCCAGGATCACCCTGCCGCCGGCAAATTCAAGGATATTCTGCGACACCATCTGCCGCACATCCAGCTCGTACATGCGATGCTGGATATGCCGGTAATCGAGCGTGTTGCTGCTCCATGAGGCGATGGTGTCGTCGGGCGTCACATACCAGACCTCGCGCCCTTCAAGGCGCAGCTTCTCGGCCATCGTGCTGGCGTAATAAAAATAATCGTCATCAAAAATCACGACCGGGCCGGGCGGAATGCGCCCGTTCATGACGTCGTCCGGCGTGTAAATACTGACCTCGTCAAAGCCCTTGATGCCCATGCCGTTGCTGCGGCCAAAGCCGTCGCGTCGCCAATGGCAGCCGGTGGCCAGCAAGACGTGGTCGGCGCCAAAGTCGATGACATCCTGCGCGCCCAAAACGCTGTCCAGGTACACGTGGACGTTGTTGTATTTGTTGATCTGCCCCACCCGCCAGTCGCGCACCCGTCCCCATTCGGCCAGGCCGGGCAAGCGCGCTTCCTTCGCCACGCGCCCGCCCAGTTCGCGCGAGGCCTCCGACAGGTGCACTTCGTAGCCCCGTTCGCCGAGCGCGCGCGCCGCTTCCAGGCCGGTAGGGCCGGCACCGACCACCAATATCTTCGCGGCCGACTTCTTGATGGCGATGCGTTCGGGGTGCCAGTTCTTGCGCCACTCCTCGCCCATGGTCGGGTTTTGGGTGCAGCGGATCGGGGTGACCGTGTTATCGCCCGACACGCAGATATTGCAGCCGATGCATTCGCGAATATCGTCGATGCGGCCCTCTTCGATCTTTTTTGGCAGGAAGGGATCGGCAATCGACGGTCGCGCCGCGCCGATGAAGTCGAGCACGCCGCGCTTGATCTGCGAGACCATGGTGTCGGGCGAAGTAAAGCGCCCCACTCCCACCACCGGCCTGGTGGTGACCTTCTTGACCCAGTCGATAAACGGTTCCTGCGCACCCTCGCGCGCAAAACGCGACGGCACCGAGTCGTTGTACCAGGCGGCCAGGTTCACATCCCACATGTCCGGCAAATCGGCCAGCATGTGCACGATTTCCTTCGCCTCGCTCATGGTCACACCGCCATCGCCGAGCAACTCCTCGGTGGCGAAACGCACGGCCACGGCGCAGGTGTCGCCCACGGCATCCTTGGTGTCTTCAATCACTTCGCGGAACAGGCGCACCCGGTTCTCGAGCGAGCCGCCGTATTCGTCCGTGCGCTGGTTGCGGCGCTTTTGCAGGAAGTGCATGGGCAGGCTCAGGTCGTGCGCCGCGTAGATGTAGATGACGTCGAATCCCGCCGCCTTGGCGCGCAGGGCGGCGTTGCGGTGCCAGCGCCGGTACTCGGCGATGTCGCGCTTGTTCATGGCGCGCGCCTGCGAGGGATAACCGTATTTGCTTGGCTGGTGCGAAGGCGCGATCAGGACCTCGCGCGAATACAGATTCGACGCGGTCGGCCCGTTATGAGTCAGCTCGATGCCGGCCAGCGCGCCGTAGGCATGCACTTTTTCGCACATCAGGCGCAAGGCGGGAATATCGTGGTCGTCCCACAGGCGCGCTTCCACAAATGGCGACAAGTCGCCCGAGGGATGAATTTCGCATTCTTCGGTGCAGATGACGGCCCAGCCGCCTTCGGCCTTCACCTCGCGCATGGCGGCATGCGCCTGCGGCATCGCATGGCCCATGCCGTTGCAATGCGGGACCTGGAAAAACCTGTTCTTGGCCGTGACCGGGCCGATTCGCACCGGCTCGAACAGGATGTCGTAGCGCGGGTCGCGCGTCATGGCAAAGCTCCTTCCGCAACAACGGGCAAGCGCGATTTGCGCCAATGGCGCATGCCAAAAAAGACTGGCAGGCTGATGGCGCCCAGCACGAGTGCCCACATGAACGCTTCCTGGCCCATGCCGTAGAACGCCCACAGCGAAAACAAGGTGGACATCAGCGCGCTAAACAGCAGCAGGCGCGATTTTCCGTTTGCCCCCGTCACCACGCCGCGCTTCCACAGCTTGATCAAGGCCAGGCCGCCAACCAGATACAAGGGCAAGGTGGCGGCAGTGACCATCACGCTGAGGAAGGTGAAGCCCTGCGCCAGTGTGCCGCTATAGCTCATGACGACCATGGCGCTGGCCAGCAGGCCCGTAAACAGCAGCGCGAGCACAGGCGCGCCGCGCCGGTTCTGCGACTTGAAGGCAGCCGGAAAAACATCGTGGCTGGCAAAGGAGCGTGTCACCTCGCCGGTAATCATGGTCCAGCCATTCATAGCACCCAGGCCGCTGATGACGACAAATACCGCCAGCCACTGGCCCGAGCCGGTGCTGACGTAGCGGTTGAACAATTCGGCCAGCGGCGCGCTCGATTGCGCCAACTCCGCCTGGGGAATCAGCAGCATCGGTATCGCCGACAGGCACACGTACACCGCCGCCGTGATCAAGGTGCCGAACATGGTGGCGCGCGGAATGGTGGTTTCGGGATTGTCGACCTTGCCGGCCGATAGCGTGGCGCACTCCACACCCAACATGGCAAACAGCGCAATCGTGCCTGCCGCCGCCGTCGCTTCGAACGACAGGGGCGTGCTTGGCAGCTGCGCCGTGTAGAGCTGCGCATCGGTGAGCAGCAGCCACACGCCCAGCAGGATCACCGCGAGCATGGGCAGCAGCTTGAGCGCGGTCGACATGACCTGAACGCGGCCCGATGTTTTCGCTCCCCGCATGCTGACCAGCACGAAGGACCACACCAGGAACAGGGCCACAACCGGCTGCAGCAAGGGAAGCTGCGACAGCACCGGGAACAGCGCCGCAAGGTAGCCGACCACGCCGACTGCCAGCGTGGCATTGGTGATCCACAGGGACACCCAGTAGCACCACATGATGAAGAACGCGGCGCCGTTGCCGAAGGCGCGCCGGGTATAGCCATACGGGCCGTCTTCACCGGGCATGGCGCGCGCGAAGTTGGCGAAAATGTGGGCAATGAATACGCAGCCGATGATCGTCACGCACCAGCCAAGCAAGGCATTGAAGCCATACGGAGCCAGCGAGGCCGGCAGCATGAACATGCCCATGCCGATGACGTTGCCGACGATGAGCGAGGTGCACATCCAGAAGCCGAGCGGCTTCGCATTCGCCTTATCGTTTTGCATCGTCATCCGTCATGACGCTGGCATAGGCAGTGCGCAGCAGGTTTTGAAAATGCCAGACGCCGCTTTCGCGTTTCGGATTCAGGCGCCCGGCGCTGTACGAGCCCGATGCCAGCCCCTTTTGCACCAGTTCGCAGATGGCGATGTCCTCGGCCTGGATTTCGTCGCTGAAGGCCTGCTCGTTGGCCACGCGCGCCTGCACGTCCGGGTCGTCCGTGTAGTAGTAATCGAATTCGACAATGCAGCGGTCGTGGCCCAGCGGGATGATGCGGTTGGTCTGCAGCCGCCCCGGCGTAATATTGAGCATGATGTTCGGGTAGACGAAGTAGTAGAACGCGTGGCCGTCGCCGTAGATGTCGCCGCTGTTGCGCAAGGGCGAATGCTGCAACGAATACCAGTTATGCAGTTCGGTATCGTAGACGCGGTAGTCCAGCACCTTGGACAGGCCGGGATGCACGAACGGCAGGTGATAGCCTTCGAGGAAATTGTCGACGTAGACTTTCCAGTTGCATTCGAGGGTATAGGTATCGCGTTTGGCAAAGCGCATCGCAGCGAGATCGATCGGTGCGATCCGTTCTTCGATATCCTTGAATACCTCGGAAAACGGAGGGACTTCGTCACTGAGGGCGACAAACACCAGGCCCTGCCATTCATGCACTTGCACGCGCGGCAGGCGGATTTCGGCGGGCTCGAAATTGCAGGCGCCCTGCATTTCGGTCGCGGCGCGCAGCTGGCCGTTAAGCGCATAGGTCCAGCCATGGTAGGCGCATTGCAGCTTTTTGGCGGCCTTGCCGTTGCAGGTGGCCACCGGCCCGGCGCGGTGGCGGCACACATTATAGAAGGCGTTGAGCGCGCCGTTCTCGGCGCGCACGATCAGGATTGGCTTGCCGGCCACCTCGCATACCACGTGGTCGCCGGCGTCTTTCAGGTCGCCGCTGTGGGCGGCCAGCTGCCAGCTGCGGGCAAACACGGCGCGCTGTTCGGCTGCGGCCCAGCGGGCATCGGTGTACAGGTCGGCGTGCAAGGCGACGGCGTCGTCCAGCGGACGCAATCGGCAGTTCTCGGACATCGTCATGTTCCAGTTCCCGTGCTGTTTTCAACAGCCCACACTGTCCCACAGATTGGCAAAGTCGCAAACAAATTTCAGGAAGCAGGCCCTGGGCTTGGGCGAGACAACTGCACTGCCAGCCACGCTGCCATGACAACGTCGCAGGCAAGGCAAAACACGGGCCACCAGGCCGGGACGCCGGCATTGACGAACAGTTGGGGATGCAGCAAATCGAAGACGCCATGCGCGGCGAGTGCGGCCACGACCAGCCAACTGCTCGTCTTGTAGCCGGCGATGGCCAGGCCAGCGAACACCAGCATTGCCACGATTTCCCAGCCCAGGGCCGCCATTGTTCCGCCCATGAGCGCGAACAGGACATAGTAGGAAGCGATTGCCATCACCACGGTGGGATAGAAACTGCGTTCCCGTCCCATGCCGGTCCAGGCCGCGCTGGCGCAAATGGCCAGGGCGAGGACAACGCCTATCAATGCACTATTCATTTTTTCTATCCACGAAAGAGAACGAGGACAACAGTATGGCGCATCCGGGGCGCTATCGGCCATGCAGTCAGGGTAGAGTGTGCTTCCCATTGCCCACAGCAAAGGTCGTCCATGTCCTCGTCCAAACGCTTTGCCTGCGCCTGCGCGCTCCTTCTGGCCGCCTTTGCCGCATCGGCCGCCCCCGGTGACGCTGGGGACGAACGGCGCCAGCGTGGTGACCGTCTGGCACGATATCGCGGCAACGACTTTGAACGCCACCGGCAGCGTGGCGACGACGCCCGAAGAGCGGCTGCCCCTGGGCCAGATCGACATGGCCACCGTAACGTTGGCGATGTACGACGCCGCCAGCGCCATCGACCGGCGTTACCAGCCATGCGCCATCACGCCGCGTTCGCCGGCGGCCGGCGCGTCGATGGATGCGGCGATCAGCGCGGCCGCACACGGTGTGCTGCGCGGCCTGTTCCCGAACCGCAGCGCGCATTAACAGGCGGCCTTCGAACAGTACGTGGCCGCCCTGCCGCCCGGCGCGGCCAGGGACAAGGGACTGGCCCTCGGCGCGGAAGTCGCCGCCGGCATGCTTGCCAGGCGCGCGGCCGACGGCCGCTCGACCGTGATGGCGCCCTACCAGCCTTCGAAGGACGCCGGCAAGTACCAGGGCGCGACCGCAGTGATGATGGTCGGCCCCCTGGTCAGGCCGTTCACGCTGGCGCGGGCCGACCAGTTCCGTCCCGGCCCGCCGCCTGCGCTCACCAGCGCCGCATATGCCAAAGATTTCAACGAAACCAAGGCCATGGGCGGCAGCGCCAGCACGCAGCGCAGCGAGGCCCAGTCCCAGGTGGCGCTGTTTCATACCGAGGCGCCGGGAACGACCCTGACACGCAATGTCGGTCGCCTGGCACGCAGCACCAACAACGCCGCTGACGCTGCGCGCCTGATCGCCGCCGTCTACGCGGTCAATGCGGACGCCATCATCGCCTGCTTCGACGCCAAGTATCACTACAATGCGTGGCGCCCGTACACGGCCATTGCGCTGGCCGACAGCGACGGCAACCCCGATACCGCGCCCGATCCGGCATGGCGCTCGAGCCAGTTCACGCCGCCCCATCCCGAGTACCCGGCGGCGCACTCCTGCATTGCCGGAGGACTGGCGACGATGCTGCGCAGTTATTACGGCACCGGCGAGGTTGCGTTCATGTTCGACAGCAAAGTGACCGGCACCACCCACCATTATGCGAACGTGGAAGCGCTGCAGCATGAAAGCGTGGAGGCGCGCATCGCCGGCGGCATACACTTCCGTTTCTCGGCCGTGGCCGGCGACAAGCTCGGATCCGACGTCGCCGCCTGGGCCATGCAGAAGCATTTCCAGCCGCGAAAATAGACCATGCGCGCGCTCCTTCTACCCCTGCTGTTGATGGTGTCGGCGCACGCAGCCAGCGCCCCCACCGCGGATGAATTGATCGCCCGTTATGGCGCCGCCTACCGCGCGCTGGAGATGGGCGAACTGGCGCTGCCCTACCGCGACAATATCGTCAACCTGGTGCGCGAGACCGACCTGCCGTTCCAGAAAAAGCTGTTCACAGGCGTGGCGCGCGACCTGCAGACGGTTGAACGCGCCGGCCTGTCGGACTGCCAGCGGCTGGACCTGGCGCGCATCGCCTTTGAAACCGACGCCAACCTGCACAAGCTGGCCGTGCTCGAACAATTCGCAGCACTCGGCAAGCAAGCGGTGGGCAGCGACGTCACGCCCGCCGAGCTGATGAAGTCCGGCAAGCTTGAGCTGGCCAGCGTGCTGGCGCGCTACCGCGCCCTGCAAGCCCGAGATGGGCTATGCCGGCAAGGACCAGCCCTTCCAGGCCCACCTGAGCAGTGCGCAATTCATGTACCCGCAGGGAACCACGCCGCAGGCCGACTACGAGGCAAAGCAACTGACCGAGTTCGCCAACCTGCACAAGCTGTTTCCGGCCCATGGATTGAA
>JAZKCA010000085.1:18482-60080 GCA_040388275.1 Pseudomonadota bacterium
AGTGCGCGAGTCCACTCGCGCACTGCGGCCGTTCCCGCCGACGGCTACTACGATTCGGGCTCGCGCACCTTTTACTTCAACAAGAACGGCGCCTCCTATCAAAAGCGCAGCGTCGACTGGCTGCTGGTGCACGAAAGCACGCCAGGCCACCACTTCCAGAGCCATTACGCGGCGCAGGCGCCGGCTTGCCCGGCCACCCTGCCCCCGGTCTTTTATTCGGCCTTTGCCGAAGGCTGGGGCGCGTATGTGGAGGAGTTCGGCGGCGAGCTCGGCCTGTACAAGCGGCCGTCGGACCAGCTCGGCGCAGTCGAATGGGACCTGGTACGTTCGATCAGGGTGGTACTGGACGTCGGCATCAATGCCGAAGGCTGGACCGACAAGCAGGCCCATGCGTACTGCAAGGAGCAGCTACCGATGCTGCCGCAGCTGGCCGAGCGTGAAATTACCCGCGTGCGCAACTGGCCGGTGCAGGCGATCACCTACAAGTACGGCTCGGCCGTGATCCGCCAGTTGCGCAGCGCGGAACAGGCCAGGCTGGGCGCCGCGTTCGACATCAAGGTTTTCCACCATGCCGTGCTGCGCCATGGTTCGCTGCCGATGGCCGTTCTGCGCACCCAGTTCGACCCTAGCGCTCTTTGAAAAACTCCCTGGCGATACGTTCGATCTCACCGTGGCGCTGCATGTCGTAGATGATGGCGTCGAACTGTTTCAGGAAATCGGTCTTGTAAGGGAATTTGCCCTGGTCGCGGTCGGTAAAGCCGAGAAAGCCCTGTTCGGTGGCGATCACCGCCGCTTCAATCCCGAACCCGGCAGGTTGCAGCTTGCCTTCGCGCACCAGCTGGGTCTGGGTCCAGCGGATCGAGATCCGGTCGTTGATATAGCAGTCGATGCGCTTCAAGCTGAGCTTGAGGATGTTGGTGCGGGTGTCGCTTGCCTCTTCGACCTTGATCTGGCCGGCGGCCACGGCGCGCAGGAACTTGTCGCCGCCGACCAGGAAGCCGGCATTGTTGCCGATTCTCAGGCCATGGAAATCATCGGGCCAGCGCCGGCGCGGCTTGGCCAGCGCTTCCTTGGCGCACACGGCAACGACGATTTCATCGAACAAGGGTAGCGAATAGGGCCACGTGAAGGGTTCTTCCTTCAAGTTCATATACGGCGGATACAGGGCGAAGGCGGACCCGGCCTTGAGCATGGCCATGCCGCGCTTCCAGGGTACCGGCTTGATGTCGATGCGGTAGCCCTTCATGCGCGCAAACGCGACCTTGACGATTTCCGCGTACAGGCCGGCCGCCTTGCCATCCTTGTCGGCATAGGAATACGGCTGGTAGCCGGCATCGGCGTAGATGGTCACGGGAATGTCGGCGCCGCGCGCGTTCATGCAAGCGATCAGCGATGCGGCCACAAGGATGCTGCTCAGTTTCATGGTGGTTCGGCCCGGTTTGTCCTTGCATGATTATAGTGCAGCCGCCGTTCGACCTAGCCGCGTGGAAATAGTTAGCATACAATCATGGCGAATCAATCTACATCGTGTCCCGGCATGCCACGAACGCCGACGCGGCCAACCTCGATGCACGCAGCAACCTGGCCGATGCCAGCGTGCGGCTGCAACTGTATTTTGCCAAGGACCGCAAGCGGACGATGGCGGCGATCAAGAAGCGTGCGGCTGCAAATCCCGGGAACCAATTTGGCGAAGCGGTGTCGCGCGTGCTGATGCTGGCGGGGTCGATTCCGGATCGTCCGGTGCGCTGAACAAGGAGGGCATGTCGGGTACACTGAGCGTCATGAACGACATGCTCCTCCACCGATGGAAAAGCACAGTGCGCCTGGGGGTCCTGGTGGCCGCCCTGCTGCCGCTTTCCGCGTTCGCCAAGGAAATCACCATTTCCATGCTCGACCAGGGCCAAATCCTGGACCAGGTGACGCGCACGGTCCTGACGCAGGCTTATGGCAAACTCGATATTGCAGCGCGCTTCAAGGAAAGACCGGCCACCCGTGCACTGGTCGAATCGTCGTCGGGCATGGTCGATGGCGAACTGCACCGCATCGCCGGTTTGTCGTCGCGTTTTCCCCAACTGCTGCAAGTGAACGTGCCGGTCAACTGGTTCGACGCGGTGGTGATAAGCCGCACTGCCCATTTCACGCCCGCCGGATGGTCCAGCCTGCGCCCGTACACAATGGGCTACCATCGCGGCATCCAGGCGTTCGAGCGCGGCACCAAGGGGATGAAACGCGATCCCGCGCCCACCAACGAGCTCATGCTGCTCAAACTGCAGAACGGGCGCACGGATATCGCGCTGATGTCGGATGTGGAGGCGCTTGAGTTACTGGCGAAAATGAACGACGCCAGCTTGCACATCCTGTCGCCGGCGCTCGAACGGATTCAGCTCTTCCATTACGTGCACCGGAAAAACGCGCAACTGGTGCCCAGGCTCGAGGCCGTGCTCAGGCAGATGGCGGCGGACGGCACCATTGCCGCGATCCGCGAGCGTGCCCTGCTCAAGGCCGGCCTGATGAAATAAATCACAGCGCCCAGGCTGGGCGGGCCCTTTCTTCGGCGGCGATGCCATGTCACTGGTGGCCGCCGCGTTCGCCCCCGTATTTCGCTATTTCGATGCATTCGGCCATCTGGACGGGCTGGCCTTCCTCGACAGCATGCCGCGCCTGAGCCAGTGGCGCGCCGCCCTGCGCGAACGGCCCGCCGTGCGCGCCGCCGTCAGCCCCAACTATCCGGCCTTGCTGCGCGCATTCCTGCTGGCGAAAGATTCGGCGCTGTCGCGCCGCTACTTGTCGAGCTTGAGCGTGCCGAGCAAATAGTCGGCAATCGGATAGGTGATGTTGAAGTTGTTCTTGTTCATCATGGTCTGGTCATGATGCTGGGTGTGCAGGCGCCGCAAGACGCGCATGCCCGGCAAGCGGGCGATCCAGTGCTCGGGCGACAGGTGATAGCTAAAGTGCAGCAGCTCGTAGTTGAGGAAATAGCCGACCGCCGTCATCCCGAACAGGTACGCCACATTGCTGCTCGTGACCCAGCCCAGCAACAGCACCACCGGCGTGCCGAATATCACAAAGAAGAACGTCACCAGCACCGGCGGAAACAGGACGACCTTGAAATCGCGCGTCGCGTCGAAGGCCATGTGCTCGTCGGTAAAGAACAGGTGGTGCTGGCACGCATGGCGCTCGTAGACCAGCCCAAAGCCGGCGCGGCGCCGGTGCATCACATCGCGGTGGCCAAAATATTCGGCAAAATTGACGTACAAGAAAGTGAACGGAATGGTCATCCATTCCAGCGTGGAGACGTCGTTCAGCTGCAGCGCGCAAAGAATGCACAGCAGGCTCGCCATGCTGACGGTGAACGCCATGTGCAGCCAGCCCTGGTAATGGGGCCCGATATGCTGCTCGCGGTATGCGGTCCGAAATGCGGCCGTCGACTGCTTCATTCGTCGGCTTCCAGGACGCGCTTCAAATTGCGCATCGCCACGATGGACTGCTTGCGCATCCGCGCCGGCATGAAATACTGTTCCACATGCGCCAGCCAGCCCTTGACCTGGAATCGGAACACGCGGCGGAACCGCGTGGTGTCGAGCCGGTCGATTTCGTAGCGCACATGGACGTCGATCATGGACGAGGTGGCCTTCATCACCAGCAGGTGCGGCGCCACGGACTCCAGCACGGTCCAGCGCAAATGCTGGCGGATGCGGATCGGCAGCATCGGCACCGGCTTCATGCTGACCGTTTCATCGAACTGGCCGCCCACAGCCAGTCTTGCCTGGGCGCCCGACGCCGATTCCGATGCCGGGTGCCACTCGTGCCAGCGCCATGGCTGCGACACATAGGCATGCACCGCCGCCAGCGGGCGATCGATCAGGATGATGTTTTCGTGGACATGTTCGCGCATGGGTGTTCCTTTGGCAATGGAGAGGCGATTCGGCCTGAGTAGCGATCATTATTGTTATGATGGGCTTTGACATTGACATCGCCCGTCTAAAATATGGACATTTCGCGCCAATCGTCTGAAAACGCCCTCCATGCCTGAAACCCGCACCGTGTCCACCAGCTATTTGCGCCCGCTGCTGGCGGCCGTCGAGGCCATCGGCATTCCGGCCGCCACGCTGCTGCTGAGCACCCGGGTGACACCGGACCAGGTCATGCAGTCGACCACCCGCCTTTCCATCAGTATGGCCCGAGTGATCTGGAAGCGCGCGCTCGAGCTCACCGGCGACCGCCTGCTGGGCCTGCGCGTTGCCGAACACATGAAACCGGCTACCTTCCGTGTGCTCGGGCTGGCCATCATGAGCTGCGCCACCCTGTCGCAGGCGATCGCCCTGGTGGTGCGCTACCAGCGCCTGGTGAGCGAGGCGGGCACCCTGAGTGTGCACGTCCTGGCCGACGGCAACGTGGCCGTGCTCCACGCCGAACAGGACGCCAGGGCGGCCATGCTGCCGCAGCAGACCGAAGCGCTGCTGGCCGGCCTGCACTTGCAATCGCGCTGGCTCACGCAACGCCCGCTGCTGCCGGTGGCGGTCAGTTTCCGGCACCCGCCGCAGGGCGACCTGGATCGCTACCTCGCCTGCTTCGGCGTGGTGCCCACCTTCGGCGCCGCTGCCAACACACTGGTGCTGACGGGCGCCGACCTGGACCTGCCGTTGCCGTATGCCGATGCGGGCCTGTGCCGCATGCATTGCGAGCTCGCCGATCAGCAGCATGCCGGCTTGCCGCAGATCGGCTACGTGGCCAGCTATGCGGTGCAATGGCTGACCGGACAAATCAGCGGCAATGTGGGCGTCGGCGACCTGGCCGTGACGTTGGGCATGAGCGTGCGCACCTTGCAGCGCGCGCTGCGCGAGGAAGGGACATCGTGGACGGCGCTGGTCGACGAGGCGCGCCGCACGGTGCTGTCGCGCTTGCTCGAGGAAGGCTGCTCGCTCGAGGATGCCGCGCAACGACTGGGCTACCACGATGCCAGCAGCCTGAGCCGCGCCGCACGCAGGTGGTTTGGCGAATCGCCGAAGCGCTGGATCAGCGGCAGGCGATAATGTGCGCTAAGATTGCTGCATGCCAATCCCAGACCTGAACCTGCTCCTCACCCTTGATGCCGTTCTGACCGAAGGCAATGTCGCGCGCGCCGCCAAGCGCATGCGACTGAGTTCGTCGGCCATGAGCCGCGCGCTGGCGCGCCTGCGCGAAACGACGGGCGATCCGCTGCTGGTGCGGGCCGGGCGCGACCTGGTTCCCACGCCGCGCGCGCTGGAACTGCGCGCCCAGGTGCGGCAACTGGTGCAGGATGCCGAAGCGGTCCTGCGCCCGGCCGACCAGCTGGACCTGAGCCAGCTGGTGCGCACCTTTACCCTGCGCACCCGGGATGGCTTCGTCGACAACTTCGGCCCCGCACTGATTGCCCGCGTGCGCCAGCAGGCGCCTGGCGTGCGGCTGTGCTTCGTGCACAAGACCGACAAGGAAAGCGCCGCCCTGCGCGATGGCGGCGTGGATATGGAAACTGGCGTGGTGGGGAAAAAGACAGGTCCCGAGGTGCGCGTGCGCGCGCTGTTCGAAGACCG
Organism: Pseudomonadota bacterium; assembly: GCA_040388275.1. GTDB lineage: Bacteria > Pseudomonadota > Gammaproteobacteria > Burkholderiales > Burkholderiaceae_D > Telluria_A. Next base: position 24,038 of record JAZKCA010000085.1, read on the forward strand.
TTTCGTCGGTGTCGTGCGACAGGGCCACCCTTTGTGCAAGGGCGCGATTACGCCGGCGCGCTACGCCGCGGGGGCCCACATCGCGGTGTCGCGCCAGGGCCTGGACAAGGGACCGGTTGACGCAGCGCTGGCGCCCTTGCAGCTCGAACGCAGCGTGGTCGCCATCGTCAGCAGCTTCTCCGACGCGCTGGCCCTGGCCCGCGACACCGACCTGATCGCCACGGTCCCCGAACGCCACACCGGCAAGCTGCGCGCCGACCTGCACAGTTTTCCCCTGCCGGTGGCGCTATCCCCGTTCACGCTGTCCTTGCTGTGGCACCCGCGCTTTGACGCCGACCAGGCGCACCGCTGGCTGCGCGGCCTGGTGCTCGAGGCCTGCGCAGCGGCTCAGTAACCTTCTTCGGCCAGTAACTCCAGCGCCCACGCCCTGGCGCTGTCCACATCGAGGAACAGGGCGTGCGGCGGGCTGCCCTCGTAAATACGCGCGTACATCGGTTCAAACAGCGCCCTGCCCTCCACGTCGGCTGCGGCGACGACGATATTGGCGATGCAGCGCATGTGCGCGGTGGTGTAGACGATGACGGCGGCCAGCCGGTCGAGCGCATCTGGCGGGCACAGCAGTGACCCGGTGACGATCGTGATGTGCACATGCGGGCCGGTGGCGGCCAGTTCCTTGACCAGCGGGTGCGCCACCTTCATCCACTTGTCCACCAGCTCCAGGTTCCATGGGCCATGCAGATCCGACACGAGAATGCGCCCTTCCACGCGGGTCTTGAACGCCCCATGCGGCTGAAACTTGATCATAAATATCCATCGCGTTGTTCTTGGCCGAGTGTGCGCTAGTTTTCCCCAGCAATCAAGGTTGATGGCTGGCAAGGGAGCGCATGTCGCCAATCATGCTATTCTGCGCACCTCAGATTATGCAAAGGTGTGCACATGGCAACGTCAGACAAGGTTTTTGGACAGCGCAACGAACGTCCCGCGAGTTTTATTTTCGCCGATGGCGCGCACATCGCCGCCCGGGAATATGGCTTTTACAGCATCAACAATTTCGTCCTCGCGCCGGCCGACGAACTGTTTAACACCTGTTTCAAGTCGGACGACCTGGGAGCGAAATTCCCGGTCACCGCGATGGCGGTGCGCCTGGCGCCGATCCCGCATTTGTACTTCCTCGTATTCCATACCGCTATTTACCTTGCGTATGCCAAGGAAATCCTGGGCGCCGACGAGAGCACCATGGCGGAAATCATGGTGGGCATTCAAAAAGGGGTGGACGATATCCGCACGCCAGGCGGCAAGCCCCTGGGAAGCGCGGTGAAACCAAGCCTGATCAGCGCCGCTGTCAGCTTTTCGACCGCCATGATCGAGGACCTGCGCGCAGCGCGTGCGGCAGGCGCCGCAGCGGTGCAGCAACCGGCGTCGCAGGCAACCAAGCTGCTGCTCGGCCTGGTCGAACGCAGCTTCCACGAAGCCAATGTCGAGAACCCGCCGCTGCTGCACGGCATCGGCAGCGAGCACGCCCAGCGCCTGCAATTGCTCAACGACCGGCCGGCCCGGGTCTTCAATGCCTTGCAAACGAATTTGCAAGTGCGCCTGATGGCCCCGCAATAAGGCGAATCGGAGTACGATTACAACGCGACAACTGGTCGTGCCTTCCTGCCCGCGCCCGTGAAAACCCGTTTCGTGCTGCCCTTCCTGTGCGCCTGCCTGTGGCAGGCAAGCGCCGCTGCAGCCGCCCCGTGCGGCAGCTACACGGTCGCCTTTTATGACCACGGCGCGCTCAATTCGCTGCAGGCGGACGGCCACTGGCGCGGCATCGATACGGACGTGGTCAACGAGCTGGCGCGCCGTACGGGCTGCCAGCTGACGCTGGTGCTCGAGTCGCGGGTGCGCATCTGGACCATGCTCAAGTCCGGCCGGCTCGACATGACGGTCTCCGGCATCGCCACCCCCGAACGCGAAACCTACGCGCAGTTCATTCCCTACCTCGCCTCGCGCAACTACGTTTTGCTCAGCAAGGAAGTCGAGCCGAATGTGCAATCGCTGGAGGCGCTGGCCGCCGACACGCGCTACAAGGTCGCCGCCGTCAAGAGTTTCCGCCATGGTCCGACGCTCGATGCCTGGCTCGCCACGCTGCGTGCCCAGGGACGGGTGTATGACGCGGTCGATGTCACCGCGTTGATGCGGCTGGTGAAGAGCGGGCGTGTGCATGCGGTCATCGCGCTCGAGACCAGCTGGGTGCCCTGGCGCGCCGAAACCGCCGCGGCGGGGCTGCGCGTCATGGACTGGGCGCCGATGGACCCGGTCATCGGCGGCCTGGTATTGTCAAGGAAGCGCATCCCCGGCGACACGGTGATCCTGTTCGCCAACGCGCTTGCCGCCATGCGCCGCGATGGTACGCTGGAGGCGATTTTTGTGCGCCATATGGGTGCGGCGCAGGCGCCGGCCATGCTGCGCTACTGATCACGCTTCGATATAAATCGCCCTGAAATCGTTCACATTGGTCCGTGTTGGTCCGCACACGACCGAGTCGCCCAGCGCCTGGAAAAAGCCATGGCCGTCGTTGTTGGCAAGGCTGGCGCCCGGTTTGATCCCCATTGCCAGGGCCCGCGCCAGCGTATCCGGCCCCACGCAGGCGCCGGCAATCTCTTCCTGCCCGTCCACGCCGTCGGTATCGCAGGCCATGGCGTGGATGCCCGGCTGTCCGTCCAGCGCGATGGCCAGCGCGAGCAGAAATTCGACATTGCGCCCTCCCCGGCCGTCGCCGCGCACGGTCACCGTCGTCTCCCCGCCCGACAGCAGGATGCACGGCGGCGTAAAAGGCTGCTGGCGGCGCGCCACCTGGAGCGCAATCGCCGCATGCACCTTGCCGACATCGCGCGCCTCGCCTTCGATGCTGTCGCCCAAAATGTGGACCGGCACGCCGGCCTTGCGTCCATGCGCGGCCGCCGCTTCCAGCGCCATCTGCGGCGTGGCGATGAGCTGCACGTGGGTGTTGGCCAGGCGCGCGTCGCCCGGCTTGACGGATTCTCCGCGCCCGCTTGAGAGCAGTTCGCGTACCCGGTCGGGCACCGCGATCGCATACCGGTGAAGAATATCGCGCGCGTCGGCGCAGGTCGTCTTGTCGGCGCAGGTGGGGCCGCTGGCGATGTCGGCCGGATCGTCGCCCGGCACGTCCGATATCAGCAGTGTCACCACGCGGGCCGGATGGCAGGCCGCGGCGAGGCGCCCGCCCTTGATGGCCGACAGGTGGCGCCGCGCGCAATTCATTTCGCTGATGCTTGCTCCGCTCTTGAGCAGCGCCCTGTTGATGTCCTGCTTGTCGGCCAGGGTCAGGCCGGCGCCGGGCAGCGCCAGCAGCGACGAGCCGCCGCCCGAGACAAGACAGATCACCAGGTCGTCGGCGCACAAGCCCGACACGAGCGCGAGGATGCGGCCGGCAGCGGCGAGGGAAGCTTCATCCGGCACCGGGTGGGCAGCCTCGACGATCTCGATCCGGCTGCAAGGCACGGCATAGCCGTAGCGTGTGACGACCAGGCCGGACAACTCGCCGGACCAGTGCTGTTCGAGTACGCGCGCCATGTCGGCCGACGCCTTGCCGGCGCCGACCACCAGCGTGCGCCCGCGTGGCGGTGGAGGTAAGTGGGCAGGCAGGCAATGGCGAGGCTGCACCGCTTCGACGGCGGCGTCGAACATCTCGCGTAGAAGCAAACGGGGCGACTCCATGCCGGGCTCCGGGAATGAATGGCCGCCCGATTCTACGCATCGCCGCGAGCTGCCGCAAGGCGCTCGCGCGGACGGCTAGGTCAAGGCTGAAAATACCACAAGCAACACCATTGCAGCCAACGACATCCCCGCGATCCACATGCTGTCCTGGTTCTTGGTATCCATGGTAACAACCCTCCTGATGATGGTTGGCGGCAATTTCCGTCGCTTGCAATATTTATACGCCCCGCTAATTGCTGTGTATGTGGTCTAACGCACATTCAGACCGAGAAACGTGCACTACGTCGCACTCAAGGCAAATTCCATTCGCTGTCGGTGTTGCGGCGCCGTACGAGGCCGGCATCCTGCGCGGGAATTCTGAAGTTGTAGTTGTATTTGCTTCTGGCGTAAATCGACCATTCCCAGGGCCAGCGTCCCTTGTTGCAAGTCAGGCCCATGTTGGTATAGCCGGGCTTGCACTCCTTGAGGCAGGCATCGAGCGTCTGGTCGTCGCCGGCCAGGCACTCGGACTGGTAGCAGCCGGCGCCGGACACCCCGTACAGGGAGCTTCCCGAGCACGACGCCGCATGTTCGGCATCGAGCGGCGAGCGCTGGGTTGGATGGGTGCTGATCCCGTCAGGCCCCCACGCCCAGGTGGCGGTCCGGTCGTCGCTCATCCAGGGCTCCTGGTTGCCGTCCAGGTCAACCAGGTTGCGCCAGCTTTGCAGATGGTCGGCAGGCGATGCCGGATTGCGGTAGTCGCCGAACTGTGCGCACTCGGTCGGACCGGGCGGCCCGAAGGAATTGCTGTCGTGGTAGGAGCCATGGGCGATTTTTCCGGAGTAGACAATCGGATGCGTGCCATTGCTAGGGAAGCCGCGCGAGCCGCCGCAGCGTCCCACGCCGCCAGGCGTGCATGGCGCGTCGCGCGGGCCTGCGATGCGCGTGTAATGGTCGCCATGCTGATAGTAGCTGACCGCCGCCACCGCGCTGCGGTCCTCTTTCAGGATCACCGTCACGTGTTCCCAGTCGCCGTTGTGGGTGCCCTGCCCGGCGAAGCAGGCGTGCTGGTAGCCGGAGAACCACCAGTAGTTGATGCGCGTCTGGCGGCCCGTGGTCCTGACCTGGTAGTAGGTGGGAATGGCGCCGCTGGCGAGCGTGGCGACATCGGTATTTTCAACCCGGAAGTCGCCAGAGCGGTAATTTTTCATCGCCTCGTAAAATACCTGCGCCGACATCGGATAGCCTTGCGAGGCCCTGTCGTGCCGCAGTTCCGGGGCAAAGCGCTGCACGTAGTCGGGTGCGGCCGCGGCAAGCGGAACGCTGCACACCACGGCGTTGAGCGGGCGCGTCTCTTGCGCCCGCAGGCCGCAGCGGTAGCCCGATCCGTCCATGGCCGCGCCGCCGCCCAGACGGGCCATATCCCATTTGCCCAGCTTGGTGCACAACTCCGCCTTGTTTGCCCGTGCCTCCTGGTAGCTCAACAGCTTGGTGTTGCTGGGGCAGACTTGCCCCTGCACCACGGTCACGTTGATGGCGAGCGCTTCTGCAAAGAACATGAATGACATCGCCGCGGTCGCAAGCGATAGACGCAAGAACGTTTGTTTGTGAAGGGACATGGTCGCTTTCTTGGCTTCGGTGAAGCTGCTGGTTGTTTTGCGATTGCGTTTTCAACATCAGGGTCTGCCGACCCATCTTAGAGAGATTTTTCAAAAAGAACATAGTACAAATAGACCAGCGGCGATGAAGATTATTTGGCTTTCGTAGCCTTTAACATCGCTTATATTTCAAGCGAAGCACATTTTTCTCGCCTTTTTTTCCGGCGCGCGTGACAATCGGACAAAACGGAGGTTCGGATGGTGAGGTTTCCCCGCTGGCGCAGCCTGGTGCTGGCCGCTCTGATGCTGCCGCTTGCCGCGCAGGCCCGGTTGCCATGCGCCTCGGGCGAAGGCGTGCGCATCGCCTTTAACAACGCGCTGGCGCCTTTTGCGATCGAAGCGACGGCGAACGGCATCGAAATCGACATCGTCCGGGAAGCCTTGCGGCGCCAGGGATGCAAACTGGTACCGGTGTTCCTGCCCTTCGTGCGCTTCGGGTTTGCGCTTGCCGAGAACAAGGTGGCCGGGGTGGCCACCATCAACGAGCAATCCGGCATTCGCGCCGCCTTCTCGGATCCGTACATCGCATATCACAATGTGGCCGTCACGCTGGCCTCGCGCCACCTGGCGATCAAGCGCATCGACGACCTGAAGGGACTGAAGGTGATCGCTTTTCCCGGCGCGGCACGCAGCCTGGGGGACGAATTCCGCCGTTTTGCCAGCAACAATCCGCGCTACCGCGAAGACCAGAAGCAGTTGAGCCACAACCGGCTTTTATACAATGGCGGCGTCGACGTGGCGATTGCCGAGCGCACCATTTACGCTTACCTGGACTCCCAGCTCGCCCGTGGCAAATACGCCGAGCGCAAGGCGGCGGTCGACATGCATCCCCTTTTCGCGGTCAACCACTATCAGGTCGGCTTTCGCGATCCCGCCCTGCGCTACAGCTTCAACCGTGGCCTGGCCAGCCTGAGCAAAGAAGACTTGAAGCAGATTCACGAGCGCTATCGCTAGGCGCAAGGCTCCCTTGTTTCTCGACGAAGGCCGCAATCGCCCGGAGCACGGCTGGCGCCATCGTCTCTTCGATACGGAAGTATTCATCGTCGGCGCCTGAACTGGCACTTTGCAGCAGGTGGTTCAGGGATGGCAAGCGCGCCGCTTCCACGTGGGTATTTCCACCCGCTTTCAACGCCGCCAGAATCGCGCACTGGTTTTCCTCCGCGGGTACCTGGTGATCCAGGCCGCCATGCAGCGCCAGCACCGGGACTTTGAGCGCGCGCCAGTCGGGTGCAGGATCCGATTGCAGCGACGCGCGCAGCGCCGGCTGCGCCGCCCAGCCGAGCGACAAGGTCCCCTGGTTCATCTCGTATTTCTGCACCAGGGCCTGGTCGGCGCCCGAGAGCGACGCGGACAGCGCCTTCAGCGCCGCCACCCTTGGTTCGACATCGGCGTGCGCGAGAACACGCTCGTACCAGGTGCGCACGTAGGGCATCAGGCGCTGCACTTCGTCGGGTGTGGCGCCCTTGTCCCTGGCGTAAATGCGGTCCTGGAGCAGCAGCAGCTCCAATCCATTGAGCCCCACACCGGCGAGCGATACCACGAAGTCCAGCGCCGCCGGATCGCGTGCGCCGACGGCGGCGGCAAGGCCTGGCCCTTCGCTGATGCCGACAACCCCGATGCGCGCGAATTTGCCGCTCTTGCGCAGCGCTTCAAGCGCCGCATGCACGTCGCTGGCGAGCTGCGCGACGGTATGCTGCTCGTAATTGCCGTTCGAGCGTGCGACACCGCGCTTGTCATAGCGCAGCACGGCAATACCACGGCGCGCCAGGTGATCGGCCATCACGAGAAACGCCTGGTGCCCGGCCACGCCGCCGTCGCGCGCAACAGGGCCGCTGCCTGCAACGAGCACCACGACGTTCGGCTTTTCCCGGTCCAGCGGCATCGACAGGGTCGCGCCCAGCACGACACCGCCGCCGGCAGGGATGGCAAGCGCCAGCTCGCGATACGGAAAGGGTGCGCGCGGCGCCTGCGGCAGCAAGCGGCGCGGAAAGTCGCCGACTTTGTTCAGCGCAAAATGCAGTGGCGGTCCATTTTGCGCGTATGCGCCCTCGAAGTGGTCGTTCGACCATGTCAGCCCAAGGGTCGCCATGCCAAGATCGAGATCGACCTTGTGCGGCGATTCGACGATGCCCTTGACCGGCATGTCATAGGCCGCCTGGTCGGGACTGGCGAAGCTGGCCCATGCCGATCCGTCCGCACGCACCATCAGTTCCACGCCGATTTTCAGCACTTTGCCATCCGGGAGTGTCATGTCGCCTAGCCAGCGCCCCTGGTGCTCAACGATGGTGCCCGCTTGCGCCCCGCTTGCAGCGTGAACCAGCCCGGTGAACATCATCACCCACAACCATTGCGCTTTCATCGACGATCCTTTTGACATGTTATTCTGCTTCAGAACTGACAGTGTGCTTGCCAACCATGGAGAAATCGTGGGCAGGACTGAGGCGGCTCATGATGGCGACGGCAATGGCGGCACCGATCAGCAGGGCGGCCACCGCGAAGGTGGTCTGCATGCCGGTAGCCACCGCCTGGGGACTGGCACGCATCATGTCGTTTGCCCCTGCGCCGAACGCAAATACGTAGCCCATCAGCGAGGCACCCGTGATGAGGCCGAGATTGCGCGACAAGTTGAGCATGGCGGACACAAGCCCCCGCTCTTGCGGGCCAACGTCGACCATGACGGCGGTGTTGTTGGCCGTCTGGAAAAATGCGTAGCCAACGGTGACCAGCACCATGGGAGCGATGTATACCGCCAGGCCGAAGGCCACCGGCAGCACCGACAAGGCCGCGCATCCGGCCGCGATGGCGACCAGCCCCATGACGGTGACGCGCTGCGCCCCCAAGCGGTCGGCCAGCCGCCCTGCCGGTACCGCGCTCACAGCGGCGGCGAACGGGCCTGCGGCCAGGACCAGTCCGACCATGGCCGCATTCAGCCCAAACGCCCGCGCCACGTAAAACGGGCCGACCACCAGCGTGGCCATCATGACGGTCGAGACGAGCAAACTCATGGCCAGGCTGGCGCGCAGGGCGCGCTGGCCGAACATGCCCAAGTTGATCAACGGCGACGCCGTTGTGGCCTGGACCAGCACAAACAGCACACTTCCCGGCACCGCCGCCAACAGCAACGCCAGGTTGAGCGGGCCGGCGTGGCCGCGTCCCAGCGTCATCGAAAGCGCATACGCCGCCAGGGTCAGCGCGAGCAGCAGCGTGCCCAAATAGTCGAACCCGCGCCCCGTTGCCACGCTATCGACGGGAAGGTAACGACGCGCGATGAAAAAAGTGAGCAAGCCGAGCGGCAGGTTGATGAAGAAGACGGCGCGCCATCCCAGCCACGCGATCAATACCCCGCCCAGCGACGGGCCAAGGGTGGTTCCGACAGCCGACATCGTTCCAAGCAGGCCCATCGCGTTGCCGGTCCTTGCCTTCGGCACCACTGCGCCGACGAATGCCATGGTCAACGCCATCATGACGGCCGCTCCCAGGCCTTGCCCGGCGCGGGCGGCAATCAGCAGCCACAGGGTGGGCGCGGCGGCACACGCGGCCGAGGCAAGCGTGAACAGGCAAATGCCGGCCAGGAGCACCCGGCGCCGTCCAAGCAGGTCGCCAAGCCGTCCTGCGCCGACAATCAGTGTGGTGATGGCAAGCAGGTAGGCCAGTACAACCCACTGCACTTGCTGGAAGGTGGCGCCAAATACCTGGGACAACGTTGGCAAGGCGACATTGGCGCTGCTTGTGCCTAGCGATGACAGCAGCATCGACAGCGACAGGCCCGCCAGCGCCCAGCGCACTTGCGTGGCCGGCTGCGCTGGATTGGAGGTAATCGGCGTGGACATGGGATCCGCCTTTCATGGAGGTCGACAGGGAACTTGACTATTTTCCTCCCTGGAGCAACGTGGCGGAAGGCGCGCCGGCTGCAGTTTGTCAATGCAAGCGACGCCATGGGAGCGGAAAGTTTCCACCACTAACCGAAGGCCAACCCATGACATAGGCATGGCCTTCCAAAACCGAGATCTGGCAAAAATGCCCGATTTCACCCGATTGAGTCCGATGGGAGCCGATCCCATCCCGATACGCTGCGCTTTTCATCCGAAAGTACCCGCACGCTTACCGATGGCGTCCGATTTCTCGACGAATCTGAACGACGCGCGATTTTGATGTCCAACTTATGTGTACGGATCAGCCATCGTAAGAAATCGGGCATACATCGGATCATCGCGCAGTTAAATCGGACCTATTCGGATATCGATCGTACGCTTGAGCGTGCATATCGTATCCAATCGGGCCACATCGGGCCATATCGCGCCCACCAAGGAGAAAGCCCATGCGCCGCCAGCACCCCAACCACAAGATGGACATCCCGGTTTCCCTTGAGGTATGGCAACAGCTTCTCGGGGCATCTATTAACACCGGCTACGAAAAGGAAGACTGGGAAATCGCTGCGGAAGCCATCGACGAATGGATGCGGCGGCACAATCCGGATGCGTTTCCCATGCCGGCGGTGAGCGGGTACCAATGGAAGAGCCAGTTCCTGCCTGATGGCACGGTGCTGCGCACCGTATTCAACGGGAAAAACTACCACTGCCTGGTCGAGGGCGATCGTATTCTCTACAACGGAAAAGAGGTTTCACCGAGCGGCTTTGTGAATGCCGTTGGGGGCATTCGGCGCAATGCGTGGCGCTGCACCTGGATTCTTTTACCCGACGCCAAGGACTGGAAGCTGGCCGACACCTTGCGCGCCCGGGTACGCCCGCCGCGTGTGACGCAGTCCACAGTTTCGCAAACAATCGACTCAGCCAGCGTATCCGATGGACCAAGTTTGCAGCACCCCATCGACGAGCAGGCACCACCTGCCAGTCTGACCCGCGAAACCAGAACGCGAACTGCGCACTGCGCGCGAGACCATCAATTGCGCGGCGTCGCACCGGCACCGGCGCAGGAATGACGGGAATCGGGCGCGTCAGACTGCACGGGATTTCCAAGCCTGCCTCATAATGCTGTAACTTTTCCAGAGGCCCACACCATGTTCGCATCTTCCGCAGCCAGCCTGACTCCCGACTATCCTTTGCTCGCGCGCCAGCTCGCCAGCCTGCTCGAAGGCGAACGCGACCTGACCGCGAACGCCGCCCAGTTTTCCGCCTTCATCAACGACAACGTCGCCGACCTGAACTGGGCTGGATTTTATTTCCTGCGCAAGGCGCGCAAGCATGAGGGCCTGGAACTGCTGCTCGGCCCCTTCCAGGGAAAGGTGGCCTGCTACCGCATTCCGATCGGACGCGGCGTCTGCGGAACCGCCATTGCAGAACGCAAGACGATGCTGGTGCCGGACGTGCACGCGTTTTCCGGCCACATTGCCTGCGATTCGGCCTCGAATGCCGAAATCGTCATTCCTCTGTTCAAGGATGGCGAGCCGTTCGGCGTCCTCGACATTGATAGCCCGACCCTGGACCGCTTCCGCGAGTCCGACCAGGTCGGGCTGGAACTGTTGCTTGCCACCTTTATCAGCGCGACCGACCTGGTCTGACCTAGTTGAAGCGCCCTGCCTCGCCGCCAAGGCTGTAGCGTCCCGCGCCCAGCAGCGCTACGGCCACCGCGGCAAAGAAGTACATGCCTTGCAGCTCAAGCGCCCAGCCGCCGGTCTGGTTGATCGTGAAGAACTCGCCGGTATGGACCAGCACGACTGCCACGAGCATATTGATGGCCACGACCAGTGCCGCGGGACGGGTAAAGATGCCCGCGAGGATCAGCAGCGGCGCGATCACTTCGCCGACATACACGAGGTAGCCCAGGAATGCGGGCAAGCCGGCCTTGGCCAGCATGTCGCCGATGAAGCCGATTCCTCCATTGAGTTTGGCCACGCCATGGAACAGGATGATGGCGGCCAGTGCCACGCGCAAGACGAGCTTGCCGGTGGCGTCGGTATTGAATTGGGTTGCTGTGTTGGTTTTCATGATGTTTATTCCTTTTAAAATGAGATGAATGGGACCACAACGTGGTTCCCTAGTCGAAGGCGTACGCGTCCATGGCGAGCACGCCATGTTCGACACTTGCGTGCAGCAGCCGCGCTTTGGCGCCGCGACCGGCCGCGCCCATCGCCACAAACAAGGGAAGCAGATGCTCCTCGCTCGGATGATTCTGGCTGGCGTAAGGCGCACGGTTGCGGTAGTCCAGCAAGGCCGCGCCGTCATTGGCCTCGAGCCGGCTGCGCATCCAGCCTTCGAACTCGCTGACCCAGTGCGCTGCGGGTGCGTCTACCGGCTGGCCACGGAACGCATGCACGTTGTGCGTCAGCGATCCCGAGCCGATCACCAGCACGCCTTCATGCCGCAACTGGCCCAGCGCCTGCCCCATTTTTTCATGCGCGGCCGGACTGGCGCCGTGCACCAGCGAGATCTGCATCACGGGAATGTCCGCCTCGGGATACATCAGGCTCAGCGGGACCCATGCGCCGTGGTCAAGGCCGCGTTGCGCGTTGCGCGCCACGGCGACGCCAGCCGCTTCGAACAGCGCGGCCGCGCGCGCGGCGACTTCGGGCGCTCCGGGGGCTGGATAGCGCATCTCGAACAGCGCTTGCGGAAAGCCGCCGAAATCGTGGATCGTCTCCGGCCGGGCGGCCAGCGATACTGCCGGGTCGCCCCTGGTCTCCCAGTGTGCGGAGACCACCGCGATCGCCTTCGGACGGGGCAAGCTTGCACCCAGCCGCTGCAGGAAACGGCGCGCCGGCGTGTCGTCTAGCGCCAGCATGGGCGATCCGTGTGAGACGAAGATGGTCGGTAGTGAAGACATGGCGCACCTCCCTGAATGAATATGCACCCATGGTATATAGATTCAATTGGTTGATAAAGACACACATAGTCGTTAAACTATTTCCTTTTGATTGACAATCATCCTATGGACCTGCTCGCTTCGATGAAAATGTATGTGGCGGTGGTCGAGGGCGGCAGTTTCGCCGCGGCCGCTGACAAGCTGGACATTTCCAGGGCAATGGCGTCCAAGCAGATCCAGAAGCTCGAGGAGCACCTGGGCACGCGCTTGCTGAACCGCACCACGCGAAGGCTCAGCCTGACTGAAACCGGCCGCGTTTTCTATGAACGCAGCACCCAGATCATTGGCGATGTCGAAGAAGCCGAACAGATCGCCGGCCAGATGACGCGCAGGCCGCAAGGCGTGCTGAGGGTTACGCTACCGCTGTCGTATGGGCAGCACCGGCTGGCCACCATCATTGGCAACTACACGCTGGCTTATCCGCAGGTGCAGCTTGATATCTCGCTGAGCGACCGCAAGGTTGACCTGATCGAGGAAGGTTTCGACCTTGCGATCCGGATCGGCGCGATGCCGCAATCGGACCTGATCGCCCGCAAGATCGGCGGCGTGCACAGCGTTGTGTGCGCCAGCCCCGCCTACCTGGCGCTGCATGGCACACCGGACACGCCGGCCGCGCTGGCGCAGCACGCATGTCTTGGCTACACCTTGAGCGGCACCGGCGCCGAGTGGCGCCTCGAGGGGCCCGGCGGTCCGCTCACCGTCCCCATTTCCGGCCCGATCCGCGCCGACAACGGCGACATCATCCGGCTGGCCGCGCTGGGTGGCGCCGGCATCCTGTTCCAGCCGCGCTTCATCGTCGACGACGACCTCGATGCAGGCCGGCTGGTGCGGATACTGCCGGAATGGGAATCGGCGCAAATGGGCATTTACGCGGTCTACCCGAGCCGCAAGCATCTGTCGGCCAAGGTGCGTACCTTCGTTGATTTCCTGGTGGACGCGCTGGCGGCAGCGCGGCTCTGGACGGGGCACGCCGGCCGGGTGTAGACTGTGTGAGTTGCCATATTACCAATCCCACACCGGTCTTCACGTCCATGAAACTTTATAGCATGTCGACTGCCCTCTTGTTGGCCATCGCCGCGTCCGCCACTGCGCTGGCGTCACCTGTCGCAGGCGACCGTGCACCCGATCCCATCGGCCGTACCTTGCAAGGCGACACCCTGAAGATGGGAAGTTATGCAGGCAAGGTCGTCGTACTGGCGTTCTGGGAGGCTGCATGCGAGCGCTGCCTGCGAGAATTGTCGATGCTCGACAGCCTGCAGAAGGTTGGAAAAGGCCGGGTGCAGGTCATCGCGATCAACACGGATGCGAAGACCGATTTCACGGACGCGGCGCGCCAGCTGACCAAGCTGACGGCCGTTCTGGTCCACGACACCGATGAGAAAGCCCACCGTGCCTACGGCGTTCGCACCCTGCCCCACCTCGTCATCGTCGGGCGCGACCGGAAAATTATTGAGGTTCACCAGGGTTACAGCGACGCTGCGATTACCGAGATCATCAACGACGTCAACTTCGCCGTTTCCGCCTCGCCCCCGTGAATGCCCTCCGCAGCGTCGTGCTGTCACTGCTGGCCGTACAGGCCGGCGGAAGCGCGCACGCTGCGAGCGAGCACATGGTTTTCCTCGCTCCCACCAACACCGCCATGCCGATGGGCCAGTTCACCGATGGGAAACTGAGCGGCGGCATTCTGCTGGACCTGGGGAAGGCAATCGCCGACCAGCTCGGGCGCAAGGCGCGCTTTGTCAGCATGCCGAGCAAACGCGTCGGCATGGCCCTGCGCAACAACGAGGCGGACGCTCTTTGCTACGTGCTGCCGCAATGGATAGACGGCCAGTTCCACTGGAGCCGCCCGCTGTTGCCGAACGCCGCCATCCTGGTGGCGCTTCCCGATGCCCCACCGATCCGCTCGCTGCAAGACCTGGCGGGCACCAAGATCGGCACTGTCAGCGGCTATCGCTATCCCGAGCTGGACGCCTTGCTGGGGAAAGACTTCCTGCGCGACGACGCGCCGACCACGGAACACGGTTTCAGCAAGCTGGCGGCGGGCCGCACCCGTTACGCCATCGTGGGCCGGGCCATGCTCGCCTACCGCCAGCGCACCGACAAGCACTTCAGGATTCGCGTCGACCATGTGTTCGCCACCATCACGGCGCAATGCGCGCTGGCCGCCGGCAGCCGGGTGCTGCCCGCCCAGTTCGACAAGGCGATCAATACGCTGATCGAGACCGGTGCGGTCGAACATATTCTCTCAAGCTATCGCTGATACGGGTTTTCGTGAGGCAGCGCACCGAATCGTTTCGCTGCGCGGGCAATACTCACCGCACCCCCAACGACACAGGAGAGCAGCATGACGAAGTCAACATCGCGTGACACCCAGAACAAGCAATCGGCCAATCCGGAAACCGAAGCCGACCTTGCTTCCTCGGGTAAAAAGCCAGCGGATAAAAGCAGCAAGGATGCGAAAAGCCGTATCAAGGCCGGCAGCAACGAGGGCGCCGGCGGCGGCGCCAAGCAGAAACAGAAGCACTAAGCCTCAGCAAGCTGCGCAGCTATCTTCCAGAGCTGTGCAGCAGTTCGGCGATCGCGTTCCTGACGGCGGCGTCGGGCGAGACCATCAATGGCGCCAGCACCACCATCTTGTCGGCGCGGTTCGAACTGCCAATCAAGGCAATCGCATAAGCCTGCCCGGCCGGGCGCAGCGCGTGCAAACGCTGGGCAACGCCGTCGGTAACGGTCTGCGCCGAGACGCCATTGGCGCGCATTGAGACGAGCAGGCCAAAGATATACCCGCAGGTGGCCGTGTCGTCCTCATGTTCGATTTCCTCCAGCAGTCGCTCGACAATATAGGCTTGCTCGCCCTGGCTGACCGCGCCCTCGACAATCAAGGCATTCAAATCATCGACGAACCGTTCGCGCGTTCCGTCCCAGCTACAAGCAGCACTTTCCATCAACATGGCCATGACTTTCCTCCTGCTGCCACTGTAGGTTCTGGCCGGCGCTCGTGCTATTGGCCTTTGGTGCAGTAGGGAAACATGGCGCCATACAAACAACAAATTAACAAAATTTTATCGAATACCCCGCGATTTGATTAATAAAACGAGCACTCGCTCTAAAATTTGAAATACATTGTGGGGGTAGCAAAATTTTATCGGAGAAAAAATTGTCCTGACAGATAGCCAATAACTTAATAAGGAGACACTACATGAGCATCCGCTTTCGTAATTCCTTGACCACGCTTCTACCCACCATCGCCCTACTTTTCCTCGGCTCGCAGGCAGCGGCCAGTACCTTGAATCAAAACGCCTCGTGGACCATCGACCGCGCCGGCACCACCACCAAGTTCCGCTCCGTCGCTTACGGAGATTCCATTTATGCCGGCTACAACGGTTCCGTATCGAGCGCGGCCAAATATTCGGCGCCGACGGTCAACGCGGAATACCTGGCAGCACAATGGGGCGCCGACATCGAGAGCGTGCGCCGGACCAAGTCGGGCGCGGTCGCGTCGGACGTGTACAACAACAAGATCGTGGCCGAGCGCTCGTATATGCAAGCGAGTAATACCCGCGTCGTCACCTTCGAAATGTGCGGCAACGACGGCCTGCAGGCACGCTCGGCCTTCAAGAGCCAGAGCGGCACTTGCAGCTACAGCGGGCTGACCGCGGCGGAAAACAGCTGCCGCACCTACGTGACGTCAGCGATGGACTACATCAACGCCAACGCCTATGCGGGCGTCAAGCTCAAAGTGATCTCCAACCTGCACTACCCCGGTTACGCGGCCGACAGTGCGCAGAGCACCTGCAAGGACGCCGGCACCGGCGCCACCGTGAAGATGGTGGATGTTTTCCTGCCCGCCATGGCCCGCATGAACTTCATGATGTGCGACGTGGCGCGCCAAAAAGGTTTTCTGTGCGCGGATAACTTTGCCCAGTACATGGGCGCCGACTACGATGCCAACGGTGACGGCATGACCGACTCCGACGCGCTGCGCTATGTCGCCGGCGAAACCCAGGCGAGCTATGTGACCCGCATCACGGCGACCCTGCGCTCGACCATACGCGATGCCAACACGCACTTCGTGTCTTCCGGCAGCAGCTACGACTACATCCAGTCCGACGACACCCACCCGACCTACAACGGCAGCACCATCAGCTCCGGCCTGTGGGGTTCCACCACCGGCACGGGCGCGCCACGTTATACGACCTTCACCGGCGGCAAGAGTCCAATCTGGAATCAGTACGGACATGAACGCATTGGCTGGGCGGTCTCGACCTACAACCCGGCGGTGCCCTGAGCCTCAGGCGTAACGCTTTGGAAACGCCACCTCGCGTCAAACCAGAACCGGCCAGCCCCGCTGGCCGCGCCTGGCGCATGTCCGCGGGCCGTCTCGTCTTCGCGCTGTTGCTGGCGATGGCAGCCGGCGGCGGGCTGTGGCTGCTGTGGATGCCGGTAGAGTCCGCGCCAGTACCCATGCAGGCTGCGACCGTGCCGGCTATGGCCCCGATCCATACCCCAGCTAAAGTACTCGCTGTGGCGCACACGCCTGCGACACGCCCCCCCGAGGGGGATGCCGACCCGACACCCGACCTGTCGAGCTACGTTGCGCGCGGCGAGAATCCCAGCATGGCCCAGGTGATTGAGCGCCTGCACCAGCGCGGCATCCATACGGGCCTTGGCGCGTTCTCGCCACCCGGGACCAGCCCCCCGCTGGTCGGGCTGGCGGTACCCAGGGATTTCGTGCTGCCCAAGGGTTACGTGCGCCATCACCAGGCCACCGATGACGGCCAGCCGATCGAAGCGATCCTGATGTTTGCGCCGGACTTTCAATTGCTCGACGCGGCCGGGCAGCCCATCGCCATGCCGAAAAACCGCGTGGTGCCACCGGAACTGGCCCCGCCCGGGCTGCCGATCCGGCGCATCGTCATCCCGGCGGCCATCGCCGCGCCACGGTGACCGGCATGCGACCATTTCCCCACGCGGCAGCGGCCATCCTCGCCAGCGCTGCCATGGCAGCCTTGTACGCGCGCGGCGGCGCGGCCTGGCTGTGCGGCTTCGTCTTCCTGGTGCCCTGGCTGCGCACCCTCGACGCCAGCACCACGCTGGCCGGCACGCTGCTGCGCGCCTGGGCCATGTCGCTCGCCTTCACGGCAGCGGCCTTCGCCTGGTTCGGCATCGCCATCGGCTTGTACGCCCAGATTGGCGCGTTCACCGGCGTGGCCTTGCTGCTGCTTGCCGCGCCGCTGTTCCAGCCACAATTCATCGTCTTTGCACTGGTACGCCACGTGACCGTGCGGCGGTATGGCGCCCTGGCCGGCGCGCTGGCCGGGGCGGCAGCGTGGGTCGCGGCCGAATGGCTGCTGCCAAAACTGCTGGGTGACACGCTCGGCCATGGGCTCTATCCCTCGCGCCTGCTGCGCCAGGGCGCCGATATCGGCGGCGTCGCCGGTTTGACGCTGCTGCTGTTGTTGGCCAACGAGGCGATTGCGGCAGCAGTGGCGCGCCGGGCCAGCGGCGTGCGCGCGCTCGCCGCGCCACTGGCATGCGCCGCGCTGCTGCCCTTGCTGCTGGCCGGCTACGGCCATGCCGTGCTGTCCGCCGGGCCCGAGATCGCAGGCAAGCCGCTGCGCGTGGGATTGATTCAGTCGAACATCGCCGCCTACGAACGCCAGCGCCAGGAAAAGGGCGCGCACGCGGTGGTGCGCGAGGTGCTCGATAGCCACTTCGCGATGAGCTACGACGCCGTCATGCGCCAGCGCGCCGACGCAGTCATGTGGTCGGAAACGGCCTATCCCACCACCTTCGGCCATCCGAAAAGCGAAGCGGGCGCGCAATTCGACCGCGCAATCGTCGACATCGTCAATGCCGCCGGGGTGCCCTTCATCTTCGGCACCTACGACCGCGACAGCGCCGGCGAATACAACGCGGCAGCCTTCGTACTGCCCAACACCGGCCTGCTGGGCTTCTATCGCAAAACGCGCTTGTTCCCGCTGACCGAATACGTGCCGGCCTGGCTGGACGGACCGCTGCTGCGCGCCCTGCTGCCGTGGAGCGGCAACTGGCGGCCCGGTAACGGCGCCCGGGTGTTTCCCCTGCGCCTGGCCGATGGCCGCGAGATCCAGGTGCTACCCCTGATCTGCCTCGACGATGTCGACACCAGCCTGGCCATCCACGGCGCCCGGCTCGGTGCGCAGGCGATCCTGACGATGTCGAACGATTCCTGGTTTTCGTCCAGCCCCATGGGAGCGCAATTGCATCAGGCCGTGGCGGCGTTTCGCAGCATCGAAACGCGGCTGCCGCAATTTCGCGTCACCACCAACGGACACAGCGCGGTGATCGATGCGAACGGCACGGTTCTGGCAGGAACGCGGATGGGCGAACGCACCCTGGTCATCGGCGACCTGCCGGTGCGCACGCCGGCGCGCACCCTGATGGTACGGTGGGGCGACTGGGTCGGGATCGCCGCGAGCGCGTTCCTGGTGCTGCTGGCGGCATGGTCGGTGCTGCCGTCGCGCCATCCCCAGGCTGCACGCGAACCCGCGCGGCGTGCCATGACCATGCCCGCCAACGTGGCCGTGCTGCCGCCGGCGGCCCGGCTGGCGGCGGGTCTGCTGCGTGCCCTGGCGCGCGGCGGCCTGCTCTGGATGTGCGTCGCGCTGCTGCTCAACGAAACCCTGCGCACGAACACGCTGGCGCAGGTACGCATGTTTTCCACGCTGTTCCTTGGCCCCGAAGTGGCGGCGTGGTGCGTGCTGCTGCTCTTTTCCGCGAAGGTATCGATCGTCGACGGCAAGCTGGTGTTCAGCCGCGGCGCGCATCGCTTCGAACTCGCGCTGGCTGACATCGCCGCGCTGCGCGCATGGAGCCTGCCCCTTCCCTGCTCCGGGCTGTCTTTGCAACTGGCTGGCGGCCAGGGCTGGCGCTACGCTCTCGCGCTGGCCAACCCGAACGGCCTGGCCGAGGCAATCGCTGGCGCGGGCGGCCCCGCCGTCCAGCAGCGCATACGCGCACGTGCGACATTGCAGGCCTATGTGCAAGCGCGCATGGCGATCCCCCGTTCATGGCTCGACCATCCCTTCGCCAAGTACGTGCTGCTGCCGCTGGCGCTGGCGATTCCCGCCTTCCACCTGCAGCAGCAGATTGCCTACGGCGGCCCTTTCGGCGAGTACTACAGTTTTGGCTTGAAGGCCTACCTGAGCGCCTTCGCGCTGTGGTGGGCGGCCTGGTCGATCGGCGTGGTTCTGAGCCAAACGCTGCTGCGCACGGCGATCGAAGCCGGCACCTTGCTGGCGGCGCTGCTGCGGCCCGGTCGGACGGTGGTCATCCGCCTGGGGCTGCAACGGCTAGGCCACGCGGCGCTTTTTCTTGGCCTGCCCGCGTGGCTATTTGTGACTGTCTACGGCGGGTAGGACGTTCAATGGCGTGGCCGAAAAGTTGGATCGATGTTTTCATTTGATACAGCCCCTGGATTAATTGTTGAAAAGTGTATCAGAAGCGCCTGGTCCTGCATTTCATGACCCGTGCGTCTGTTACGCTGCTTCATCCCCCATCCGACCAGGAGCCCACCTTGTTCACCGTACGTACACTTTGCGCTGCCCTCGGCGCCGCCTTTGCGCTCGCCCCTGCCGCATACGCGGCCCGCTACGACCTGGTGGTCCACAACGCGATGATCTACGACGGATCCGGCCAGCCGCCGTACAAGGGTGAGCTGGCCATTCGGGGCGAGCGCATCGCCTACGTCGGCAAGCCACGCCACAGCCGCGGCAAGCGGATGATCGACGCCAAAGGCCATGCGGTGTCGCCCGGCTTCATCAACATGCTGGCCCATCCCGAAGAAACGCTACTTGTGGACGGGCGCGCGCTGAGCGACCTGAAACAAGGCGTCACGCTGGAGGTGATGGGAGAGGCCTCGATGGGGCCGCTGAACGCCGACATGACGCGGCGCCTGCTCGCCGGCCAGGGCGACATCAAATACCCGGTGACCTGGACCACGCTGGACGGCTACCTGTCGACGCTTGCAAAGCGCGGCATTGCGCCCAACGTCGCGTCCTACGTCGGCGCCGGCACCGTGCGCAGCTTCGTCCTCGGCTACGGCAATACCCAGCCTGACGCCGCCCAGCTCAAGACCATGCAGGGCCTGGTCCGCAGCGCCATGGAAGACGGCGCGCTGGGCCTCACGACAGCGCTGATCTACAACCCGGACACCTACGCCAAAACGCCCGAACTGATCGCCCTGGCGCAGGAGTCGGCCCGTTGCGGCGGTCTGTACTCGGCCCATATGCGCAGCGAGGGCGACCGCATCGAAGCGGCGGTCGAGGAAACCATCGCCATCGCACGGGCCAGCGGCGCGCCGGCCCATATTTATCACCTGAAAATGGCGGGCAAGGACAACTGGGGAAAGCTTGACAAGGTCGTCGCAGCCATCGAGCAGGCGCGCGCTGCAGGCACCCGCATCACGGCCGACATGTACACCTACACCGCCGGCGCCACTGGCCTCGATGCGGCCATGCCGCCGTGGGTCCAGGAGGGCGGACTGGAAGACTGGATCAAGCGCCTGCGCGATCCGGCGCTGCGCAAGAAAGTCGTGGCCGAGATGCGCGAAGTCCATCCCGCGAACTGGGAAAACCTGTACGGCGCAGCCGGGGCCGAAGGCACTTTGCTGCTGTCGATGAATAATCCGGCACTCAAGCCGCTGATCGGAAAGTCCCTGGCCCAGCTTGCGCGCGAGCGCGGCGTGTCGCCCGAAGACGCGGCCATCGACCTGGTGATCGAAGATGGTTCACGGGTCGGCATTGCCTACTTCCTGATGAGCGAGGACAATGTGCGGCGCCAGAGCGCCCTGCCATGGATGTCGTTCAATTCGGACGAAGGCGGGTATGCGCCCGAAGGCGTGTTCCTCAAGTCGTCGCCGCATCCGCGCGCGTACGGCAATTTCGCCAGGGTGTTCGCCCAATACGTGCGCAAGGACGGCGCGCTGAGCGTGCAAGAGGCGGTGCGCAAACTCACTTCCCTGCCGGCCGACACCCTGTCCCTGACCGACCGCGGCCGGCTCAAGGCCGGCGCCTATGCCGACGTGGCGGTGTTCGATCCGTCCACGATGGCGGACCATGCGACCTTCGCCGCGCCGCACCAGCTTGCCACCGGAGTGAGCCACGTGATCGTCAATGGCAAACTGGCGCTCGACAATGGCGCGCCGACGGGTGCCGCCAGCGGACAAGTGGTACGCGGACGCGCATGGACGGGCGCGCCCGGCGGGGGCTGCAAGGCCAGTGCCGCGAGCTGGACATGGACGCGCGACGCAGCGCCTTAGCACCCTGCAGCAGGAATCGCAAAGTAGAAAAAATCGAATCGTCAATTCACGTCGTCCTCGCGCAGGCGGGGACCCATAGCGCCTGTGAGCAGTGTTGGCTAAATCTAGAGGAAACACTGTTCAAAGACGGTATGGGTCCCCGCCTGCGCGAGGACGACGTAGGTGATGAAGTCTTAAGTCTCAGCCTCGGTGGGTTGGCAATCTGTACATGATGCGCATTCCATCCTGCCAGTTCCCCAAATGCAACAGATTTGCCTGCTGGCTTGGGGTATGATTATCTCAGCCAGGCAACTCTCCTGTGCGCCCTGCAATTGCGACCTGCGCGATAGTGTGCCTGTGTGAATTAATTCATTGTCGGCCGGATGGAAGATCACCTGACCCAATTAAAGGCGCCATGAAGATTTTGATCATCCCGCGCGCGTGCACGCCAGCATCGCTGCGCAACATCGCCTGCGCCATTGCCCTGTTTGGCTTGAGCTGCATGGCAGTAGCGCAAACGGCCGCGCACATGCGCTTTACCCGCTTGCCCAACCTGGTCACCGCGGATCCGACGCTGGTGTCGATGCTGCAAGACCGCCAGGGCTTCATCTGGCTCGGCGCGCTCGGCGGTGGCCTGTATCGCTATGACGGCGGGCGCATCCTCAAATTTGTCAACGACCCCAAGAATCCAAACAGCCTGCCGGCCGAGCGCGTCAATGCCCTGTTCGAGGACAAGCTTGGGCGGATCTGGGCCGGCACCGCCCACGGACTGGCGCGCTTCAATCCCGAGAACAGCAGTTTCACGCGCTATGTGTCGGCGAATGCACCCGGCAAGCACCAGGTCATCAGGAAAATCATTTCGGATGGCGCCAACGGCATGTGGCTGGGCACCTGGGGCGGCTTGCAGCACTTCGACCCCGCCAGCGGAAAATTCACGCTGTACAAATCCAAAAAAGGCGACACCGACAGCATCGCATCGGACAGCGTGGAGTCGCTCGCGCTCGACGCCCGGCGCGGGTTGTGGATCGCCACCTGGCCAACCGGGCTCGATTACCTACCTCCCGGCAGCGACAAGTTCCAGCACTTCCAGGTCGGCGCGGCAGGCGTGGCCGACCCGCTCGTCAACCAGGTCGCGGCGCTGCAGATGGATGGCCGCAACCGGCTCTGGATCGGCACCCGCCGCGGCGTGTATCGCTGGAACGATGGCAGCGACTGGAGCGAGCGCAGCCGGGTGCCGTCGCCGAACGGACAGATCAACAATTTCTACCCTGCCAGCGACGGCGGCATGTGGGCCGTGACCATGACCGACGGCGTGCTGCGCTGGACCGGGGCCAGCGAGGAGCCCGTCAACTATCTGTACCGGCCGAACGATCCTTACTCGCTGCCCACGCTCAGTTTGCAGTCCGTTATGCAAGACCGCTCCGGCCTGCTGTGGGTCGGTTCCTATAACGCCGGGATCCTGGTTGCCAATCCCGGCAACAAGGGGTTCTCCCGGATTATTCCGCCGGAGTTGCCATTCGGTAAGCGGCAGCCCAACAACACCACCACGGCGATCGCCGCCGCGCCGGAAGGCCGCCTCTGGATGGCTGGATTGACCGGTATTGCACTGCTCAATCCGGCCACCGGCGAAGTCGACAAATACTACCGTGCAGAAGCGGGCAGCGCCGCAACGCTGACGTCGGACACGGTGTATAGCGTGTACCAGCGGCCCGGCGGTCCCCTGTGGATAGGCAGCATCAACGGCTTGAGCCGGCTCGACATGCCGGCCGGCCCGGTCACACCGATCGTTTTTCCGGATACCACCAGCGCGAATAACGCCATCAATTCAATTAGTCCGGGCGCCAATGGCAAGCTGTGGTTGAGCACGAATGGACGGGTCATCCAGTACGATCCGGCCAGCGGGGAACATCGGATCTACCAGGCCGACAAAGACAACCCGAAGGGCCGCCAGATGCAGCGCGCCAATTGGGTGCTGGAAGACAAGCTGGGGCGCGTCTGGATGGGGTCGGAGTACGCCGACGGGCTCGACATGCTCGACCAGCGCACCGGGGCGTTCCAGCATTTCCTGCACGACGACTCCGTCGCGGGACTCCACGAGGATGACGCGGGCCGCCTGTGGGCCGGCACCACCAAGGGCCTCAACGAAATCCTGACCGCCCCGGACGGCAAGATCAGCTTCCGCTATTTTCCTGGCGCCGGCGACGAAAAGATTTTTTCCGTGCAGAGCGAGCGCAGCGGCAAGGTCTGGCTGACCACCTCGGACGCGCTGATCCGGCTCGACCCGGCAAGCGGCAAAGCGAGCCGGTATACCGCCGCTGACGGCCTGCTCGACGGCTACCGGGTCGGTTCGCGCTTTACCGCCAGCGACGGCAGCCTGTACTTCGGCGGGACCACCGGCATCATCAGTGTGCGGCCCGAGCAAGCCCAGTCCGACGCGAGCCGGCCACTGGTGGCCATTACCGATATCAGCGTGATGAACCGTTCGCTGGCGCTGGCGCCGCACCCGGCCGGCGTCGAGCTGAGCGGCTCCGTGACCGCGCCGGGCAAGCTGGTGCTGCCGTCCGCCCAATCCGCGTTTTCGATCGAATTCGCCGCGCTGCACTTTGCCGACCCAAGCAGCAACAGCTACGCCTACCAGCTCGAAGGCTTCGACCGTGCATGGATCGACGTCGATGCGGCCCACCGCAGCGCAAGCTATACCAACCTCGATCCCGGCCAGTACCGGTTCAAGGTCAAGGCGGCCAACAATGCCGGCGTGTGGAACGAACAAGGGGCCAGTCTGGCCATCACCATCTTGCCGCCGTTCTGGGAGAGCTGGTGGTTCCGCCTGCTCAGCTTCGCGCTGACCATCACGCTGCTGGCTCTCGCCTACCGCCTGCGCGTGCGGACCCTGAACCAGCACAAGCGCGAGCTCGAAGCCGAAGTGGCCTTGCGCACGCGCGAACTGGCCGAAAGCAATGCCAAGCTGGCGGAGCTGTCGCTCACCGACGGGCTCACCGGCCTGACCAACCGGCGCGGCTTCGACGCGGGACTGGCCGACGCCTGGGCGCGCGCCTTGCGCAGCGGCGAGCCGGTGGCGCTGGCGATGCTCGATGTGGACCATTTCAAGCTGTATAACGACGAATATGGCCACCAGGCCGGCGACCAGTGCCTGCGCGAGGTTGCCAACGTGATCGCCGCGCATGCGCGCCGTCCGGGCGATGTGGCCGCGCGCTACGGCGGGGAAGAATTCGCGCTGCTGCCGCCGTCGGCCAGCGGTCCCGACGCATTAAGGATAGCGCAGTCGATGTGCGACCGCCTGGCCGCGAAGAGGCTGCCGCACGTGTGCTCGTCGTTTGGATTTGTGTCGGTCAGCATCGGGGTGGTCTCGCTCGTTCCCGGCCCCGAGAACTCGATGGACTTGCTGATCAGGCTGGCAGACAACGCGCTGTACCGGGCCAAGCACGAGGGGCGCAATCGCGCGGTCCTGGCAACCTCGGCCGACATACTGGAAGAAGCCTAGGGCGCGCCCGTCGAGGCCGCGCCCTGAGCCGCACTATTTCACGGCGCTGCACTTCGGGTAAGCGGCGCTGTCGGCGCCTCCCGAAAAGCCCGCGATCGCGGCAAATTGCACGGCATGCTTCATCATGGCCGGCTCGGTGACGGGGGCGCCCGTATCGTCCGGAGGGGTAAAGCTGTCCTTGCCCTGATTTGCCAGGTTCCAGGCGGCCAGGTCACGCTTGAACTGCGGCGTATCCTTTGCGCTTGCGTAGGCATCGAGCAGTTCGCGGAATTTGGCGTGCAGGGCAACCAGACGCATGACTTGCTGGCCCGCCGCCGCTGGAACATTGCCATCCCGGCCGAGCGCTACCGCATGGTGCTTGAGGCTGGCGATCGTGTCGAACTTGGCGGCGGCGCAGCTCTCGGCATCCTTGGCAGCGCCCATGCCGCAAGCGACCCAGGCCTTGGGCGGTTGCGGCCAGCAGGCGCCGCCGACGCCGTCGTAGCCGGGCGCGCAGGCGGCAAAGCAGGTGCCGCCCTGGAGCACTTCACCCTTGCCGCAAGCGACCACGGCGGCGACGCAACGGCCGCCCTGGCGCGTCTCGCCCGCCTTGCAGCTCAATGCATCGGCACCGAGGGTATCGACCGCGCGCGTGCAAGCCTCGCCGGTATTGGTAAAGCCGGGCGCGCATTGGGCCATGCAACGCGCTTTCTTGTCGTCTTTTTGATAGCCCGCCTTGCAGCTCATCTTGTCGGCGGCGAGCGTGCTGACGGGACGCACGCAGTTGCCGCCCGCGTTCGTGGAACCGGCTTCGCACGGCTTGAAGCAGCGCGCATCGACCTTGTTCTCGCCTGGCTTGCAGGTCATGCGGCTGGCCGGCAGCGGATCGGGTGCAGACAGGCGGAAGCAGAGCGAACCCGAGTTGGTGTATCCGTCCGGGCAATCCGCGGCGCGTACGCCCGGGTTCGGCTTGGTCTGGGCTGGACGCTCGCAGTTGGTGCCGTCGACTTTATAGCCAGCCGGGCAATCCGGCGCGATCGATGGCGCGGGACGGGTTTCTGCCGGTCGCGTGCAGCTTGCGCCCTGGTTCGTGTATCCGGCGGGGCAATCTGCCGCGCGCCCGGACACCACGCCGGCGGCGCGCGCCATCGGGGCGCTTACACAGAAGTCAACTGCAGGGGCTTTGGCTGCGGCGGCCTTGGGGGCAGCCTGGGCCAGCGGTGACGTTGTTGAAACCAGGGAGATAAGGGCGATAAAGCTGATGAACCGCCGGACATTGAATGGGCGCATTGATTCACTTTCGTTGACGGACCCGGTGGCACTTGCGGGCACTACCTTGTGAGGTGCCCGCACGGGTCCTGCCTGCCCTTGAGGGTGGCAATAATTTATAAAAAACTAATTCAGCGCTGCGGACGGCGGGAGCCGGCTAGTGCGCATGTGCAGGTATTATCGCACGACCTCATCAGGCCAGTACGGCGCCGATGGTGGACCAGTGTAATGCGATGGGTATCGGCCGCCTGGCTGCAATGGGCGCAAAAGCGGTCCGTGAGCGTGCCTGAATATGCGGTTCCATTGACATAAAGGTAAGGACAATATCCGCGAATAGACAGGATGCGCCGGGCAACATGGCGAGTGTGACCGCGAAGCAACAGGTTGACCGCGTCAGGTGCTATATTAAGACGGCACAAAATGTAAAATTTGCTGCGCCGCGTATCGATGCTGTTGTTAGTGTAAATTTTTCTGTGAAAGTGTCCCATGAATTCAAGGCCCGATCCTGCCTCGCAATGGCAAACGGTGTTCGATCGCATCGATGCGATCATGCATGTCGACCCCGAAGAGGCATTGAAGCTTTGCAAGCAAGTGTTTGTCGAGTCGTACTTGTGGGAGCCACCCGTTTACGTACGCGCCGCCGAGCGTTACGGGAAGATTATGGACCACCTTGGACGATCGACCGAGGCGCGCGATTCCCTGCTTGCAGCGCAGCAAGCGGCTGAAGGTTCCTGCTTGCCGATCTACGAAGCGAAGATACTCGAGCGCCTGGCGCGAGGTTATTACTCCGGTGGCGATTACCGGCGCGCCCATCAATACTGGCACAGCTGCATCGAAGTGAACGACCGCACTGGCGGCGATGTGGAGACCTGGATCCTGGCCAAGGTCGGACTGGCACAAGTGTGCAAGGACGCCGGCGATCATGAAGCCGCCCTGACCCTGCTCACGGAAGCGCAGGCGCGCACGGTCGATGTCGGCGACCCGCACCTGGACGCCAAAGTCAAAATCAACCTGGCAGTCGGCCTGATCGAACAAGAACGTCAAGTGGAAGCGTCGGCAATCTTGCAAGAAGCGTTCACCATTTGCTCGGAACACCAGTTGTTCGACTACCTGGCGGAATCGAATCTCTATCTCGGCAAGATTGCTCTGGCAGACGGTGCGCTGAAAAACGCACAGGCTTACCTTGAGGCGGGACTCGCTGCTGCCCGCAAGGTCAATTTCCGCTGGTGCGAGGCGCACATCCTTGCGGTCAAGGCCCAGGTGTTTGCACGCAGTGGCGATGCTGAAATGGCTTTACAGACAGTCAGGCAAGCGCAAGCGATTGCACTGGCCGACGGTTTCCCCGACATGCTGATACAGCAGCATTTTGCCGCGGCCGAGTACGCGGCATCGCTAAATGACTTTGCGACCGCCTTCGCCGAGCACAAGGCCGGGCACGCATGCGAGAAGCGCTTGCAGGTCAAGTCCCGAGCGCCTGCTGCGCGACCTGCATGACGGCGATGCGAGAGCGCTGCGCGCATGCCAGCACGCTCTGGCTGGCGCCAGCGTACAGATCCATGGTCTTGAACATCGTGGAACCAAGCAGCACAGCACGCTCGTAGCGCTTCTGGCAGGCGCCGCTGGTGTAGAGCGGATCAAGATCGGCCAGCAGGACTTTGAAGGGCGCCCGTCATTGTACCGATACGACGAGCGTGCGGGCCTCAAGAGGAATTCGTCGAGCTCGACACATATGCAATTTTGTATGGATGGAAGAGCCGTTCAACGAAAATGTATAGCAGATGCGAAACCGTTGTCCTCGCGCAGGCGGGGACCCATGCTCAATTTGCGCAGACATGGGTCCCCGAGGACGACGGCTTTTCAGGCCAACACTTATCGGTGAGGCGGGCTCTCCGTGGCTCAGGCCTGGCGCCGGCGCAGCAGTCCCAGTCCGGCCAGGCCGATGCAGGCCAGCCACAGCGCTGATGGCTCGGGCACCTTGTTCTGCGCTTCCACCGTCAGTGCCTCTACCTGCGGCGCCAGGTCGCCGAAGCCACTGTCGAGAAACACCACGTCCGACAGCGAGAACACGCCGCTGCCGGCGCCGATGACGTCGAAGGTGAAGTGCGCCAGAATGCCGCTGCCGCTCACGCCCGATGCGGCGCCCAGCAGGGACGCATAGGCATACGAAATCGTGCCGGCCGCGTTGTCGACCAGCCCGCCGTCGAAGACGGTTGCGCCGCCCGTGGCCAGGAACGGCGCCTCGCCCGCGCCCGTGGCCTGGAACAGCGCCGCGTTGAACGACAGCGTGAATTGATAGGCGTACAAATCGGCGATGTCCGCGATCGCGACATCGAGTTCGATGGTCGAGCCGTTCTCGGCCGGGTTTGGCGTGGCGCTCATCGACAGGACAGGCGCAGCGACGGCGGCCTGCATCGAAACGGCGCCAAGCAACAGCGCGATGCAAAAACGGTGCTTCCAAGCGTTCCAACTAACCATGATGCTTCTCTCCTTGCCCATTTGGGCATTGAATGTGAAATTGAAAATCCGCCCGGAAAACCCGGACGGATGGGATGCCATTACTTGCAGACCGATCCGGCAGGAAGGGCCTTCGCCACCACGCTCAGGTCGCGGATGTCGACGACGCCGTCCTTGTTCAGGTCGGCGCGCGCGTCGAAGCCGGCCTGGCCGGCGCGCTTGCCCATGGCCGCCTTGACGATGGCCAGGTCGTCGCAATCGACGACGCTGTCACCGTTCACGTCAGCGACCAGCCTGAGCGTGAAATTGGCGTTCGAGACGTCAAAGAAGACGTTGGTCAGCGCTTCGATCTTGATGCGCGCCGCCGTGCTGCCCACCATCGGCAGCGTCACTGCCTTGCTGCCGGTGTTCGGCGTGCTGGCGGCCAGCACGTGCGGGAAGGTCTCGCCGCCATCGGTCGACAGGCTGATCTTGACGTTCGCTTCGTTCACTGGCGCGGCGGCGGTGTTGGCCACGCTCCAGGTCACGGTCTGGAGCGATCCGCCGTCGAGCACCACGGCCGTGTTGGGCGAGGTGACCAGGAACGGGCCGGCGCCAGGCGCGAGCACCAGCTGGGTGCCGGCGCT
This sequence comes from Pseudomonadota bacterium, assembly GCA_040388275.1. Taxonomy (GTDB): domain Bacteria; phylum Pseudomonadota; class Gammaproteobacteria; order Burkholderiales; family Burkholderiaceae_D; genus Telluria_A. Next base: position 53,330 of record JAZKCA010000085.1, read on the forward strand.
GGCGACGCCGCCACGGCCGTCACGCGCGGTGAGGCGGAAGTTGAGCGACGCCGGAGAGGCATTCGTGCCGGCGAAACCAACATAGCTGGCCGTCGGCAGGAATTCCGAATAGCATTCCATGTCCGCCGCGCTCGGCGGCACCGCGGCGACCGGGCAGCTGCCCGTGACGGCGTTGGTGTTGTTGGCCAGGATCTGGGCCATGTCCGGGAACACGCGCGTGGGAATGGTGGTGACCAGGTTTTCGCCAGCCGAGCCATACTCGAGCGTGTCGGCGTTGCTGACCACGGCGCGCACGCCGAACTGGCGGAACAGCGGACCGTTCAGCTTGGTGTTGCTGATCAGGCCGGTGCCGGTCCCTGCGGCGCGGTCGTTCTGCTCCCACATGAAGGTCATCGGATCGCCGCTGATGTTGCTGGCGCTGCCAGTGAGGGCGAACGGCGTGCGTACCGGAATGATGTACGACACCGGCGCGCTCACGGAAGGCGCGCTGCCACCGGTGGCCGTGACCGCGCCGCGGCGGGCGCTCTGGCCGCCCGCAGCAACCTGGCCGACATAACCGCTGCAACCCGCGCTGCAATCTTGCAATTGCAGTTTTGCGACGCTGGTCGCCGCCAGGGCGCCGCCGAAGGTCACGGTGAAGGCGGTGTTGCTCAAGGCCGAAACGGTTACAGTGCCGCCCGCAGGCCAGCCGGGAATGGCTTCAACCGCCGCCTTCACGCCCGCCGTGGTGTAGTTGGTCCCCAGGACGATCGGCGCCGACTGGTTGCCCTTGTACTGCAGGCGGAACTGCTGGCCATTGGTGGCAAAGCCGGCCAGCACCCCGAGCTGGACTTCATTGATATTCGATTCGACACCGGAGGTGAAGGCGACGATCTCGTCGAAGCTGCGCTGCGACCAGTAGGCGTCGCTGTGCGTCTGCAAGTTATCGGTACCGCAAATTCCCGCATAAGCCATGATCGACGAGCCGCTGCCCGGCTCGACCGAGGTGCCGGCGTTGCGGTTGCCGCCGGAGCAGTTGGAAACGACGCCATTGAAGGTATGGTTGCCGGCGAACTGGTGGCCCAGTTCGTGCGCCACGTAGTCGACCGCGAAGTAGTCGCCGACAGGGGTCGGGATGCCCGTACAGCCCTGCGCCTTGTTATTGCCGCCGACCACGCCGAGACTGGCGACACCGCCGCCGTTCAGGCCGAACGCGATGTGACCGACGTCATAGTTGGCCGCGCCGGCCAGCAGGCCGACCACCTGGCGGTTGCGGGTAAGTGTGGAGCTGGCGCAGCCGCTGGCCTGGGTGGTGGTGAAGCAGGCCGCGCCGCCGCATGGACCATTGGCGCCGGTCATTTGGTCGGCCGTGTTCAGGTTCAGCGCATCGGTGGCGTCGATCAAGACCAGGCGGATCGAGGTCTCGTCTTCATACACCTGTGTGACGCGGTTGATCAGGGACACCTTGGCCGACGTGACGTTGGCAGCGCCAAAGTAGCTGGCATACGAGGGATCGGTGACCAGGGCCAGGCGATAGGTACGCAACTGGGTGCCGACGGCCGCGCTCGGGCTGACCTCGTCGCCCACCACCTGATAGGAGGCGCTGCTGGTGCTGCGGCCATCGGTGGCCGTGATTTCGTAGGCGCCGGTATTGCGCGTCGGGTCGGCCACGATGGTGACCGACAACACCCCGTTTTCGTCGGCGGTGCCGACCAGGTTTTGCACCGGGCCGAAGTCGGTCTCCGGATTGCGTACGGCGACACTGACCGAGGCGCCAGGCACGAAACCGACGCCGCGCACCTCGACCGCATCGGCGGCGTGGTAAAAGCCGCGCGTGAGCACGATCTGGGCTTCATCGAGCGCGCCTTCGCGCAGCGGGCCGTGCGGATTGGGCAAGTCGCGCGCATGGTAGCTCAGATGAAGGCTGTCGTCGCGCTGGTGGTGCGGATCGATATACCAGGCGCCGTTGGGCGAACGGATCGACGCGTGCAGGCCGAGCGGGGTGATGTCCATGCGCATGCTGGCGCTCGGGTCGTCGATGCCCTTGCCCGCGAAGGTCTGGATCTCGGGGTGCTTGGCGGCCAGACCGGCTTCCATGATGGGCGACTCGACCAGCGTGAAACGCTGGAAGCCACCGTCGGGATGGGGCAGCGAGATCGTCAGCGCGGCGCTCTGGGCCGCCACCGAACGCTCGAGCGGCGCGGCCGTGGCGAAACCGCGCATGCCGGCTTTGTCCAGCGTGACGGCGCGGAAGCGGCGCGGCGCGATGCCGGACGGTGCCGCACTGCCCATGCTGGCGATTGCGGCGTTTTTGGCGCGGATATTGGCGGCCTCGCTGGCGCCGGCCTCCTGCCAGAAAGCGCCCGAGGCCTGACGCGGCGCGACGGCCGGCGTGCCCGCTGGCGCGGCCTGCACAGCCATGCTGCCGGTACTGCAGGCCAGCGCGACGCACAGCGCCAGCATCGACGGTTTCGATGAGAATTTGTTTTTCATTCCTTGCCCTTAATTTTCTGTTTTATGAGGAAGAACTTCTTGTCGATGCTGTGTCGCAAGCGGCCCGGCACACGCATCAGGCTTGCAGTATTGCTTATTCGCCATATTGCCACAAGGGCATTTTTGTGAATTTTCATTGAATTTTTTTACAGTGGATTTAAACAAGTTTTCAAATATGCAATAAGCATCGACACGGCTGTGTAAAGGAACGAACGCTGATCAGTCCTTGCCTGGGGGTGTGCGCGCCTGCTCGCGCCGGACATGTTTCATGATGTTCATGAAGGTGTCCGTCCAGACCAGATGGTGATTGACGGCGAGGAAGTGCACCAGTTCCTGGTGGGCCTCGGCCGCTACGCTGAGGTAGTCGCCGCCAACGCCGTGGAAGGTGAAATTGACCATCGTGCCTTGCTCGGCTGCCCGCCTCACGATGGCGATCAGTGCTTGACCGCTGACGCCGGCCGGCACGGCAACGGGAACGGCGAAGGGATCGAGCGTGCGCATGTCGTCGACGATGCCGCTGCCGACGCCGAGCTTGACCGCGATAAAACTGCCGCGCAGCACCGCGAGGTAGTCGCGCCCGCCTGCCAGGGTATCGCCGCAAGGCACCGTGAAGGTGCGCTCCTTGCGGCCATCAATCGCTTCGAGCATGGTATTGGCTGTCAGCACCTGGTCGCGCATCTGTTCGACGCTGGTGGTGTCGAGGTTGCGGTGGGGCTCGACCCAGTCGCGCCCCGGCCCGCTGCGCGCGCACTGGTGGAACAGGCTGTGGTTGCCCAGTTCATGCCCGCCTTGCGCTGCAGCACGCCAGTGGGCCATGCGGCGTCCCACGGACGGGTTCGACAGCGTCAGGTAAAAGCTGCCCTTGATGCCATAGCGGTTGAGGATCGGCAGTGCATGGTCGAGCTGGGAATCGAGCGCGTCGTCATAGGCGAGGCTGACGGCGGCGCGCGCGCCGTTGGGCCAGGAGAATGCGGGCCTGGCCGGTGCGGCCGCGCGTGCACATGATCCGGCAAGCGCGATGGCCACTGCGAATGCAGCGAGTGGGACGCACAAGGCTTTCCGCAGCTGCATTCGCCCTCCTCTAAAGCTAAATTGGAAACGCTCCCAATATCTCGCGCCGACTATAGCACGAAATTCTGGACAAAAAAATAGCCCACTTGGTCGGTGGGCTACTTCGCCTTACCCTGCCTGCTTACGCGCCCAATGCCGCCAACGCTGCATTGAAGGTCGCGCTTGGACGCATGACCGCCGTCACCTTGGCTTCGTCAAGCTTGTAATAACCGCCCACGTCCGCCGCCTTGCCCTGCACTTCAAGCATTTCGGCAACGATCTTTTGCTCGTTCTCGGCCAGCGATTTGGCCAGCGGTGCAAAGTGCGCCGCCAGTTCGGCATCGTCGGTCTGTGCGGCCAGGGCCTGTGCCCAGTACAGCGACAAGTAGAACTGGCTGCCACGGTTGTCGAGTTCGCCAGTTTTCGGCGACGGCGACTTGCGATTGTCGAGCAGCTTGCCGGTGGCCGTGTCGAGCGTGGTGGCCAGCACCGCGGCCTTCTTGTTGCCGGTCTTGAGGCCCATGTCTTCAAAGCTCACGGCCAGCGCCAGGAATTCGCCCAGCGAGTCCCAGCGCAGGTGATTCTCTTCCACCAGCTGTTGCACGTGCTTGGGAGCGGAACCGCCGGCGCCCGTTTCATACATGCCGCCGCCGGCCATCAGCGGAACGATCGACAGCATCTTGGCGCTGGTGCCCAGTTCCAGGATCGGGAACAGGTCGGTCAGGTAATCGCGCAGGATGTTGCCGGTCACCGAGATGGTGTCGAGGCCGCGGCTGACGCGCTCGAGCGTGTAGCGCATGGCGCGCACTTGCGACATGACCCGGATTTCAAGGCCGCTCGTATCGTGATCTTTCAGGTACTCGCCGACCTTCTTGATCAACTCGTTCTCGTGCGGACGGTACGGGTCGAGCCAGAACACGGCAGGCATGCCCGAGTTGCGCGCGCGCGTGACGGCCAGCTTGACCCAGTCGCGAATAGGCGCGTCCTTGACCTGGCACATGCGCCAGATATCGCCCTGTTCGACGTTCTGGGTCAGCAGCACTTCCCCGCTGGCCAGATCGGTAATATTGGCAATGCCGTCTTCCTGGATTTCAAACGTCTTGTCGTGCGAGCCATACTCTTCCGCCTTCTGGGCCATCAAGCCCACGTTCGGCACGGTGCCCATGGTGCTCGGGTCGAACGCGCCATGCGTTTTGCAGAAGTTGATGATTTCCTGGTAGATGCGGGCGAAGGTGCTCTCCGGGATGACTGCCTTCACTTCCTTGAGGCGGCCGTCGGCGCCGTACATCTTGCCGCCGGCGCGGATCATGGCCGGCATCGATGCGTCGACGATGATGTCGTTCGGCGAATGGAAGTTGGTGATGCCTTTGGCCGAATCGACCATGGCCAGGGCCGGACGGTATTCCTGGCAGGCGTGCAGGTCGCGGACGATTTCGTCGCGCTGCGATGCCGGCAAGTCGGCGATTTTGCTGTACAAATCGGCCATGCCGTTGTTGACGTTAACGTCCAGGCTGTCGAACAGTGCCTGGTGCTTTTCGAACGCGGCCTTGTAGAACATGCGCACGCAGTGACCGAAGACGATCGGGTGCGACACCTTCATCATGGTGGCCTTGACGTGCAGCGAGAACAACACGCCGGTCTTGTGCGCATCTTCGATTTGCGCTTCGTAGAACGCCAGCAGCGCCTTGCGGCTCATGAACATCGAATCGATGATCTCGCCGTCCAGCAGCGCGACCTTCGGTTTCAGGACGATCGTCTTGCCGCTCTTGGTGATCAGTTCCATCTTGACGTCGCGCGCGCCGTTGATGGTCATCGATTTTTCGCCGTGGTAGAAGTCGCCGCCGGTCATGTGCGAGACGTGGGTGCGCGACGCCTGCGACCATTCGCCCATCGAGTGGGGCGACTTGCGGGCCGCCTCTTTCACTGCGCGCGGGGCGCGGCGGTCGGAGTTTCCTTCACGCAGAACCGGATTCACGGACGAGCCGATGCAACTGCCGTAGCGCAGCTTGATGGCCTTTTGCTCGTCGTTTTCCGGATCGTCCGGATAGTCGGGAATGGCGTAGCCCTTGTCCTGCAGTTCCTTGATGGCCGCCTTCAGCTGCGAAACCGATGCGCTGATGTTGGGCAGCTTGATGATGTTCGCCTCGGGGCGCAAGGTCAGCTTGCCCAGCTCGATCATCGAGTCGGTCACGCGCTGTTCGGCGCTCAGATGCTCGGGAAAGGCGGCCAGGACGCGCGCCGCGACCGAAATGTCGCACGCTTCGATATGAATGCCGGCTGGCTTGGCGAAAGCGGTGACAACGGGCAGGAAGGCGTGCGTCGCCAACAATGGCGCCTCGTCAGTCAGCGTGTAAATGATGGTTTGATCACTGCTCATGGGCTTTTACTCGGTTCGAGCGAATGGGTAATTCGCAATATTGGGAATGTATTCGGCTGGCCGTCTTGCGGTCAGAACGACATGTTGGGGCCGGCATACGCCAGCTCAGACCCGTAATGATATCGCAGATAAGACAGCAAAGATTCACATCGTGAAATTTCATTGCACGATATACCAGAAAAATGCCGGATTTGGCGCCATTCGCGCAGCAGACAGCGATGGCAGGCACTGCAGTGTGCTAGATTTGCACTGTGTAGACCGCCCGGACCCTCTCATGAACGATCTTGCCGCCACCGGCACGCTGCTCCCGTCCCACGAACGCATCCTTGCCCATCTGCGCGAACTCGGTGGTGCGGCGCGCACGGTCGAACTGTCACCGCGCTCGATGCTGGTCAAGGCCGGGCTGCAGCTCACGACGGAAAGCGCGGCAGCGGTGACTGCGGACTTGAGGATGCTGGAGACCACCGGCCACCTGCTGCTTGGCGAGCCGACCTCAAGCGGCGTCATGGTCATGCTGCTCACCTGCAGCGATCTGCCGGTGCTGCTTACCTGCCAGCGCCTGGTGACCATGTATGGCTGGCTCAATCATCACGAGCGGGCAGCCCTGCAGCGGTGGGAAAGTGTCAACCTGGCGTACGGCGGGCCTAGCGCGCGCGAATGGCCGGGCTGGCCGACGATCTACAGGCGCCGTTACAGCCAATAGCACTGCCTAAGCGACTTTACCGATACGCAATTCCAATTCCCAGTACTAACCTTCTAGGAAGTAAAGTTAGATGGCAGCATATTGGCACTCGGGCTGCCGGAAGAACGATTTGACCAGAGCTGGCAGTTTTTGGAGGCGTCGCAGCGCGC
>JAZKCA010000086.1:0-8030 GCA_040388275.1 Pseudomonadota bacterium
TTGTTGCAAGATCGGGGTCAGACCCCGATCTTGCAACAAATAGAGGTCTGACCCCGGTTTGCGCATGCATATCCGAAAATAGTTGACTCTGCATATTGTGGTGTTATAGTTCACTACATCACCACTTTGATACCTCACCACAAAGGAGGCCGTATGCACCACCTAGCAACACAAGCTGTCCAGGAGCGTCAGACATGACTATCGGATGGAACGACAACACCCCCATTTACCGCCAGCTCAAGGACCGGGTCATCGGCATGATGCTCGACGGCTTGCTCAAAGCCGGCGACGCCCTGCCCTCGGTACGCCAGGTAGCGGCGGAATACCAACTCAATCCGATCACCGTCTCCAAGGCATACCAGGAGCTGGTCGACGACAACCTTGTAGAAAAAAGAAGGGGAATTGGCATGTATGTGACCGAAGGCGCAAGCGAAAAACTGCTCGCCACTGAACGTGAGCGCTTTGTGCGCGAAGAATGGCCCGCCATGGTCGAACGCATTCGCCGCCTTGGCCTCGACCTCGAACAACTGCTGCGCGCATCTGTGCCGGGAGCGCAGGCATGAGCGCCGTCATTTCCGCCAAAGGCTTGAGCAAACATTACGGCAAGCATGTCGCGGTCGACAACATCAGTTTCGACATCCCTGCCGGCAAGATCGTCGGCCTGATCGGCCCCAACGGTTCCGGCAAGACCACCACGCTCAAGGCGGCGCTCGGCCTGATTCCCTTCGAGGGCGAACTGTCGGTACTGGGCCTCGATCCACGCACCCAGCGCGACCAGCTGATGCAGGATGTGTGCTTCATTGCCGACGTGGCGATCCTGCCGCGCTGGCTGCGGGTGGCCGACGCCATCGATTTCGTGGCCGGCGTGCATCCTCGCTTCAACCGCGCCAAGGCCGAACGCTACTTGGCCAACACCAAGCTCAAGCCGGCAATGAAGGTCAAGGAAATGTCCAAGGGCATGGTGGTGCAGCTGCACCTGGCGCTGGTGATGGCGATCGATGCCAAGCTGCTGGTGCTCGACGAGCCCACCCTGGGCCTGGACATCATCTACCGCAAACAGTTCTACCAGAACCTGCTGGAAGACTATTTTGACGAGAACAAGACCATCGTCATCACGACCCACCAGGTGGAAGAAGTCGAACACATCCTCACCGACCTGATGTTCATCCGCGAAGGCAAGATCGTGCTGCAGACCTCGATGGATGAACTGGGCGAGCGCTATACCGAAGTCATGGTTGCCGGCGACAAGTTGAACGCGGCCAATGCCCTGCAGCCGATCGACCAGCGCACCGTGTTCGGCAAGTCCGTCATGCTGTTCGATGGCGTCTCGCGCAGCCAACTTGCCGCGCTCGGCGAAACCCGCAACCCAAGCGTCGCTGATTTGTTCGTTGCGACCATGAAAGGAACTTACGCATGAAAACAATGAAATGGCTGCTCCGGCGTGAATTCTGGGAGCACAAGGGGATGATGTTCTGGGCGCCTATCGTGGTTGCCAGCTTGATGTTGCTGTTCGTTAGCGCCTCCACGCTGTGGGCAGCGACTTCGGGCAACTGGCAAAACAAGTATACCCATACCACCATCGACGGCAAGACCACCACCACGGTCAGCAGCGCCGGCTCCGCATTCAATGACCTGCCCGCCGAGAAGGTGCAGCAGGCTGGCGAGATGGTTGCGAACGGCTACCTGATGGCGGCGGCGCCGCTGTTCCTGATGCTGGCCGTTGTTGTATTTTTCTACTGCCTCGGTTGCCTGAGCGACGAGCGGCGCGACCGCAGCATCCTGTTTTGGAAGTCCCTGCCGGTCTCGGACACCGAAACGGTGCTCTCGAAGGTCGTCACCGCCGCGCTGGTGGCACCCTTGATCACCATTGCCGTGGGCACCTTCGTGTCGCTGCTGCTCCTGCTGGTCGTCGGCACCGGGCTCGCCTCCACCGGCGTGAACATGTTCGGCCCGGTGCTGTCGAATTCAGCCTTCTACATGGCTCCGCTGCAGTTGCTCGGCCTGTTGCCAGTGTATGTGCTGTGGGCGCTGCCGACCATCGGATGGCTGATGATGGTCTCGGCCTGGGCCAAGTCCAAGGTCTTCCTGTGGGCGGTCGGTACGCCGCTGCTGACGGTTGCCATCGTCAAGTGGGCCGATGTCCTGCTGCACCTTGGGATCGACATGCAGTGGTTCCTCCACGACGTGATTTCGCGCGGCTTGTTGGGACTGATTCCGGGAATCTGGCTGCCGATGACCAAGGTCGATGCCGACCTGCTGGTCAATCACAACACGGCCGTGATCGGCAACGTGTTCACCCAGTCATGGATGACGCTGGCGACCCCGAACGTGTGGATAGGCGCCGCTGCCGGCGCGGCCATGATTTTTGCCGCGATTCGTCTGCGCCGCTGGAAGGACGAGGGCTGATGTTCAGGTGGCGGCCAGCCTCGCTGGGCGCCACCATTTCAACAGGCTCAGGGTGCTGACAAGCAGCAGGAAGGTCCAGCACTCAACTGCCAAAATTCCTCCGATTTGCGGCGTCCAGGGCGAAGCGATCACCCAGTAGTACAAGCAATAGTATGAAGGAAACGCAGAGCAGAACAGAATCAACTGTTGCCGCCGCTCCTTGAAAAGCAGCGAAACGGCTGGAACAAAAAATACAGAGAACAAGCCGAGCAGCGTCAGCGATTGGCTCCAATTGCCCGGCCCAATGGTTTTGAGCGCATCGAGCGCCATCTCGTCAGCGTACAGGTAGTTGGCGTTATCCCGCACTGCTACTGGCGCCTCGTTTTTGTCCGGAAGGGCTGCTGGCGCGTCCTTCTTGTCCAGCAGCACTACTGCCTGCTCCTTCTTCCAGTTCTCGCACTTGGAAAGTGGCAGCACAAAGCACACGAGCAGCAGCAGCGACGCCAAGCGATTCAATACGGCGAGGCCAGGCACGCTATTCGAACTGCTTCTTGAAGCTTTCGAACTGTTCCTTGAGCAGGTCGACCTCGATGCGCAAGGCCACCACTTCCTGCTCCAGCTGCCCTACCCGGCTGCCCTGCGCGGGCGCCGACACCGAACCGAATGCCGATTCCTGCTGCGCCAGCGCCGCTTCGCCGCCGAGCAGCTGGCCGTAGCGCGGCTCCTTGGTGCCGGGTGCGCGCGCCAGCTTGGTGACGATGGGCGGGTATTTGTCGATCAGAAATTGCAGGCAGCTTTCGACCTCGGCCACCGATTTGAAATCGTGCAGGCGCCCGCAGCGGGTGCGGATTTCTCCGGCGGTTTGCAGGCCGCGCAGCATCAGGATGGACAGCACGGCCAGCTTATCCTGTTCGAGCGACCATTTGATGCGCATGCGATGCTCGTACTTGGTCACACGCGCGCCGGCCTGGGTGATGCCGTTGACGAATTTGCGCTGCATCAGTCCTTGCAGCACCTCTTGCACGGTCTCGTCGGACAGCTGCATCACCGGGTCGCGGCTCGAGAGCTGGTTGCAGCCATTGGTGATCGCATTGAGCGACATCGGGTAATTGTCGGGCGTGAGCGCTTCTTTTTCAGCCAGCACCGCCAGCACGCGGATTTCGAACGGGTCCAGCACGGGCGCGCCGTCGGCGCCGCCACTTGTTTCGGTTGTCATGCGGGTGTCCTTACTCGACCAGTTTATTGAGTTCTACCGAATCCAATTTATCACACTCGGGCATGCTCGAGCAGGCTATTCCGGCCGACTTCATCAGCGTCGTCAGGCGTTCGAGCTGCTCGTCCTGGCGCGCCGCGTGGTTGATCAGGCCGTGCAAAGCCTTCGACAGCGGATCGTCGCCGTTGGGCGTGATGCCGTAGGCGGAAAACATTTGCGCGCTGCGTGGATTGCCTTCCTTCTGCACGATATGGGCGGGGTTGCCTACCGCAGTCGCGCCGGCAGGTACGGCCTTGATGACGACCGCGTTGGAGCCGATCTTGGCGTATTCGCCCACGGTGAACGAGCCGAGCACCTTGGCGCCGGCGCCGATGATCACGCCGCGCTCGAGCGTCGGGTGGCGCTTGGCGCCGGAATTGAGCGAGGTGCCGCCCAGGGTCACGCCCTGATAGATGGTGCAATCGTCGCCCACATTGGCGGTTTCACCGATCACCACGCCGAAGCCATGGTCGATGAACACGCGGCGCCCGATGGTGGCGCCGGGATGGATTTCGATGCCGGTAACGATGCGTGCCAGGTAGGAGATGAAGCGGCCTATCCATTTGAGCTCGGCCTTCCAGCAGGCGTGCGCCCAGCGGTGCATCATGATCGCCTGGAAGCCGGGATAACAGGTGAATACTTCCCATCCATTGCGAGCCGCAGGGTCGCGTTCGATGATGCTGTTGATATCTTCGCGCAGGTTGGAAAACATAGGTGGGGGGTCGAAACAGTTGCGATACAGGCATGGTAGCGCATTCGCTCCATGCCTGCTTACGAGGGGTCAAAGACGGCCTTAAGCCTCTTTGGCCAGGCGCTGGCGGCGCGCTTCATACAGGCAGACGCCGGCGGCGACCGAGACGTTCAGACTCTCGACGGTACCGAACATGGGAATATTGACCAGCATGTCGCAGGTATCGCGCGTCAGGCGGCGCATGCCCTCGCCTTCCGAACCCATGACGAGCGCGGTCGGGCCAGTGAAGTCACCTTCGTACAGGCCTTTTTCGCCATCGTCGCTGGTACCGATCAGCCAGATGTCGCGTTCCTTCAGGTCGCGCATGGTGCGCGCCAGATTGGTCACGGCGATATACGGCACCGTTTCGGCGGCGCCGCTGGCGACCTTGGCCACGGTGGCGTTCAAGCCCACCGCGCGGTCCTTCGGCACGATCACGGCATGCGCGCCGACGCCGTCGGCCACCCGCAGGCAGGCGCCCAGGTTGTGCGGATCGGTGATGCCGTCGAGGATCAGCAGCAGCGGCGGACCTTCGATGGCGTCGAGCAGTTCGTCGAGGTTGCGCGCCAGTGCCAGCTGGCTGGCGAAAGCAATCACGCCCTGGTGGCGGCGGGTGCCCACGATCTTGTCGAGGCGGGCCGAGTCGACCGGCATCACGCGCACGCCAAGCGCCTTGGCGTTGGCGATCAGGTCGTGCATGCGGCGGTCTTCGCGCGTGGCGTCGACAAAGATCTCTTCCACCGACGACGCTTCATGACGCAAACGCGAAGTCACTGCGTGGAACCCGAAAATCATTTTGTTCTTCATTACTTCTTATCGCTTATTCTTGTTGGACTTACTCGTTTTGGCTGCCGGCTTGGCCGAGCGGGAAGCCGGCTTGGCGGTCGCTGCGCCGGACTTGCCGCGGCGCGGTTTGGCCTCGCTGGTGTCGAGCTCATAGCGCGAGGCGGTGTTGACCTTCGGCTCGCGCGACTTGCCTGGTTTGGCGTCGAGCGCCTTGTGGGCAGCGCTCTTGGGCGTGCCCGCACCGGTATCGGCTGCGATGCTGCCGCCAGCCAGGACCAGGTCGATCTTGCGCGCTTCGAGGTCCACGCGTGCAACCTGCACGGTCACGCGGTCGGTCAGCTGGTAGCGCTTGCCGGTGCGTTCGCCGCGCAGTTCATGGCGCGCATCGTCGTACTGGAAGAAATCGGTACCGAGCTCGGTGATGTGGACCAGGCCCTCGACGTACAGCGCATCGAGCTGCACGAAGATGCCGAAGGTGGTCACGCCCGACACCACGCCGGTGAATTCCTCGCCCAGCTTGTCCTTGATGAAGTAGCACTTGAGCCATGCCTCGACGTCGCGCGAAGCTTCGTCGGCGCGCCGTTCGTTGGCCGAGCAGTGCACGCCCAGGGCGTCCCAGATGGTCAGGTCTTTTTCGTTCTTCTGGGTGCCTGCAACCTTGTCCTTGGCCTGCTGCTTGCGCGTGGCGTTCGAGACGGTGGTGTTCAGGCCGGCCAGGTTGATCCCTTTCGGCTCGTATTTTTTACCGAGCAAAATGGCTTTGATGGCGCGGTGCGTCAGCAAGTCGGGATAGCGGCGGATCGGGCTGGTGAAGTGGGCATACGCCTCGTAGGCCAGGCCGAAGTGACCGATATTGTCAGGGCTGTAGACCGCCTGCTGCATCGAACGCAGCAGCATGGTTTGCAGCAGCTGGGCATCGGGACGCTCCTTGACCTGCTTCATCAGCGCGGCGTAGTCGCCCGCGGTCGGCTTGTCGCCGCCTTCCAGGTTCAGGCCAACCTGCTTGAGGAAGGTGCGCACTTGCGTGAGCTTTTCCTTGGTCGGCTGCGCGTGGATGCGGTAGGTGCCAGGATGCTTGTGGCGGATCAGCAGGTCGGCCGCGCACACGTTCGCGGCCAGCATGCATTCCTCGATCACCTTATGGGCATCGTTACGGGTGCGCGGGATGATCTTTTCGATCTTGCCCAGCGCGTTGCAGACGATGTAGGTTTCGGTGGTCTCGAAGTCGATCGCGCCGCGGATCTGGCGCGCCTTGTGCAGCGCGTGGTACACGTCGTACAGGTTGAGCAGGTGCGGCACGATGGCCGGACGGCGCTGCGCTTCAGGACCGGCGGTGTTGCCGAGGATGTCGGCCACTTCGTTGTAGGTCAGGCGTGCGGCCGAGTGGATCACGGCCGGATAGAACTGGTAAGCCTTGATTTCGCCGGCGTCGGAGATGACGGCGTCGCACACCAGGGTCAGGCGGTCGACCGCCGGGTTCAGCGAGCACAGGCCGTTCGACAGCTTCTCGGGCAGCATCGGGATCACCCGGCGCGGGAAGTACACCGAGGTGCTGCGTTCGATCGCGTCGACGTCGAGCGCGTCGTTCGGCTTGACGTAGTGGCTCACGTCGGCGATGGCGACGATCAGGCGGAAGCAGTTGGCCTTGCCGACCTTGACCGGCTCGCAGTAGACCGCATCGTCGAAGTCGCGCGCGTCTTCGCCGTCGATGGTCACCAGGGGCACGTCGCGCAGGTCGACCCGGTCTTCGAGGTCGGCTTCGCGTACTTCACCGGGCAGCTTGGCCGCGGACTTGAGCGCGGCGGCCGAGAAGATGTGCGGCACGCCGAACTTGCGCACGGCGATTTCGATTTCCATGCCAGGGTCGTCCAGGTCGCCCAGAACTTCGGCGATGGTGCCGGCTGGCTGCTTGAAGCGCGACGGCTGCTCGATCAGCTCGACGCTGACGATCTGGCCTGCCTTGGCCTTGCCGGGCGAGCCGGAGACCAGGATGTCCTGGCCGATGCGCTTGTCTTCGGGGGCGACGATCCACACGCCGTTTTCGTTGAGCAGGCGGCCGATGACGTGGCTGTTGGCGCGCGAAACGACTTCGACGATGGTGCCTTCCTGGCGCCCGCGGCGGTCGGTGCCGGTGACTTTCGCGAGGACGCGGTCGCCGTGCAGCACTTTCTGCATTTCTTTGTCGGACAGGAACAGGTCTTCGCCTGGCTCGTCGGGAACCACGAAGCCGAAGCCGTCGCGGTGCGCGCTGACTTTGCCGGCCACGAAGCCGGTATGGTCGGCCAGCGCGTAATTGCCGTGCGCGTCGGTATGGATCTGGCCGTCGCGCTCCATGGCGTTCAGGCGGCGCGTGAGCACGTCCAGCGCGGCTGGCTTGACCTTGAGCGTACGCGCAAGCGATGCCAGGTCGAGCGGCGCGGCTGCGTTACGGAAGATGCCGAGAATATCCTCGCGGCTGGGAATGGTATGAGTAATTTGGTTCAAATGTTTTTCTATATTTGTTTTCGACAGCGTCCCGGCATGAAAATGGCCGGACGACTGACACAGTGATGATTGACACGGTGATATGCGTAGTGTAACGGAGGACCGTGTGATTCGCCTAACGCGGCGTGCTCTGAAGATTCTTTTGCGAGGGCTTTGACATTTCAAAATGTTCCGCTATAATTTTGGTCTCTCGCGGCGGCGGTCAAGCTGAAGCGAGGGAAATTGCAGCGTATTAGCAGGTGAAACCAGCGGCAAGGCAACGAAAGTTAGTCTGGCGCAAATCTTCAAAGGCTAGTATGATAGCAGATGTCGGCAGAAATGCTGGCAGTAGCAAGCAGTAACAGTGCCCACGTGGCGGAATTGGTAGACGCGCATGGTTCAGGTCCATGTGCC
>JAZKCA010000087.1:0-16133 GCA_040388275.1 Pseudomonadota bacterium
TACCAACGTGACGAACGCCAGTCAGGTCAATAACGCCGTCGATTTACCGCTTACCCACAGGCAGCGCCACGAGGCATAGTGCGAGGCGGGACAGCAGCGATAGAAATGACATGAGTGGGCCCGGAGAATGACATGCGAGTGAACAGTTCCGATCGCAGCTTGTCATGCACCCGGAATACCTGGTGTTAATTTTAATGCCATTTCAAGGTCGGCAAATGAATTGTTCGGCTGCGGGCAAAGTTTGAGACAATAGCTCATGCACGACAACCTCACCAATCCGATGTGGGCATCGCTGACCAGCACGCATGCGGGCTTTGCCCAGTCGCATGGCTTGCTCAAGCGTTTCCCGTCCGATGTGGCGCCCTTCTGCGCTGTCGAACACGAAGGCGCTGAACTGGGCGCCGCCGCCGGCCTTCAAAAGGGCGAGATCATTTACTTCGTCGGCACGGTCCCGACCTTGCCTTCAAGCTGGACCGTGCTTGGCGAATCGGCCGTGCTCCAGATGGTGCATGACGGTCCCCCGCCCGACGCCCCGGTGCAAGAAGCCCCCTTCCTCACCGAAGCCGATACGACGGCCATGCTGGAGCTGACCGCCCTGGTCTACCCTGAATTTTTCCGCCCGCGCACCGCCGCCCTCGGCAAGTACATCGGCGTGCATGGCCTAGGCCGTCTGCGGGCCATGGCCGGGCAGCGCCTGGCCTGCACCGGCTACCGCGAAATCAGCGCCGTATGCACCCATCCGGACGACCGGCGACAGGGCCATGCGGCGCGCCTGATTTCCCAGCTCAGCAGCAATATCCTCGATGACGGCGACATCCCTTTTCTTCACGTAAGTGCCAGCAACAAGAGTGCGTGGGAACTGTACGAAAACCTGGGTTTCGCCGCCAGCCGTGAACTGCGTTTCGTGAAAATCCGTGTCGGATAGGGAGAGCGGCATGCACATATTGCCGCTGCGGCTGGCACCCGGCCAGGACCTGCGCGCCGCGCTTGAGTCGCAGCTCGCCGTGCATGGTGTGATGGCCGCCTATGTGCTGCAGGCAATTGGTAGCCTGAGCGTGGCCCAGATCCGTTTCGCTGGCGTGGCGCAGGCGCAGGAACTGGTCGGCGACATGGAAATCCTGACCCTGGCCGGGACCTTGTCGCCGGACGGCGTCCACCTGCACATCAGCGTGTCCGATGCGCAGGGCAAGGTCATCGGTGGTCACGTCGAACGTGGCTGCGTGGTGCGCACGACGGCCGAGGTGTTGGTGGCATTGTTGCCGAAACACAGCTTTAGCCGGGAAGTGGACCCCGCATCCGGTTTCAAGGAACTGGTGGTCCGGGCAGCGAAGTAGACCGGCTTCAGGTGTTGCCGCGCGACTGGATGCGCCGTTCGCCGGACAGGACATCGCGCCGCAGCCGGATCCCGCGCGAGCGGATGCCGCCCACCACGCCCCAAGCCGCAGCCCAGCGCGCGGCCCGGTCCTTCTCCAGAGGAGAGGTCGATGCGATGGCGCGCCCGATTGCCTCGGCCATGCGTATCATTGCGTAGTACTTCCGTTCTTTCCTCACCCGTTGCTTCATGGTGCGCCCACTTCGATTTCCGTAAGACTAACCCTACCGCAAAGCGTGGAAAGCGACGGTTAGATAGCGAACTTATCGGCGCGATTGCGGGTCGCGCTGCACGCTTTACAAAACTTTACCTTCCCTTCATCTGGCAGATGAATGGCATGGATACAGTGTGTCCATGCAAGCGACATCCCGGCCTTGCACCCTAACCGAAAGGCAGAAAAAATGAACGAGCATATGCATAGCAACACCGATTCCCCGGCCATTCCCAAGCGCAGCCCGGCGCGCCGCTGGCTGCTTGCCGCGGCCCTGGTGGCAGCGGTCGGCGCCACCGGCCTGGCTGGCGCCAGCTACGCCGGCGAAGGCATGCACGGCGGACGCCATCACGCCATGGACCCGGCCAAGGCCGCCAAGCACATCGAGATGATGATCGCCAAGATCGCCCCCGACGCCACCGCACCGCAAAAAGCGCGCCTGACCGAGATCGCCAAGTCAGCCTTTGCCGATTTGCAACCAGTACGCGCCCAACTGCGCGACGCCCACAAGCGCGTCCACGAACTGCTGATGCAGCCGGTGGTCGACAAGGTGGCGCTGGAAGCGCTGCGGGTGGAACAGGTGCAGCGCATTGATGCGGTCAGCAAGCGCCTGATGACGGCGGTCACCGACGCGGCCGACATCCTGACGCCCGAGCAGCGCGCCCGCTTTGCCGAACATGTGCAAAAGCGCATGCATCATTGAAGCCATGTATTCTGGGACTATTTTGCAACTGATATCAAGGTGGTCCCAGAGATGGCCCAACGCATACTGATGATCGAGGACGACCAGCGCCTTGCCGGCATGGTCGTTACCTATCTGTCCTCCAACGGTTATGAGGTGGTGCACGCCGGCACCGGCAAGGGCGGCCTGGAGCTGCTACGTGCCGAACCGTTTTCGCTGGTGCTGCTCGACCTGATGCTGCCGGACGCCGACGGCCTGGAACTGTGCCGCCGCATCCGCGCGCTCGAG
Source organism: Pseudomonadota bacterium (assembly GCA_040388275.1). Lineage (GTDB taxonomy): Bacteria > Pseudomonadota > Gammaproteobacteria > Burkholderiales > Burkholderiaceae_D > Telluria_A. The sequence continues at coordinate 2,554 of JAZKCA010000087.1, forward strand.
GCTCCGCTCGCCTCGATCCCGATCGTGATGCTCACCGCCAAGGGCGACCCCTTCGACCGCGTGGTCGGACTGGAGCTGGGCGCCGACGACTACCTGCCCAAGCCATTCGAACCGCGCGAGCTGCTGGCGCGCCTGCGCGCGGTGCTGCGCCGGCCCAACCTTGGCGCGGAGTCGGCGCGTGGCGGCCTGCAGTTCGGGCGCCTCGAAATCGACCCGTCGGCCCGCATCGTGCGGGTGGACGGCAAGGAACGCCAGCTGACCGCTTACCAGTTCGACTTGCTGCTGGCGCTGGCAGAACGGGCCGGGCGCGTGCTCTCGCGCGAACAGCTGATCGACGCCGTCAAGGGCGAAGCGCTGGAGCCGTTCGACCGCTCCATCGACGTGCATATCGGCCGCCTGCGCGCCGCCATCGAGGACGACCCCAAGCAGCCGCACCGCATCATCACCATTCGCGGGGCCGGCTACGTGTTTGCCAAGGTACAGGATGTTTAGCCGGCTGCGGCACCACCTGTATGCGCGCATTTACATGGCGCTGCTGGCCAGCCTGGTGCTGGCCGCTACCCTGTTCGCACTGGTGCACCTGGTCTACGATCCGGAGCGGGTGCGCACGGGCTTCGACACCTTCGCCGAAGTCGCCGGCGAAGTGCTGCCGCCGCCGGACGCACCGCAGGCCGCCCAGCAGGAAGCGCTGGAACGCTGGCACGACAAGGTGCGGGTCGACATGTCGCTGTATTCGGCCGACGGCGTGCTGATCGCCTCCGCCGGCGCACGCTTGCCGCCGCCACCACGGGACCAGGTCGACAGTAGCCGTCTCAAGGGTCACCTGGCCACCTTCGTGCTCAAGCTGCCCGATGGCCGGGCCCTGGTGTGCCGGCGCCAGCATTCCCGGCGCGGCGGTCCGATTCATATCCTGTTCCTGCTCGCGGCGGTTGCCGTGGTGGTGGCGATCGGCGCTTTTCCCGTGGTGCGGCGCCTGACGCGGCGCCTGGAACGCTTGCAGGGCAGCGTAGAAAAATGGGGCACGGGGGAACTTTCCACCCGCGTTGCGGTCGAGGGGCGCGACGAAGTGGCGCGGCTGGCCACCAGTTTCAATCAGGCGGCGGGGCGCATACAAGCGTTGGTGGGCGCGCAAAAGAGCTTGCTGGCGAACGCCTCGCACGAATTGCGCTCGCCGCTGGCGCGCATTCGCATGGCGGTCGAACTGATGCAGGAGCAGGCCAGTCCGGCTATCCGTGCCGAGCTCAACCAGAATATTTCCGAACTTGACCAGCTGATCGACGAAGTGCTGCTGGCCAGCCGGCTCGACGCGACCGGGCAAGCGGGCAGCGCGCGCGGGCAGGTTGACCTGACCGCCATCGTGGCCGAAGAATGCACGCGGGTGGGCGCGGCCTTCGACGCGGAGGCGCTGCTTGTGGAGGGCGATGCGCGCCTGTTGCGCCGGCTACTGCGCAACCTGCTGGAGAACGCCAAGCGCTACGGCGCCGCCACGCCCGTGATGGTCGATTTGAGGGTGATGGATGGCAGCGTGCGGCTGGATGTATGCGACCAGGGCCCGGGTGTGCCGGAGGACCAGCGAGAGCGGATTTTCGAGCCGTTCTACCGGCTGCCGGGGGCCAGCGAAGCGGCTGGCGGTGTGGGTCTGGGCCTGAGCCTGGTGCGCCAGATCGCCAAGCACCACGGCGGCGACGTCGCTTGCCTGGCCAACAAGGACGGTGGCTGCTGCTTCCGCGTTACCCTGCCTGACATTGGAGGTCGGACCTGATTTCAAGTACGAGGTGTCCCGGCTCGTGAGTCCGAGGTCCGACCCCAATCCCGCTAAATTAAGCAGAGATGTCCATTCCCCGTTTGTGAACTCAGCCCGTTACTGATAACTTTTTGCCGTATGCTTTCCGACGCGTCAAGGCAAGTGCAAAAAGTAACGTTTGCCGGGTGAAAAGATTGTGTTTGCAACCAGCGCTTTTGCGAGTGGTATTCTCCGCCTATCCTGGAGAGCAACCTCCTTTCGATCTGCGGGTTGGGGTAACTGACCTGTTAAAATGCCAACCGATTAGCTGGGGGTGTAAACCCGCTCCGGCGCGGCCCAACATGGCTGGATACGCGATGAATACAAGGACATAGATGGACAACCTAACTGAACAGACCAGCGCCAGCGGTGAAGAAAGCGCTCATTCTTCGGCATTGTTTCCAACTGAGCCGAGGGGGCGGGCACTGGACGAGGGACTTGTGCCCTTGACAGAGGGGTTCCAAGTTCAGTATGAGCATCCCAACGGTCGGCTGTTTCAAGGAAATTCCTTCGACTGGCTAGCGTCGCTTGAAGATGCGAGCGTTGATTTGGTGTTTGCCGATCCCCCGTACAACATCAAGAAGGCCGAATGGGACAATTTCGACAGCCAGGAAAAATACATAGAATGGTCTATCCGATGGATCACGCAGGCGTCCCGAGTTTTGAAGCCCACAGGCTCACTTTATGTTTGCGGCTTTTCTGAAATTCTCGCTGACCTGAAGCATCCAGCATCGCGGTACTTCAAGCACTGCCGTTGGTTGATTTGGCACTACAAGAACAAGGCGAATTTGGGTAACGACTGGGGCCGCTCCCATGAAAGCATTATCCATTTGCGTAAGTCGGACGCATCAAAGCTCAACATAGATGATGTGCGCATGCCGTATGGCGCGCACACGCTGAAGTACCCTTCGCATCCACAGGCTGACACAAGTGCATTTGGGAAAGGGGCGGAGAAAAAGCGGGATGACTGGACGCCGCATCCGAAGGGGGCAAAGCCCAAAGATGTGATTGACATTCCGACGACCTGCAATGGCATGGGAGAGAAAACGCCGCACCCTACCCAGAAGCCGGAAGAGCTTGTGCGCAAGTTTGTACTGGCGTCGTCCAAAGTTGGTGATGTGGTTCTTGATCCGTTTTCGGGGTCGGGTACTACCGCTGTTGTTGCTGAGCAGCTTGGCCGTAGATGGATGGCATGCGATCTTGATCCACAATACAACCGATGGGCAATTGAGAGGCTTGAACGGGTTAGACGTATGTCCAAGGATGATTGGATAGCACATGACCGAAAGACCGCAGAAAGAAGGGAATCAATTCGATGACTTTGGCCACGTTAGTGAGCAATGCGGTAGACAAGACGCGTTTTTTGACCGTCCAGAACTATATTGATTTCTCTGCTCGCTACCTGGAGTTTGTTGAAACTGGGTTACAAGCCCGCATCGTGTCGCAGAACGAACAGCACTATCAATTCTTCCAATATGCGCAAGACGGCCATTACAACATTACACGCCCTTTGAATTCGCGTCTGATGTATAGCGCGGATGAGTTCGCTGGTGCTGCGGAGCAGTTTGGTATCACGTTGGAGCAGTTGAGGGATGGCCAGCGTCCTTCTTGCGAGCTGCGCAAAAATTTATGCCGCACGATTTATACACTTCAGCAGTCAATTGGCGCCGCACTCGACGCGCTGCCCGCAGGGAGGTCAAATCAAGCAAGAAAAGTTAACGGCGATCTTTTTGAGCGTCTAATTCGGCTGCTGCTTGTCTCAATGAATGTTGAATGCGTTGAGGGCGCAGTTAAAGTGCCGGTAAGAGATGTGGACGGAACAGAATTATTTAAATCGAGCTACCAGCATGACCTTTTGCTTAGCAAAAATGATGAATTGAAGGTCATTGGATCGGTTAAAACGTCTAGCAAAGACCGGATAGATAAGGTCTTCATGGACAAATTTTTATACAGCCGCTTGACAGACACGGCACTTCCGCACATTGCAATTTTTTTGAATGATGTGCAGCGGAAGAAAGCGCGGCGCGATAACGAATACGGAATTAGCGCGACCTTCCTTCCCGGTCATTTTAAAGCATACACTATCAAGCTCAATGCGCTTGACGGTGTCTACTATTGCGATATTCGCCCAAACATGCTCACTGACCCACTGTTATCGCAGCACATCAAAACCATTGATCATCTTTTTTATTCCGATCTTTGGGATCTTCTGGACCGTCCGGGGCAGTCGCTAGACGATGCGCTTATCGAGTCCGACCCCGAGGAAGCCCAAGCCGACGCAGAGCAAGTCAATGCCCCCGTAGGCGGCGACGAATTCGCTGAAATTATAGAGGCAGACTGACTGACGAGGGAGCATTCATCAACGCAATTTGGTGTTAAAGCTGAGCATCGAACGGCGACATCCAGAAAGAAGTCGAATGAAATTTGGCTGGAGTGGCGGCACTAAGGTCGGCCTTGGTTTTATTACTCGACAGTTGCGTAATCGTCCCGCACGTACTTGTTGATGTACGTGGACAGGCCCTGACCTGCGCGCGCCAGCAGCTTCATCTGCTCGACCTTGGCGCGCCCAGCGCTGGCGTACGTATAGGTATAGATCTTCCCATCGACGAACTTGACGCTGATCGCCGTGGCCGCGATCCGGTAAGCGAGCACCCCACTCTCGCCGCCAAGCCGCCGATACACGGTCATCAGCATGTTTACGCCGGCTTGGCGACCATCAGCCAGAACACGATCACCAGCGCAATAAACGCCGGGATGCCGAGCAGCACCCAGATGCGCAAATAGCGCCAGTACTGCTGCGGCAGCTCGACGCCGTCGCGCGCGGCGACCTGGGCCATGTCGCGCATGCGCAGCTGGATCCACACCACCGGCAACCAGCACGCGCCCGCCAGCAGGTACAGCCCGATCGACCACATGATCCAGCGGCTGGTCAAGGGAAAACCGGCCAGCCAGATCAGGTAGAAGCCGGTCAGCGGCTGCAGCACCACCGTGGTGGAGGTAAAAATCCAGTCGGCCAGCACCACATGACGGCTGACCACGGCAATGGCCCGCACGTCGCGGCTCATGCTGGTGAACAGCATGTAGAACGCCGAGCCGATGCCCGTTCCGAACAAGAATGTCGACGACAAAATGTGCAGCCATTTGACGACCATGTAGTCCATTTATCTTTCCTCCAGTTGGTACAGCAGCCAGATCGCGGCCAGCATCGGTATGTTCTTGGTCAGCGGCCCGTACGGGTGCAGCAGGAATTCGGGCAGCTTCCAGGCAATGACAAGCGTGTAAAAGCCGATTAGCCCCAGTTGCGCCAGCCACAGCCAGCGCCGCCTTGCCAGCAGCAGAATGCCAAGTCCGAGCAGCAGGTCGAAGGCCGCCGCGCCATACAGCATCAGCGGCCCCAAGGCGGGCGGCACACCTGTGCGTTCGAGCAACTGGTAGCTTAGCTCAGGAGGATACAGCGCCGCCGACACAATGGCGGTCGCAATCCACACAAAGACAATCGACAGGCGCAGCAGCGGCAGCAGCCAGCCCAGCTTGGCCTGCGCCCGCTCAGCAGCCGGATCGTCGACGAAGCTGGAAGGATCGCGCGGCGTGCGGCCCAGCAGCTCCGCCGTGGCGGCCGGGTCGGCGCTGTTGCCGCGCTCAAGCATGCGCAGCGATTCGGGATCGAGCAGGCCGATACGCAGCGAAGCGGCCATGCGCCCGATCATGGCCGGCAGGCGCAGCACGCGCAGCCTGCCCAGGCCCATGGCGGTGCGCAGCAGCGCCAGGTAGTCGGTAAATGCCAGCGCCCGCGGTCCCACCAGGGCGATGCGGCGCGGGGCCGCTGGTGGCGCGCGTACCAGCCTGACGATGGAGTCCACCACATCGTCCACGTGGATGGGCTGCACCAGTTGCGGCGCCTTGCCGAAGCGAATGCATAACGGCATGCTGGCCAGGGTCTTGAAAATACGCGCGCTGGCACCGTCCTTGCCGTACACCAGCGAGGGCTGCAGGATCACGGAACGCAGTGGCAAGCCGGCCAGGCAATCGTCGGCTGCCTTCTTGCTCAGGTGGTAGCGGCTGTCGGCGTGCTCGTCGGCGCCAAGGGCCGACAGCTGCAGCACCAGCTTTACGCTGCCCACTTCGGCGCAGGCGGCAAACAGCGCGCAGGGCGCCTGCGTATGCAGCGCTGCGAAGGTCTGGCGCCCGCTTTCACGGAATATGCCAACCGCATTGATGACCACGTCAACGTCGCGCAGGCGCGCCAGCCAGTCCGATTTTTGGGTATCCTCGGCGAAGTCGGCGCGAAGGTAAGTGAGGTGGGCGTTGGTGTTGCCTGGCGGCGAGCGCATGGCGCTCAGCACGTGATGACCCTCGGCAAGCAAGGCGTCTTGCACGCGCTTTCCGATGAATCCACTTGCTCCTGTCAGCAAAATGCGCATGCCTGCCCTCCCTTAAACAATAGATACCTTCCACGACACCGAGTTCAACCTGCAGAGTGCGAGGACGTCATGCAAAACTGGAAAACTTCACTACAGCGCGGCATTGTATCGGGAACCACATCGAGTCTGTTGTCAACCGCGGCGCTGGCAGCGCTGGGCAAGGGCGAAACGGGCAGCGTCTATGCGCCCACCAATGCGATCAGCCACTGGCTGTGGGGCGACCGGGCCGCCCGGCACGACCACCCGTCGCTGCGCTATACGCTGCTTGGCTACCTGATCCACCACGCCAGCGCCACGTTCTGGGCGGTGCTGTTCGAACGCTTCATGGGCAAGCGGCTCGACCGCCAGGACGTCGCGCTGACCCTGCAGGCGGCCACTGCGGCGTCAGCCGTGGCCTGCTTTACCGACTACCAGCTCACGCCGCATCGCCTGCATCCGGGCTACGAAATGCGCCTGTCGCGGCCATCGCTGGCCGTCGTGTATGGCGCTTTCGGGCTGGGCCTGGCGGCGGGCGCCCTGCTGTGCCGGCGCGGCTGACGTGGAACCGTATCTGCTGGCGTTGCTCGTGCATGGCGTCATCGGCGGCGCCGACGTCGTGCTGAACCACGAGCTGATCGCGAAAATTCCCTCGCGTCCCAACGCCGGCCCAGAGCAGTGGCTGCACAGCGCGCGCGAACTGGTGTTCGGGATAATTTTCCTGGCGCTGGCCTGGTACCAGTGGCACGGCGTGGCGGCGCTGGCGATCGGCGCGCTGTTATTGGCCGAGCTGGTCATCTCGACCGTCGACACCGTCATCGAAGTCGACACCCGCGTGCTGCCCGTCAGCGAGCGCATTCTGCACGTGTTCCTGTTCGTGAACATGGGCGTGGTCGTCACGCTGGTCGGCCAGGCCTTGCTGGCCTGGACCCGCCTGCCGACAGGGCTGGTGGCGGCCGGCCACGGTGCGCCGGCGTGGGTGCTGAGCGTTCTCGCGCTGGTCGCACTGGGCTGGAGCGTGCGTGACGGGCTCAACGCGCTGCAGCGGCGCGCGGTCAGCCCTTGCGCTTGAACAGCCGCGCAATCCCCGTCACGCCCAGCAGCACCACGGCGCCGGCCAGCAGCCCTGCCAGCGCGTTGACCAGGGTTGGAACGATGACCGCCAGCGTTGGTCCCACCACCGGCAATACGCGCAGCATGCCCGCCCAGCCGGCCACCGCATCGGCCAGCGGAAGCACGCCGTGCACGAGGATGCCGCCGCCGACCATGAACATGGCAGCGGTGCCCACCACCGTTAGCATTTTCATGATCTTGGGCGCGGCCGCCAGCAAGCCGCGGCCCACCACGCGCAGGGCGCCGACACGCGTCTGGCTCAGGTGCAGGCCAAGGTCGTCGAGCTTGACGATGCCTGCCACCAGCCCGTACACGCCCACCGTCATGAGCAGCGCGATGGCGACCAGGGTGCCCACTTGCTGGGCCATGGGCGCCGTGGCGACCGTGCCGAGCGAAATGACGATGATCTCTGCCGACAGGATGAAATCGGTGCGCACGGCGCCCTTGATCTTGTCCTTTTCGAGCGCCACCAGGTCGACCGAAGGGTCCGACAGCGCCTGCACCACCTGGTCGTAGTGCTTCGCGTCTTCGGCCGCCTCTTCCTTGTGCAGGTATTTGTGGGCCAGCTTTTCGCAGCCCTCGAAGCACAGGAAGGCGCCGCCCACCATCAGCAGCGGGGTAATGGCCCAGGGCGCAAAGGCGCTGATCGCCAGCGCCGACGGCACCAGAATGGCCTTGTTCTTGAGCGAGCCGACCGCCACCGCCCAGACCACCGGCAGTTCGCGTTCCGGATTGACGCCCGAGACCTGCTGCGCGTTGAGCGCCAGGTCGTCGCCCAGCACGCCGGCGGTATTCTTGGCGGCCACCTTGCTCAGCAGGGCCACATCGTCGAGGATCGTGGCGATATCGTCGATCAGTGCCAGCAAACTGCTTGCCATGCGTGGTGCTCCAAATTGGTCGAAACCGCCATCTTACCCGACCCGGACCATCCGGCGCGCGCCCGCTTCGGCCCGCTTTTTTGCATTTCAAACCCCGAATTCTGCATCTCGTCGCTTTCCGCCACCGGCCAAGCAATGCATACGTATAGTGAAATCTCCGAAAGCCTGCGGTACTGCAGGGTGCGGGTTCCGCTAATCCATTGATGTCAATGCCAGGGTAAACACATGAATACCGAATCGAGCCAGTCGACCATTTCCGCTTCCGTCACCCGTGCCGTCAAGCGCAAGACCCGCATCACGATTTACCTCGACGACGAGGTGCTGCAAAAGTTCCGTTCGCTCTCGGAACAGAGCGGCAAGGGTTACCAGACCCTGATCAATGCTGCCTTGCGCACGCGCCTGGCGCCGCCCCGCTTAGAGGGTGCGCTGGCTGAATAAGCGCCTCGCCGCGTGCCGGCAAGACAGCCGGCGGCAGGCATTTCGCGGGGAAAAACCGTCGTGATCCAGTCACAGCGGGGCTTACTTTTGCGTATCGCCTCCGGAATTTATTACACGCAGCAATAATTATGCTAATCTTCCCGCTCTTTTAACTCGGGAGGATTGTATGAAAAAAGGCGAACTGATTGCGGAATTTGCAAAGCGTACGGAAATGTCCGGCGCAGCTGCCAACGCTGCTGTTAACACCGTGATCGATATCATCACCGAGCGCCTGAAAAAGGGCGATACCGTCGGTATCACCGGTTTCGGTACGTTCTCCGTGGCTAAGCGCGCTGCACGCAAGGGCCGTAATCCATCGACTGGCGCAGCCATCAAGATCGCTGCATCGAAGTCGCCAAAGTTCTCTGCTGGCGCGACCCTGAAGGCTGCGGTCAATCCAAAGAAGAAGTAAGCTGTAACTGCGCGGCCCGAAGCGGCGGCGCCGGTCACAGACCGGCATCGCCGCTTCGGGGCTGCGTTTCTTCCCCCGCATTTCCCTCCCCCGCTTTTCCCCATGCTGCTTTCCACCTGGATTACCTTCGTCATTGCCAGCGCGATCATCGCGGTCTCGCCCGGATCGGGCGCGGTATTGGCCATGTCGCACGGTCTTGCCTATGGCGTCAAGAAAGCCAGCGCCACCGTGCTTGGCCTGCAACTGGGCGTGCTGCTGGTGTTCGCGATCGCCGGCGCCGGCGTCGGTTCGCTGTTGCTCGCCTCCGCGCTGGCGTTCAGCGTGGTCAAGATCATCGGCGCGCTGTACCTGATCTACCTGGGCGTGAACCAGTGGCGTGCCAAGGCCGTACCTGCCGTTGTTGTCGATGCTGCCGCGCCGGCGGCCCAACCCGCCTTTGGCCGGCGCGTGCTGACCGGCTTCCTGACCAATGCGACCAACCCGAAAGGGATCATCTTCATGGTCGCCGTCCTGCCCCAATTCATTTCGCAGCACGCGCCGCTGCTGCCCCAGCTGCTGATCCTGGGCGCCACCATGGTCACCATCGATACCTGCGTCATGCATGGCTACGCCCTGCTGGCGGCGTCGATGCAGCGCTTTTTCCGCGATCCGCGCGCGGTCCGGCAGCAAAACCACTTTTTTGGCGCCGTCCTGGTCTTCATGGGCGGGGCGCTGTTCTTCGTCAAGCGCGGCGCGCCGGCCTGACCTGTTACGCCGCGGCGCAACATGCAACGCTTTGTAATTACTGTTGTCCTTTTGCCCGCCGCTGCGTTTTAATCGGAACATTCCTTTCGTTCGTCCTCCTGGAGCCTTTGATGAGTACACGTTTCCTTCATACCGTCGCGCTGGTGGCCTTGTCGGCCGCATGTGCGTTCGCGCAGGCCCAGACCCCGACCCAGGTGGGGCGCATCGCCTTGGCCCAGGGCCAGGTCAATATCAGCGCAGAGCTGGGGGACGAGGCCAACCCGGCCCTGGTCAACTACCCCGTCACCTCGCGCAACCAAGTCACCACCGGGCGCGGTGCGCGCACCGAAATCAAGATCGGCTCGACCGCGCTGCGGCTCGACGGCGATTCCGCGCTTGACGTGATCGAACTCGACGACGACAGCCTGCGCCTGCACCTGCATTACGGCAGCCTCACTTTACGGGTCCGTAACCCGGAAGCGCTGCGCGGCCTTGAGCTGAGCACCCCGCAAGGCACCGTGCGCATGCAGGAAGCGGGCCGCATGCGGATCGACGCCGGCCGCCAGGTCGACACCACCGTGGTCAGCGTATTCGACGGCGTGGCCCTGCTGGACGGCGGCGGATCGCGCCTGACCCTGCGCGCCGGCAAACGCGCCGAGATCGTCCAGGACGATGTGCGCACCGGGCTGGCCATGCGCGACGGCTTCGACGAATGGGGCATGCTGCGCGACGAGCGCGACGACCGTTCCGCGTCGGTACGCTATGTGACAAACGAAATGACCGGCTACGAAGACCTGGACCAGTACGGCATCTGGCGCGACGACCGCGAATACGGTCCCCTGTGGTCGCCCCGTGCGATGCCGCTGGGCTGGGCGCCTTACCGCGACGGCAGCTGGACCTACGTGCAGCCGTGGGGCTGGACCTGGATCGACAACGCGCCATGGGGTTATGCGCCGTTCCACTACGGCCGCTGGGTGATGGTCAACCAGCGCTGGTGCTGGGCGCCGGGCCGCCTTGCTTCGCGTCCGGTATGGTCGCCGGCCCTGGTGGGCTGGGTTGGCGGCAGCAACTGGAGCCTGTCGTTCAATGCCCGCGGCAGCCACCGCGCCGCGCCTGCGCGCGGCTGGTACCCGCTGTCCCCGCGCGACACCTATGTTCCGACTTACCGCGTGGACCACGACAAGCTGCGCTACCTGAACCGCCATGCCGGCGACGTCAAGGGCGACATTCGCGGCGGCGGCCGGCGCTATGACGACAACCAGCGCCACGGCATGACGGTGCTGCCGCACGATCAGTTCAACCAGCGCGGCGCGGTCGTCGTGCGCGGTGCGCCGCAGCCGGTGGCGTCGCTCTCGTCGCTGCTCGCTGCCCCGGTCGCCACGGCGCCGCAAGCCCCGGCTGCGGTCCGACAGCGTGAATTTGACGGGCGCCGTATTGCGCCGCGTGGCGAACGTCCAGCCGCGCCGGTCGTGGTGGGAAGCGCCCCGGTGCAGGCCACAGCGCCGGAACCGGTACAAACGGGTGCCGGCATGCAGCGCCGTCCTGGCCGTTCGCTGGCCGACGACATGCGCCGCCATGGCGGGGAAGCGCCTAGCCACATGCCGACCCCGGCGCCGGCATTCCCGGCGGCGGTCCAGTCCCCGGCCGCAGTGGTGACGCCGGCGCCGGTTCAAGTCCAGGCCCCGCAGCGCGAGGAGCGCGGCAACCGCTTCGATCGCGGCGACATGGAGCGCGAGCGCCGCCAGCGCGATCCGGATACCGAGCGTGAACGCCGTCCGCGCGGTGTGGAAGCCTACCAGCAGCAGGCGCCGGTGCAGCAGCTGGCGCCGGTGGCGCGGCCCATGCCGCAGATGCAGGTGTATCAGGCCCCGGTCCAGCAGCAGGCGCCGGCGCCGCGTCCGATGCCGCAGATGCAGGTGCAGCAGGCCCCGGTCCAGCAAGCGCAGCAGCGTGCGCCGGCGCCGATGGCCCAGCCGCAAGTGCAGCAGGCCCCGGTGATGCGCCAGGCGCCTTCGGCAGTGGCGCCAGCGGCCCGCGAAGCGGTAAAGGAAGAGCGTCGTCGCGAGAAGAACGACAACGGCAATCTGCGCTAACCAGTCAACGGGAATAGGCGCTAACCCGTCACCGGGAATAAACGCAAACCGTCGTCCTCGCGCACGCGGGGACCCATACTGAGCATACGCAGCATGGGTCCCCGCGTGCGCGAGGACGACGGGAAATCAGCGAAAGATTGCACCCCGGCCCCGTTCACCCCTCCAAAATCCCCTTTCATCCCAATTGGCTCGATCATCGGCGCGGCGGCGGTTACAGTGGAATCAATCCAGGCGCGGTACTGCGCCCGGACCTCTCCGTAACAACCCGCTATCGCCCCTGCCAATGGGAATAGTTTTAGGCCAGCCAAGCGCTGGCCTTCTTTTTGGCTACAATGTGAACAGGCGTCCGCCTCGCGCGCAGCGCTTTGTTTTCATTCTAGAACTGGAATTTGTATGATTTCCCCCGAAGACTCCCTTATCGAGTACCCCAGCGACTTCCCGATCAAGGTGATGGGCGCCACGCATGAGGATTTCGCGGCGACCATCGTCGACCTCGTGCTCGAATACGACCCGACCTTCCACATCGGCCGCATGGAAGTGCGGCCCTCGGCCAAGGGCAACTACACCGGGCTGACCGTCACCGTGCGCGCGACCAGCCGGCCCCAGCTAGACGACCTGTACCGCGCCCTGTCCGCCCATCCGATGGTCAAGATCGTCATGTAAGCTGGTATGTCCGTGCACAAGAGCGCCCCGGCGCGCATCCGCGACCTCGGCCGCGTCAATTACGAGCCCACCTTTGCCGCCATGCGCGCCTTCACCGACGGGCGCGACACCGGCACGCCCGACGAATTGTGGGTGGTCGAGCATCCGCCCGTGTATACGCTGGGCCTGGGCGCCGACGCCGGCCACGTGCTCCATGCCAACGATATTCCCGTGGTCCAGACCGACCGCGGCGGCGAAGTGACTTACCACGGCCCCGGCCAGGTGGTGATTTACCTGCTGATGGACCTGCGCCGCAACAAGCCGGGTGGCAAGCTGTACGCCCGCCAGTTCGTGGCAAAAATCGAGCAGGCGGTGATCAATGTGCTGGCGGCGTATAATCTGGCTGGCGAGCGCATCGCCGGCGCACCGGGCATTTATATCGCCGACGGGCCGCGCAAGGGCGCGAAAATCGCCGCGCTCGGCCTGAAAGTGCGCGGCAATGGCTGTACCTACCATGGCGTTTCGCTCAACGTTGCAATGGACTTGGCGCCGTTTTCCTGGATTAACCCGTGCGGCTATGCGGGCCTGGAGACGGTCGACATGCGCAGCATGGGCGTGGCAGCGCCGCTGGCCGAGGTGCAGCGCAGGCTGGCCGACGAGCTGGTAGAGCAACTGGCAACAGCGGGTGCGCAGCCCGAACCGAACAATTCAACAGAGCCCTCTGGGCACGCAGCCACATGACGACCGATACCGACAGCAGCGCAGTCCCCGCCTACAACGCCAGCGACAAGCAAAAAGGCGCCAGCAAGACCTCGCGCATCCCGATCAAGATCATCCCGATTGCCCAGGTCGAGCGCCTGAAAAAGCCGGACTGGATCCGCGTCAAGGCGGCGTCGGCCTCGACCCGCTTCTACGAGATCAAGGACATCCTGCGCGCCAACAATCTGGTGACGGTGTGTGAAGAAGCGAGCTGCCCGAACATCGGCGAATGCTTCGGCAAGGGCACCGCGACCTTCATGATCATGGGCGACAAGTGCACCCGCCGCTGCCCGTTCTGCGACG
>JAZKCA010000088.1:0-59725 GCA_040388275.1 Pseudomonadota bacterium
CCGGGCGAAGCTGCTGGCGGCACCGAAACATCGTACACCGGGTATGTGCGCCAGTCGGCGGCATGGACGGCCATCGACGGCTCCGGCCAGACAAAGAACTCGGGCACTTTGACCTTTCCGGCCAATGGCAACGCCTCGGCGTCGGTAACGATCACGCACTTGGTGCTGTTTGATGCGGCAACCGCCGGCAACCGCCTGTTCTACGCCACGCTCACGTCGTCGAAGACGTTGGCAGTGGGCGACGTCTTGTCCTTCGCGGCGAACGCCGTCGTGTTCGGCATCGACTAATAGCGGGCCATGAATCGCGGCACGCTTAACGGGCTGGGAATCAACGGCGGGGCACCAACTCCGTCGTGGGTCAAGCTCGCCCTAGCTGCCGCGACAGCTGCTGCATTGTTCGTTTCTGCCACGGGCGTTCGAACGGCCTACGGCGCGTCGAGCAGCAGCGGAACCGCCGTCGCCACCGTCGCCGGCTCGCAGACGTTCTATGCACACGTTTCCGGCAGTTGCGGCGCCAACTACGCGCTGTTCCCCACACTGGAGTTTGCAGGCCGCTCGAGCGCCATTGGCACCGCGACTGGCCTGGCGGCGGTTCTGCGCCTGGTGCATGGCGAGGCCACCGCCGACGGCACAGCGACCGGCCTGGCCATCCCGTCGAGCAAGCTGGGCGAGTCGTCAGAGACGGCCGAGTCGAGTGTCGTCGAGTGCCTGGCGCACCTGATCCGCCCTGGGCGATCGGTCGACACGGCCGAGGCGATGGGTGGTGGCGCCGACGGGCTGGCCACGCGATACTGCGTCAGCCTGGCCAACGCGGTGGCCACCGGCCGTGCCGACCAGACGGTGCAGCTGAGCGGTGAAGCGTTCCAGCGACACGATGGCTATGTGGTTGATGCCACTGGCACTTCGACCGCATTCGTCGACAACGGCTACACCGCCATTATCGCTGGCTTCGGCTCATTGGCTGTATCAAGCGCCGACAGCGCGGCCCACGCGTTCGTGCGCCACCCTGGGGGCGCTCTTGGTACGACTACGGTGACGGCGTCGGGTTTCGCAAATCGCACCGCGCGCGCTGCGGCTACTGCCACGGCGTCGGCCACGGTTACCGCCGAGGCGACGCGCATCAAGAATGGCGCCTCAAGTTCAACAGCATCGGTCACGCAAGGCTTGCTAATTGGCCTCATGCGCTATCGCGCACTGTCGACGGCCTCCGCTATCGGTTCGATGGTCGCCGCAGGCGTGCGCACCGCATACGGCGCCGCGACGAATAGTGCAAATGCCGCAGCAACGGCTCAGCATGCCGACTTCTACAGCGTCGCCGCCACTGGCACGGCATCGGCATCGGCAAGCGATGTCGCCGCCCTGGCCGTCTATGCGGGCGCTGCATCTGGCGCCGCGACAGCGACATCGGCCGCCACGCCGGCCGATCAGCATTACGCAGAGAGCGATGCGACGGGCGCGGCCAGCTCGGTATTTGCATTCGCCACCGCGAAATACAAAGGCCACGTTCTGGGCCTCGCCACGGCTACTGGCCACGCCGAAGGATTTGCCAACTCTGATGTGCTTGCACCCGACGAGCGGCACATGACGATCGAGGCTGACGAACGCGTAATGACCATCCAATTTGAAGACCGGCTGTTGCTGGCCGCATAAGGAAAAGCGATGGCAATGTTAGGTAATTTTCTCAAGCAGCCGATCGAGGTTGTCGACTACGACATCGACTACGGCGATTGGCTAACCGATGGCGACAACGTCGAGAGCGCGACGGTCACCGTTACGCCGGCCGATCAACTGGCAGTCGATTCCGTATTCATCAACGACCCGCGCATCAAGATTTGGGTGTCGGCCGGCACCACCGGCACGACATACAAACTGGAAGTGACCACAACCACCGCCGACGGCCGCGTCAAGCAAGACGAATTCCGCGTGCGGGTGAAGGATATTTGATGGCAAACCAGCTTTTCGCAAATAACGCCTACGGCGCGCTGTCTGCCAGCATCACGGACGTGGCGACGAGCGCTACGCTGGTCGCCGGGCAGGGTGCTCGCTTCCCGAGTCCAGCGGCGGGCGATTTCTTCATGGCGACGCTCATCGGGCTCGACGGCGCCGGCGCCGAGAACGCTTGGGAAATCATCAAGGTAACGACCCGCGCGACTGACGGCCTCACGGTTATCGTTCGTGGACAAGAAGGCACCACGGCCGTGGCCTGGGCCTCCGGATCTCGCATCGAAATCCGCGACACCGCCATTTCGAAGACAGACCCGAAGCTGACCAGCCTCACGGTCGGCGGCGCGGCGCAATCTGGTACCAATAGCGGCGACCAGACCATCACGTTGACGGGCGATGTCACCGGCAGCGGCGTCGGTTCGTTTGCTGCCACGATCGCCTCTGGCGCGGTATCGCTGGCCAAGATGGCGGCAATGGCGACAGCATCCTTCCTTGGCAGAACGACAGCCGGTAGCGGCGCGCCGGAAGTGCTGTCCGTGTCTGCGGTGAAGACCGCACTGTCCCTGGACAATGTCACCAACACGAGCGACGCGAACAAACCTGTCAGCACCGCCCAGGCCGCCGCCGACGCCGTCGTGCTGGCTGCGGCTGAAGCCTATGCCGACACGCTGATCGCGGCAAACGACGCCATGGTATTCAAGGGTGTCACCGACTGCTCGTCGAATCCGAACTATCCAGCGGCCGATCGTGGTTGGACGTATCGCGCCAGCGTGGCTGGCAAGATCGGCGGCGCATCAGGCGCCAACGTCGAAGTTGGCGACATGTTCATGTGCCTGACCGACGGAACGAGCTCTGGCACTCAGGCCGGCGTCGGCGCAAGTTGGACCATCGTCCAGACGAACTTGGACGGCGCTGTGATCGGGCCCGCATCGGCTGGCGACGCCAAAGTGGCGCTGTTCGATGGCACGAGCGGCAAGCTGATTAAGGATAGCGGTCTGACGCTGGCCGGAACCAACACGGGCGATGATCCTGCTACGGTGACGAATATCGGCGCGCTGATCAATGGGGCAACATCCAAAAGCACACCGGTAGATGCGGACTATGTCGGGTTGATGGACAGCGCTGCGTCGAACGTGCTCAAGAAGCTCAGTTGGGCCAATATCAAGGCTACTCTGTTCGCCGCACCGACAATTGCTGGTGGCACGCACACAGCTCTGACGTCCCTCGGGGTTCGCTCCACCGGCGCAGCGTTTGATCTGACCATTGCTAGCACCGAAGTGTTCACCGCTGGCCGTACGCTAACCATTAAGCTGAACGATGCCGCACGCACAGTCGATATTGCTGGCGCATTGACAACGGCGGGCGCCTTTACGACAGCTGGCGCATTCGCGATGATCCTGCGCGCCAGCGCTGCTACTGACATCACGCTACCAACGACCGGGACCGTCGCAACCTTGGCCGGGTCCGAAGCATTGTCAAATAAGACGCTGCAAGACTCAACGTGCACCATTGTTGACAATGGCGACGCGACAAAGAAGTTGGCGTTCCAGTGCTCCGGCATCACGACCGGCACCACCCGCACGATGACGATCCCCGACGCCGATTTTACCGTGGTGGGCGTGGACACGACCCAGACGCTGACGGCCAAGACGCTGACGGCGCCGAAGATCGCAAGCGCTGGCTTCCTGGCCGACGCCAATGGCAACGAACTGATGATCTTCACGACGACAGCATCGGCCGTCAACGAGGTCACGTTCGCCAACGCGGCGACAGGCGGCCTGCCGACGTGGAGCCTGACGGGCGGTGACGCCAACATCAGCGGCAAGTTCTCGCCGAAGGGTACCGGGACGATCTACGGCACGCAGGAAACGATGATCATCGCTATCAGCGATGAAACGACCACGATTACCACTGGCACGGCGAAGCTGACGTTCCACATGCCATACAACTTCACGCTGGTGAAGGTGAAGGCGGGTGTGACGACGGTCAGCTCGAGCGGCCTGCCGACCTTCAACCTGAAGGACGACGGTGTGTCCGTGTTCAGCACGAAAGTGACAATCGACGCAAGCGAGACTTTTTCCGACACGGCCGCCACGGCATCAGTGCTGACGTCTAGCCCGTTGGCTATCGCCTCCGGCAGTGTGATGACGATCGACATCGACGTCGCCGGCACGGGAGCAAAAGGCGCGAAACTGTACCTGATCGGCTACGCGACGGCGGCAGCGTAATGAGCTTCTTCGTCAACCCCTACGTCTACGCCGGGATCACGTACAACATCACGTCGTCGGCCGGATCGAATGGGACCATTTCGCCTAACGGTGTCACTGCCGTTCCGAGCGGCAGTTCTCAGGCGTACACGATGACGCCGAGCGCTAACTATATCCTGGCGTCGGTCACAGTCGACGGCGGCGCAGCGGCGGTGTCGAGCCCATACACCTTCAGCGCCGTGGCCGCGACGCATACTATCAGCTGCACATTTTCCAGCCTGCTGTATGCATTGTTCGGCGGCGGTGGACAGGGCGGTGGCAATACCGCAACGACGAACAAATACACCTATTCCGACAGCACGCTATACAGCGGGACCGATCTGACGAATTCCGTGTGGAGTTTTTCGGCATGCGGCAACTCGACGGTCGGCATCTTTGCTGGCGGCTTGCCGAGCACGGCAGTCACAAGCAAATACACGTACGCGAGTGACGCTGTTGCATCCGGCACGGCGCTGAACGCGGAAAAGAGCTACCACGCTGCGGCAGGAAACTCGACAGTAGGCATCTTTGGCGGCGGCCGCAATTCGAGCGCTACGGTCGTCGACACGACAAAAAAATATACCTATTCCGGCGACACGTCAGACAACGGCACCGCACTGTCGGCAGTCAAGGCGCAGTTGGCTGCGACGAGCACGGCAACAGTAGGATATTTCGGTGGTGGAACGGCGTCAGATCCATTTCCAAATGCCACACTATCAAAATACACTTTTTCCGGTGATACGGTCGCAACCGGGACGACACTTTTTAACTCTTCAACAGGGGTCTATTTAGCGGCTAGTGGGAATACGACGAAAGGAATATTCTCCGGTGGCTATGACGACACCGCGACCAACACTAACTTAACATCGAAATACACCTATTCCGGGGATACGACAGCAGCAGGACACAATCTTGGAACGGCGCGTGACGAGCACGGTGCAGCAGGAAATACAACGGTTGGCATTCATGGCGGTGGTGAGAATTCGTCTGGCACGCGGATTTCGTCTACCGAGGAATATACCTACTCAGGCGACACGGTAGCGTCGGGCACCGCGCTTTCGAGCGCGCGATCCGGGCCGGCTGCCGTTTCGTCCGTCACGGGAGGCTTCTGATGCACGCCAAGAACAACAGGCTGAACAAGGACTTCCAGATCGCCTATTTTCTGGCCGGTTCCTGCCATACGCCAGACGGAGCGTACTCGCTACTGTGCGATCTGCGAGAAAGCCGCAGCGACGCCATTAAGCATGCGGCGGCAACGGCGCTTCGGGTGCAGGCCAAGCGCGTTCGCGCCCAGCAGTTGATCAACAGCGATGACGAGGCTGTTCGACTTGACGGCCACGCCGACCTGGTCGAGATAGATGCGACGCTCGACACCGCGAACGCCTGCTATGCGGCGGCAGTTGCCGAGCTGGCGACCATCGACCTGTGCATTGAGCGCGTGCAGCCGTTGCGCAAATTCGCGCACCTATCTGCCCCGCAGGCCCACGAAGCGGCCCAGTTCGACGAGTGGAAGCTCGAATTGATCAGCCGCGGCGAGAATTACCTGATGGCAGAGGGGCGCATCCCGATGGACCATTTCGCAACCATGCGCCAGCACCCGGCGTTCGCCACCGATATCTATCCTGCGCTGGAAGCGGTCAAGGAAAAGTTGCGCAGTCCGGCAGGAATCCAACAGTTGCTGGCGCCGCGCGCCGACGGCTTCGATATTCAGAAACTCATCGCGCCCGAGGCGCTGCAACAGGGAGGCTTCCATGCACTACCGCGCGACTAATACCGGGCTCGGCTTCATCACTAACGACGATCAGCTCGTGCTTGGCCTGTCGTTCTCGAACGTGGGCGACGACGTGTGGCTGGTCACCGGGGCGGAAGAATCAATGAGCACCTGGGCGTCGCGCGTGAGCGCAATCGCTTTGTCGAACGCCGAAATCAAGGCAATCCACGTCGCGGCGGTGTGGGAGCGCATCAAGGCGATGCGCGAGGTGAGGCTCGACACGGGCGGCTATCCGGCCGCTGGCCACTGGTACAACAGCGACGTGCGTGCCAAGGGTGAGCAGAGCGACTTGGCGCTGCAGGCCGACGAGCTCGTTCGAAACAGCGGCGACTTGACAGCCCAATACGTGACAGCCGGTGTGCCGGTGGCCTGGAAGACGATGGACAACGGTTTCGTGCCGATGACCGGCAACCTGGCGCTGGCGATCCGTGACGCGGCACGCGAACAGACGGTAAAGACCTACAAGGCGGCAGCCACGCACCAGTACTTTATGACCATCAGCGCAGACCCGCTGGCCTACGACTTTTCCACGGGATGGCCGGCAGTCTACGGCGAATAAGGCGCGCGAGCGCGAAGGGGTGTCCATGTCCTTTACCTACGAGCAGGCACGACCACACATCGCAGATGGCGACATCATCGAGGTGCGGGAGACGCACGGATTCTTGACGCCTTTCACGAAGTTTTTCACGCGCAGCGCCTACACGCATACGGGCAGCGCCTTTTGGGGCGTCGACGGCGGGCTGTGGATGAGCGAAATGAACGGTGGCAAGAACCATGCGATCCCCCTGTCTCAACTGTCGGAAACCGATTTCGATGTCTACTACCGCCCGGAAGAACTCGACCCGGCCCGCGTGCGCGCGAGCATCCTGGATCATCTGCGCGTCAAGATCCCATATGGCGCCGTGGCCTTGTTCTTTATCGGCTTCCTGAATTTCTTCCGAATCAAGGCCTTCATCCATTGGCGCAAGTTGCTGGTGTGTTCCGGCTACACGGTGGCGGACCTCGAGGGCGCCGGCTGGCCCGAATGCACGCGCATCCTGTCGCCGGACGATCTGTCGAAGAAATTGAAACTGAAAATGCAAGTTCGAAGAGAGAAAACGTAATGTCAGGCCTCAAATTCGACAGATTCTCTGGCATCATCCCGCGCGCGCCGGAGTCACTGCTACCGCCGATCAACGCATCGGCCGCGGTGAATTGCGAATTCGCTTTCGGCGAGCTGCGGGCCATCAAAGGCGACTTCCTGTCGCAAACGATGGTCAACACGCCTGTGAGCCTGTACACGGACAATGGGCTCACGTTCTACTCATGGACAGAGGATGTCAACGCCGTGCGCTCGCCGCTGGCGCACGACACGTTCGACCGGCTGTACTACACGACGCCAACCGATTTCCGCGTTACCACGCGCTCGAACATGGCGATTAACGGCGGCGCGCCAACGTCAAGCTACCGCGTAGGCGTCCCGAAGCCGACCGTCGCGCCAACCTTGACGGTGCCAGCCGCGCCCGGTCTGGATACCGCGACAATCGTCGCCACGTTCCAGTACGAGTATGCCGGTGTCAAGTATCAAGAGGCCGCAATTACGCTGACGACGGTCACGGCAAATAAAAAATGGACATTCACGCCGCCCGCCAAGTCGGTGACCCCACTCACGCCATTGCAGGCATTCCCGGTCATCCACCTGGTGGCGACCGATGGCACGACCCATGATGTGCTGTTCGACCTGTATACGGCCAATTCGTCGGCTGCCATGACCGGAGACTGGGCGCTGGCGATCGCCCAAAATACCGACGGCACCAGCTATAGCATTACGCTGACATCCTCCGTCCTCGAGTCCGACAAAAAGACGCGCGCCTACGTCTACACTTACGTCAACACATATGGCGAGGAAGGCCCGCCGAGCCCACCAGCGACCATCACAGCCCTGTCGAAGCTTGCTTTCACGGTAGGGTGCACGCGCGACGCGCAAACAGTCGACTACGCGCCCATCAAGGAAATTCGTATCTACCGGACGCCGGACGACTCCGACATTGCCGATTATTTCTACACTGGCTCGATTCAGGTGCTGACCGCCGGCGGGACCGCATTCCAGTTCATTGATACCGTGACCGCTGCAGCGCTGAACGAGCCGCTGGCGTCGATGGACTATTATCCGCCGGACATCGCCCTGGTCGGGCTCATGAGCCTGCCAAACGGAATTCTCATCGCCTGGAAGGATAACGAAGTACACGTATCGGATGCGTATAAGCCATGGTCGTGGCCACCGAGATACATCAAGACGGCCGGCCACAGCATCGTCGGCGGCTTGCCGCACGGCGCCGGCGCGCTCATCACGACCAGGGCAAAGCCGTTCTTCATTTCCGGCGTATCGCCAGATTCCATGACCGAGTCGCCGGTCAACATCAAGCAGGCCGGCGTTTCGAAGTGGTCCATGGTGGACATCGACGGTATGGCGGCATACGCAAGCAATGACGGCATCGTCGTGATTGATGGCGGCCAGGCCACGCTGGCATTTTCCGAGCAGTTCTTCACCCGCGATGTGTGGCGCGCGCGGTGCGCCGCAGGCTTTTCCACGATGCGCTTTGCCGCCTGGGACGGGCGCCTTATCGTGTGGTCGTCGACCAACGCATTCACGCCATTCATGGTGCGCCTGGACGAGGCCAAGGGCGCTATGACCGATATTCCAGGCTTGGTGGCCGGATGTTCGTACGTATCTCCGGTTGGCGACCAGCTCTACTATGCAAGGTCCAACGTCGTCTACCAGTTCGCTGGCGGATCCGACACGGGCGCCGCATGGACGTCGCGCGAAATCGTCTTGGCCGCACCGGCCAACTTCGGCATCGCGCAAGCGATTTGCTCGGGCGCCTGGTCCGTTTCTTTCCTGGCTGATGGCGTGATCAAGCACACCAAAGTCCTCACCGGAAATGCCACGTTTCGCCTGCCTGCCGGGTTCGAAAGCGATCGCTGGAAGATATCCATTTCCGGCAACGGGCGTTTCCGTGAGCTGCGCGTCGCGACGACCGTCGAAGAACTGAAGAAAATGTAATGTCAATCGACCAACGAACGCCAGCGATACCTGGCATCCCAATGGCAGCGCTGGCGGCGATCGACGACCCGAACGTGCGCCAAGTGCTGCAGGCCCTTGTCGATGCGCACCATGTGCGCAACGGCGCATCCGGCAATGGCGACAACCGATTTATCACAGCGGCCGAGGCCAGAATGACTGGCGGGCACACCGGAATATCCTCTGCCAACAGCCAGCCAGCCAACAATCCGCCGCCCGGCAGCCTAATCCGGCCCGCCGATATAGCGCGCATCATCAACGATCTGCAGGCGCTGGTGATCGAATCGCCGCTTTTTAAGGTGCTGGGCGAGCGCGTCGACCTGATCGACAAGCCAGGTGGAATTTTTACTCGACTGGGCAATGTCGAGGTTGTCGTTACAAACGAGATAACTACGCGCGCCACCGCCGACGAGGCTGAAATTGCCGCCCGTACCGCACTGGGCGTGCGGGTCGGCCTCGCAGAGGGTGCCATCCTCACCGAATTCAATGCGCGCGTCACCGCCGAAAATGCCATTGTTTTGTCGATCACGACCCAGTTCGCCAGCGTCAATTCGAATCTCGCCCTGGTCCAAGGTAGTGTATCGACTGTCGCGAATACCGTGGCGGCCCAGGCGACGCAGATCAGCCAAGTGCAAGCATCGGTTGCAGGTAATTCTGCTGCGATTCAACAGGTTTCCCAGGCCAGCGCGGACGCCGACGGCGTGATCAACGCCAAGTACACGGTCAAGATCGATGTCAACGGCTACGTGTCGGGCTACGGCTTGATGAGCACGGCAAACAACGCCACGCCATTTGCCGAGTTTATTGTGCGCGCGGATCGTTTCGCCATTGGTAGTCCGACTGGGCCAGGCACTGGCATAGTTCCCAAGGTGCCATTCATCGTGCTCACGACGCCGACCACGATCGGTGGCCAAGTCGTGCCGCCTGGCGTCTATATTGACGAAGCATTCATCAAAAATGGGGTCATCGATTCGGCCAAAATAGGCAATGCCGCCATCACGAGCGCCAAGATCGGCGATGCCGAGGTCGGCACGCTCAAGATCGCCGGTGCGTCGGTCACGGTCGGCGTCTACGACTCGGGCGGCTTCGTCAATGTGCCGGCCAGCAGTGGCACGATCAACTATGTCACCCTTATTTCCCGCACCGTCGACCTGGGCGATGGCTATAACACGGGCGTGATCGTCGTTGGCTTGGCTGGCGTACAGGCCGCCTCAAACGCCAGCTATGGCTTGGCCATCTACATCAACGGCGCGCAGGTGAGCCTGTCCGGCCAATCGCTGCATGCCGGGTTCACCGACAACATCGTGGCAATCGGCTTCCTGCCCGTCACCGGCCGCTATGCCACGGTTGAGCTGAAGGTGTACAACAATGCTTCCGGTGCCGGCTCCAACGTGGCCGCCTTCGTCACCAACTCCAATATCGCCATCTTCGGAGGCAAACGATGAGCCGCCTGTTCACAGCCAAGCGCGCCGGCGCCGTCGTGCGCCGTGGTACGTTCGTCGACGAGAAATTGCTTCGCCGCGACATGCCCGGTCCGGAATACGAGCTCGTCCTCGATGAGCACTTGCCATTCCCCGAGCGTTCCGTCGGCTATCAGGAACAGCGGCGTGGTGCGTATCCACCGATAGCCGATTTTGCGGATGCGATGTACTGGCAGACGCAGGGCGATGACAGCAAATTGCTTGAGTACATGGCCAAGTGCGCGGCAGTGAAAGAACAGTTTCCCAAGATCGATATCAAATAGCGGCGCCGTCGTTACCCTGTACGGAACAATGAAATAGGCGCGCCATGAGTGCAAACGAAATTGTCATCGCCGATGGCGAGCGGACCATCCACGAAAAGCTCAAGAGCCTCGAACTTGCAATTCGCGCGGCAGGCACAATTGAGCTCGAAGTCCGGCACCACTTTTCGCCGGGCGTTTATGGCCGCGAGCTGCATATTCCAGCTGGAAAAACACTGGTAGGCGCGGTCCATAAATTCGCAAACCTGAACATAGTCTCGAAGGGTGATATTTCGGTTTTGACAGAGGATGGCGTCAAGCGATTTGCTGCTGGCGCACACATCGTGTCACCAGCTGGCGTGCAGCGGGCCGGGTATGCGCACGAAGATACGATCTGGACCACGATTCATGGCACCAATGAAACCGATCTTGAGAAGATCGAAGCCATGTTCGTAGCTCAGACCTATGACGAATACCTCGCATATTGCGAGTCACTGAAAATTGAGGGGGCTTGACCATGGCCTGGGCAGTCGTCGCCGGTTCGGCAATTTCACTCGTAGGCGGCTATTTGCTGTCCGACGATCATGGTGCGGGTGCGGCAAATCAAGCATCGACGGACGCCGCCCGTCAGCAGGCCGCTATCGCTCAAGACCAGTGGGACACGTATAAATCGACGTATCAACCACTGGAAAAAGCATACGTCGCTGATGCACAGAACTACGACACCGAGGCGAACCGCGAGCGGGCCGCAGGCGAGGCGTCGGCGACAACATCCGAACAATTTGGCAAGGCGCGCGATCGTCTGTCGCGCACGCCCGGCCTTGATCCGTCGAGTGGCGCATACGCATCCAGCATTGCCGGACTGGATATGGGCCAGGCCGCTGCCGATGCTGTCGGACAAAACGCCGCTCGCAACAAGGTGAAGGACACAGGCTGGGCCCGGCGCACGGATGCGCTAAGCCTCGGCAAGGGGCTGCCGGCGCAAGCTGCGTCGACGCTCGGATCGGCCGCGAGCATTGGTCTTGCGCAGGCGCAATTCGGCCAGAATCAGGCAAACGCGGAAGGTGCGTCAATCGGCCGCCTTGTCAATCAAGGCGTCAATGCCTGGATGAAGTCCTCATCCGGCAGCCCAACCTTTCAGCAAGATCCGACGGTAATGACCGATGCCGGAGGCAATCTCCAATTCGATCCATGATAGAAAGACAAATATGAACATTGGCGCCGGATTGGCAGCAGTAGACGGCTATTTTCAGGCGGGCGAGCATGCCCAGGACCGCGATTACTTGGCCAAGCAGCGGGCGTTCCAAGCCGCCCAGATGCAGGCCGGGCTCGACACGCTGCCTGATCAGACGGCAGCTGACAAGGCCCGCCTCGGCCTGTCGCTCGACACGTCCAATGCCGGGCGCACGGTGCTGCCAGGTCAAACAGCCAACGCCGTGGCGCGGCAGGGCCTCGATTCGGCCGACCTAACGTTCGCCAGTGGGCAGCAGCCTGTAACGCAGGCAATCACCGCCGGCGCCAATCGCGCGGCGCTCGACAACCAGCCGAAGCAACAGGCGGTCGCCACCGCCGCGCTCGATCGTTCGGTCGCGCAGATCCCGGAGGACAAGAAGGTGCAGGCCGACACCAACGCGACCCAAGCCACCGCGCGCCACATGCAGGCGCTCGTCGATCTGTCGCGCTACCTCGGCGCCAATGACAAAGCCGGTGCGCTGGCGCATGTCAACGCGGTTGCGGACTCCGAATCCGCACAAGCTGGGACGAGGGGCAAAAAATTCGTCGATATCGTACCGTCCGGCGAAAAGACCGCGACCAGTGATAATCGCGCGTTCGACCTGGTCGCCGAAGACGGTTCGAAGGTCAGCATCCCGTTCGCGGCAATGAGCCAAGCGCAGGCGCTGTCCAAGACCGGCAAGTATACGATGCACGAGGGGCGTGCGGGCGATGTGCATGTCCTCAATGAGAACACCGGTTCGCTCGAGACGAAGGTGCCGGCAAATCCTGACCTGGTGCGTTCGGCCAGCATGAACCAGCACACGCCGGCGCTGCTGCAGATCGCCCATGCCTACAAGCTGGCCGACCCGTCCCTTACCGAAACCCAGGCGCTGGATAAGGCCAAGACCAGCACCGAGAAGCCGCGGCACCAAGCAATTCTCGACCTGGTCAGCAAGACGGCGATGCCCGGGCAGGACATGAACAAGGAATACCAGAAATGGGCCGACCTGTATGACAAGGCACGCGGCGGCGCGCCATCAAATAGTCCGGCCAAGCCCACAATCGACCCGAAGTTCCAAAACCTGTTCACCCCATAGAGCGCAGATAACATGGCCCAAACCTCCAGTGAATCGACCGTCAACGAAGAATCACAGGGGGCGCAGGGCCTTGATGCCTTCTTTCGGCAGGATACGGGTAGCGCCACCGGCGCGGCGCCGGCGGCGACTGGCATCGACAGCTTTTTCCGCCAAGGCGCCGAGGCGAAGAGGCCAGCGGCGCCCGCCGCCCGCCAGATCGACACAGCGACAATTGATGCCGTCGCCGCGCGCGAAGGACTGTCACCGGCGCAACGGCGCGTCATGGGCGCATTGCTTGGGCAGGAATCGAACAGCGGCTCCAATCCCGCCACCAGCATCGACGGTGCGCGCGGCGCCGGACAGATCATGCCCGACACGTTCAGGCAGTACGCCAAGCCAGGTGAGGCGATTGACAACCCGGACCACAACCTGTCGGTGATGGCGCGCATCGTCAAGGACTTAGGCGCCAAGTCTGGCGACGACCCGGCCCGCATCGCAACCGGCTACTTCTCCGGGCCGGGCAACATCAATACCGGCGCTGGGCGCGCCTGGCGCAACGATCCGCCGGACGGCAATGGGAAACGCGTTTCGAGCTATGTCAGCGACGTCCTCGCACGCCTGACCGGCTCCGGCAGCGCGCAGGCGGCCGAGCCATCAGCTGGGCCAGCAAAGCCGGCAGCCGACCCGCTCGCAAACGCGCCGAAGTGGACGGCGGTCATCGCCAAGCCCGAATATCAGGCAATGCCGGACGCCGACAAGGCTGCGGCGCGGGCGGCATACTTTCAGGCGTTTGTCGAACCAAACGTGCCGCCCGAGCAGCGCAGCGCATACCGCACTTGGTTCGATGGCGAGGCCTCCAAGGCGGAGGGAGCGGCCAAGCCTGGCGTTTGGAAATCGATCAAGACTGCCGCCGGTGACGTGGTCGACGCCGTACATGAAAGCATTGCGCCGACCCACAAGGGCGGCGTGATGGATGGAATGCCGCAGGGCGATCGCTATGTCGGCGATCAATACGACGCCAGCAAAGTCGGGTTCAAGCCAGCCATCGCGAATCGCAAAGCGCTCGACGCCCAGCTCGCGGCGGCGGCCGAGCCGGTGTTGCGCGCTGCGGCGATGGCAGAGCCTGCCGCCCCGGCACCGATCACAATGGCTGACGTCGCCGGAAACTTCGAAAATAATATGAAGGCGGCCGGATACGGCCTGGGCGGCGGCTTTGCCAAGCTTGGCAAATATGCCGCGCTGCTGGCGACGGTGCCATCGATCGCGCGCGACAAGGCCGCGGGCGACACAGCTGCATCGGACACCATGTTCGAAAACGTCGTGAAGCCGTTTGACGACGCGATCAAGTATTACGAGAGCGGCGGTGCAGCGCAGCCGCAGACAGTCGGCACGAAAATCTATTCGGGCCTGGGGGACTTGGCGGCCACGCTACCGGCGATCATTGCCACCGGTGGCGGCGTCAACCCTGGCACGAAATACATGGTCGACATTGCCAAGTATGCGTTCGCCCAAGGCATGACGCGCGAAGCGGTGATGGCGCTCGTCAAGGGCTCAGCGGACACGCTTGGCAATGCCATCGTCACGATGGCGCCAGCAACCATTCCAAGCGCTTTCGAGCGCTACCAAAAACTGACCGAAAGCGGTGTCGATTCGACCACTGCTGGGAAGGCGGCGTTTGCCGACTTTGCCACGACAACGGCAATGGGTGCTTTACCGCTCTGGAAGGCTGGCGACGTCGCCACGCGCGCGGTGACTGGCGCGGTCGGCGGCGCCGGCATTGCAGCTGGCACCACGGCGCTGCAAAACCAGGTGCTGCACGCCTATCCAGATCAGCAGCAGGATCCGCTCGATGCTGGCACGTTGGTCGCCGGCGCCGCAACGGGCGGCGTTCTGGCCGGCGCCCTCGGGCACGGCAAAGAAGGTCCGGTAACAGTCACGCGCACCGGGCAACAAGGATTGCCGCCAGCTGCCGAGCCGGCATTCAAAGGCACCACGATCGATGGTGAAACAGGGCGGCCTGTTGGCGAGGTCGATCCGAATGCGCCGCTGATCGGCGCGCGCGTGGAGCCGCAGTTCGGCGATAAGGCTCCAGCCGACATTGTCGCGGCCCAGCGGGCAGCGCCAACGCCGAACGTGACGCCGGCAGCCGAGGTCGTTGCTGCCACGGCAGCCGCAGCAGTGCGGCAAACCCCTGGTGCGCCGACTGAGCGCGACATCCTTGACTATGCCACCACGCGCTACCAGCAGCTGCGCAGCGCGCGCGATGGCGAGAGCGTCAAGACCGTCGGCGAAGACGGCAAGGCTGCTGATGTCGAACAGCCCGGGCGCGGCCTGAGCGCCGACGAGACGGCCGAACTGCAGGCGCTCGAGCAGCGCCGTGGCGACGCCGCCGGCATCGCCGACATGTACGGCTTCGACTTCGGCGCGCCGGACAG
Organism: Pseudomonadota bacterium; assembly: GCA_040388275.1. Lineage (GTDB taxonomy): Bacteria > Pseudomonadota > Gammaproteobacteria > Burkholderiales > Burkholderiaceae_D > Telluria_A. Next base: position 15,469 of record JAZKCA010000088.1, read on the forward strand.
GACAGCCATCGACCAGGCCGCGCACGCGGCCGCGACATCGCCATTGAATGCGCTAAGCGAGCCAACGGCGGCGCAGAAGGACGCCGGCAATTATACGAAGGGGCATGTCGATCTGCACGGCCTCGATATCTCCATCGAAAACCCGCAGGGTTCGGTGCGCAGCGGCGTCGCGCCGGACGGCAAGGAATGGAGCAACGCGCTGGCCAACCACTACGGCTATATCCGCAAGACCATGGGCGCGGACGGCGACCATGTCGACACGTTCGTCGGACCCAGCCCGCAAAGCCTGCGCGTGTTCGTGGTCGACCAGGTCGACCCAAGCACCGGTAAGTACGACGAACACAAGGTCATGCTGGGCTTCAATTCCCAGCAGGAGGCCGATGCAGCCTACCACGCCAACTATGAGCAGGGCTGGGCCGGGCGCGCGGCGATCACCGAAACCACCATGGACCAGTTCAAGGGCTGGCTCAAGGATGGCGATACCACAAAACCATTTGCCCCGGAGGCCGTTGCCAATGTGTCCGAACGCCCGCAAGTTCCAGAAGAAACGCCAGCTGAGGCTGGAGCGCAAGCAGCGCCGGCAGCAGAAAAACCAACCCACGCCCAGCTGATCGAGCAGCGCGACGCCGCGATCGCCGATTACAAGGCTGCAGCCGTATCGGGTGACGAGTCGGCGGCCCACGTCGCCGAGCAGCGTCTGGCGCATGCGCGCGAACAGATCAATGCGGCGCATTTGGAAGTGGCCAAGCAGGCGCAGGAGCAAATCGCGCGCGCTACCGCCGCGAAGCCGAAGACGGAAAAGGAAGCGATCGCTAAGCGCGCTGCTGCCAGCGCGGCGCCAGCGCCCGGAGAATTCACGGCCGAGCAGCACAATTTGACCGAGCGCGCCATCAAGCAAGGCATCATTCGCCCGGCCACCCTGCGCGGCACGCACTTCCGCGACGGTATTGTCGACGCGACCAACGGCCTCGAGCGAAAATCGCAAAAGCAGTCCTACCTCGATGGCTATACGTTCGCCCTCAAGGCCACGGGCAAGACCGCTCCAACCACCAGCAAGAAGGAACCAGCCAATGCCGCTCAAGCCCATCAAGCCATCAAAACAGAAGCGCAACGAGAAGAAGCGCCGGCCGCAAAGCCCGTAGCGCAGCTGGCGCCGCCGCGTACGGAAAAGGAGGCGAAGGCACGCAAGGCCGCAATGAAGGAAATTGCCGCAGCGCCGCTGGAAACACGGTCGAAAGCCGCGCCGGCGCCCATTGAAGACTTTGGCGAGACGCTGGCGGGCGCGCGCAAGCATTACGCAGCCGCCTACGCCGATAAGATCGCGGCCGCTGGCGACCTGGATATCGCGAAGGAGCCGCTGTCGAAGACATGGCCGGAGCCTGACTATGAAAAACTGATCGAAGGTGGCGCTGAAACTTGGGCGGTCGCTTTCATTCACGCTGCGCGCGATGCCATCCCGAACAAACCGTCGGCCGCGTGGAAAATCAAGGGCTGGGTTGAGCGCGTATCGATCCTGCGCGATTTCGCCCATGGCATCCTGTCTGGCAAATATGAAAAATCCGAGCTCGGGAGCGCCCTGATCGGCGGCCAATCGAAGCCATTGAGCGACGAGCTCGGCGGCCGTGTTGCGCTGTACGAGCAAGTTGGGCACGCAAAATCGCTGAAGGGCATCAGCGTCTCGCGTGGAATCTACTCGGTGTTTGAGGGCAAGGATGTCGATCCGCCCAGGGTGATCTGGACGGTTGAAAAGTCGGTGAAGGCCACGGCACTGTCGAATTGGCCGCGCGACCTTGCGTCCGGTGCCACGCGCGACGAGGCGATCGCTGATTTCAAGGCAAAATTCTCCAAGTTGGAGCTTGAGCCGCCAAAAGAGAAAATCGTCACGTTCGATATCTACACCAGCCGCGCAGTGCCAGGTAAATTCATCATCGGCAAGAAGATCAACGGCGACTACCTCGAGCTCAAGCGATTCGACACGGTGGCGGATGCGCGCGCGTACAAGGCCGGGCATCAAAATGAGCTCGAAGCGCTGCTCAAGGACGCCAAGGCAATCCCGCCCGAGCGCAAGGACACCAACGCACCGCGCGTTGGCGCGGACCATCGCGGCGGTGCGGACGTGACGCCAGAAGTGTTTTCCAACGCCTTTGGCTTCCGCGGTGTTCAGTTTGGCAACTATGTCGAGGGCACGCGGCGTCAACAAGACCTGAATGATGCCTACGATGCCCTAATGGACATGGCCGGAGTCATCGGCGTACCGGCCAAGGCACTATCGCTCGGTGGTGAGCTTGGCCTAGCCTTCGGCGCGCGCGGCAAGGGTGGAAAGAATGCCCCCAAGGCCCACTACGAGCGCGGCACTATTGTCATCAACCTGACCAAGTCCGAAGGCGCGGGCAGCCTGGCGCACGAGTGGTGGCACTCCCTGGACAATTACTTTTCGCGCCTGCGTGCGGACAAGGCCGGCATGGCCACCAACTACCTGCCGGTGGGGCTGTCGTCGCGCGGCTCGAAATATATGCTCTTGAATGGCGACTTCCGTAAGGAAATGGTCGACGCGTTCGGTCAAGTGGTGCGCGCGGTGACGACCACGGGCATCCGTGAGCGGTCGAAGACACTCGACCGGCGCCGCACCAATGATTACTGGTCGACCACGCCAGAAATGACCGCGCGCGCCTTCGAGAGCTATGTGATCAATAAGCTTGAGGACCAGGGCCAGTCCAACGACTACCTAGCCAATATTGTGCCTGAAGCGGCATTCAAGATCGAGAACGGCTATCCCTATGCGACGGCCGCCGAACTCCCGGTGGTGCGCGCGGCCTTCGATGCGTTCTTCGATGCGATCGAGACAAAAGACACAGACAAAGGGGTTGTCTTCAACGACCTGTCCGGGTTTGCGGCGGGCTCGCTGGCCCGTCTTGGCGAACCAGTACGCGTGGCCACGCTGGCCAAGCTCAAGGCGCTCGAGCGCAAGCTTGGGGCCGGCAAGCTGACCGACTCCGAATTCCAGTTGGGTATCCATCAGCTGATTGGCAGTCTGGAGCACCGGAACGACTCGAAGGCGCCAGCAGAGCGCGCGCGCGGCGAGTTGTGGGTGCGCGAGCGCCTGCTGCGCGCCAAGCGCACCGGTGAATTGCAACCAGAGGCGGTCGATTTCGCATTGTGGGCGCTCGATCAAAATCCAGCGCTGGCCAACGACCTGGGCGTCAGCTTGCGCCACAACGCGGCCGGCACTGCCGGTAACTACAATCCGGCCGAGCGCGTCATCACCCTGTTCAAGGGAAGCGAAAACGCCGGCACAGCCGTGCACGAGATACTGCACCACAGCGAGCGCATGATGCCACCTTCGGTGCAGGACGGCATCGTCAGGGAGTGGGCGCGCGCATGGGACAAGGCGTGGAAAGCGAGCGAGGGCGATATCCGGGCGGCATTGAACGACATGCTTGCCTCGAGCATTGGCGATCGTAGCGCGTCGGCGCGCGTGCTGAAGGCGTTCGAGGATGGCGTGCTCAAGTACGACGAGCACTATCCGCTTGTCAACGCGTCCGAATTCTGGGCGGTTCATGCCACGGACATTCTGTCCGGCCGCGCCGGCGCTGCGCGTTCGTGGGTCGAGCGCGCCAAGCAGTGGCTGCGTGAAATGTGGCAGAAAGTCAAGGGCCTGTTTGGCTTGGCCAGCGATGCGCCAGTGCTTGCTGGCCTGCGGGCGGTCATGGCCGGCAAGGGCGAGCGCTTGTCGCGCTCGATGCTCAGCCAACTACCCACCGGCGAACACCTTGCCGATCTGGAAAAGGTCAGCGCCTACCGCAAGCGCAGCCAATTCGTTGATCGCTGGGAGAGCGACGCCGGCCAACCGGTGTTTTACGGCCCCAAATACGACCTGATGCCAGTGCACGAGTTCGACGCTACCAGCGACTTGAACGACAATCCGCTGCAGATGGGCCAGGCCCACATGGTCGAGCCGGGTAATCGTGTGTACAGCTTCCACATTCTTGACAAGAACCAATCGCAAGTTGGCACGGCGATATTGCAAGTGGACAAGGCAGGGGATATAGTGGGAATACACGATATCGAAGCCATTGCCAAGAATCATGGCATGGGCACCGAAGTCGTGCGCAACATCGTCGCCTCGACCACCAAGCCAGTCGCGGTCATTCAGGTTGTGCCAAGCGCACAGAAATTCTGGGATAGCGTAGGAATTTATGGACAAGACCAACTCTACAACCACGGATCCATCGACTTTGCCTCTTTCGCGCAGTCCGCTCGAGGTCGCGCGGGAAGAATTGCGCAAGAGGGTGGCAAAGGTGGGCAAGGTCGATCCGAAGACGGTAGCGGAAATGAAGCGCCGCAACGCGGAAATGAAGGCGACGGGGATGTACTAAACGACATCCCGAACCTGACCAAGCGCACGGAGCAGTCGCAGGCCGAGCTGGTCAAGGAATTCGGAAAGCCGACGTTTTCGAACATCGACTGGTGGGACAAGTCCGTCGGCACGCAATTCCACAAGGCCGAAAAGAACCCGCACTTCAAGAAAGTATTCGACCTGGCCGTTCATCGCGAAAATACCATTTCGCTGGCCACAATCCGCGCCGCCGAACTGGCGCCGGCATTCCTGCCGCGCATCGACGATTTCAAGAGCGCGATCCGCACACTCGTCAAGGGCAAGAAAGAAAGCAAGCAGCAGCACTTGGCCGCCGACGCGATCATTGGCGGCACCCTGCATGGCGAGAACGTCCTCGATGGCAAGGTGTGGGACGATGCGGAGCTGCGCACCCTGTTCGGCATGGATGCCCATGGCGTGGAGCTGTACCGCCAAGCGCGGGAAGCGATCGACGCCAGCCTGGATGAGGTGGCCGCCGCCGAAGGCTTCGCCGCGTTGCAGATGGTGCTGCCGCGCGGCACCCGCGAACGTATCATCGACGACCCGCGCAACGCGCGCGCTATCCTCAATGACGCCATCGACAAGAAAATCAGCCTGGATGAAATGCGCGCCCGGAACATGGAGCGCAAGCACGCGCCCGAGGCGGCCGTTAATGCCGCCAACCGCGACCTGCAGCACGCGATCGATGCGCGCGAGACGATGGAAAAGGTGTTCAGGCACGTCAAGCTGCTGAAAGAGGCCGGCTACGCGCCGCTGATGCGCTTCGGCAAGCACTTCGTGTCGGTTGAGGAAGTCGACCCGCTGACGGGCAAGACGGTCATCAATCCGGACACCGGCGCGCCGAACACCCTGTATTTCAGCCGCTTCGAGACGGAAGGCGAGGCCGAGGCCGCTTACTTCCGTCAGCAGGTGACGCACCGCGGCGACGCCACCGTGTCGGTGAAATCCGGCCCGGTCAACGACGAGAAGTACAAGATGTACGCGGGCGTCTCGCCGGAGACAATCGAATTGTTCGCCGAAGTGGTCGGCGCCAAGGATGCGATGTACAAGTTCTACCAGGTGGCCGTCTCCGAGCGATCAGCGCTCAAGCGGCGCCTGGTGCGCAAAAGCACCGCCGGCTACAGTCAGGACATGCCGCGCGTGCTCTCGAACTTCGTCACCAGCAACGGGCGCCACGCCGCCGGGCGCTACTACGCGCGCGACATCGGCCACGCTGTCAAGTACATCCCGCGCGAGAAGGGCGACGTCCAGAAGGAAGCGCAGCGCCTGGTCGAATATATCGACAACCCGGGCGAGGGGGGCGCCATGGCATCGTCGCTGGCATTCACCTGGTTCCTCGGCGGGAATATCGCGTCTGCAGTGATCAATGCGACCCAGCCGCTGATGATGACGCTGCCCTACCTGTCGCAGTTTGGCGCGGCCCAGGCCGCCGCCGCGCTGGTGCGCGCCACGCCGTACGCGATGGGACGCAAGCAGATCGTCGACGCCGAACTGCGCAGCGCGCTCAAGCGCGCGAGTCAGGAAGGTAAAGTAGACGCGCAAGAGATTTTCCACCTTTACTCTGTCGGCATTCAGGGCGTCGCCGGCGTGCTGACCAACAAGCTTGGCAAGCTCCCGCTCGTCGGCGGCAAGGTCAAGGGAACGTCCGAGGATCTGCGCGCGCGCATCACGGCGCTGGGCACGCTCTGGGGCATGCCGTTCGCCATGGTCGAAGGGTTCAACCGGCGCCTGTCATTCCTCGCCGCATGGGACATGGCCAAGCAGACCAACCAGCCGGACCCGTACGATTTTGCGGTCAAAGCGGTCGATGCCACTCAGGGCATTTACAACAAGGTCAACCGGCCGAACTGGGCGCGCTCGGCGCCCGGGCGCGTTATCTTCACGTTTGCCCAGTTCAAGATCATGAACGTAGAACTGTTGAAGCGCATGGCCACGATGGGCGGCGCCGAGGGCAAGAAAGCGGCCGCGATGTACCTGGCGGTGCTGATCCTTGCCGCCGGCGTCATGGGCCTGCCGTACGCCGATGACATCGATGACTTGATCGATACCGTCGGCCAGTGGCTTGGCTACAACACCAACATGAAGCGGACCAAGCGCGAATGGGCATACAAGACGCTCGGCAAGGGTTTCGGCGACTTGGCCATGTATGGCGCGTCGTCGCAGCTGCCACTCGACTTTGGCGGCCGCATGGGCCTCGGCAATGTGGTCCCGGCCACGGGATTGCTCAAGCCGTCTGGCGAGAACAATCGCACGCAGGAATTCCTCGAGCTGGGCGGGCCAGTCGTGAGTGGGCTCGGAAAGCAGGTGTTCGATGCCTACGACGCGGCAAGCATGGGCGACCTGGGCAAGGCGACCGGCTCCATGATGCCGACGGCGATTCGAAACGCATCGGCCGGCCTAGACATGGCCGCCAGCGGCAAAGCCGTCGACATGAAGGGCAAGGTCAAGACCGACGCCACCGCCGTCGACGCCTTCAGCAAGTCGATCGGCTTCAGTCCGACCAAAGTGGCCAACATCAACCGCGCGAACATGCCTATTCAGCAAGACTTGGCCTTGCAGAAGCTGACCGAAACGAATATCGTCGAGCTATGGGCCCAGGGCGCAGCGAAGGGCGACCAGGACATGATGGACAAGGCGCGGCTGAAGATGGAGGACTGGAACGCGAAGAATCCGGACACCCCAGTCATGATCAGCGCCCACCAGATCATGGCGAAGGCACGGCAGGACATGACGCCGGCCGACCAGCGCCTGATGCGCTCGGCGCCGAAGGAAATGCGCGGGCACGTCGCGGCCGGACTCGACCAGAATAATTGACAGCGGCCAGGCCGCTGCCCTGTGTAATTTCCGGTGTAATTTGGTGCAATTCAGGGGCGTTTCGTGGCGCTCCTGAAATTTTATTCACTATGACGCACCTGCACTCAGCACCCGTCACCAGCATTCACACTGCAATTTTTATTGCATAGAATCAGTGAGTTACTGCACCCTGTGTAATTTTCCTGTGTAATGCGCTGAAGTTGGGAGGTTAGCTCAGGGGTAGAGCACCACATTCACACTGTGGGGGTCGCTGGTTCGAAACCAGCACTTCCCACCAATTTCTAGCCAAAAGTCTTGGTCAGCCCATCGGCGATGCGGTTCACCTGCAAATGGCCATATCGCTGCTGCGTCACCGTGACGCTTGAGTGACCGAGCAGCTTCGACACCACATACAAGTCCACGCCGGCCGCGATCATCATCGTCGCGCAGCTGCGCCGCAAGTCATGAAACGTCATGTGCTCGAGCCCCAGTTCGGTGCGCGCGCGCCGCCAGCTCGACTTCACGCCTTCGTAGTTGATCTGCAGCGGGACGAAGGCGAGCCACGGGCGCAGAGGCGTGATAATCGGAATGGTGCGCGTCTTGAGCGTCTTGGTGCCGCCCATGCGGATGACCATTGTTTCCTCGCCGATGTCCTCTTTTTGGATCTTCAAAACCTCGCCGCGCCGGCACGCCGTGTAAAGTGCTATCCACATGGCCGCGCGTGCCTGATCACTTAGTTTGGCTGAAAAATCGTTCACCTGGTCGAGCGTGAGAACGATGTCGCGGATATTCCGCACCTTCAGCGTTTTGACTTGGTCCGAATAATTGACCGGGATCATGTCGGCATCGTAGGCGAGCTCGAGTGCTTTCTTGAGGGTCGACAGCGACCAGTTGATAGTGGCGTCAGCGTACGCCCCCTTGGCATCCTTGATGAACGCAGCGGCCGCCTGGCGCGTCTGGCTGGCCCTGTACTTCGCAGCCCATGGGCCGAAGCGCACCGCATGATGTTTCGCGGTCTTGGCGCTGCGCAGGGTGTCTGCGTGCTCCATGTAGAGCGCCATTACGTCCACCAGCATCGGGTCGCCCGGAATATTGACCTTCTTCGCCGGCGCCTTGTCGATCGCGGTCCTGAGCTGCGCCTCTACGAGCTTGGCATCACCCTCAGTCGCGCCGACTTGAAGGATGCGGTGTACCCGCTTGCCCCCGACCATGACCCCGACGTGTTTGCGGCCGTTCTTGTCGTCCCAGATGGACATTCCCTATTCTCCTTGAGCCAATTTTTGCATTCTAGCAAGTTATAACGCTTCGACCGGCGTCCGATCGGCGTATATGGTAGCCCAAGTTGCTCCAGGCGCCTGATTGTTGACTCACTGACACCAAGTTCGGCGCAGATTTGCTGGCGGTTGAGTTCGCTCATTCGTCGGCACTCCACGACATCAGCTTTTCAACCAGGATCGCGGCAGAATCCAGGGTGCCATAGACGATTACCTTGTCGGCAGGCGTGTTCGCGAAGTAATCGCGCACCTCGAACCCACATCCCCGCAGGATAGCCGTAACATCGGCTCTGACGTCGCCTGCGCCGTCATCGGGCCGCTCGTGCCCAGCTGTCAAGGAATCCTTGTCAGCTGGCACCGCAGGCATGTCGCCTATTTTGGCGAGGACGGCGGTGGCGCGCGCACATAGCTCATGCTGCGCGCTGCGATGAGCGACGCTCAATCGTGATGCGGTGGCGACGAATTCCCGGACACAGGACACTTGAATTGGCGCAGGATCGACCATCGGCTCGATGCGCCCGCTCATGATGCTGCCGCCAGCGAAACGCAAAACACAATCAGTCCAGCGAGAAGCGAGCAGCCGTATGCGATACCCGACGCCTGGCCGCGCGACAGGATGTCTACGCCGCCGAGCCAGAAACCCAAGTGGGTGAGTGCGAACATGCAAATGCCTCGAACGATGTGCTTCATAGGGCCCTCACTGCCATTTGCTGAAATTGCACGAATACGCCACTTCCCGATACTCCACGACGCTGTATTGCGGGACGGACACGGTGCAAATTCCTTTGCTGTCGTAGCCGAAGCATGTGCTGCCGGTTTGAATGGTTTGGTTGTCCGTTCTGCCGGTGTACCGAGAAGTGCACGAAGATACTGGGACGTCCATGTAGGCGTCTTTTTTATGGCACCCGGACACCAACAAAAGCACCGAGACTAGGATTGCAGCGAGGATTATCACTTCTGTGTATCGTTTCATAGCGTCATCCCTGTTTGCGCGGTTGCGGCGATGGCTGCAAGTTCTTGTTGAACCAGTGATGCGCCGCCTCGGCTGTCGCCACCAACTCACTCTTGCTGTCGCAAAACTTTTCGATGAACTCGGTCAGAGCGGCGGGGGGGATCTGTACTGGCTGCGCTTCCACGATGCGCCCAAGTGGCTCCAATCTCTCCGTGCGAAGCTCGCAATTCTCCGTGAGGAAGGCGCCTGTTACCTGCTCTGTGATATTCGACACACGCAGCCAAGCCACCACTTCACGCGACACGGTCTGCCGCCCATCTTGCGCGGCAATGGCGGCTCGCAATCGGTTGATGAATTCGCCAGTGTGCGGCTCATCCTTCCACTTTGGCGAGTACCAGCGAGCTACTACGGCCTCGGCTGCCTCGATCAGTTCGCGCATCGGCAGGTTATCTTGCGGGGTGGTCATTGGGTTCCTTATGGGCGGTTATCTGTGCCGCAGTGTGGGCAGTCGCCATATTGGTCAATAGCACGGATGAACTTGCCGCAACCGGTACAGTTCACGCGATCCGGTTTCGGCGTCCGTGGCTTGATCAGCGCGATGCCGGTACCGGCCAGCGCGTCGGCGCGCTTGACGTACTGCCGGGCGGGTCTTGGCGTCGATGTAGGCCTTCGGCCAAGGGATATCAGTCTCTCTGGACTGGTGCTGCGCCAGCGCCTGCTCGCGGGAATAGACCTGCGCCTTGCTGACGTCGGTCGTGTAGCCTTTGCCATCCTTGGACCAGAACAGCAGGTCGTTGCCGACGTACGAGCGGCTGTCCTGCAAGTAAAATTGATTTTTGCTCACGATGCCTCTCCCTTCCTGTCAGAAGCGGCAGCGATGCGGCTAGGCTTCATGAACACGTACCAGTGCGTCAAGCCCTTGCGGCCAGACGGATGGCCGAAGAGTGGCTGCACCGGCGTGCATTCCAGGACTTCGCGCACCTTGACTTGTGTTTCGTTCCACTTGAACACCAGCACGCCGTCGTCGTCCAGCACGCGGAAGCATTCGGCGAAACCGGCTTTCAGGTCTTCGCGCCAGTTCTCCGATAGCTTTCCATACTTGGCGGCGAGCCAGCTCTTGGGACCCGCACGCTCAAGGTGCGGCGGGTCGAACGCGATTAGCTTGAACTGACCATCATCGAACGGCATATCACGGAAGTCCATCATCGTGTCCGGGGCGATTTCAAGCGTCCGCGTACCTGACGCATTGCCATGCGAGCGGTCTGTAACGACGATGGTTTCGGAGCGCTGGTCACCGAAAACTACGTCGGCGTGGCCACGGTCGAACCACATCATGCGCGAGCCACAGCACGGATCAAGGACGCGCTTCATGTCTGGCTCCCGCGCGCCAGCAGCGCTGTGTCGACGTCGTGGCGCGACTTTACGTCCAACGAGGTGCTAAGGCCGTAGCAACGACCGTCCATGACAAAGCCCGCGCCAACGCACTCGGCATCGCGATAAGGCCGCACCCAATTGGCCGGCACGCCTTGCTTTACATGGCGAACCGCTTCGAGCATGTGCAAGTGCATCACCGTATCGGGGAACGTGAACAGCAGCTCCTGGCCATCCTTGGCCTTGATGGCAATGTACTTGGACGTCATGCCGCGCCGCCTTTCTCGCCAGCTGGCGCAGCGCAAGGCTTGCCCTCGAATTCCACGAATTCAGTCGAAATATCGTGCAAGGCAATAATGGTATTGCAGTACTCGCCGGCCCGTTCCTTGGCAATCTCGATTGTCATGCCAACATCGGCATGGCCGTCAAGATCAGTGGCAACGTAGGCCATCAGGATCGGCTTAGTGAAAGGCACGGCGCTCGGCTGCGCGATGGCCTCGCCGGTGCGGTCATGCTCGATTGCCTTGCTTGGATCTGCCGTGCGCCAGTCAGGCCACACACGCCCCTCGTTCTTGGCCTGCTTGGCGACAATGCCGCCAATGATCTGGTCTGGGGTGCCGCCGCAGCGCCATGCGCCATCAAGGGCCAGAATCACCACGTCAACCCATTCTTCCAGATCACTAGGATCAGCCTCTACTTCGGTCAGTTCCTTGCGAATGTGGTCGCATACACCAGCCGTGCGCATGCCGGGCCCGAACGTGAGTTCAGACCATGCAGCCTGGCGCGCAAGGTGAGCGCGGAAATCAAACCCAGCACGATCCAGCGCGGCCACAGCCTGTGGTGCTTGTCGTGCGGTACCAATTAATGCGCGCGCAAACTTCACGACCCCGGCCATTACGCGTTCGCGGTCGAACTCGACGCGAGGGAATGCGCTGTCATGCAGTTCGATGATATCGTCGTCAGACAGTGCCGCGGGCTCCTGCGTCGCCATAGGTGCGCGCATGGCTTGAGCGAACGCGATAATTTCCTGTGCATCGGCATCGAAAGATCCCTTGCCATCGTAAGAAAAGCCGCACTTGAAAGCGATGCGCAAAATCCCATCGTTTTCTTCTGTGTCGATGTCGACGCCAGGCGTTGTTAGGATCGTCGGAAATCCATTAGGCTCAGCACCAGGCGCGCTTTGATTGGCTTTGCCAGTGATTGCGCGTTCATAGCCAGCACGATGGCCGTTGTAGAAAGCGTGCAGGCGCGCTCCATGCACGGCGTTGCCGTTGACGATCAACCCGGCCTTTGCTGCGTCGATTTCCCACACGTCGTCATCTTGTATCGTTGGCGGCAATGGGGCGACAAATTCAACATATGGCACATGCTCGGCGCCGCCATCCGCCGACATGCGCACAATCCCGGTGCCGTGAGCGACAGCGTCGAGCATCGCCTTGCGCTGCTCGTCCTCCATCTGCGCAGTCCGACTGTCCGTGGCGCCCTGCCAGATATCGAACAGGTCAAAGCTTCCGACCGTACGACGCTGCGCCATCCAGGTGTTGAAGCGGTCGCGAACGGTCATCATGACGGCAGGGCTGGTGGGCACGCCCGGCGCTTGAGTGTCGTCGAAATTCATTGAGGATTCTCCTGTAACTGCACTTCGGCTGCGCGAATCGGTGCTGGATCGCCGCTCATGTACACAGTCGTGTCGATGCCGCCGCCCAGGGTCTGGAAGGTCAGCGTGTGGATAAAGCAGGATTTGCCCTTGTGCATCACCGGGTGGGCGGTCTGCAGCGCGTGCAGCAGCACGCGGTTGTGCTTCTGCACCAAGTCCTGCGGCGATTCCTTGGCAACTGGCGGCAAGCGGCTCATGTCGAAATCCTGTAGGTTTTGGTGAGCGCCTGGTTGACGCAGTGGCCGCGCCTCAGCACCGCTTTCGCGAATGTCGCGCGGTCGGCGTGGCTGCTCGTCGCCTGGCGCAGCAGGCCGAAGTAGCTGTTCGCCGACGTGTACACGTCCTCGCCATCAAGCTCGGTGATTCGGCTCACGGCCGCCCGTACGGTGCGCCGGCGCGTAGCGCGGCAATGCGGCTTGATGACTTGTCCGACGAAGTCGACGCCGCGATCGATTCGTTGGAGAATTGTCTTTGTTGGATTCAGGCGCGCGTGCAGCACCGTTTCAAGGAACTCGATCACCTTGGCAAGTACTTCATTCAACCACTGCGCGGACTCGTGCAAGAACAGGAAATCGTCGACATAACGAATGTAGTGCTTGGCCTGCAGGACGTGCTTGGCGAACTGGTCGAGCGCATCGAGAAATACGTTTGCGAGAAACTGCGACGAATGGTTTCCGATTGGCAGGCCCAGATGCGCTGGCTGGTTCAGAAGCCGCTTGTGCGGCGGCACTTTGGCAAGAATGGACGCATCGCCACGCAGCTCAAAATCAAGGCGCGGGTCGTGAAATAGGATCGTTTCGGCAAGGGCCATCCACCAGGGCTCGGTGACACGTCTCGCGAGTAGGTCGCGCACCACCGTTTTGTCAATCGCGACGAAGAAATTCGCCAAGTCGAGCTTGAGGTAATAGGCTGGCTTGGTCCAATTCTGCGTGATGCTGCGGATCTTCGATTCGAGACGCTGGGCGGCGTACAAGGTGCCGCGCCCGGGAATGCACGCGCAGCTGTCGGCTATGAAGCTGGCGTAAAAACGTGGTGCAATTTTGTTGTGGAGAAGGTGATGCACGATCCGATCACGAAAATCGGCGGCCCAGACCTCGCGGACCTTCGGGCGAGTGACCGGAAAGCAGATTGATGTGCCCGGCCTGTAGCTACCATCAACCAGGTCGTCATACAGCGCGCGCAGGTTAGGCTCGAGGGATTGCTCGAATGCCAGCGCACTGGCGGTGTTGCGTTTGTTCTGCCTGCAGCAGTAATACGCCTCCACCAGTTCGGTGAAGGAAAAATCAGCATGGTGGCGCAGGGCTTGATCTGCGGACGGCGCGGGCACGGCCTTGAAAAGTCTTGTTGTTGTAGTTCTGGTTGCCGTTGTCGAAGTTCTGATTCCAGGCGTTACCGGAGTTGTCGGCGTGCTGCGTCCATTCGTGCTATCTACGTCGTCCTGCCGAAGGCTCGCGCCGATCAGCGGGGAAACTGCGCCAGACCAGTCCAGACACTGCTGGGAGGTATCTGCGATGCGCATGTCGGTGGCCTCGTGAGCCAGCGGCACGACCAGATTAAGAAATCGCTCAGTCATAATGGCCATGACCCTTATGAAGCGGGCGAGGTTGCGGACTTGCGCCATCCACTGGCCTGCTTGCCGATGCTCGTTGTCAGCTCGACGGTCCTGGCATACTGGCCCGTTGAAATGACGCGCTTGTCTCGCGACAGGCGAAGCATCAACTCGATCACTTGCAGGCGCTCAAGCAGTTTGTCGATGAAGACGAGCTTTTCGCGCGCGACGTTCGCATTGAAAATCAATGTGGTGATTCCGATGCTCTCGTCGCGCAGCTTGCTGCCGATCGATACTTTGTAATCCCGCGGCATGTTCTTGACAAGATCAATCGTCATGTCGAACAGGTCGTAGGCGACTTTGTATATCGGCAGGGTGTGGTGGAGTGCCATGCTGTGGGAAATGGTTAAATTATTGAATGGTTAAATGTAGTCTCTGCGGACGGCGCGGGCACGGCCTTGAAAAGTCTTGAGGTCGTAGTGCTGGTAGCCGCTGCCGAAGTTCTGAACCCAGGCGTTACCGGAGTCGTCGGCGCGCTGCTCTTTCGACCAGTACCATTCCGGCTTAAAGTGTTTTTTCGCATTCGCAAACAGGACGCGTTGCTCACGCCGCGTTGGAAGGTCGCCACCGATAGACTTAGCCCACGCCATCTGCTTTTCCCACGGTGCGCCGGCGGCGTCACCAGGTAGGATGAACAGGTGATAGTCAGCCCCGCCATCTTCGCCGAGCATGAGTCCGCTGTACGTTTCGCCTTTTTTGAGGCGCTGCTGCATGAAGAGTGCTTTGGTCACTGCGTTCCCCTAAATTGAGAAATGATTAAATTGCTTCGCTGCGGACGGCGCGGGCACGGCCTTGAAAAGTCCTGCCGTAGCAGATCTGGTCGCCGTCGTCGAAGCCCTGACCCCAGGCGTGACCGGAGTCGTCGGCGCGCTGCGTGGAGCACCAATACCATTCCGGCTCGAATGCCTGGCTGCCGCCGACCTGAAACGCCTCAACGCTCGTCTGCGCTGGCGTGTCAGCCGCATACGGATGCGTTGGCGGTACGGCGGACACATTGATGCCTGAGCGGCCGTACAAGGTGTTCGTGTCGGCCGTTGGCTTGTGGCTGCGATACATCACTTCCAGCTGGTCCTGCGACGGAATGTGCCAGTCGTCGCGCCCACCGATGCGCAGATCGAGCGCCCACTGAGCCAGCGTGCTACCGGCGGCAGCCATGGCGAGCGTGTTTGCCATGCCATCCGAATAGCTTTCCGCGCCCTTGACATGCTTGCTTGATTCACTCCACTTGCCGCCAATCTCGCCGGTCGCTTTGTCCGCGCTGATGAGAGCGTACGTAACGTCGCCTTTGCGATAGCAGCCGGAGTAGAAGCCGCCGCCGAACGGGTCGCCGATCTTGATCGTTGCCATGTCAGGGCGCGCTGACGCGGCCGCGACTGCCTTGGTTGCTGTTTCCATCATTTGCCTTTCGGGGTAGGTGCTGCTTGTTGCGCTGCCCGCCTAGCATCGGCAAGATGCTGGTCGGCCAGTCGTTGTAATCGCCGGCGCTCTGCCTCGATCTTGGATTCGCTTGTCATGCCGCGGCGAAGCCACCAAGGGCCTCGACCAGGTCGGCGAGCATCTTCGACAGCTCGCCCGTCATCAGCATCATGTCGTTGTCGAAGCGCTCGGCGTCGTCGCTCAGGGCGTGGTGTGGCGCTTCTTTAATCACGTCGAGCGCCTTGATGCCCTTGATGGCCAGTGAGTCAGTGAGCACGAACGAGATTTTGTCGCTCCACGTCAGCGCGAGGCGCGCGCACTGTTTGCCGGCCGCGATGTGACGCCGGACGTCGTCAGGCTCGAGCGTGTGGCGCTTGAAGCCGACTTCTGCCTTGCTTTCGCCGGTGGCGCGCAGCGTCGCATCCTTGTCGACCGTGAAGCCTACCGGCGCCTCATCCGTCTCCAGCCATGCCGTCATGACGGCTACCGGCGAGCGTTGCACGCGCAGGCTATCGAGCGGCATGCGGTCGACCGCCTTGAGTAGTAGTTTGATGACATCGTCGGCGCGCGCAGGACTGACCGCGTTCACCACCAACCAACCGTTGACCGGATCGATCCAGACATGCGTGTTCGTACGGACTGGAAAGGCTCGCGGCAGCAGTTCATCGGCCACGCGCTCCTTTAATTCCTTCATTGCCTTCTTGCCGGGAGCGAAGCCTTGTACCTCTGCCAGTTCGGCCGCCTTGACCCTGGCGACCTGGTTGATCACCGAACTTGGGAGCAACTTCTTGTCCGTGCCCAGCACCAGCAGCATCTGCTTGTTCACGGTGTGCACCAGCATCCCGTTGTCGCGCGGCGATGCCCAGCCCTGGCGGATCAGTTCATTGCTACTGGCCGGCACGAAAACATGTGGGGCGAGGGCGGCTTCCAGTTGCTCTGGCGCGCAAGCCCACGGAGCCGGCAGGCGGTAAATATGAAGGTTTTTAAACCACATGGGGAAGTCCTTAGTTGGGCAAATTGAGGATGATCAGCACGGCCACAACAACTACCATTGCGACGTAGCGCACCACGCCAGTAGGCTCGACGCGATGCGGCAGCGGATAGCCGACCAGATGCACGCTTGCCGTGTGCGGGCGACTGTCGTCGAGCATCTGGTGAGGGTGCGCGCGTTCGGCGCGGCGGGCGGGTGCGTTTGACATGGCGTGCTCCGGACGTGGTTATGGCCTATGCGGCGACGAGAGAAATTGATGAATTACTGAATTGGCTCACTGCGGACGGCGCGGGCACGGCCTTGAAAAGTCTTGTGGTTGTAGATCTGGTAGCCGTCGTCGAAGTACTGAAGCCAGGCGTTACCGGAGTGGTCGGCGTGCTGCTCACTCGACCAATAATAGGCGGCCTTAAATTCGGCCTTGCAGTGCGCATACAGCAACGACTGCTCGCGCCTGGTTGGCAGCCGCCCGCCAGCGGTTTTCGCCCACGCCATCGAATCGTCCCAGCTGGTGCTCTCAACCTCGCCCGGCAACATAATCACGTAATGGGACGGATGGCCGACATCGTCAAGGACCAAGCCGCCCAGCGATTCACCTTCGGCCAGACTGATTTTCTTCTCAGGGATCAGGATGCTGCGCGCCGTGCGGGCGACCAGTGCGGCAAATTCTGCCGTCAGGGTTTCAAGCTTGGCTTTGATAGCTTCAAGTGCGGTGGTCATCAACGGGCTCCAGTGTGTTTGGTTTCGAGTGAAACTATTATCGGAGTTCCGGTATCTGCTGTCAACCGGTTTTCCGGTATTTTTTTACCGGAGTCGGTAAAATTATTTATCTGCCTAGCGAAAGGCAAAAAAATTCCCGCACTCGGCGGGAATGGATGGGGCGAAAATCGACCTAGTTTATGTGCACGTAAAAAGCAGCTCACTCTCTGGCCAGCGCCCTAGTGGTCCGGCCGGTATTTCTTTTGAATGAATTACCTTCACTTGCTTGTTCGACTTTCCGCAAAAAGCCGCAGCCTCCTGAGCGGCGGCAACTTTCAATGAGTCTGTAGTCACCCACGCGCCACCGCCCTGACGCGTCACGGTGAACATCCCGTCATTCTGTGGCACCACACCGGAAGTTGGCGTGGCGCAGCCTGCTAAAAAAGCAAGCGGAAGCGCAATTCGAACAATGTTTTTCAATTTACTACTCCTGTTTAATGCCAGCTTTTCCGCCAATCCCAGCTTGCATCCAGGTGACGTCGCCAGTCCATCGATCCAGTCTATAAACGATGCCATGCACGCCTTGACCACCTGCTGGCGCACTGACAATCTCGTATCGAAACATCACTGCAATAAACATTGCGCTGGCTGTTGCCGCGCATGCCGCCAAGGTTAAAAAGTGCAATTTCCTATCTAATTCTGTTGGCAGCATCATGCAATTCCTCCTTCGACAAGCGGGGTACCGGTGTGCTTAGTCCCTATCAATTAATAGCTGCATCATGGCGCGCAACCTCGCAAGCTCGGATAATACCGCATCCATCTGCCTCTCCTGCAGCCTAGCGATAATCTCGGCATTCATGCTCCGGCCATTGTGTTCGGCTGCCGCTTTTAACTCGTTTCGCAGCTCTGATGGCATCCGCAGCGCGGATTTAACGTATCTGGACTGGTCGAGCTTGTCGATAGGCGATTTTTTCATCGCCCGATTTTCATTGAACCAGCGCCTGGTCGTTTTTATACGCCTCTATGACAGAGGCACTATTGTTAGAATTCGTTACTGTTCAATTAACAATTGCAGGGTTAAAAGCCGCTTGTTTGTGGCATAGGGACTTGTGGTTACACCCTATAGTTTCTGCCCGAATACTCACATTGCTGTTCTGAAATGACGCCAAGAGACAGATGGATTGCAACGTATGACGCGATGGACCGAAAAAGCAGTGCACGAATATTGCCCTTCTTAGAGCAAACTGCCACTGACCGCCCCATGAGGACGCATCTACGTGTCGCCGCGAGCGGCCATCCGCCCCTTTGCAGCGAAACTCTTCATCATCCGCAGGGCGTCGCTGCGCTCTTCGTCGTCAAGTGAAAAGTAGAGTTCCAGAAGGTCATGGGCCTCATCACTGAACCATGACGCCGGCGGCCCGACCCGGCTCTTAACTTGGGTGTCGGCCTTCGGTCCTTTTCCAGTTTCAAGCCAAAGCGCGCGCACGCCGCAAGCGCTAGCAAGCGCTGCGAGACTGGTTGTGCCGGCGGACTTGCCTCGCTCAAGGTCTGAAATTGAGCTTTGACTTGCTCCTGACTTTGACGCCAGATCTTCCTGGCTGAGCTTGGCTTCCCGGCGAGCCTCTCTAAGACGTGATCCTATTGACATTCCGGTATTCTCCGACGAATTTAAACCGGAAAACCGGTTGACAACAAATACCGGAACATCCATAATTTGAGACATGGACATCAATCTCATCCCCTCAGTACTTTCAAGCCTGCAAGACGATGGCCTTACTCAATCCGAGATTGGCGAGGCGATCGGGTGCAGTCAGTCGACCATCAGCGACATGATGACGGGCAAATCTGGCCTTACGCGCCCCTCCTACAAGATCATCAGCGGCCTCGAGGCCCTGGCCAAACAGCATGGCGTTTCAACCGAGCTGGCGCCCGAAGGTCGTGGCCTGCCACATCAGCCTGTCGGCTAGCAATATTCGCTGTTACTACCAGTATATTTTTTTGTTCCAAAAAGTCGTTACGTCGAGTTACGTCAAAAACGTAGGAGCCCGGAATGCCGCACACCCAGCAACCGTACTGCCACATCGAATCGATCAACGACGCCTTGGCCGCCGCGGTGCGCGCGCTGGGCGGGCCGAAAAAGGTTGGGGCCACACTCAAGCCGGAAAAAACGATTCACGAGGCCGCATGCTGGGTGACGGACTGCCTCAACCCTGACCGCGCGGCCGAGTTCCACCCGTCGCACGTCCAGTTCCTGCTGCGCGAGGCGTGCAAGGTCGATTTTCACGAGTCGATGAATTTCATGTGCGGCGACGCCGGTTACCGGAATCCGGCGCCGATTGATCCAGAGGACGAGAAGTCGCGGCTGATGCGCGAGTTTATCGACGCCACCGAGCGCAACGAGCGCCTGGTGGAGCAGATCAAGCATCTGAACATCGGCGGCATCCGTGCGGTTGCGTGATTGTGGCAGCGCAGGCCAGGCCCGCACCCAACAGCTACACCTTATCAGCAGCCAATTCAACAGTTTTGACGGGGATCAGATGGAAGAAGTACGCAGCGTCGAATCGATCAAGCGCAACGCAAGTGAGGCAGCCGAACGCGTTCACGCCGGCAAGGAAGTAAGCGGCGTCAACCCGTTCATTCCGGAATCGGATGGCCATCACAAGTGGGCAATTGAGTTCTATGTGCGCACGTTCGAGTTGAACAACATCGCCTTGTAGGCGGCGTAAAAGGAAAAGCCCGCGGTCAGGCGGGCTCATTTGCAGCAACTACTGAAAGAGAACATGCAAATACTATCGCAACAGCTCCAATTTGAGTTTTCCACGCGCGCGCGCCTGAAAAGAAGGGCCAACGACACGATGGCCCGCATCGAGCAATTCATCGGCGCGCGCGCGCAAACCACGCTGGCCGAAATTTGCGGCGAGACGCTGCTCGACGCGTCGACCGTGCGCAAGTACGTGCGCGAACTGATCCAGGACGGCAAGGTGCACAAGGTGTCGCGCTTCGGCGCCAGCGGCCCTTGCACGATCCTGGCGGCGGGCCCGGCAAAGATCGATGCGGACGGCGAAGCCATCGACCCGGGCATGGAGCCGGTTCACCTGGTCGTGCGCCACTGGTCGGCCAGCCGCGTTCCATTCGACTGCATGCGCGCTTTCCTGTTCGGCCACGTCGGCGCGGCGCAGGAGGCGATGGCATGATGATCGGCACTGAAGTCATGATCGCGGCCGGTGGGCATCAGTTCTGCCACGGCCGCCTGGTGGGCGAGGACACCACCACGTTCACGATCCCATTTACCAGCGTCCAGTTGCGCGCGGGGGGGGGTAAATTGTTTAAAACCAAATTCGCCCTGGTTCCGTCCAAGTACATCGTCGCGTTCGACGTCGACAAGCTGCGCGCCGACGAGCTGGCGGCAGCTGCCGAGAAGTACGGCACGGATTCGTCACTCTACAAGCGCGTGGTCCGCGCGGTGGAACGCTCGCTCGAGGTGCCTGAATGAAGCGCGACATCATGACGCTGCAGCTCGACCTTGGCAGCGAGCTGATCATCGACAACTTCGCCGGCGGCGGTGGCACGTCAACCGGGCTCGAGCGCGCGTTCGGGCGCCCGGTCGATATCGCGATCAACCACGATCCGGAGGCGCTGGCCATGCACGCCATCAACCACCCGCACACCAAGCATTTGTGCGAGAGCGTCTGGGACGTTGACCCAATCAAGGTGACGAACAACCAGCCCGTCGGCCTGGTCTGGCTGTCGCCAGATTGCAAGCACTTTTCCAAGGCCAAGGGCGGCAAGCCGGTGGAGAAGAAGATTCGCGGGCTGGCCTGGGTAACGATGCGCTGGGCTGCCAAGTGCAAGCCGCGCGTCATCATGCTGGAAAACGTCGAAGAATTCAAAACGGGGGGGCCGCTGCTGTGCGACGTTCATGGTGCATGGAAACCGGACCCAGCGAAAAAGGGCAAGACGTTCGAAAGTTTCGTGCGCCAGCTGGAGGGGCATGGCTACAAGGTCGAGCATCGCGAGCTGCGCGCCAGCGACCACGCCACCCCGACGATCCGCAAACGCTTCTTTCTGGTCGCCCGCCGCGACGGCATTCCAATCGGCTGGCCGATCGCCACGCACGGCGCGCCGAACACGCCGGCGGTGCGCGCCGGCAAGCTACTGCCGCACCGCACCGCCGCCGAGTGCATCGACTGGTCGATCCCATGCCCGAGCATCTTCGAGCGCAAGAAGCCGCTTGCCGATGCAACGCTGCGCCGGATCGCTAAGGGCATCATGCGCTACGTCGTCGACGCTGCGGATCCGTTCATCGTCGGGCAGGGCGGGCCGATCTATTCTGGCAAGCCAGTGTCGATCCATCAGCCTGTCGGCACGCTCACTGCCGACAATCACCGCTCGGTGGTGGTTCCAAGCATCGTCCCGGTCACGCACCAAGGCGGCGACCGTAGCGAGTCGATCAATGAGCCGTTCCGCACCATCACCGGCGCGCACCGCGGCGAGAAGGCACTGGCAACCGCGACACTCGCGCAGGTAGATGTGGGGCCGTCACATGCGGCGCTTGTCTCTGCATTTCTCAATGAGCATGCCAATGCGAGCAACCAGCGCGTGATGCCTGCCAACGAGCCGTTGCGCACCATCTGCGCCCAAGTTAAGGGCGGGCATTTCAGCATGGTGGCTGCCTCGCTTGTTGGCGTTGGTGGTCGCGCAGGAGACAGCCGCCCGAGAGGCGCCGACGAGCCTACAGCAACAATCACGGCGAAAGGCGACACTGCGCTGGCCACCGCATTCTTGGCCAAGCACTACACTGGCGTGGTCGGCTCGGATCTGGTTGATCCGATTGGCACCATCACCAGCTCGGATCACCACAGCCTGGTGACGGCCCACATCACCAAGTTTCGCACCGGGTCGACCGGCAGCGACATGATGGAGCCGGTGCCGACGATTACTGCCGGGCCGAAGGAAAACCCAGCCGGCGCGCCGCACGCGCTCGGAATCGTTACAGCCCATATCCAACGCGACATGGGGCAAAGCGTCGGCCACGCCGCTGACGCGCCGCTTGGCACTGTTACGGCTGGCGGTGGTGGGAAATCGGCGCTGGTGGCAAGCAGCCTGATCAAGCTGCGCGGCGACAACGTCGGCTCGGCGATGGGCGAGCCGTTGCACACGATCAGCGCGCAGGGCCAGCACCACGCGGAAGTGCGCGCTTTCCTGCTGAGCTACTACGGCAGCGATCAGGATCCGAAGATCGGCGGGCCGCTGGCGACAGTGACGAGCCGCGACCGGTTTGGCCTGGTGACGATTCACGGGCAGGACTACCAGATCGTCGATATCGGCTTGCGCATGCTGGCGCCGCCCGAGCTGTATCGCGCCCAGGGCTTTCCAGCCCACTACATCATCAACGAAATCCCCGACCCAGCATTGCTGTTCGTCGACGGCCGTCAAACGACGCTGGACCCGCTGTCGCTGCCACGCATTCCGCTGACCAAGTCCGCCCAGGTGCGCATGTGCGGCAACAGCGTTTGCCCGCCACTGTCCGAGGCGTTGATTCGGGCCAATTTCTCTCACGAGCGCGATATCGCGATGGTTGCATGAAAAAACGCATCTATCTTGCCGGCCCCATGACCGGATACCACGAGCTGA
This sequence comes from Pseudomonadota bacterium, assembly GCA_040388275.1. Classification (GTDB taxonomy): domain Bacteria; phylum Pseudomonadota; class Gammaproteobacteria; order Burkholderiales; family Burkholderiaceae_D; genus Telluria_A. The sequence continues at coordinate 38,237 of JAZKCA010000088.1, forward strand.
ATTTTCCGGCCTTCCACGCCGAAACGGCGCGTCTGCGCGCGCTGGGGTTTGATGTGGTCAACCCGGCCGAAATCAACCTTGACCCGGCTGCCGACTGGCAGGCCTGCATGCGCGCCGACATTGCGCAGCTGGTGACGTGCTGCAGCATCGCTTTGCTCGAAGGCTGGGAGCGTTCGCGCGGCGCCACGCTCGAGCATCACATTGCGAAGTCGCTCGGCATGGCGGTGCACCTGGCGTACGAACTGGGCGATACCGCATGAATGCGAAGCACATCATCTGCTACTCCGGCGGGCACAGCTCTGCCTTGGTAGCAATTGAAACGGTGCGCAAGTTCGGCCCCGCCGATGTCGTCCTTGTCAACCACGACATGCACATTGGCGTCGAAGACGCCGACGTGAAGCGCTTCAAGCGCGACGTTGCCGCCCACCTGAATTTACCCATCACGTTTGTCAGCTACAAGAACGCAGCGATGGACCAATTCGACGTGTGTGTCGAGGCGCAGGCGTTCAAGGTCGATTCCGGTCAGGAGCTTTGCACCAGTCGGTTGAAAACGCGGCCGTTCATGAAATACCTGGCCGAAGAGCATCCCGAAAAGAACGTCATCGTCTACTACGGCTTCGATGCCAATGAGACGGCGCGTATCCAGCGCCGCTCTGGAATTATGGGGGGGGCAGGGCTATGCGACCGCCTTTCCGCTGGCGTTCGGCGATCGGACCATCATGGCGACTGAGGAAATCGGCATCGCCAGGCCGCGCGGCTACGCCCAATTCAAACACGGCAACTGCGTTGGGTGTCTCAAGGCTGGTTGGCAGCACTGGTACATCGTCTATTGCACGCGGCCGGATATCTGGCTAAAAGGAAAGTGGGCCGAAGAAGAAATCGGTTACGCAATCCATCATGATGATACAGGGCCAGTCTACCTCGAAGACATGGAGCCGAAGTTCGCCGTCATGAAGTGCTCCGGTGTGCCGCAAACCGAGCACATTCCACATCAAGCATTTTGGGCGCTGGCGCGCAAGTACATCAAGATCGCCAGCACGCCAGATCTGCTGCCGTGCGAGTGCACTGTATGAACCGCTCGACGCCGCTAGCGCGCACGCCAATGAAGCGTGGCACAACGCACATGGTGCGTTCCGCTTTCGCGCGCAAAGCGTACGAAGAGGGTAGCGTCAAGCCGACGCGGATGAAGGGCGGAAAGAAGGCGCCCACGGCCGGTGAACGCAAGTGGATGGCCTGGGTCGCCGACTTCGGCTGTGTGGTGTGCTGGCTCGAGCGCGCCGCAAAGACGCCATGCGCAGTCCACCACCTGGTGGAGGGCGGCCGGCGTCTTGGACACCTCTACACCATCGGGCTATGCGACCCAGGCCATCATCAGAACTCGCCAACGCCCGCGAAGATCAGTCGGCACCCGAACAAGGCGCTATTCGAGTCCACCTACGGCACGGAACGCGAGCTGCTGGCGTTCCTGCGCGGCGAATATCAAAAACAGCAAGAGGATGCGAAATGCCACCTGTAGGATTCAAGCCCGCCATCATCGCAGCGCTCCCAGGAACTAAAGCCCAAATATTCAAGCGCACCGGCGCGTCGCGCGCGACTGTCCTGAAGTGGATTGACCTTATGCATGCCGCGAAGGAAATCCGCATTTGCGCGTGGCGACGACATCCGCGCGCCGGCGCGGCCATGGCCGTGTATGCGCTTGGCACCGGCCCCGATGTCACCTGCAAGCTGCGGCACCTTACAAAGACGGAAATCCGGGCTCGCTACGAGGCGAAAGCCAAAGAGGATGGCCGATACGACGTTGTGCGCGCACGCCAGCGCAATCGATACTGGGTGCGCAAGGCCGCCCAGGCGCCGCAAACCTGGGCGTCAGCGCTTCTTAATGTCGCTGGCACGGGAGTATCCAATGGCCGGTGACTGGATCAAGATGCGCGACGACCTTCTCGACGACCCAGCAGTCTTCCGCATTGCCGCAGCCGTGAAGCTCGACAAGTTCTCCGTGATCGGTCGCCTACAGGTGTTCTGGTCATGGGTTGGCAAACACGCTGTAGACGGTTGTGTAGACGCTGGCACCGAATTACTGGTCGACGACATCGTCAGGTGCGATGGATTTGCCGCCGCTTTGGTCGCTGCGATGTGGCTCAGTATTTCCGAGCGCGGCTTGGAAATCCCGAAACACGACCGCCATAACGGCAACTCGGCGAAGAAAAGAGCGATGAAAAATGCGCGCCAAGCCCGGTGGCGTGATGGTAGTGACGATGATGTAGACGCTGATGCGTCTACCGAAGCGACTACCAGAGAAGAGAAGAGAAGAGAAGAGAAGAGTAAACCAAGGTCAAAGGCAGAGTCTGCACCCGCTGCGCGCTTGCCTGCTGACTGGTCCCCATCGCCGGATGACATCGAATTTTGCAAAACGACACGGCCAGACCTCGACCACGACGTGGTTCGGGATCGCTTCAGGGACTACTGGGTTGCCCAGCCTGGCGTCAAGGGCCGCAAGGCTGACTGGCCCGCCACCTGGCGCAACTGGGTTCGCAACGAGAAGGGCACGCAAGCTCGCGCCCCGAGTGGTACGCGGCCGAAATTCGACCCCACCGCGCACGTCAACCGCAATCGCAACCGGCCATCGCCATGACCATTCCATCCGCTATCGCGCCATCCGCAGCACCAGTGCCGACGACGAGGCCGTACTCGCAGTGGTTCGAGCCGCATCCGAGCCTGAAAATCTCGCTGATCGACCACCTGTACAACCGGCTCGACGGCGCCTATCCGCACAAGTGGCGCTCGAACTTTCCGGACGCGCAGGCCATCGACAACTGGGCCGAAAGCTGGGTCGAGGCGTTCGAGGAACAAGGCATCACGCCAAGCGACGTGCTGGCCGGCCTCAAGGTCTGCCGCAGCCGGTACACCTGGCCACCGTCCTGCGCCGAATTCATCCAGGCCTGTCGCCCGTTCGCGGATCCGTCGATCGCGTACCACGAAGCCGTGGTCGGACTGGAGGCGCGCGGGCGCGGGGCTGTTGGCGAATGGTCCCACCCAGCGGTGTTCTGGGCCGCCAAGCTGCTCGAGCGCGATTTGATGGGGCAGACGTATTCCCAGGTCAAGGACTGCTGGGCGCATGCGCTCAAGGCGCAGATGGCGCGCACCGAGTGGGCGGAAATTCCACCGCCGCGCCAGCAGCTGCCGGCGCCCGGCGATGGGAAGTTGTCGAAGGAAGCGGCCGCCCAGATGCTGCGCGAGCTCGACGCCGCCGGCATTGTGAAGCGCCCGAACGCGCACTTCGACCACAAGCGCTGGGCGCGCCGGATCATCGCGGCCGTCGCTCAGGGCGACACCACGCTGACCTTGGCGCAAGTGCAGATGGCAACGGATGCGCTGGGCCCGACCACCGGCCCGCCGCCCATCAAATAATTCCTATCCTCGCAACACGGCCTCAGCATTTGCGCCCGTTTTTGGCCGTCGCAAAACTCCCTCTCGGTAGACTTGGCATCAAATTCAAAAAGCCAGTTTTACGCTACCGCGCCCGGCGCTATTCGGGCGCGAACAGGAGGGAACATGTCGGATCAAGAGCAGCAGTACGAGCAAGCCGCGGTCAGTGAAAACGAAAAATTCTACGACGAGGAAGTGGCGCCGGTGCTGGCGGCTGTTTCGGAGTTGTGCGCGTCGCGCGGGTTTTCGATGGTTGTGGCCGTCGAGTTTGATCCGGGCGCCATTGGAACCATTTCCCGCCTGCCAGACACGCCCACCCTGGCCATGATCATGCTGAGCCACTGCGCGAAGACCGGAGACAACATTGACGGCTATGTGCTGGGCCTGCTGAAATTTTGCAAGGAAAACGACATTGACTACTCGCGCAGCATGGTCATGCGTTCGCTCGATCCGTCGCAGATCATCCTGCCAAACTCGATGAATTGACGTGCCTCAACAGTGATGGCCACTATGACGACTACTGCGATTCCAAAAAAAAGAAAGAGGACAAAAGAGGTGCGCGTGGCCGCATATATCGCGGAACACGGAGGCCTTGCTACGGAACTAGAGTTGCAGGTGTTGCTTGGGCTTCATCCAATGCAGCCAGTGGCAGGCATGCTAAAGGGCGCTGTGGCATCTGGCCGCCTCATCAAGAGTGGCCGCAGTTGGAGGATTGGTCAGCAATCCAGTCTGGTCAATAAATGAGTTTCAAGCTCTTCAAGGTCAAGGGTATCTGGCACTACCGGTTCCAGGTGGCCCGCGCGCGCGTGCAGCGGAGCACGCGCGAGAAAGTGAAGGGAAGGGCCGAGGCGGCGGCCCAGCGCGCGTACGACGCCGCGGTGGTCCGTACGAACGGCGGCAACCCGGTGCCGACACTGGCCGAGCTGATCGGCGAATGGCAGGCGGTGCACTATGCGCCTGTGATCAGCGCCGCTCACGCGCGCAGCGTCGATACCTTCGCTCGGCTGCATTTACACGACCTGGGCGACTTGCCCATCACTGCCATCACGACAGAGCGCGTCGAGCGCGCGCGCAACGAGCACCTGAAGACCCACCGGCCAGCTTCGGCCAACCATTGGATGCGGATCTTGAAGCTGCTGGTGAACTGGGCTGTCAAGCGCAAGATCATCATGGTGCTGCCCTGGAAGGTCGTTCCGCTCAAGCTCCAGAAGCGCCCACGCGTGATATTGCCGGTTGCGGTGGCTGCTGCGTGGTTCGCTGCCATCGACAAGGCCGCGCGAGAGCCTGGCGCCGGTGTCGCGGTGCGCCTGATGCTATTCCTCGGCCTGCGCGAGTCCGAATCGACCAGCGCCTGCTGGGATTGGATCGACTGGGAGCGCGCCACGTACACGCCGGGCAAGACCAAGGGCAAGGAAGCCGAGCCATTGCCGATGCCGGCCTGGCTGGTCGACTACCTCCAGCCATTGCGGCGCGACAGCGGGCTGATCGCTGCGAAGAAAAATGGCGACAGCTTCCCGCCCGGCTTCGCGCGCAAGGCGATGCTGACCGCAAATGACAGCTGCAAGACCCGCGGCATCACGCCGCACCGCCTGCGCGGCACGATCGCCACGCTGCTGTCCGAGGCCGGCGTGCCCATCCAGACGATCCAGAAATTTCTGCGCCACAAGAGCCCAATGACCACCATGGCCTATCTCGAAAAGAACATGGACCTGGCCGCCAGCGCGCAAAACAAAATCACGGCGCAAATCGGAATGGTGTGGCGAAAAAGTGGCGAACAGCAAGAAAGCGTCCCTACGGAGGCTTGCGAGTCGTGATTACTAACGGTCATCGGTTCTTTACCATCCCGCGCGCACCGCGCACAACGCAACACAACTAGGAGCAAGGCATGCAATATCGCGAAAAACCACCTGTTTTCGACGTCATTTCCTTCAACGATTTTGTGCAGCACGGCCGCGACAATGGCGGAAATATCGTGAGTGGCATGCCGTGGTCGTTCACCTACAAGGGCCACGCGGTCACCCATGAAAACGACGAGTGCTACCTGGTAATGTTCGATTCCAGTATTCACACGCTCCGCTTCACGCCTTCCGACGTGCTCGTCACCGGTCAACGCGGCGAAGCCGCCCTCTGCAAGGCCTCGGAATTTAGCAGCCTGTTCGAGCCGGTCATCGGCCAGACGCCGTCCGCCCAGCCGCCGGTCGACAATGCGCACGTCGCTCCCGGTTGCGAGCTGTTCAGCGCCGCCGTGATCGGCCGCGCGGATGCCACGGTCATGAGCGGCGCCAGCGCCCCGCGCGTCACCCCGGCGCAGATCGACGCACTTTGCGATTCGTTGACGTTTCCCACTCACGTTTTCCCTGGGACGACAACGACCGTCGCCATCGCAGTGCTGCCGAACGGATTTACCGCCGGCCTCGGTATGTCGGCTTGCGTCTCACCTGCGAATTTCGTCACCGAAATCGGGGTCAAGTACGCAATCGATCAGGCAAAGGCCCAAGCACGCGACAAGCTCTGGGAGCTCGAAGGCTACGCGCTCAAGGCGCAGCTGCAAAACGTCGCACACCATCCGGCGTAATTGCGGCCCGGCGCGCCCGGGCTGAAACCTCACCATAGGGAGAGCAAGCAATGTTCAATCGTCGCAGTCTTGGAATGGTCGCTATGGCCGCCATCTTGGGTGCCGGGGTCGCTGGCATGTCCCAGCCGACACCGCTGGTCACCATGAACGCCCCGCGCAAGGCGAAACATGGTCTGTTCGGTAGTGTGTTGCTGGGGCCTTCCACGAACTGGGGATACGGCGGCCCGGGGATCACGATGGCGCAACAGAAGCGCGCGGCGCGCAAGCGGCGCAACCGCGCGCGCCACAAGTCCAGCGGCCGCTGCGGTTAGATCCATGCGCGTCGCCCACCTCACTGACGCCATGCTGGACTATTGGTGCGGCCGCGCCAGCGGCATTGGCGCCGCCGATCTGGTCATTCAGCCAGTACCTCGCACGGATCTGCTGATTTGCGTGTACCGCCGCGCGACACGCTATGACCCGTCGACAAACCCAGTCTGCGGATGGCCAATCATCGAGCGCGACCACATCGCCTTCGAATGGGACGACGATGTCTGCCATGCGGAAATGGAACATGTGGCGGCGCCAGGCGGGCAGCAACGGTCGTTTTCGTACGGCCCGACGTCGCTTGTGGCGGCAATGCGCTGCAAGGTCGCAAGCGTCTATGGCGACACGGTGCCGGACGTGCCGGCATGACGGCTATCCAGACTATCAACCTACCGGAGATTCCCATGCGCGCCCGCCAATCCCGCTATAACCCCGAAAAGCGGGAGCAGCAGCAAAACAGGAAGCGTGAACAGTCCTACCGGGCCACGGTCCTGGCCGTCATCGTCGCGTCGACGACCTGGCGCGCGGCGCGCGACATCGCCCACGATGCGAAATTGACGTATCCGCAGACCATATTCGCGCTCTTCGCCCTGCACAACAACGCGCAAATCGCCAGAACAGGGCACAAGTTCACCGCTCGCTGGGGCCCGCTCGGGCTTGACGTCAAGCCAGATAATAATTTCCAACTACTCGAAAGGCTCTTCAATGGAACAATCAAGCGCTAGCAGGGGTCAAATAGTCCAGCCTGCGTTACCGTCCAGATATACGACCACTGGACAGGAAACAATCATGGGCAAGGTTCTCGACAAATTCCGCATGCTGATCTGGTTCCTGATCGGCGCCGGTCTATATTTCACCTCGACACTCATCGGCTCGGACCACCCGGCCTGGCAGACCATCGCCTACAAAATGGGGCATGTCACGACGCTGGCCTGGGTTGGCTATTGGATCAGCCGCATGGCGGTGGGGCGAATCGATGCCCGCTCGACATCGAATGACAAACTGGCGCGCGCCATTGTCATTGCGGGTGTGATCATCGCTGGCTCGCTCGGTCTGTAGGCGCCCGCCATGAAGACCTTTCAGGACTACCTGGCCGCCCAGCCTGTCATCGACCACGCATTGCGCGCGGTACCGACACTGGGCGGCATGCGCTTCTACGTGCACCCGAGCGGCGTCGATGGCGATACCGTTGACTTCGCCGTCATCGGCAACACCTTGTTGCCCCTGCAGGAGCCCGCGCTCGCGCGCCTTGACTTCGGCCAAGCCATCGCGCTGCTGAAATCGGGCAAGCGCGTCGCACGCGCGGGCTGGAACGGCAAGGGTATGTGGTTGTCGATGGTCGCAGACTGGACCGGCAATATCCTTCCGGAGTCGGAGTCGTTCAAGATGCTGCCATTCATCGCTATGCGCACGGCCCAGGCCGACCTGGTGCCATGGCTGGCCAGCCAGACCGACATGCTCGCCGACGACTGGACGATTGCGTAGCCATGGAGCCAATCGTCACCACTGGCATTCGGCAATGGCAGTCGCACAAAAAGGTGCGTGCCGAGAAGATCACGGCCATCGAAATCGGTGCGCAAACGGTTCGGCTTCAGTTCGCCGCCGGACATGCCGAGGTAAGCCACCAGTGGAACGTGAAGCACCACCCGCACGCCGGCGGCTATTTCGTGGTGTACGAGGACGGCTACTCGAGCTTTTCGCCGGCACCAGCATTTGAGGCCGGATACACGGAGATTGCCCCATGAAAAGCCGGATTCTCTACGCCATCCTGTGGGTGTTTTTCGGTTTCTTCGCCGGCACCCTACTTATCGCGGCAAAGAACGCCGCCGCCGCGCCCGGCGACCAATACCGCGCGGCCTTGACCAGAGAGGCGCAGTTTCGCTTTGGAATACCGGCACCGGTACCGGTGTTCGCAGGACAAATCACGCAGGAATCCGGCTGGAATCCGAATGCGCAAAGCCGGGTCGGTGCGCAGGGCCTGATGCAGTTCATGCCGGCCACGTCGAAGTGGGCCGCTACGGCCGGCGCCTTCGGCACGGTCGACCCGTTCAATCCCATGTGGTCCATCCGCGCTGGCGTCTGGTACGACAGGTGGATTTACGAGCGCGTGCGCGCCAATTCGGACTGCGATCGATGGATGTTCACCCTATCGAGCTATAACGGCGGACTTGGCTACGTCTACAGGCGGCAGAAAATGAGCGGCACGCCCGGCGACTGGAACCTGACCGGCTACCTCAATCCAGGCATCACGCCCGCAAATCAGGTTGAGAACCAATCTTACGGCCCGAAGATACTGCTTAAGCATCAACGGGCATTCACCGCATGGGGTCGCGCCGTATGCCTTCCATGACCCCCTTCAGCGTCGCGTTTGACCTTCAGCGCGTCCTCTATTCCATTCTCGCGTTTCTGGTCTGGTCGTTGCTTATGTTTTGCAGCGGCTACGCCTACAAGTGGCACGTCGACAGTCTTGCCGATGCCAAGGTCGACGTCAAGCAGGTGACTGTCGCCGCCACGACCGCCGCCGCCGCGGCGACCATCGACGACCAGGCACTTGGCCGTCTCAAGACGCAGCTTGGCGCCGCCACGGCGCGCGCCGCCACGCTTCAACAGATCCTGAAGGACCAATCCAATGCGACCCCACCTGCTGCTAATTGCCGCCTTGTTGACGGGCTGCGCGACCAAATTAACGTTGATATCTCCACCGGTTCGCACTGAGCTGCTGGAGCTATGCGGCGAGAAGATCGCCGACCCGTTGACGACGGCTGACCAATTCGATACCGCGCGCGCGCTGGTCCAGGCGGCCGAGTATGGAAAGAAGTGCGCTGCGCGACAGGCCGCCCTGGTCGACGCAGTCAAGAGCCGGGACCAACTGATGCAGTCCGTGAAAAAGCAACTCGAAAAATGACGAAAGACGACCATGGGCGAATCTGAAAACTTAGGCGTCATCAACTACCGCCTGACAGCCATCGAAAAAGCCGTCAGTACCATATCGGACAACATGGGCCAACTTATCCTCTTGGAACAAAAACACATCGAAACCCGCGACGCGCTCACGCGCGCGTTCAAGGAACTGGACGCACAAGACGGCCGCCTGCGAAGTATCGAGGACGAGTTGCCCACGCTCAAGCTCGCGCGCGGCTGGGTAATCGCCGGCACCGTTGGTACCGTCGGCGTCATCGGTATTGCGCTGCTCAAGATGCTCTCGCACTGACCATGGCCGAGCCACGGGCAAAAACTGACTGGGAACCAATCGAGCGCGCCTACCGTTCAGGGCAGTTTTCGAACCGGCAGCTTGCCCAGCAGTACTCAGTTTCCGAGGGCATGATTCGCAAGAAGATCAAGGCGGAAGGCTGGGAAAAGGATCTAACTTCGAAGGTGCAATCGAAGGTACGCGCCGACTTGGTACGCAATGAGGTACGCATTTACGACGCGCAAGCCGAAATGCGTACCGAGCGCGAAATCGTCGAGACGGCCGCCGCGACCGTCGTGCAGGTGGTGCGCGAGCACCGCAAGAGCATTTCGAAGGGCCGGGAAATGGTCAGCCTTCTGATGCACCAGCTGTGCGTCGCCTCTCAGACCCGCGACCAGCTCGAGGACATCATCGACGAGGAAACCAAGAACGACGAGACGGCGCAGCGCCGCGTCCAGCTCATGCGCGCGGTGTCGCTCCCCGCCCAGGCCGGCGTGCTGCGCGACCTGGCCACGGCCATGAAAAGCCTGATCCCGCTCGAGCGCGTCGCCTTCAACATTACGGACGAGCCACCCAAGAATCCGCTCGATGCCCTGCCGGACGAGCAAGTCAAGCAGCGGGCCAATGAGCTGGCCGCGCGCCTTGGCATGCCAAAAGTCGGATGAGCGCGACCGAGCAAGATGATCTGCGCGAATACCTGCACCTACTGGAAGAGATAACGCGCAGGCAGAACGGCAATAAGCTGGCATCGTACCGTCCGTACGAGAAGCAGCGCGATTTTCACCGCCTGGGCGCGACCAAGCGCGAGCGTCTACTCAGGGCCGGCAACCAGAACGGCAAGACGTTCTCGGTCGGGTCTGAGGTTGCCTACCACCTGACGGGACTGTATCCGGATTGGTGGGATGGAAGGCGCTGGGAGCGCCCAGTCATGGTGTGGGCGTCATCCGAGACAGCAGAGTCGACACGCGACAACCCGCAGCGCGCACTGATCGGCATCGTCGGCGAGCACGGCACTGGATCCATCCCGGCCGCCGAGCTTGGCATCGACATGGGCATGTACGGCCGCGCATCGGGCACCGCCGACCTGTACGACTACGTGAAGGTCCGGCACTACACGCACGGCGTGTTCGATGGCTGGTCGACCCTGCGCTTCAAGTACTACGCCCAGGGGCGCCGCAAGTGGCAGGGCCCGCCGGTCGACTTCGTCTGGTTCGACGAAGAGCCGCCCGAGGACATCTACGACGAAGGCCTGGCGCGCACGATCGCCACCGGCGGCTGCGCAGCCATGTCCTTCACCCCGCTGCTGGGCATGTCGACCGTCGTCAAGCGCTTCTTGCTCGAGAAGTCCGAAGACCGGTCCGACACGAACATGACCATCGAGGACGCCGAGCACATCCCACAGGCCGAGCGCGACAAGATCATCGCGTCGTTCCCGGCGCATGAGCGGCGCGCGCGCGCCATGGGCATCCCGATCTTGGGCGAAGGCCTGATCTTTCCCGTCGACGAGGACACCATCAAGTGTGAACCGTTCTCGCTGCCCGACATTTGGCCGCGCGTCGCCGCGCTGGACATCGGCTGGGACCACTTCGCCGCCCAGGCCTGGCTTGCATGGGACCGCGACAACGACATCATCTACGTCTACGACGCCGTGCGGGTGCGCCACGAAACGCCGACGCAACAGGCGCCGGCCATCCTGGCGCGCGGCCCCTGGATCCCGATGGCGTGGCCGGCCGACGGCCTGCAGACGGAGAAGGGCACCGGCATCGCCATGGCCGCACAGTACAGGGCGGCCGGCGTCAACATGCTGTACGAGCACGCGCAGCTGCCGGAAACGGATGACGAAGGCGAGTCACGCGTTAGCCGTACCAGCGTCGAGGCCGGGGTCGCGCTGATGCTCGACCGGATGTTGACTGGCCGGTTCAAGGTGTTTTCGAACATTCACTCGTTCTTCGACGAAATCCGCCTGTTCCACCGCAAGGACGGCAAAATCGTCAAGCTCGACGACGACCTGATATCGGCGGTGCGCTACGGCGTCGTCAGCCTGCGTTTCGCCATTTGCCCGCCCGACCCGACACCCGCCGTCAAGATCGACCGCCCGTACAACTGGCGCGCCGGATAAGCCTCGCCACGCCGCATCAAATAGCTTCCCCGCACTGAAAATGGCCGACAGTGCAAGGAACCTAATTCTATGGCCATCGGCGAAATCCAGTTATCTTCAGCGGCACTGCAATCCATGCCTCGCGCGGACCTCCCGGCACCCACAGGCGGCATTGTCATGGGCGACACCGCGACCAGCGACGAGTCTCCCGAAGAACTGGCCAACAGCGCACTGCCGCGAGAACGCGTCGAGCAGTTCCTGTTCGAGTGCCAGCAGCAGCCGAAGTGGCGCCGCGAGGCCGACCGCGCCGCCGACTACTATGACGGCAACCAGCTCGACGCCGATACGGTCGACCGCCTGAAAGACCGCGGCCAGCCGCCGCTCATCGCCAACCTGATAAAACCCACCATCGACACGGTGCTGGGCATGGAAGCGAAATCGCGCTCCGACTGGCGCGTGCGCCCGGAAGACGACGATATCGCCAACGACGACACCGCCGAGGCGCTGTCGCTCAAGCTCAAGCACGCCGAAACCGAGAGCCGCGCCGACCGCGCCTGTTCCGACGCCTACGCCGCCCAGCTCAAGGCCGGCCTGGGCTTCGTCGAAGTGTCACGCGAGACGGACCCGCTCAAGTACCCGTACCGGGTCAAGGCCATCCACCGCCGCGAGATATTCTGGGACTGGCGCGCCGAGCTGTACGACCTGTCGGACGCGCGCTACCTGATCCGCCGGCGCTGGCTCGATCTGGACGGCGCCATTGCGATGATGCCGGAATACGCCCAGCTGTTCCGCCAGACGACCGGCGCCTGGGCGGGCTTCACCCCCATCATGGAGCAGAACACTGGCCTGGTGCAGTCGTGGGAAATCGAACGCGACACCCGCCTCGAGGCAACCGACTGGCGCGACATGGAGCATCGCCGCGTGTGCCTGTCCGAAATCTGGTACCGCAAGTGGGTACGCGGCTACGTCATGTCGCTGCCGAACGGCCGCACCATCGAGGTGGACTTCGACAACCCGCGCCACAACCAGGCCATCGCGTCGGGCATGGTCACGGTCAAGATGGCCACGTTCCAGAAGATCCGCTTGGCGTGGTACTGCGGCCCGCACTTCCTGTATGACGTCCCGAGCCCGCACAAACACGGCTATTTCCCCTACGTGCCGTTCTTCGGCTACCGGGAAGACCTGACGCAGGTGCCGTACGGGCTGATCCGGGCGATGCTGTCGCCGCAGGATGAAATCAACGCCCGCAAGAGCAAGATGCTTTGGGCGATGAATTCGCGCCGCGTGATCACAGACAGCGACGCCGTCAAGGACCACAAGCAGGCCGCCCAAGAAGTGAGCCGGCCCGACGCCTACGTCATCCTCGACGCGACGCGCAAGCCGTCGAGTACGTTCAAGGTCGATGCCAACAGCGATATCGCCGCGCAGCAGTTCCAGGTGCTACAGGAATCGAAGCAGGAAATCGCCGAGTCGTCTGGCATCCACAAGACCATGATGGGACAGACATCGTCTGCTAACTCCGGTCTGGCGATCAATTCGCTCGTCGAGCAGGGCCTCAACACCCTGGGCGAAATCAACGACAATTTCCGCTTCGCCCGCCGCATGGTTGGCGAAATGCTGTTTTCCTTTGTGCAGGAAGACCTTTCCGGTCGTCCGACGCGCGTCACCATCGGCAAGGGAAGCTCGCAAAAGATCGTCGTGCTGAACATGCCGCAGCTGGACCAGCAAACCGGTCAAGTGACGATGACGAACGACGTCAGCAAGGTGCGCGCCAAGGTGGTGCTCGACGATATCCCGTCAACGCCAACATTCCGCATGCAGCAGTCGCAGATGCTCACCGAAATCACGAAGTCGCTGCCGCCACAGGCGCAGACGCTGATTATGGATTTTGTGATCGAGTCGTTCGACCTGCCAGGTGGACAGAAGATCGCCGATCGCTTGCGCAAGGGGCTCAACCTGCCAGACGACTCGGCAGAAGGGCAGCAAGCTCAGGCCCAAGCCGCGCAGCAGCAGCAGGCTATCCAGCAGCAGCAGCTCGCGCTGGAAATGCGCGAGAAGCAGGCGAAGATCAACCAGATCGAAGCGACGACCGCCAAGGTCGTGCAGGAAATGCATTCGAACGGCGGCGATTCGGCGGCGATCAACGCGGTGCGCGCGGAAGCGGCAAACCACATCAACGTCATGCAGGGCGAAATGGAAACGCTTCATCTGCAGCTGCAGCGCACGCAGGCGGCGCTGGATCAGAAGACGCTGGTGGCCAGCAACAAGGAAACAGAGATTGCCGCCAGCATCCATAAGCAGCGCATTGCTTCGGCAGCAGCAATCGAAGTCGCCGCCATCGCACATCCGGTCGCCGACCTGGGCGCAATCCTCAAGGCCGTCGAGGCACTGACGGCCAAGGTCGACAGCATGAACACCCCACAAACCAGCGAGAGCACATCATGATTCCAACAGTCGATTCCTACATTCGCCGCGCCGATGGCGCTTTGATGATCCGCACGGAGCGTGGATTCGAGCGCGCCGCTGATCTGGCCGCCGATGGCGTGTTGGTCACTGGCGAACCCGCCATTCTTGCGACAGGGCGGTCGATTTCGACCAGCGGGACGTCTGCCTACGAAGATATTCCACTCGATTCGAACGGAAACCTGCCGGCCAGCGTTCGCTTGGCCTGCACTGCGGCGTGCTTCGTGCGCTTTGGCCATGGCGGCGATGGCGCAGCAACGGCGTCGCTGAAGGCGGTATCGGCGACGATTTCGTCAGTGGGCTCCGGCTACGCGCCGGCCGACACCATTACTTTGGCCGGCGGCACGGGCACCGCCGCAGTGCTCAACGTCGCCACCACAAAGCTGGCCACAATCGCGGTCAACGCTGTCGGCAGTGGCTACGCCAAAGACGACACCATCACGCTGGCCGGCGGCACAGCGGCGACAAAACCGATTTTGACCGTAGCGACGACCAAGCTGGTATCGGCCGCAGTCAATGCAGCCGGGACCGGCTACGCGCCAGCGGATACGATTACCCTCGCCGGCGGTACGTTTTCGTCAGCCGGCATCCTCACGGTGTCCACCACCAAACTGGTATCGGCCTCGGTGAATGCAGCCGGCAGTGGCTACGCTCCGGCTGACACGATTACCCTGGCTGGCGGCACGTCCACCACCAAAGCCGTGCTGACGGTAACGCACACCGCTCTGGTGTCGGCGCTGCTCAATGCCGCAGGCACAGGATATGAAGCTGCCGATACGGTGACATTGGCGGGCGGCACAGCAGGAACAAAGGCCGTCATCACGGTTGCCGACGTCAAGCTGGTATCGGCGGCAGTCAATGCCGCTGGCTCCGGCTACGCCGCTGCCGATACGGTGACCTTAACCGGCGGTACAGCATCGCCTGCCGCCATCATGACGGTCGCAACGACCAAGCTGGCGACGGCAGCCGTGAATGCCGCCGGCACTGGCTATGCCCCAGCCGACACAATCACGCTCGCTGGCGGCACGCATGCCACTGCCGCCATCCTCACCGTCACCCACACGAAACTGATCAGCGCAGCCCTGAATGCAGCCGGATCTGGCTACGCCGTCAACGACACAATCACCCTCGGCGGCGGCACGGCTGGCACCAAGGCGATCGTGACGGTCGACACCATTGGCGCCAGCGGCGCCATCGCAACATTCCATGTCACCACGGCTGGCGATTACACGGTCAACGCGGCGTCGTTCACGCAGTTTGCAACGTCTGGCAGCGGCACTGGCGCCACGTTCAACACGCCATCGTATGGCGTCCTGACCTTCACCGTATCGACGGCGGGTTCGTACACGGTCAATAGCGCGGCGCTCACCCAGGCGTCGACGACCGGCACCGGCACGGGCTTTACTGCCAATACCGGGCTGTATGGCATCAATACGGCGACCATCACCACAGCTGGCGTGTACAGCGTAACCGCAACAAGCTTTACCCAGGCATCAACCAGCGGAACTGGAACCGGCGCCACGTTTAACGCGGGCGTCTTTGGCATCAACACGTTCAGCGTAACGACCGCTGGCGACTACACCGTCAACAGCGCTTCGTTCACGCAGGACAGCACATCCGGCGTCGGCACCGGCGCGACACTCAGCACCGCATCATACGGCGTGCTGACATTCACCGTATCGACCGCCGGCGTGTACTCGGTCAATGCGGCAGGTTTCACCCAGTTCGCTACCACCGGCGGCGGCACTGCGTTCACCGCCAACACCGCAGCATACGGCGTCAACGCTTTCACGATCAGCACGCCTGGCAGCTACACGGCCAACACAGCGGCATTCACGCAGGGTGCTACATCTGGCGTCGGTACCGGCTTCACCGCCAACACGGGCCTATACGGCGTCAACACCGTGACGGTGTCAACTGCAGGATCGATGACGGCAAATTCAGCCACCTTTACCCAGTTCGCCACCACCGGCGTGGGCGCCGGCGCGACGTTCAATACAGCGCTGTTCGGTGTGAATACCTTGACGATCAATGCCGGCGGCACCTACAGCGTCGTTCCATCGAACGCCGTGGCGCAGGCGTCGTCGAGTGGTTCAGGCACTGGCGCAACGATCACGGCGGCCTGGGGCGTCGGAACAATCACCGTGACGAATGCCGGCTCTGGCTATATCGCTGGCGACGAAGATGATTTCACCCTGTCCGGCGGCGGCGGTAGCGGCGCCTCATTGCTGGCCGCTTTCAGTGGCGGCGAAATCGACACGATCACGGCAGTAGCTGGCACCGGCTACACGACAGTCCCAACCGTCGTCATCCCTGCCGAGGTTATCGCCATCGCGACCGACATTCTACTTAACCCAGGCGCCGGCGAGATTTTCGCAACCGGCGGGCGCTCACATATTGCCGCGATCCACGTATCTGCCGACGGCGTGTTGCAGATCAGTCCAATCGATAACGGCTAAGTACGGCGCGCACCGACATCAAATAGCTCGACAGCACACAGAATTCAATCGTACCCGACGGACCAATATCAGCGCCCTCTGTGTGGGCTGGCCCGAAGGTTTTTAAGACACGCACCCAACGCGATAAGTGGAGAAAAGCATGGCGGAAGCAGCACAGATGGATTTTGACGAGAACACGACTGACCCAGCGGCCTTGCGCGCGCTGTTCGACAAGATTGAGGCAGGAGCGGTGGCAGCACCGGAACCAGCACCAGTCGCGGCGGCGGCAGAACCAGTTGCCGCACCGGTCGTCGCCGAAGTCAAGCCATCTGCCGAGGAAGTTGCAGCAGCTGCCGCAGCACCGGCCGACAAGGATCCTGATGGCGTTGCCACGAAAGACGGCAAACACATCATCCCTTACTCGGTCCTGAAGGCCGAACGCGACCGTGCCGCACGCACCGAGCAGGAACTGCGTGAGACGCGCGAGCAGATCGCCGCCCTTCAAGCTGCGGCAAAGCCAGGACCAGGCGAGAAAGTGGACGTCGCCGCCCCCGACCAGGCCGCTGTCAGTGATATGTCTGCCGAGGATTTGGCCGACCTGAAAGAGAATTTCCCGACCGTCTACAAGGGCGTGATGGCGATGCAGGCGCAAGCCGCAGCGCTCGAAGCGAAGTTGAAGCCGGTTCAGGACAGCGTGCGCAATACCGAAGCTGATCGTGCCGCGACCCTCGCCGAACAGGTGCAGGACGCGATCGACGCCACGCCAAAGCTTGCGCATATCAAGACGACCGACCCTGAAGCGTTCGAGCAAGCCAAACGGTTTGACAACGCACTGAAGGCCGACCCCGCCTGGGCTGACAAACCTCTCGCAGATCGCTTTGCCAAAGTCATCGAAATGGTCGAAATGACCCGCGGTGCAATCACGATTCCCGGACAAGCAGCGCCCCCGCCTGCGCAAAAGACAGCAGAGCAATTGAAGCAGGAAGCGAAGGCCGTCGCCGCTGGCGCCGTCAAGGCGGACAAGTCCGCCGTGCCGTCCTCCCTGTCCGATTTCCCTGCCGGGCAGCATGCAGCGAGCGACGAGCAAGAAGCGTTGGAAGGCATGACGCCAATCCAGCTCGCGCACAAGTTCGCCGCCATGTCGCCTGACAAATTGGAAGCGTACTTACAAAATCTTCAATAAGGAAATGCCACCATGTCCACCGTCATCCCAGTAGGCAGTGCCCTCGCACGGAAAGTGTATTCCGTTGGGCTCTTCACCCGCGTGCAAACCGCACCCGGCTTCATGAACCTGATCGCTGGCGACATGCCGGCCGAGGGCAACTTCGCCTCGAAAACCAAGGGCCAGACCCTGCCGGACTACCCGATTGTCAAAGCAAGCGACCTGTCCAAGGGCGCCGGCGAAGCAATCTCGGTCGACCTGTTCAACATCCTGCAGGGCAAGCCTGTCATGGGCGACAAGAAGATCAGCGGCCGCATGATGTCGCTCAGCTCTTCATCCATGGACGTGAAGATCAACCAGGTTCGCGGTGGCGCCGATTCGGGCGGCCGCATGACCCAGAAGCGCACGGTGCACAACCTGCGCTCGATCAGCATGGCCGGCCTACAAGCGTGGATGCAGCGCTTCGAAGACCAGAATAGCCTGGTGCACCTGGCTGGCGCCCGCGGCTCGCAGAACACGACCGACTGGGTCGTGCCACTGGCCACCGACGCCGACTTCGCCGACATCATGATCAACACGGTCAAGGCGCCGACGAAAAACCGCGTGTACTACGCCAACGACGCGACGTCGCCAGCCACCATCGGCACCAACGACGCGATGACCATGCAGGACATCGACCGCATCGTGTCGTCCCTGCGTGAATCGAGCGTGCCACTCGCCCCGATCAAGATCAAGGGCGACGACGCAGCGTGGAACAGCCCGATGTGGTGCATGTTCGTCACCGAACGCCAGTGGCTGTACCTGAAGTCGCGCACCGGCCAGACCCAGTGGAACGAGGCGGTGAAATACGCGTTCGAGCGCAAGTCGGCGACCGGCGGCATGAAGCATCCGCTGTTCGACAACTACGAGACGATCATGTGGAACGGGATGCTGATCAAGCGCCTGAATCGCTATGCGATCCGCTTTACCACTGGCGACGCGGTCACGATCGACACCGGCGGCACGGACGGCGGCACCTACACCGAAAGCACCTCGACGGCGGCAGTGGACATCGACCGCGCCATCATCCTCGGTGCCCAGGCGCTGGCAAAGGTGTACGGCGCATCCGCGTCGGACTACTTCTACGACTGGTCCGAGGAAAAGGTCGACCACGGCAACTCCATCGAAACGGTCTGCGCTTCGATGGGTGGTTCGGCCAAGATCCGCTTCCGTATCGACGGCGTTGACACCGACCACGGCGTGGCGGTGATCGACTCCTACGCTCCGGATCCGGCTTCCGCCGCCGGCCGTACGCTGCTCGCTTCGTAATCGAGCGCCTGGACGAACCTGAAGACTGATGTACACGGCGGGCTTCGGCCCGCCAATCTGGAGAAACGACATGGCAACGATCAACGCCCCAACCCTGCAAGACACCCAGTACAGCGGCGATGACGCCGCTGCCTTTGCCCACGGCAAGCTCACCCTGGCAGCTGCGCAAGTGGCCGACAAGGTTCGCCTGGTCAAGCTGTTCGCCGGCACGAAAATTTACAGCACGAAGATGATCAACGCGGCACTGGGCGCAAGCTCCACCGTCAGCATCGGCTACGAGTATGTGAATGCTGAAGCCGGCGGCGCCGTGAACACCTTCATCCCGGCGACCGACACGTCGTCGGCGGCGAAGACCGATTCGCTCATTGCGCCGCTCACCCTGGCCTTTGACGCGTATATCACAGCCACGATCGCGGGCGCCGCGGCAACTGGCGCACTCGACGTTGTAGTCGGCTTCGAGCATCGCGGCAATCTGTAATTTGACCGACTGAAGCACCGAAATAGGGCAGCTCGCGGGCTGCCCTATTTTTTGAAAGGAACCACGACATGAATACCATCGCAGTCAAATACGTCGGCGCCAAGCTGTTCTCCATCGATAACGTCGCCAAGTCGGGCAAGACCTGGGCGGGCAACGGCGACGTGCAGCATGTCACGCCAGCGCAAGCGAAGATCCTGACTTCATACAAGGATCAGTGGGCCCTCGACGATGCAACCGATGTCGATGCCATGAACGGCCCGAACATGATCGAAACCAAGGACGCTGACGGCGCCACCGTCCTCACCGATGCTGCCGACCTGACCGGCGCGCCGGAGAAGATGAACGCGCAGGAGTTGATCGCCTACGCCAAGGCTAAGTACAACAAGACACTCAAGCCGCGTTCGCGCAAGTTGCTGCTCGACGAGGTAATGGCCCTTGCTGGCGTTGTCGATCCAGTGAACTGATCGCCAGACTCAAATAGCGCACGCACACCGATACTGACGCATCGCCCACCCATCCGGCACCAGTCGCAATGAGCAACGTTAAATACTCCGATCTGCTGGCGGAAGTCTTACCGCACTTGAAGGCGGATCCATCCGATCCGCTGACGGAGTCCGCGCTCAAGAATGCAGTAATCGAGTTTTGCCGCGATTCGTGGGTGTGGCGTCACTTCCCAGACCCACTTGACGTCGATGCGGGCGAGGCCTCATATCAGCTCGAGCCAGCAGCCGGTGCCGATGTCGCGGCGCTGCTGTCGTGCGCTTACGACGGTGCGCCCATCACGCCGAAATCGACTGATGACCTCGATGCGATTGTGCCGGATTGGCAAAGCGTCGCCGGCACCGTCAAGTATTTCACGCAGATCGACAGCGAATCGGTAATGCTCGCTCCGCTGCCGGTTGAATCGCTCGCTCAAGGCCTGGTCATGGTGCTGGCCTTGCAGCCGAAGCGCAGCGCGATTTCGTTCCCAAAATGGATATCGAGCCAGTACATGGAAGCCCTGGCCAGCGGCGCCCTCGCGCGGCTGATGTCGATGCCAGACAAGCCGTGGACCGATCAGAAGGGCGCCGCCTTGCATGGCGAGCGATTCCGCAACGCCGTCAGCGCCGCGAAAGCATCCGGCGTGCGCGGCCTGAGTCGCGCCGTGGTGCGAACCACGCCACAACATTAAGGACCACCATGGGCACCATTACCACAGCATCGATCATTGCCAGCGCCGCCACATTGCTGCAAGACGAGACGAATATCCGCTGGCCCCAAGCCGAGCTGCTGAAATGGCTCAACGATGGCCAGCGTGAGATTGTTTCGTACAAGCCGAACACGTCGGTGCGCAATGTGGCGGTGCAACTGGTGGCGGGCACCAAGCAGACCCTGCCAGCCGACGGCATCAGCCTGATCGACATTGTGCGCAACATGGGTTCGAACGGCGCCACGCCAGGACGCAGCGTGCGCATCGTCATGCGTGAAATTCTCGACGCGCAGATCCCAGACTGGCACACCGCCACCGCCGCCGCTGCGGCCAAGCACTATATCTATTCGCTGCTCGACCAAAAGACGTTCTACGTGTACCCGCCGCAGCCGTCATCGGCGCAGGGCTACGTCGAGCTGGTCTACAGCGCAGCGCCGACCGATGCGTTGCTCAGCGGTGCAATCACGGTCGACGACATCTACCAGACCGTGCTGCTTGACTACATCCTGTTCCGGGCCTACGGCAAGGACATCGAATACGCAGCCGACGTCGCGCGTTCCCAGTCGTACCAGCAGTCCTACCTCGCCACGCTCACCGGCAAGGCCAAGGGCGAAGCGGCCATCAACCCGAACGCGAACGCGCCGGCTAACCCCAATTCAATGAAGCAGCGGTAATTTCTAAAGGAGCCACACCATGGGTGCATTTTCCGACTACCTCGAAGGCAAAATTGTTGAGCACTTCCTGCGCAACAACGCCATCACCCCACCAGTGACGGTCTACGTCGGCTTGTTCGAATCCGACCCGGGCGAAGCTGCTGGCGGCACCGAAACATCGTACACCGGGTATGTGCGCCAGT
>JAZKCA010000089.1:0-2788 GCA_040388275.1 Pseudomonadota bacterium
GACACCAAACAGGTGGTCCTGCAGCGCGTGCGTGACGCCGAGCGCGAACAGATCCTGGTCGACTTCCTCGAGCGCGGCGACTCGCTCGTGACCGGCACCATCAAGCGCATGGAACGCGGTGACGCGATCGTCGAATCGGGCAAGATCGAAGCGCGCCTTCCGCGCGACCAGATGATCCCGAAAGAGAACCTGCGTATCGGCGACCGTGTACGTGCCTTCATCCTGCGTATCGACCGCAATATGCGCGGCCCGCAAGTGATCCTGTCGCGCACCGCGCCTGAATTCATCATGAAGCTGTTCGAACTCGAAGTACCAGAGATCGAGCAAGGCCTGCTGGAGATCAAATCGGCTGCACGCGACGCCGGCGTTCGCGCCAAGATCGCTGTATACACCGCCGACAAGCGGATCGACCCGATCGGCACCTGCGTCGGCATGCGCGGTTCGCGCGTGCAGGCAGTGACCGGTGAACTGGGCGGCGAGCGCGTCGACATCGTATTGTGGTCGGACGACCCTGCGCAGTTCGTGATCGGCGCGCTGGCTCCGGCCAACGTTTCCTCGATCATGGTCGACGAAGAAAAGCATGCGATGGACGTCGTGGTCGACGAAGAAAACCTGGCAATCGCGATCGGCCGCTCCGGCCAGAACGTGCGCCTGGCTGCTGAACTGACCGGCTGGAAGATCAACATCATGACGGCCGAAGAATCGGAAAACAAATCGGCGCAGGAAACTGCAGCGGTGCGTGCCCTGTTCATGGAAAAGCTGGACGTCGATCAGGAAGTCGCAGACATCCTGGTGGAAGAAGGATTCGCGAGCCTGGAAGAAATCGCCTATGTGCCGATTTCGGAAATGCTCGACATCGAATCGTTCGACGAAGATACCGTGAACGAACTGCGCACCCGTGCCCGTGACGCCCTGGTGACCGAGGCGATCGCTTCGGAAGAAGGCCTCGAAGGCATGGACGAGCAGCTGGTCAACCTGGAAGGCATGGACCGCACCACCGCGGGCAAGCTTGGCCTGGCCGGTATCAAGAATGTTGATGCATTCGCGGCACTCGCTTACGACGAATTCGGCGCCATCCTGGCCCTGTCGTCCGAGCGCGCACGTGAACTGATCAAAACTGAATTTAATGATGTGACCGACGACGAGATGAAGCTGGTCGACTCAAAGTACGATGACCGCGCCAAGGCGCTGCAGGCGAAAGCCTGGAGCCTGGCAGAACTGGCCAAGGCTTAATTTGAGTATCTTTATCATCTGTCGCGACACAAAGAAAAGAGGACTGAATGGCGAGTAACAACGTAGCCCAATTTGCCACCGAACTGAAGATGCCTGCAGATTTGCTGCTGACGCAGCTGCGTTCTGCCGGCGTCGAAAAAAGTTCGACGTCAGATCCATTGTCGAAAGATGATAAGGATAAGCTGTTAGACCACCTGCGCCGTACCCACGGCACCGCGGGCGATGGCGAGAAGAAGAAGATCACGCTGACGCGCAAGGAAACCACCGAGATCAAGCAGGCCGACTCGACTGGCAAATCGCGCACCATCCAGGTCGCGGTCAAGAAAGTGCGCACCTTCGTGCAGCGCGACGAACCAGTTGCGCCGCCGGCTCCGGCCGCACCGGCCGCTCCCGTCATCGATGCCGCCGAAGTGGCGCGCCGCGAAGACGAAGCACGCCGCCAGGCAGAGCTGATCGCCCGCCAGGAAGCGGACCTGCGTGAAAAGCAGGACCGCCTGGCCAAGCTCGACGCCGAAAAAGAAGCACAGGCCAAGCAAGCCGAAACCGACGCCAAGAAGGAAGCTGCCGAAGAAGCCAAGCGCGCCGCTGCCGCAGCAGCATCTGCTGGTGTAGCCGCCGACGACGAAAGCAAGAAAGCCGCTGCCGACGAAGCCAAGAAGAAAGCTGCCACCGCTGCCAAGGAAGCTGCCGAACGCGTTGAAGCGAACGACAAGGCGCGCAAGGCCGTGGCCGACGAAGTAGCCCAGATCAAGGCCATGATGAATGCGCCGCGCCGTGCGATCAAGGCTCCCGAGCCTGTCGCGCCGCCGGTTGCCGCCATCAAGGCCAAGGCCCCTGAAGGCACGCTGCACAAGCCGGCCGACAAGAAGCCTGGCGAGAAAGCCGCCGACAAGAAGCCACTGACGGCCGACAAGAAGTCGATCAAGTCCGCGAACGTATCGTCGACCTGGTCTGACGACGCCAAGAAACGCGGCGCTCCGGGTGGCATCAAGCCACGCGGCGCTACCGGTTCGACCGGTGGCCGTGATGGCTGGCGCGGTGGCGCCAAAGGCCGCCGTACGTCGCATAGCGACGACCGCGAAACCAATTTCCAGGCGCCGACCGAAGCCGTCATCAAGGACGTTCACGTTCCCGAGACGATCACTGTCGCCGAACTGGCGCACAAGATGTCCGTCAAGGCATCCGAAGTGATCAAGCAGCTGATGAAGCTGGGCCAGATGTGCACCATCAACCAGGTGCTGGACCAGGAAACGGCCATGATTCTGGTCGAAGAAATGGGCCACAAGGCCTTTGCAGCGGAACAGGACGATCCTGAAGCACTGCTGGCAGACCAGGGTGAGCACGCTCACTTCGAGTCCAAGCCGCGCGCTCCGGTCGTGACAGTCATGGGTCACGTCGACCACGGTAAAACCTCGCTGCTCGATTACATCCGCCGCGCCAAGGTTGCGTCGGGCGAAGCTGGTGGCATTACGCAGCATATCGGCGCATACCACGTCGAAACGCCGCGCGGCATCATCACCTTCCTCGATACGCCAGGTCACGAAGCGTTTACCGC
>JAZKCA010000090.1:0-30439 GCA_040388275.1 Pseudomonadota bacterium
ACTGGCTTCAACCGAAAAAAATCGGCAAAATGCCGATCAGACTGTCGAACTCGGGCGCGCTGCATCAGCGCGAGGATGTCGCCTTCGCGATCGGCCACGTACACCAGGCGGCTCGACGGCACCCGGGCTGCCATCTCAGCGACCCGTTCATATCCTTCGATCCAGCGCGTGCTTTCTTTCTGGCCCGGGCGCACGCCATCGGCGCCTTGCGCTTCCTGCCCAAACTTTAAAAATTTGGATATTTTGCAAATACCCGTAAAGCGTCTTAGGAGCGAATTTTTTCTCAAACCTTTCTTTGTATTTTTCAATAATTACATGAAAGGCTTCTCCTTTTTTTTCTTCTACGATGGGAGCTTGTGGGACAGGCGCATGTTGAGTTGGTGCCAATTGCGGATTCTGTTTAAGAAAACGCCCCAATTTCTCTACATCGTCGGGATCATCTTTATCCAACTTGTAAGTAATGCCATTAGCATTCACATTCATTTCAAACTTGCCAATCCGTGTCATATCTTTATCCTTGTTGCTTATGAGCATTGCAAGTAATTGTATAGCTTTCTCTTTGGCTTGTTCGGGGTCTTTTGTGTGAAGACTCAGCTTTTTAGCTCGTTGCTTACCTGCTACAACTGAGGTTTCACGAAAGTAGTACACACCGTGGCGGGACATGCAGAGATGGGCAGGAATGCGCATGGTTGAGATAGTGAAGTGTCTCACCAAAGTGTCTCACCAAGGATTTTTGGACGAAAAAAAACCCTTTAAAATCAAGGGTTTAGATGCTCTTGGCGGAAGCGGTGAGATTCGAACTCACGAACAGTTTAACCCGTCGCCAGTTTTCAAGACTGGTGCCTTCAACCGCTCGGCCACGCTTCCTGCAGACCCGCATTATACAGAAATCACCACCATTTTGGCGGGAAGGGGCATTGGCGGCTCCTGGAGGAATGCGCTGCGCTTTTCCGCCCTACCCATTTTCGCCGCGCCGGTCAGGTTTCGGGCAGCCAGTTTTCGCGCAACTCCTTCTCGAACGCTTGCGCCGTCAGCGGCCGTGAATACAGAAATCCCTGCACCTCGTCGCAGCCAGCCCCGCGCAAAAATTCAAGCTGCTCGGCCGTCTCCACCCCTTCCGCAATCACGCGGTGCCCCAGTTGCTGGCCGATGCTGATAATCGTGCTGGCAATGGCGCAGTCGTTCCCGTCTTCCGGGATCCCGGTGGTGAACGAGCGGTCGATCTTCAGGGAGTCGATCGGGAAGCGCTTCAGGTACGACAGGCTCGAATAGCCCGTCCCAAAATCGTCCAGCGACAAGGTTACGCCCAGCGCCGTAATCTGGTCCATGATGCTGATCACGCGCTCGATGTCGCGCATCAGCGTGCTCTCGGTGATCTCCAGCTCCAGCCAGCACGGCGCCAGTCCATGCCGGTCCAGCGTTGCGGCCACGCGCGACGGCAGGCTGGTCGAAAACTCGCGCGCCGACACGTTCACCGCCACCCTGAACGGCGCCAGGCCCGCCCGCATCCATTGCGCCGCCTGGGTGCAGGCTTCTTCCAGCACCCATTCGCCCAGCTGAATAATCAGGCCGGTCGATTCGGCCAGCGGAATAAAATCGGCCGGCGATATCAGGCCGCGCTGCGGATGCATCCAGCGTACCAGCGCCTCTGCGCCCACGATGGCGTTGGTCCCGATTTCAAATTTTGGCTGGTAGTGCAGCAGCAGTTCGTGATTGTGCAGGGCGTTGCGCAGGTCGGTCTCGAGCCGCATGCGCTCTTGCATGTCCTGGTTCATTTCGCGGCTGTAGAAGGCCACGCTTTCGTCGTCGCCGGCGCCGTCCTGCTTGGCGCGCGCCATCGCAATGTCGGCCAGGCGCAGCAGCGATTCGGCGTCGGCGCCGTCCTGCGGATACACGCTGATGCCGATGCAGGCGCCAACCCGCAGGTCGTGCCCTTCAATCTGGAACGGCTCGGCCAGCGACGCCTTCAGCTTGCGCGCCACGGTGGTCGCTTCAAAGTGCTGGTGCAGGTCGAACAGGCCGACTGCGAATTCGTCGCCAGACAAGCGCGCCACCACGTCCTGGTCGCGCAGCGCGCCGCGAAAGCGAGCGGCCACCTGGCGCAGCAGTTCGTCGCCGGTGCGTCGCCCCAGTGCGTTGTTGATCGACTTGAAGCGGTTCAGGTCGATGAACAACACGCAGCCGCTTGCCTCGTTGCGCTGCGCAACCGCCATCGACTGGTCCAGCAGCTTGGTCAGCAGCGCGCGGTTGGGCAGGCTGGTCAGCGTGTCGCGGTAGGCCAGTTCATGCAGCTTTTCTTCGGTGCGTTTGCGTTCGGTGATGTCGCTCAGGTAGGCGATCAGCCCCGCCGGCCGGCCGCTGATATCCTTGAGCGGCGCAAGCGACATGCTGGCCCAGAAGATGTCGCCCGATTTCTTGCGGCGCCGCACTTCCATGATCTGCCCGCCCTGCTCCATGAAGGCGTCGTGGAATGCAGTGTCTTCGTCCACGTACAGGAACAGGATGCTGCGCCCCACCGCTTCCAGCGCGCTGTAGCCGAACAGCCGCTCGGCGCCCTTGTTCCAGCTGGTGATGTAGCCGGTCGCGTCCATCGTCAGCACCGACTCGTTGATCTGGTCGAGGATCTGGGTCTGCTCCGACAGCTGGCGCTCGATGTCGGCATACGCATGCGTTGAACGCAGCGCCATCATGTGCATCTGCAGCAGGTTCGCTGTCAGCTTGGCCAGGCTGGCCAGGTGCTGCTGGTCGCCGTCGTCGTAGATTGGCCGGCCCCAGACCGCATAGCGGCCGTAGTGGCGGCCGTTGCAGGCAATGTCCTGGACCATGCCGGTCAGGTTGGGCGGTATCAGGTCCGCGCCCGGTTCGCCTGCCCCGCCTTCGCTGTTGGCCGGCACGAACTTGCCGCACGGGCTGCCCAGCAGGTTGCGCGCCAGCCGACCCAGTTCGTCGGCCAGGAAATCGCCACGCATGTGCATCACGGCTTCGCACAAGGCGACGCTGCTGCTGATGATGTCGGTGGGCGGTCGCAGGAACATGTTATAGGTTCCGGCTCACTTGAATGGCCCAGTGGTAGGCGTGCAGCTGGCTTTGCCACCAAGGCGCCGGCGCCAGGCCGGCGCAGTCCAGCATCATCGGTTCGACGCGCCGGGTTTCGATCAGGGCCAGCAGCTCGCCGAACGGGCCTTTGCGCTCGAGCAGCGCATTGGCAGCCACCGGCGGCAGGCTGAGCGCACCGACGATTTCTTCCATCGGCAGCGCAAACAGCAGGTCCAGCAGCGAGAACACGCCGGTCATGAAAGCGAGGTCCTGTTCTTCGCGCTCGCCACAGCGCAGCTTGCACAGCGACTCCATCTGCGCGGCGCGCAGCGCGGCAATCGGCAGCAGCGGGTTGGCCATGCCGTCGGGCTGCTGGCGCGCGTACAGCAGCAGTTGCAGCCAGCGTTGCAGCTGGCGCCGGCCCAGCACGCTGATGGCCTGGCTGAAACTGGTGATCGCCATGGTCTGCGCAAACGCCGCCGAATTTGCCAGCTTGAGGAGGTGGTAGGACAGCGACGGATCCTGCTTGAGCAGGGCTTCGAGCTCGCGCGTTTCGGCGTCGCGGGCCAGCAGTCCCAGCAAATTCATCAGGCGCTTGCGCGAGCTGCCGTCCTGCGGATCGAGCGACGGCGGCGGATGCAGCGGATAGTCACCGCTGAACCATTCGTAGCCGACGCGCGCGCATTCGGCGCGGCGCGTTGCGCTGTGCACGCCGTGCGCCAGGTGCGGGCCAAATACCAGCGGCAGCACTTCGGCTTTGGGGGCCGCCTCGCTGAAGTCATTGGCCACGCTGCGCAGCGTTGGCGGCACGGCGGTACCGGCCGGCGGCAAGCCGTCAACCAGCACGCGGTAGCCCCGCTCTTGCAGCTCGCACATGCGCTGGCGGCTGGAGTCGTCTTGCAGGGCGTTGCCATTGATGGCGAAACTGACCCGGTTCACCGGCATCAGCGCGGCAAGTTCGTCGTTGATCACCGCTGCCGAGTCGAGCATCAGGATGCAGTCGAGCGGTGCAATGGCGGCCAGCAGGTCGGCCGAAGAAAATACATGGTGCAAACTGGTGGCCAAATCGCCGACCACCGGATCCACGCGCAGGCTGAGGGCGACCCATGCATTTTGCATGTTCGCCACCGGGTTGAAGCTCACCAGTGGAGGCAACATGAATTCGGTTGAGGCCATCTGGTTCTCGTGTTAATTGATTGCATCATGTTAGTAGAAAAATTAACTAAACGCAATCATAATAGTTGCCCGCAAGCTACATTAAACACCGATACGAGGTACATAAATAACATGCTTTCTCGAATCGTGCTGAAGGGCATGGCCGCATGGCAGGAACTACTTGTTGTAATGACGCGCCGACAACGTCTTAGCTGCCCTCAAACCGCGCATGCTGGACCGCAAACTTGATCAGTTCCGCCTGTCCTTCAATGCCCAGCTTGCGCTTGATATTGAGGCGGTGCGTTTCCACCGTGCGCACCGACAGGTCCAGCGCCCGCGCGATCTGCTTGTTCGACTGCCCGTTCGCCAGGTGCTGCAGCACTTCCTGCTCGCGCACGGTCAGCTGGTTGTCCTGCACCAGCGGACGCGCCAGTTGCCGGGCCAGCGCCGCGCTGTAGTAAATCCCGCCGGCCATCACCGTTTCAATCGCCAGCACGATGTCCTTGCCCGGCGCATCCTTGAGCACATAGCCGCGCGCGCCGGCCTGCATGGCCTGGCTCACATATTCCAGCTTGTCGTGCATCGACAGGATCAGCACCGCCACGTCCGGATACTGCTCGCGAAAGCGCGCCGTCGCGTCGATCCCGCTGACCCCGCGCATATTGATATCCATAAGCACCAGGTGCACCGAGCACTGCCCTGCCTGGCGCAGCGCTTCCTCGGCGCCGTCGGCCTCGGCCACCACGCAAAAGTGCGGCACCGCTTCAAGGCGCGCGCGCAAGCCGTCGCGCACCAGCGGATGGTCGTCTACCAGCATGATGTTGATCATGTGCCCACCTGCACCGTTGCCTGCACCGTGGTCCCGTCGGCGCTCGATGCGATGCCGAGCTGGCCGCCAATGGCGTCCATCCGCTCCATCATGTTGCGCAGGCCGATGCCGCGCTTGGGGTGGCTGGCAACCCGTTCCGAGTCGAAGCCGCCGCCGTCGTCGGCAATCGTCAGCGTTAGCTGCCTGCCGTCGCGCAACAGCGTGATGTCGATCTGCCGCGCGCCGGCATGCCGCTCGATATTCGTCAGCGCTTCCTGCGCAATCCGGAACAGGACCGTGTTGACGACATCGGGCAAGCCTTCGGCGCTGCCGTGCGCGGTAAAGCGCACCGGCACCGCGCTGTTGTGGGTAAATTCCTGCGCCAGGTGGTCGAGCGCGGCGGCCAGGCCCAGGTCGTCGAGGATGGCCGGGCGCAGGTCGTGCGATATGCGGCGCACTTCGCCCAGCACATCGTTCACCTGGCCGGCCGTATGCTCCAGGCTGGCGCGT
This sequence comes from Pseudomonadota bacterium, assembly GCA_040388275.1. Classification (GTDB taxonomy): domain Bacteria; phylum Pseudomonadota; class Gammaproteobacteria; order Burkholderiales; family Burkholderiaceae_D; genus Telluria_A. The sequence goes on from JAZKCA010000090.1 coordinate 5,510, forward strand.
GCGGCCAATTGCTGTTCGGCGTTGCCGCCAAGCCGGATCACGCCTGCTTCAATTTGCAGCTTGATCGATACCAGCCACTGGCTGATGCCGTCGTGCAGGTCGCGCGACAGACGCGCCCGCTCCTCTTCCTGCGATTCGACCACCCGCTGCGCCAGCGCCTTCAGTTTGGCGTCGGCCACGCGCAGTTCGCTGATATTGAGCGCCACGCCGGACAAGGCCACCACCAGCGCGCTCATGATCGCCAGCACGCCTATCCACAGCATGGTGCTTTCGATGTTGCGCGACTGCTGGGCGTCGATCTTGGCCAGTGCCGCGTCCACGTCGTCGAGGTAAATGCCGGTGCCCATCATCCAGCCCCAGTTGGCCAGCGGCACCACGTAACCCAGCTTGGGCGCGGTCTTGTTCGACGAGGGCTTGGCCCACATGTAGCGTTGCAATCCGCCGCCTGCCTTCGCGCGCGCAATCAGGCGCTGGATGGTCGGTTCGCCGTTGGCGTCGCGCATGTCCCACAGATTGCGGCCCACCAGCTCGGGCTGGCGCGGGTGCATCAGGCTCTTGCCTTCGAAGTCGTACACGAAAAAGTAGCCGTCGCTGCCGTAGCTCAGGCTCGCCAGGATGCGCTTGGCTTCGTCCATGGTGGCGGCGTCGCGCCGGCCCGAGTCGACCAGGTGCGCGACCGAACGCGCGGCCAGCGCCACATAGTGTTCCAGCTCGGCCTCCTTGCTGGCCAGATAGGCTTGCTGGATGGTCTCGCGCTGCTGCTGCGCCAGGGTAATGGCCTGGTGCCGCACGAAAAAGGCGATGGCGCACAGCGCCAGGATCAGCGGCGTGATCGCCAGGAAGATGACCTTTTGCCGCAGCTTCATCCGCCGGCTCCGCAAGTGATTGATTTCATGCATCGATTCTACGTCGCTTCCGCGCTGCGCGGCTACGTAGTACTACGCAGGCCGCTGCGTAATGCTGCGCTTGTCCGCGTTTTGTGCCTGCCCAATACTTGGTCACGCTGCGCGGAATCCATGCTGACATTGGTGGTCTAAAAATCGCGGCACTTAAAAAAACAATGGAGGAGTCAACATGAAACGTCTCACAAGCCACCTTGGCTGGGCCGCGCTATCGGTGGGCGGCGCCTTCGCGCTGGCCTTTATCGCCCTCAAGCGGGGCGAAACCATCAACGCCATCTGGGTCGTGGCGGCGGCCATCTGCGTGTACCTGATCGCCTACCGCTTCTACAGCAAATTCATCAGCGACAAGGTGCTGCAGCTCGATCCCAAGCGCCAGACCCCGGCCTACAAGTTCAACGACGGGCTCGACTACGTTCCCACCAACCGCTACGTGCTGTTCGGCCACCACTTCGCGGCCATTGCCGGGGCCGGGCCGCTGGTCGGGCCGGTGCTGGCAGCGCAAATGGGCTACCTGCCCGGCATGATGTGGATCCTCGCCGGCGTGGTGCTGGCCGGCGCGGTGCAGGATTTCATGATCCTGTTCATTTCCACGCGGCGCGACGGGCGCTCGCTCGGCGACCTGATCAAATCCGAACTGGGCGAAATTCCCGGCATCATTGCCTTGCTTGGTACCTTCATGATCATGGTCATCATCCTGGCGGTGCTGGCGCTCATCGTCGTCAAGGCGCTCACCGGCTCGCCATGGGGCAGCTTTACCGTCATCGCCACCATTCCCATCGCGCTGTTCATGGGCGTGTATTCGCGCTTCGTGCGGGTCGGGCGCATCGGCGAAATCTCGCTGATCGGCTTTGTGCTGCTGATGCTGGCCATCATCGGCGGCCAGTACGTGGCGGCACACCCGGTACTGGGCCCCATGTTCACCTTCACCGGCGTCGAACTGACCTCGATGCTGATCGGCTATGGCTTCATCGCCTCCGTCATACCCGTGTGGCTGCTGCTGGCGCCGCGCGATTACCTGTCCACCTTCCTCAAGATCGGCACCATCGTGGGCCTGGCGATCGGCATCCTGTTCGTGGCGCCCGAGCTCAAAATGCCGGCGGTCACCAAGTTCATCGACGGCAGCGGTCCTGTCTGGTCCGGCAGCCTGTTCCCCTTCCTGTTCATCACCATTGCCTGCGGCGCGGTGTCGGGTTTCCACGCGCTCATTTCGTCCGGCACCACGCCAAAAATGCTGGAGAACGAGCAGCACGCCCGCTTCATCGGCTACGGCGCCATGCTGATGGAATCGTTCGTCGCCATCATGGCGCTGGTGGCCGCGTCGACCATCGAACCGGGCATCTATTTCGCCATGAACAGCCCGGCCGCCTTGCTGGGCACCACCGCGCAATCGGCGGCGGCGGCCGTAAGCCAGATGGGCTTTGTCGTCACGCCCGAGATGTTGATACAGACTGCGAAGGATGTCGGCGAAAACAGTATCATATCGCGCGCCGGCGGTGCGCCTACCCTGGCCGTGGGCATGGCCAATATCCTGGCCAACGCGCTCGGCGGCCAGACCATGATGGCCTTCTGGTACCACTTCGCCATCCTGTTCGAAGCCTTGTTCATCCTCACCGCCGTCGATGCGGGCACGCGCGCCGGCCGCTTCATGCTGCAGGACCTGCTGGGCGCGTTTGCACCGTCCCTCAAGCGCACCGAATCGCTGCCCGCCAACCTGATCGCCACCACCCTGTGCGTGGCGGCCTGGGGCTATTTCCTGTACCAGGGCGTGGTCGATCCGCTGGGTGGCATCAACACCTTGTGGCCGCTGTTCGGCATCGCCAATCAAATGCTGGCAGGCATCGCACTGATTCTCGCCACCTGCGTGCTATTCAAGATGAAACGTGCCCAATATGCGTGGGTGACCATGGTGCCCACCGCGTGGCTGCTGGTGTGCACGCTGACGGCCGGCTGGCAAAAAATATTCCACGAGAACGTCCGCATCGGCTTCGTGGCGCATGCGCAAAAATTCCAGGCCGCGATCGACCAGGGCCAGATACTGGCGCCGGCCAAGACCATGTTCGAAATGCAGCGCATCGTGTTCAACGATTATGTCGATGCTGGGCTGGCCGGCTTCTTCATGCTGGTGGTGCTGTCGGTGCTGTTCTTCGGCGTGCGCACGGTGCTGGCCGCGCGCGGCAGCGGCACGCCGAGCGCCAAGGAATCGCCCTTCGTTCCCGGTTCCGTGGCGCAGGCTTGAACATGTTTGACGAACTGCGCCAGGCCGGCCGCTATCTCGGGCAAAGCATGCGCCTGATGGTCGGCTTGCCCGAATACAGTACCTACGTGGCGCACATGGAGGCAAGCCATCCCGGCGAACCCATGATGAGCTACGACGAGTTCTTCCGCGAGCGGCAGGAGGCGCGTTACGGCGGCGCTGGCAAACGCGGCGGCTGCTGTTGATCTGAAGGGGCGCCGCAACGCCCCTTTTTGTTCTCTATCACATACGCAAAGCCGTCGCCCTCGCGCAGGCGGGGGCCCATGTTGAGTGACCGCAAAGTTGGCCCAGCTCTCCCCTCGGAAACACCACTTTCCTATCCCCCACGAAACGTTGTTTCCCCTATGCCGTGCGGCCAAATTTGTGCGTGATCAAAGTTGTCAAGATTCTTTACACGTATATTTTTCCTGCCGGAATCCCATTCCCCACATGAAAAATGACCCCACGCCATGTTGAACTTCGAGCGCTCCAGTCTCAACAAGAAGCTGACCATCATTTCCTTCCTGTCTACCGGCACTGCCTTGCTATTTGTTTTCGTCGCGTTCACGGTCACCTCGGTGTTGAACCATCGCAAGGATGAAGGCATGCAACTGTCGTCCTTCGCCGGCGTGATCGGCACCAATAGCGTCGATGCGCTGATGTTCAACGACCGCACCCAGGCCCAGAACACGCTGGCCGCGCTGAAAGCCAAGGATGAGATCTCCACGGCCGTGCTGTTCGACCGCCAGGGCAAGCTGTTCGCGCAATACATGCCGGTCGGCCGCGCCGAGCCGCCGCCCAGCGCCCCCGTGATGAGCGTCGACGACGATGCGCTGGCCATCGCCAACCGCCAGGGCAGCACCTTCTGGTCGACCCGCATGCGCCTGTACCGTCCCGTCACCGGCAGCAACAACTACCAGATCGGCATCGTCATGATCGAGGCCGACCTGACCAATATGTGGCTCGACATTCTCAAAAGCCTGGGCGTGATCGCCGCCGCCATGGGCGGCTCGCTTCTGGTGGCGCTGATCCTGGCCAGCCGCTTCAAAAGCAGCATCGCCGACCCCGTTGCCAAGCTGATCAATGCGGCGCAAAAAGTGTCGGCCAGCCAGAACTACAACCTGCGCATCGCCCACGAGCGCACCGACGAGTTGGGCACGCTGATCGACAGCTTCAACGACATGCTGTCGCAGATCGAAGGCCGCGGCGCCGCGCTGACGCACCACCGCGACGAGCTCGAACGCCAGGTCAGCGTGCGCACCGAGCAGCTGGAAAAGGCCAAGAACGCCGCCGAGGCCGCCAGCCGCGCCAAGAGCGCCTTCCTGGCCACCATGAGCCATGAAATCCGCACGCCAATGAACGGCGTGCTGGGCATGACCGAGATGCTGCTGGGCACCAACCTGAGCGAAGCCCAGCGCAACTTCACCCGGCTGGTCAAGCGTTCCGGCGAGCACTTGCTGGTGATCATCAACGACATCCTGGATTTTTCCAAGATCGAAGCGGGCAAGCTGTCGATCGAATACATCAATTTCAATCTGTGGGACTTGCTCGACGACATCAACAACATTTATACGCCGCAAGCCCACGCCAAGGGTCTGTCGCTCGACTTCGACATCGCCAACGATATCCCGATCGCCATTTGCGGCGACCCCAACCGCCTGCGCCAGATCATGGCCAACCTGCTGGGCAACGCGATCAAGTTCACCGACCGCGGGCAAATCCTGGCCAAGGTCGACGTCACCGGCGAGGACGGCCCTACGGTCGGGCTGCGCTTCGAAGTGCACGACACCGGCATCGGCGTCTCGCGCGACGCCCGCACCCGCATCTTCGAAGCCTTCTCCCAGGCCGACGATTCGACCACCCGCAAATACGGCGGCACCGGTCTCGGGCTGGCCATCTCGCGCCAGCTGGTCGAATTAATGGGTGGCCATATCGGGGTCGAGAACGCGTCCGGGCAAGGCTCGATCTTCTGGTTCACGGTCAGTTTCGACAAGCGCCGGATCGAAACGGACGAACCGGGAACCAGCTTGAAAAACATCGAAGGCTTGCGCGTGCTGATCGTCGATGAACAGCCCGACAGCCGCGAAGAGCTCGAGCAGCAGCTGGCCGACTGGAAGAGCGCGGCCGACAGCGCCGTCTCGGCCACCGAGGCGGTCGACCGCCTGGCCGCCGCCGCGCGCACCGGCAAGCCCTACGATGTGGCCATCATCGACATGGACTTGCAGCGCACCAGCGGCCTGGCGCTGGCCGCCGCCATCAAGCGCTATCCCGGCACCAGCGCCACCCACATCCTGCTCATCAGCGACAACCGCCTGGCCGCCGATCCGGTGCAGCGGCGCGAAGCCGGCGTGGCCTACCAGCTGATCAAGCCGGCCCGCGCCGGCGACCTGTTCGAGTGCATCATCACCCGGCCACGCGGCAAGCGTCCGATCAACGCGGCGCCGGTCCAGGAAGTGGCTGCGCCACCCGCGCCCGTGGCCCTGGCCGCGCCCGAAGGGGGCAAGCCGGCCCGCGCCCGCCGCGTGCTGCTGGCCGAGGACAATCCGGTCAATGTGGAAGTGGCCCAGGCCATGCTCAACAGCCTGGGCGTGGTGGTGCGCTGCGCCCGCAACGGCGAGGAAGCCCTGCAGGCCGCGCGCGAAGGCGGCTTCGACATCGTGCTGATGGATTGCCAGATGCCGGTCATGGACGGTTTTGCCGCCACCGCCGAAATCCGCCGCCACGAGCAGGTCTGCGGGCGCGGACGTACCCTGCCGATCATCGCCATTACCGCCAACGCGCTGCAGGGCGACCGCGAAGCCTGCCTGGCGGCCGGCATGGACGACTACCTGAGCAAACCGTTCACGCAGCAGCAACTGGCCGCGATCATCGGACGCTGGGTCGGCATCCCGATCGCCGCCAGCGTGCACCACGACGACGAGCCGCCCGTGCTGCCGCCGGAGACGCGCGAAGTGATCCAGCGCGCCGCCATCAACCGGCACGCGCTCGAAAACATCCGCGCGCTGAGCCAGGACCGCGGCGACGCCCTGGTGCACAAGGTGATCGCCGCCTATGTCGACGACACGCCCGGCCACCTGGTCACCTTGCGCCAGGCGATAGCCGGGGTCGATCCGGGCAAGCTGCGCAAGATCGCGCACAGTCTCAAATCAAGCAGCGCCAATGTGGGGGCAGAGGCCCTGGCGCAGATGTGCAAGGAAATGGAATCACTGGGACGGACCGATACCACCGAAGGCGCGGCCGTCATCCTCACCGACATGGAGCAGGAATTCCAGGCAGTTCGGCATTCGCTCAGCGCCATCCTAGAGAAGGAAAATTGACATGCCAGCCACTTCCAACAAACGCGGCGTCGTCCTGGTCGCCGACGACGACCCGGTGATGCGCCTGCTGATGCTTGAAATGCTGGGCCAGGTCGGCCTGGACGGCATCGAAGCCGAAGATGGCCTGCAGGCGGTCGACAAATTCCAGTCCATGTCGCCCGACCTGATCCTGATGGACGTCGACATGCCGAACATGGACGGCTTTTCGGCCTGCCGCGAAATCCGCCGCATCGAAACCGGCACCGCCGTCCCGATCATCATGGTCACCGGCGGCGACGATATCGAGGCGGTCACCAGGGCCTATGAAGTGGGCGCGACCGACTTCGTTTCGAAGCCGATCAACTGGCCGATCCTCGGTCACCGCGTGCTGTACGTGCTGCGCGCCAGCGACGCCATCGTGCGCCTGCGCATCGCCGACGCCCACAACCGCGCCGTGCTGGCAGCCATCCCCGACACTTTTTTCCGGCTCAGCCGGGACGGCTACTACCTCGACTACGAGCAGGGCCACGACGCCAGCGTCACCCTGCCCGCCGACCATTGCGTGGGCAAGCACATCGCCGAGGTACTGCCGCAGGAAATCGCCGACCGCCTGCTAGAGCAGATGCATGTGGTGCTCGACACCCACGACATCCGCTCGGTCGACTACGAACTGGTTCGCGCAAACGCCGTGCACCACTTCGAAGCGCGCCTGGTCGCCACCGGCCCGACCGAGGTGCTGGGCCTGGTGCGCGACATCAGCGAGCGCAAACGCACCGAAGAACAGATCCGCCGCCTGGCCTACTGCGACAGCCTGACCGGCATTCCGAACCGCCAGGCCTTCCTCGAAACGCTGGAACGCGAACTGCACCGCTCCAAGGTCGGCAACAAGAAGTTCGCCGTGCTGTTCATGGACCTCGATGCGTTCAAGCGCATCAACGACACGCTCGGCCACAACGTGGGCGACCACTTGCTCAAGATCGTCTCGGAGCGGCTGCGCGAGACCATCCGCCCAAGCGACCTGGTATCGCGCGGCGACCAGTCGCACAACCTCGCGCGCCTGGGCGGCGACGAGTTCACCATCCTCATTCCCGACCTCGACCGGGTCGAGAACGCGATGAACGTGGCGCACCGGGTCAAGGACGCGATGCGGCGCCCCTTCCTGATCGACGGCAACGAGATTTTTGTTACGGCCAGCATCGGCATCTCGCTGTTCCCCGAGGACGGTGACGACTGCGATTCGCTGCTCAAGTATGCCGACACGGCCATGTACCACGCCAAGAACTGCGGCAAGAACAACGCCAAGCTGTACAGCTCCTCGCTGACCATGCAGATCATGAGCCATGTGAAGCTCGAAGTGGGCCTGCGCAAGGCGCTCAAGAACGAGGAACTGTATTTGCTGTACCAGCCGCAGATCGACGTGCGCTCGTCCGAGATCGTCGGCGTGGAAGCGCTGGTGCGCTGGCGCCATCCGGAGCGCGGCATCATCTCGCCGACCGAGTTCATTCCGCTGGCCGAAGAAACGGGCCTGATCGTGCCGATCGGCGAATGGGTGCTGCGTACCGCCTGTATCCAGGCCAGGCAATGGCAGAAACTCACCCAGCGCTCGATCAGGATGGCGGTCAATTTATCGGCCAAGCAGTTCAAGGACGAAAACCTGACGCAGATCGTGGTGTCGGCACTGAACGACACGGGTCTCGACCCGCGCCTGCTGGAACTGGAGCTGACCGAAGGCACGCTGATGGACGACGCCAGGGCCACCATGGCCACGCTCGAACAGCTGCGCACAATTGGCGTGTTCCTGTCGATCGATGATTTTGGCACCGGCTACTCGTCGATGAACTACCTCAAGCGTTTCGACGTCCGCACGCTCAAGATCGACAAGAGCTTCATTTGCGGGCTGCCGCAAGACTCGGAAAACGCCGCGATTACGCGCGCCATCATCGCCATGGCGCACGGGCTCAAAATGATCGTGGTGGCCGAGGGCGTGGAGACCGACGAGCAGCTGCTGATGCTGGAGGAGTACGGCTGCGACCTGGTGCAGGGCTTCTACCTGGGGCACCCGTCGCCGCAGGACGCGATCACGCTGATGCTGCAAAAAGCGAGCGCCATGGCGCTGGCGATGAAATAACCCGCACACGGCAAAAATTGCAAAAAATATACATTTATTGACCAAAAGTACCTGAGCTCTGATACTAGCGGCCTTGCCTTTATTGTAAGGGCGCTTTTTCAGGATTCGCATGTTCGCTCTCCCCCTTGCCTTGCGCGCCATTCCGGCAGCGTTTCTCTTTGCCGCGGCCCTCTCAGCCTGCGGCGGCGGGGGTGGGGGCACCAGCAATCCGCCGGTCCTGCCGCCGGCCACGCCATCAGTCCCGTCGGCCCAGGCCGACAGCGTCGTTGCCGTGCTCAATACCGGCGCCACGCTGGCCGTCCTGGCCAACGACAGCGTCACCAACGGCGGCACGCTCAAGCTGGTCAGCGTTACTACGCCAGCCCACGGCACGGCAACCATCAGCGGCGACAAGATTGTCTACGTTCCCGCAGCGGGCTATTTCGGCACCGACGCCTTCTCCTACATCACCAAAGACATCGGCACCGGCACCGCCACGGCGACCGCCGACGTCGCCGTCACCGTTAACGCCAACCTGACCTTGTCCGGGAAAGCCGTCGACGTGCCAGGAAATGCCACCGTTACGATCGCCGTTGGCGCCAGGACCATCGCCACCAGCACCGATGCGAACGGCAACTTCAGTACCCCGGTCTCGCTCGACACACCGGCCAGCATGATCACGATAACCGCGCAGGGCACCGGCGCCAAGTCCTTCATCAAGCTGATCAGCCAGCTGGGGGACAGCCAGTTCGTCGTCAATGCCGCCGGCGCTGGCACCAGCGTCACCACCGCCAACCTGCCGGGCCTGAATGTCACCGGGATTACCACTGCACTGTATGCAAGTGCCATCCTCAAGAATGACGGCGCCATACCAGCAAACCAGTCTGCCCTCGATGCGGCGACGTCGCATGTCATTGGCGCTGAGTTGGCCCAGATGGGCGCCATTGTGCGCTCCCTGACCGGAAAAGCCGGCGCTGCCCCCTTGCGCACTTTGCCTCCGGTTGCCGGCGACACACTCGCGCTGGTGACCAATCGCAGCGCCTACGTGGCTTTCGTGAAGGCCATTGCGTTTGTGGAGATGCTCCCGGAAATGCTGGCATTCGAAAACGACACCGACACGGGTGTTGCGCCAACCGTGGCTATTGACAGCCGCAAGTCGCTCACGTTCTATACCAACATTGGATGCTGCGCTACGCCGGCCCTTGAACTGGTGTTCGTTCCCGGCGGCACCGGTTCGTTTCTTCGAGGACAGCAACTCTCCGCCGGCGGATGGAGCAAGGGCGCTGCGCTGACCATGACGATGGCCACGCCGGAGGTAAGGCAAGACACCATCAAGGAAGGCAACTTCCAGGCGCAGGTGGTTTACAACACGCGCGAAGTGTCGATGCGCCAAGTCTCGGGCACCCCGGAACGAGGTTTTGCAAGCCTGACCTTCAGTGGCGTCATCCATTATCCCAACGGAGAGCGCCCCGATGCACCATTTAGCACTGGTAAGATTCTCGCGTTCACTGACTGGAACAGCCTGACCATTCCTGCGGACCTGAGCGGTACTGTGCTCGCGGGCATCCCGGACCTGTTCAGTGATTCAAATTCAACGCTCCCGCAGATGGTGGTGACTCTCTCGCTTGGCGGCAACGCCACTTCGCCACAGCTGCCAGTGACCAGCATAAAGTGGAAAATCGAGGACGGCAGACTGGTGCTCACTTTTCCCGGCGCTAAAACCCTCACGCTCGCACGCATCTGGGTCCACGCCAACGGCGAGGAACGCTGGCTGGTACGGGGCACCTCGGCCGCAGGTTACGGCATTAGCGAAATGATGATCGTCAGGCCGCAAACCGGGCTCGCTTTCACAGAGGCGAATGCCGTCCAGCGCTGGGCCAGCAACACGTCCAGCGATTTCATTTCCTCTACATCATATGTCAACGTGCAAGCGGATCACATCAGCGTCAACGAGTTATTGGCAACGAACGGCGTCACCTCGACAGGAGGACAGAGCAGCTGGACAACCGAATATGGCAAGTTGGTCATGCGCGCATACAGCACGTCTCCAGGCACTTCAATGCCAGTTTGTCCCGCCAGGGCAAACTATACCTTGCGAAGCGAGCGAACCTGGACCATGCTCAGCAGCGATGCAAATTCGATCGTCGTGCTCGAGAATTACATGATCTCTCCTGGGAATGTCCAGCGCCGCGTGCAGCGTTACAGCCGGACCTGACAGTTTCGCGGGGGCGCGCTACTTCACGAACGTCAGCGTATGCGCCGCCGGCCCCGGCAACAAGGGCACGGTCCGCCCCTCAACCCATTCCTTATGCCCCTTCAAGAAATACGGCGACAAGGGGTGGGCGCTCTGCCCGCCCGGCATATTGAACACCCCCTGCTCTTCCTTCCCCGCCGACACCGTCATCCGCTCCGACTGCCCGAACTTCGGCCCGGCCACGCGCGGCATGTTGGCGTCGCCCGGCAGCTGATCCATCGGCGCCGACAGCCAGCGCTTGAGAAACGGCGCCGCACCGGTGATCGGATGCGCAATCGCCGCCGTATTACGCTTGCCCCAGGTCGCGCCAGCGAGCGTGCCCCCATCCTTGGTCAGCTCCGCAATCGCCAGGTCCACCGCCGCCAGCTGCAGCGCATTCCAGTCCGCGTACCCTGCCGGTAGCCAGCCCGCCGGCTTTTCATCCAGCAAACGCGCCACCACCACCGGCCAGCGCGAATTGACCATCGCCATGGTCGCCTTATCATCCAGCTTGGCCACCTCGCCATTCGCGCGCCCGTACAAAATATCGTTGAGCGACCACATGAACTGGCGCGCCAGCCGGTAACCGGTCGACTCCACGCTGGCGCGCCCGCTCCAGCCCTTCTCAAGCTGTTCGAGGAACTCCGCGCGCAGCGGCTTGCCTTTCAGCGCTTCCGGGTCCAGCGCCTTGATTGCCCGCTCGCGCCACGGCGCCATGAACAGGGCGCGGTCGTCCAGCCCCACCCCGTGCACGCCATACAGCTCGGCCTTGTCGCCCAGCGCGATCAGATTGTCGTGAATCTGCTTGTTGCGCGCGCCAATGTCGAAGCCGCCATCGCCGATCAGCGCCGCGCCCTCGCCCATCAGTTGGCGGTTGTTGGCCGTCGACAGCTGGCCGCCGGAAGGACCGAACTTGCGCGGATACTGCTCCACCGGCAGCGGGCCAAAGAAGGTGGTGGTGGCGCCGTCCAGCGGAATCGGAAAGCTGGTGCCGGGACTAGGCTGTGCGCGATTGGGCAGCACGCCGGCAATGCTCCAGGCGATATTTCCCTTGTCGTCGCCAGCGACCATATTCTGCGCCGGGATGCCGAGCGTGGCCGCCAGGTCGATCGCCGCCTTGAGCGTGTCCACCGTTTCCATCTTGCGCGGATTGGTATTGAGCGCGGCCTGCGTGTGCGCGACCCAGTGCACCGCATGCAGTGTGCCGCCGGCCTCGAGCAGCGGCCCGAAGGAGCTCTCGCGCACCACGAATTTGTCGGCCGGCGCGCCCTTGACCAGGATGGTTTCCACCGTCACGCCCACGGTTTCCCAGCCTGCCGGCGTACGTACCTGGCCGGGCTTGGCCGGGTCGACCGCCAGGGTCACCAGGTCGAGGTAGTCGCCGTAGCTGTTGGTGTAACCCCAGGCCACGTGGCCGTTACTGCCCACCACGATGGTCGGCAGCGTGCCGGGCAGGCTCACCCCCGCCACGCGCCGCCGGTAGCCCTGCGCGTCGGTAAACTCCAGGGCCAGGCGGTACCAGATGTTCGGCAGCTGCAGCCCCAGGTGCATGTCGTCGGACACGATGGCCGTGCCGTCCCTGGTGCGCGTGCCGGCCAGCGCCCAGTTGTTGCTGCCGACCGAATCGACGAAATCGGCCGACGCGACCTTGATGTCGCCGCCCGGCTTTGGCTTGCCCCACCAGGCCGGCGCGCTGGCCGGTATCGGCGCCGACGGCGCGGCCCCGGCGCCGTCGAGCGTCAGGTCCCACTGCGACGAATCGGGCAACAGGAAGGCGCGCTGCGCTTCATCGGTATGATCGAACACCCAGCCGCGCGCCAGTTCGCGGATCTGCTGGTTGCCTTGCAGGTCGAAGTACATCGCGCACACCACCAGCAGCGAATCGGCGGCCGTCCACCGGCGCGGCGCCGCGCCCACCAGTGCGTACTCGAACGGGTTTGCGCCCAGCGCATTCAAGCCATCGTTGACGCCGGCCACGTAGCGGTCGACAAACAGACGTTCCTCGGGCGGCAGCGCCTTGATGGCCTGTTCGGCGCGTTCGCGGAAGCGGTGCAGGCGGTGCGCCCGGTCGAGCGGCAGCGCGCGCGGCCCGAACAGTTCCGCCAACTCCCCGGCGCCCACGCGGCGCAGCAAGTCCATCTGGAAGAAGCGATCCTGGGCATGCACATAGCCGGTGGCGTACGCAAGGTCGTTGCGGTTGGTACCGGTGATCAGGGGCACGCCACTGGCGTCGCGCGCCACCGTGACGGTCGCCGTCAAGCCTGGCGCCCGTATCGTTCCCTGCAGCTCAGGAAGGCTGGCGCGCAGAAATAGCCAGGCGCCAAGGAAGGCGGCGAGCAGCACGATCAGCAAGCCGATCAGGAGCCTCACGGACCAGACTTTGATTGCACGCTTTTGCATCGTTTTCCCCATGGTTGGACTCGAGGCAGTTTGCCAGAAATTTTCTGCGCTGAGGAACATTTCAGTGCCGTCGGTGACACTAAGTTCCCTCGGCCAGATTGACGCAGGTCAGGCGTCGCGATCATCGCGCTCTTAAGCTAAACCATCACTTCAGGAGATGGCAATGCGACTGTTCATGACAACCCTGGCCGCGCTTGCGCTGGCCGGCTGTACCACCCCCGAGCAAAAGGCGGCCAATATGCAGGCCGAAATGACGCGGATGATGTATGTCTACGGACCTGCCTGCGCCAAACTGGGCTACCCGTCCAATTCCGACCAGTGGCGCAACTGCGTGCTGCAGCTCAGCGCCAAGGAGGACGCGCAGCGCTATGGGAATCCGAACTACTACGCCGGCTATGGTCGCTCGCATTGGGGCCTTGGAGGCGTGTGGGGTCCGCACTGGTAGGCAGCCCCGCCAGCCGGCGGGCGAACTCGGCCGTGGTAAGCGCGTCGCGCGTCACCAGCAAACGCGCGATCAGCCGTTGCGCATGGCGTACCAGCGCCGGGTGGTGGGCGTCGCGCGGGTGCAGCGCCAGCCGCAGCAGCGGCGCGCCACCGGCCAGCGCCGCCGCCAGCGAAGCGACGCAGGGCGACACCATGCGGCCCGCCCGGTTGCGCGCCGCATACGTCAGCGCCGGTGCAAATACCGAGCGCGCCGGATCGAGCAAATGAAAGCGCGGCATTGTGACCGTATAGGTGAAGCCATAACCGGCAAGCAGCGGCCACACTTCCCGGCCCAACAGCCAGGCGGGCGCGACAAACCCGCTGACCGGCCAGCCGCGTTCGGCAAACCAGGCCAGGCCCAGCTCAATGCGACGGCGCGCCTCGCCCGCGCCCAGCGCTGAAAACTCGCCCTCGCGCTCCGTGTACACGCCGCGCAGGAAGCGGCTTGCCAGCGAACCGCCGCTCGGCGCCGCATCGTGGTGGGTATACCCATGCAGCACCAGTTCGTGTCCTTCGCTCAGCAGGCGGCCCAGCGTTGCCTCGCACGCCAGCGAACGTTGCTCGCTGCCGTGGTAGCGCGGCACCACCAGCCAGCTCAGCGGGATATCGGCCACCGCCCTGACCGCATGCAACAGGTGCAGGCATTCGGACCAGGTGGCCGGGGCCACGTCGTGGATCTCGACGCACAGCGCCGGCGCGCTATTCGGGGACACAGACGCGCTCCGCCTCGAGCTCGGATCGCCCGCCCAGCGCCAGCAGACCGGCGTAGCGGTGCATCAGCTGGGGCATGATGATATTCCAGTCGTACAGCGCGCTGGCCTTGGCGCGCGCCGCCAGCGCCAGTGCGCTACGGTCGCGCGCGAACAAGGCTTCGATCCCGGCCGCCAGGCTGCACACGCTATTTGGCGCGACAAGGATGCCATTGCTATCGTCGACCAGCTCGGCCACGGCGCCGTCGCTGGTGCCCACCACGGGCAGCCCGCACGCCATCGCCTCGAGCACGATCAGGCCGAAGGTTTCGCAATCGCCCGGATGGACCAGCGCGTCGCAGCTGGCCAGCAGCCGGGCCAGCATGCGCTGGTCGCGCAGGAATGGCATCACGCTCACATTCGGCGCGCGCGGCACTGGCCCGCCGCCGCCGACCAGCAACAAGTGGTAAGGCGGCCCCAGCCTGGCCACCGCCGCGATCAGGACATCGAGCTTTTTTTCGGGGGTGAAGCGGCCCGCGAAGACCAGCAGGCGCGTGTCGCCAGGCAGCTGCAGTTGCTCGCGCAAGGTGCCGCTGTGCCAATGCGGCGCGAACACGCTGCTGTCGATGCCCAGCGGCTGGTGCAGTGCGCCTTTAATGCCCATGTTGCGCAATTGCTGCGCCATCAGGCGGCTGGGCGCAAGCACCAGGTCGAACTGGCGGTACAGCTGGACCAGGTAGCGGCAAGTGGCGTGCATGGCCACGCGGCCCAGGTGCGCGTGCGCCAGGCGTGCCATGTCGGAGTGGTAGAACGCCACGGCGGGAATGCCGAGGCGCCGCTTGACCCGCAGCGCGGACCAGGCCGCCGGCCCGGCATCGCCCGCCTCAATCAGATCGGGCTGCAGCCGCAGCAGGATGCGGGCCGAGGCGCTCAGCGCCAGCGGTACCCGGTAGCCATTGATCCCCGGCAGCGCAATGCCGGGAACGCGCACCAGCGTCGGGGAAGCGCCGCCGGCAGGCACGTTCGGGCTGACGATGCTGTGCCGTACGCGGCTGCGCCGGCGCAGCCAGGACGCCTTGGCGTTCAGGTAGGTGGAAACGCCGCCGCCCTCTGCGGCATAGAACATGGTGATGTCGACGAAGTGCATGCCGGTGCGCCCAATGAGTGAGCCCACGATACCAGCGCAGCCGGTGCGCCGATTGAGCGCACGCAAAGCGCGCAGGCGCCGTCAGAGTACGCGTTGGCTTCGCAGCTCGGCAATCTTTTCTTCGTCGTAACCGAGCCCGCGCAAGATCTCGTCCGTGTGCTGGCCCAGCGTGGGGCCCAGCCAGCGCGTGGCGCCCGGCGTGGCCGACAGCTTGGGCGTGATGGCCGGCATCTTGACCGGCGTACCGTCGGCAAACTGGTGCTGTTCGAACATGCCGCGCGCCAGGAATTGCGGGTCGCTCATCATGTCACGCACCGAATAGATTTTCCCGGCCGGGACGTCGGCCGCCTGCAAAGTGGCCAGTGCGCTGTCGATACGCTGGGTGCCGCACCAGGCCTGGATGGCCGCGTCGATCTCGGCGCTGCGCGGCACCCGGCCATCGTTGCGCGCCAGCTGCGGGTCGCCCGCCATGTCGATGCGGCCCATGGCCAGCATCAGGCGCTTGAAGATCGCGTCGCCATTGCCGGCGATGACGATGTTCTCGCCGTCCCCGGTGGTGTAGGTATTCGACGGCACAATGCCCGGCAGCGCGCCGCCGGTGCGTTCGCGCACCACGCCGGCATGGTCGAACTCGGGCACCAGCGACTCCATCAGGTTGAACACGGCCTCGTACAGCGCCACGTCGACCATCTGGCCTTGCCCCGCCGTGCGCCCGCCGGTGGCGTCGCGGTGGCGCAGCGCCACCATCGCGCCGATCACCCCGTGCAGCGCCGCCACCGAGTCGCCGATCGACACGCCCACCCGCACCGGCGGACGGTCCGCGTGGCCCGATACATAACGCAGGCCACCCATCGATTCGCCGATGGCGCCAAAGCCCGGCTGGTCCTTCATCGGCCCGGTCTGGCCGAAGCCGGACAGGCGCACCATGATCACCGCAGGATTCTCTGCCTTGAGCTGCTCGTAGCCGATGCCCCATTTTTCAAGCACGCCGGGACGGTAGTTCTCGATGATGATGTCGGCCTCCAGCGCCAGCTGCCTGGCGATGGCGCGGCCGCGCTCATCCTTCATGTTGAGCGTGATGCTTTTCTTGTTGCGGGACTGGACCGACCACCACAGCGAGGTGCCGTCCTTGAGGATGCGCCACTGGCGAATTGGATCGCCGCCGTCGGGCGCTTCGACCTTGATGACGTCGGCGCCGAATTCGCCCAGCATGCGCGCGCAGAAGGGACCTGCAATCAGCGTGCCCAGCTCGAGCACCTTGATGCCTGCCAGCGCGCCTGGTGCGAGACCAGGAATCATTACGTGGCGCGCCGGTCCAGCATGGCGCGCGCGATGGTGCCCGCGTCCACGTATTCGAGCTCGCCGCCCACCGGCACGCCGCGCGCGAGCCGGCTCACCTTCAGGCCGCGCGCCTTGAGCATTTCGCTGATGTAGTGCGCGGTCGCTTCGCCCTCGTTGGTGAAGTTGGTCGCCAGGACCACTTCGCCCACCACGCCGTCGGCGGCGCGTTCGATCAGTTTGTCGAGATGGATATCCTTCGGACCGATTCCGTCCAGCGGCGACAAGCGCCCCATCAGCACGAAGTACAGGCCCTTGAAGGTCAGGGTCTGCTCGATCATCATCTGGTCGGCCGGGGTTTCAACCACGCACAGCAAGGCCTTGTCGCGCGCCTCGTCCTGGCATAGCTCGCACACCTCGGTTTCGGCGAAGGTATTGCACATGGCGCAGTGATGCACCGCGTCGACCGCCTGGTACAGCGCGCGCGAGAGCATGGCCGCGCCTTCGCGGTCGTGCTGCAGCAGGTGGTATGCCATGCGCTGCGCCGACTTCGGGCCAACGCCGGGTAGCCGGCGCAATGCTTCGGTCAGGAAGTCGAGCGATTTGGACATGCGAAAATTAGAAAGGCATCTTCATGCCGGGCGGCAGCTGCATGCCGGCGGTCAGGCCGCTCATCTTTTCAGCCGACGTGGCTTCCGCCTTGCGCACGGCGTCGTTGAAGGCGGCGGCGACCAGGTCTTCCAGCATGTCCTTGTCGTCAGCCAGCAGCGATGGATCGATGGTGACGCGCTTGACGTCGTTCTTGCACGTCATGACGATCTTGACCAGGCCGGCGCCGGACTGGCCTTCGACTTCAACCAGCGCCAGTGCGTCCTGCGCCTTCTTCATGTTGTCCTGCATGGCTTGCGCCTGTTTCATCAAGCCTGCGAGCTGGTTCTTCATCATGGTAGTTCTCCGAAATTCAAAAAGGTGTCAATAAGGTGGATATGGAATCAGGCTGCCGCATGCACCGGCTTGACCGAGCCCGGCACGATGAACGCGCCCAGGTCGCGCATCACGTCCTTGACGAAGGCGTCGTTCATGACGGTCGACTCGGCCTCGCGCTGGCAGGCGTCGCGGTAGGCGATCGCCTCCACGCTGGCCGTGTACCAGACTTGCCCGATGTCGATCTCGACGTGGATCCTGGTGCTGGCAAAGCGCTCCTGCAGGGCTGCGGCCAGTTTTTCGGTGTTGCCGCTGGCGCGCAGCGTATCGATCGGCACCCGCAGACGGAAAGTGGCCACGCCACCGTCCGGCGTACACGAGACGATCTCGGTCTGGAACGCCAGCTGCTGCGCCACGCCGCGCAACGGCAGCTGCGCCGCCAGCGCCGGCCAGTTGCCGTCCCAGTCCAGTTCCGGCACCGGGGTAATCACATACGCGGGCTTGGGCATGGCCGGCGCGCGCGCGACGACGGGTGCGGCAACGACCGCGGGCGCTTCTTGCGCGACGGCGGTATCGTCCGAAAATTCAGTAGCCCAGGAAGGCGGTTCTTCATCCGAATCGGCATCGCTGCCTTGCTGCTCCGGTGCCGGCGCGGCTGCCACAGCCTGCGGCTGCTCCCACGGCGGCGGCGCCTTGGGTGCGGCCGGCAGTGCTTCGGGCGCAGGTGCGGCGGCAACCGGCACTGCGGCGCTGGCCGCGGCATCGGCCTGGTTGGACATGGCGGTTGGCCGGCGCGGTGCGCCCGAGCGCCCGCCGCTGGCTGCACGCGCCGCTTCGAGCGCGGCATTGATCGCGGCGCGCGCGGAATTGACCGGTGGCACGCCTTGCGGCGCCGCTGCGGCCTGCTGCTGAACTGGTGGCGGCGGCGCCTGCTGCACCGGAGGCGGCGCAGGCGTTACGGCGGCATGGCTGGCAACGGCGGCCGAGGCAGCGCGTGCAGGCGGCGCTGCGGCCGGACGCGGACCTGGTGCGGCCGGACGCGCCGACGCTGGCCCTGCCGGCGCCACGCCCTCGGCCCCGCCGTTACCGGGACGGAAAGCGAGCATGCGCAGCAAGGTCATGGTGAAGCCCGCGTATTCGTCGGGCGCGAGGCCAATCTCGTTGCGGCCGTGGACGGCGATCTGGTAGTACAGCTGCACTTCCTGGGCGTCGAAGGCGGCGGCCAGGCGATGGATGTCGGCCAGCTCGGGCAAGTCTTCCGGCACCGCCGTCGGCACGCTTTGCGCCAGCGCGATCCGGTGCAGCAAGGTGCCCAGGTCCTGCAGCGCGCCGTTGTACGACAGGCTGCGGCTGGCCATTTCATCGGCCACCACCATCAGGTCGGCGCCGTCCTGGTTGACCAGCGCGTCGAGCAGGCGGATCAAATAGGACTGGTCGAGCGCGCCGAGCATGCCCTGCACCGCTTCCAGCGTGACCTGGCCGGCCGCGTAGGCGATCGCCTGGTCGGTCAGCGACAGCGCATCGCGCATCGAACCGTGCGCGCCCTGGGCCAGCAAACGCAGCGCGGGCTGCTCGAAGGTGATGCCTTCCTGGCCGAGGATATTGTCGAGGTGGCTGATGATGTGGCCGGGCGGCATCTGCTTCAGGTTGAACTGCAGGCAGCGCGACAGCACGGTCACGGGAATTTTTTGCGGGTCGGTCGTGGCCAGGATGAACTTGACGTGTTCGGGCGGCTCTTCCAGCGTCTTCAGCATCGAGTTGAAGGCGTGGTTGGACAGCATGTGCACCTCATCGATCATATAGACCTTGAAGCGCGCGTTCGAGGGCGCATACACGGCCTGCTCGAGCAGCTGGGCCATTTCATCGACGCCCCGGTTCGACGCCGCATCCATCTCTATATAGTCGACAAAGCGGCCCGCATCGATCGCGGTGCACGCTTCGCACACGCCGCAGGGCGTGGCGGTGATGCCGCCATTGCCGTCCGGGCCGATGCAGTTGAGCGACTTGGCCAGGATGCGCGAGAGCGTCGTCTTGCCGACACCGCGGGTTCCCGTGAACAAGTAGGCGTGGTGCAGGCGGCCGGTTTGCAATGCGTGCGACAGTGCGCGCACCACATGCTCCTGGCCAACGAGCGTTTCGAAGTTCTTGGGACGGTATTTGCGGGCGAGGACTTGATAGGACATGCTTGGATTTTACCGTATGTCGAAAGAAGCCATTGTAACAAGCTATGGCGGTGCGGCAAACATGCGGGAACCAGGGGTATGGGGGTGCTGCGAAATAACGAGGATGAAAGGAGGCGAGCCTGATCTGCGGCACTTATGGTTTATAGCCGTGGCTGCTTCGTTCCCGACCTGACCAGGTTAGCCATTCCACAATGCGCAGGGGCCCGCCAGCCGTGATTATACTCGACGCGCGGGATTTGTGTAACTGACGTGCAGGGTTCGCGCCCTGCACGTCACCCTCGCGAAAGCGGGAGCCCTTGTTGCGTCACTTCTTAGATTCAATCTCCAGGCTAAACGAATGAAATGGCGCCAGGCACATATCCTGGTTCGCATACATGGCCTGGTCAACGCCAAAGGCAATGCCGACCTTCTTCTTTTTCGCCTTGAGCCTGTTACGCAGCAGTTCCGTCACATCCAGCACATTGGCGCCATCGACTGCGGTATTGGTTCCGGTAGCCAAGGTGGTCAGTCCAAGGTAGCCGAAATACGCCGAATTCTCGCCCATGTATTCGTATTGCGTGCCGCCCGGCTTGTGCAGGATTTTCGTATCGTAGGCAAACACTTCACGAACGCAATTGACAGTATTCAAGGTCTTGGGATTGCCGAAGGAATCGAGCAAGCCTGGCTTGGTGTTGATGATGGCCATCGTGCCGCCCGACGTGAACTTGAGTGTCGCCTTGGTAAATTTGGCAGGAACGTCGGCCAGGGGGAATTCGACGTCGCCCTCCATCCAGATCAGCAATCGCTTGCCGCACAGGATGTTTTTGTCCTTGTGAATGAAGCCGACCACCATGCCGTCGACGAAATCGCCCTTCGCGCGCGAGCTGAATACCTTTTTCGCCCACGGGCAGCCGTTGTTAAAGTTTTTCTCCGATCGTACGTCGGTCACGGTGTTGCCCTTTGCCGGAGTCAGGACCAGCAGATTGGGCGGCGGTGGCGGCGGGATCACTTTCGGCAGCGGCTGCACGCAGACCGTATTGCTCGGCTTCGATTCGCGCTCGTCCTCGAAGCTGCGCACGTAGAAGCACCAGTCCGATACCTTGACCCCGTCCAGGGCCGGAATCACGAACAGGCGGCTGTCGGGGTTCGCTTGCGTAGCGTTGAGCATGGCCGATCCATTGTAGCTATCGTAAAGTCGGAATCCGTCGATGCTTGATTTGCCACCCGTCCAGGTAAAGACCAGCGCCTGTCCATTGGCCTTGATGGCCGCGTCGCACATCAGGCCCATGAAGACGCCGCCCGTGGCGGCGCTGCACTCCGCTGCGGTCTTGGCCAGTCGCAAGTTGCTTGGCGCCGCCAGCGCAGGGTCGGCCGGTTGCGGCAGCACCTTGCCGCCGTTGGCGCCGCAGGATGGCACGCTGGCAGCCGATTCCAGCGCCCCTTTGTAGGCCTTGACGGACAAACAGTCTTCGCTGGTCTTGCCAAGCAGGGTAGTGCGCAACGATGGATTGCTCACCGTTCTGATCAACTTGCCGGCCGGGTTGTACACCTTGAAGCCTTCGATATCCTTGATCCATGGGCAGGTGACCGGCTTGCCTGCCGCGCCGGGGAAACAGCCCTCCTTGCCCCACTGCCATCTCAAGCCGCTCTGGTCGGGATCGAAATCCAGCTTGACGTCGTACGGAGGCGGAATCACTTGCACGACCATGACAATCGGAATCGTCGTCCCGCCCGTTTCCACGGGAGTCAGCACGGGGGACAAACCGAGCAGCTTCATTCCGGAAGTGCAGCACGGGTTCGGCGTGGCCGCCACCGCGCTCGATTTCATGAAGCACACCCCCGCCGGCCCCTTGATGCCAGGCTTGACGAAAGTGAATGCCTTGCAGCTGGCATCGTCCAGACAGGCTTTCCGGCACAGCGCCGGGTCGTTCTGGGAGATGGTGAAATTCTTGTAGTCGCCGCCCATCCTGTCCATGCCGGGCTCGAGCGAGACGGTATCGGCCAAGGCCGGTCCGGCCAATACCGCCGCCAACATCCATCCCAGCAAGCGTGCCAATGTGCTTTTCATCCGATTACCTTGTATTCAATGTGGGTAGCGAAAGTATCCCCGCCCGGTAAATACAGGTCAACCCTATTGTTTTCACATTGGTATCTGTTGCTTACAAGCCCAGCTCTTGCCAAATGGTGTCGACTCGTGCTTTGACTTCCGGTGTCATCGCAATGGTTGTGCCCCACTCCCGGTTGGTCTCGCCCGGCCATTTGTTGGTGGCGTCGATCCCCATCTTGCTGCCCAGGCCGCTGACGGGCGAAGCGAAGTCGAGGTAATCGATGGGTGTGTTATCGACCAGCAGGGTGTCGCGCATCGGGTCGACGCGCGTCGTGATGGCCCAGATGACTTCCTTCCAGTCGCGGATATTCACGTCTTCGTCGACGACGATGATGAACTTGGTATACATGAACTGGCGCAGGAAGCTCCACACGCCGAACATCACCCGCTTGGCATGGCCCGCGTACTGCTTCTTCATCTGCACCACCGCCATGCGGTAGCTGCAGCCTTCGGGCGGCAAGTAGAAGTCGGTGATTTCGCTGAACTGCTTTTGCAGCAGCGGAATGAAGACTTCATTCAGGGCCACCCCAAGCACGGCTGGCTCGTCGGGCGGCTTGCCGGTATAGGTCGAGTGATAGATGGGGTCGCGCCGCATCGTGATGCGGTCGATCGTGAAGACCGGGAAGCTGTCCTGCTCATTGTAGTAGCCGGTATGGTCGCCGTACGGCCCTTCCAGCGCATGCTCGTAACCGGTCGGATGGTTGGGGTCGCCGTAGATATGCCCTTCCAGCACGATCTCGGCCGAGGCCGGAACCCGCAGCTCGCTGCCGATGGCCTTGGTCAGCACCGTGCGGCTGCCGCGCAGCAGGCCGGCGAACTGGTATTCCGACAGGCTGTCGGGCACCGGCGTCACCGCGCCCAGGATGGTGGCCGGATCGGCGCCCAGTGCCACCGCCACCGGATACGGCTTGCCCTTGGTGGCGATGCCGTGTTCGCGGAAGTCGAGCGCCCCGCCCCGGTGCGCCAGCCAGCGCATGATGACCTTGTTCCGGCCCAGCACCTGCTGGCGGTAGATGCCCAGGTTCTGGCGCTTCTTGTGCGGGCCCTTGGTGATGACCAGGCCCCAGGTAATCAGGGGCGCCACGTCGCCCGGCCAGCAATGCTGGATCGGCAGGCGCGCCAGGTCGACGTCGGCGCCTTCCCAGACGATCTCCTGGCAGGGCGCGCCGCGCGTTTCCTTGGGCGACATGTCCCACACGGCTTTGACCAGCGAACCGAGGCCCATCAAGTCCTTGAAATCCTTGGGCGGCTCGGGCTCCTTCAAGCGCGCCAGCACGTGGCCGATCTTGCGCAGCTCGCTCACGTCGGACGCCCCCATGCCCATCGCCACCCTCTGCGGGGTACCGAACAGATTGCCGAGCACCGGCATGCTGTGGCCGGTCGGATTTTCAAACAACAACGCCGGTCCGGCCGCGCGCAAAGTGCGGTCGCAGACCTCCGTCATCTCCAAATATGGCGAAACTGGCAAGGAAATACGCTTCAATTCGCCCATTTCTTGCAGTTGAGAAACGAAATCCCGCAAATCTGAATATTTCATCGGTTTAATTGGTTTTTTTCATGACGACAGGGTTGTTGAAATAGCTACCCCAAGTGATTGATTTAACAGGGTTTTGCTGCATTGCACTATAAAAAGCTAGATCTAAAAGTTATAACGATCAACCGTGTTAGTATTGACTTGATATAAACGAGCTTTTACAATTCGCCTTAGTTGATGAGGCAGCTGTGTCCAAGGACCCAATTCTAGCTGTTCTCAACCATTCACGGGGTCGGGGCCCCAACGACATTTTTAAGGAGTGTTTTCAATAGGCGTCTGCCTAGTCCCCGAAAACAGTTGTATTGCCACTGGTCCTATACCACAGGGAACGACCAGCTGAAGCAAGCAATGACGGCGTTAATCGCAGCAAGAGCGGCGATAAGCGATATTTCTGATGCACGGCATTTGTAAAGCCCACTGCGCTAAAACGCGGTGCTGGGATAGCTTTTGTCGCGACAAAGGGGAATTCGATGATAAATCGTTTCAACGGGGTAGCAAAGCTTGCCCAAACCATGGCTGCCCAGCCTGTGACGTGGTCTTCCGTCGCGAAATCGGCGCAACACACTTTGACCGTCGTCGGTCTATCCGCCCTGGCGGTAATGGCAGTACTGTATACCCGTCCTGACGCAGCAACGCAGCTTTCGCAGTTCCTGGCGCCCGCGCCGGCTCTGGTAGCGCAAGCAAACGTACCTGACGTGGCAGCGATGGTTGCGCCATTGGCCCAGCCAGCAGAAGCACCAGCTGCTCCGCTCACCGCGGAAGAAAAAGCCCAACTGGGTAATAAGAAGCAGCAGCAATTCGTCACCACCTGGCTGGCCAAGCGCTACCGCGTGGCCAACGACGCCACCAATATGCTGGTGACGACCGCCTATACGACGGCGCGCGACATCAAGCTTGATCCGCTGCTGATTTTGGCGGTGATGGCAATCGAGTCGGGTTTGAACCCGTTCGCCGAAAGCCCGGTTGGCGCGCAAGGATTGATGCAAGTCATGTCCAAGATCCACCACGCCAGGTTCGCCCCGCTGGGTGGGCAGAAGGCCGCCTTCCATCCGGCAGCCAACATCCGTGTCGGCTCCGAGATCCTCAAGGAATACGTTAAGCGTGGCGGTTCGGTTGAAGCAGGCCTGAAGACCTACGTGGGCGCAGCCGCTTTCGAGACCGACCAGGGCTACGGCTCGCGGGTACTGGCCGAATACAAGCGCCTGAAGCTGGTAGCGACGGGCAAGCAAGTACCGACCACCACCACGCCATCGGCACCGGTTCCGGCTGCCATCGTTGCGGACAAGCCGGTAGCGCCGAAGGCCGAACCAGCACCAGCAGCCGCTCCTGCAGTGGTCGTTGGCGAACAACTGGCCGGCCTGCAGTAAGCACCAGCCGAAACTGCGCATTTCGGCGAACGTGACCGGTCATTTCGGCTGACCGTGACCGCTGCGCA
>JAZKCA010000091.1:0-48266 GCA_040388275.1 Pseudomonadota bacterium
CAGGCAGCCGGCCTGAAGCGTGGATGCGGCTAGCTGAAGATGAGCGCTAATCACCTTCTGGAATACGCGGCTCTTGGCGACAGGGCCGTTGTCCAGGTAGATCATCAGTGGCCGCCCTTGGAACGGGTATTCGGGGTCGGCCTTCGCCGCCATCGCGTTGAAAAGGAACCGCAGCGCCGACTCCGCATCCTCGCCATAGACACAGCGATACTCCTAGTAGGCCACGCCGCTGCGGTCGTCCACGACGCTGTACAGCATCAGCGTCGGCTCGCCCTTGCCAGGTTCGATCCAGTCCGGCTTGTCGATCCGTTTGAGGTCGGACGGCGACCTATCGAATTGCCAGCAGTCATTGCTGTGCTCGGCCTGGAAGCGCGCGGCTGGCGGCTGCCGGCGTAGACGCGGCTGGTCGAGGTGCCAAAGTGTGAGGTACTGGTTGACCGTGCTGCGCGTAAGCACGCCTTGTGGGGAGCGTACCAGCCCCTGCGCTGTCTCGACACCATATTCCTCTAACAGCTCGATGGCGCGCTTCGTGGACAGGTGGCGGCCCTGCTTGTTAGTGGTGCGCAGCTTGAGGGCCGCAACTAGTTCGCAATACCTCTCCAGTTCGGATTTCGGCAGCACGCGCGGCTTGCCGTGATCGGTGCGATGGATCACGCGTGGCTTCAGAAAATCCTTCAGGGCGCGATACACGGACGTGGTGGAAATGCCATACAGTTCGGACATGGCGCGCACCTGGGCCGCACGCTCCGGACTCTTGTGAGGCAGACGGTCAAGCCGCTGCCGCAATTGCAACAGCGATTCGACCGGGATCTGCTTACGCCACCCGGCCGCCATCGCTCTCAGCCTTGTCGAGATAGTTGTAGAGCGTGGATTTTGAAATTCCCATCATCTTGCAGATTTCTTCAACGGTATGATTCCGCTCCCGGTGCAGTTTAAGGGCAAGCGCGAGCTTGGCCGGGTCTAGTCGCTTCGGCCGCCCGCCCATGCGGCCGCGCGCGCGCGCCGCGACCAGTCCGGCCTGTGTCCGTTCGCGGATCAGGTTGCGCTCGAACTCGGCCAGTGCGCCGAACAGATGAAAAACCAACTTACCGCCGCTCGACGTGGTGTCGATGTTTTCTTGCAGACTGCGCAGTCCGACCTTGGTGGCCTCCAGTCGCTCCACCAGCTCGATCAGGTTCTTGAGCGACCCGCCCAGCCGATCCAGCCTCCAGATGACCACCGTGTCGCCGGCACGCAGCATGCTCATGAGGGTGGCCAGCCCGGAGCGGTCCGCCCTCGCGCCGCTCACCATGTCCTCAAAGACCCGCTCGCAGCCAGCCGCTTGCAACGCGTCGCGCTGCAAGTCCAGGTACTGGTCGTCGGTGGATACACGGGCGTAGCCGATCAGCATGGCGACTTATCCAATAAATCACGAAAATTCAGTAAAGCTGGACTTTGAATATTGGAAAGGGATTGTGGATTGCCGGTGTGCTTGAGATACCCGCCGCACGCCGGCCGCTCGCGGGAGTCCAACAAACCCTCGTTTGTTGCACTGAGCTTGGTGCTCAAGCTGTTTAAATCTTATTGAGAATGATTCGCATTTACAGTATGATGCATTTCCATTGTTGAAAGGTTAAACATGAACGCACTCCCACAATGCATCGCAGCAGCGCCCGCGAATCCGGTTTCGAATATGGAAATCGATATCAGCTTCGCAGAGGCAGGCAAGCGCGGTCTGCAACGCACGCTACAGGCCCTATTCCGGGAAAGACTGCTGAACCTTGACCACCTCATCGTAGAAGGCGCAATTTCCTGGCTGCCGTTGTGGTCGCGCCAGTCCATATTACGCTTCGAGGGTCTGCACATCGGCCGCATCGGCAACTGCGAACTGGCCGGCCAAGTGTCGTGTTATGAGCCGGGTGAGCGGCCGCGTGCGCTCGCAACCTCATCCGCATTGGTCGCGTTAGTTGCTGGTGCGTGGCCGCACGCAACGGCGATCAACATCGACCGTCTAATTCAGGAGCTCGACAACAGCACCGAGAACGATGCATTATGCCTGCGCTACCGGCGCGAGTGGGCCGAGGAACTGAATATCGCGATCCGGGCAAGCGGCCATGCCAATCTGGTAGCTATGTTAATGACCGCATGCCCGGAAGATCAGCCCAATCCAACCCTGCTCTTGGAACAATGGGGAACCTTGGGTCATCCTTGGCATCCTGGCTACAAGACGAAACTGGGTCTGACCGTGCAAGAAGTTAAGGAATTGTCGCCCGAGTTCCGTGCGAGCTTGACAGTGTCCTTGATGGCACTGAAGGCCGACAAGGCACATGTCGCGATGATTGACGGGATTCAGGACTATCGTACGTGGTTCGCGGAAACGTTCCCTCAGCACCTGCTAAGGTGGGACGAGGCGCTGCGTCAGCGCCGGCACGATCCGAGCGCATGGCTGCCGGTCCCCGTCCACCCATATCAAGCGAGCCGGCTTCTTCCCGAAAGATTCGCGGCAGAGATTGTCAATGGAGATTTGCTGCTACTGCCTGAGGTGCAGATGGGCGCAACGCCGACTATGTCATTCCGCACTGTGGTCCCGGATGGCGCATCAGACGTGCCCCATATAAAACTGCCGGTCTCGCTGCGTTTGACTAGCGTCCAACGGACAGTCTCGCCCAAGTCCGCAGTGATGGGACCGCGCCTGACACAATTGCTCAGACGTATCGTTGCCCATGAAGGCGGATTTGGTGGCACGCTCGACATCGTCGGAGAAGAGGTCGGCGTTCACTATATCGATCCGAACGGCGATGACGACCGGTCACGTCACTTATCGGTCTTGTTTCGATGCAATCCGATGAGCAAGCGTCGGAACTCGCTGTTCCCGATCCCCGCTGGCGCATTGTTTGCCGATACACCAGTTGATGGCCGTGCCTTGGTTACCGAGCTGGTTACGCTTGCGTATGGCGATCATACGAATGGTGCGTTGCAGTTCTACAAACACTATGTCGATACGGTGTTGACTGCCGTTCTGGGCCCGTACCTGCTGTATGGAATTGCGTTCGAAGCCCATCAGCAAAACAGTTTTATGATGGTCGACCGAGATTACCGGCCAGTTCAGCTGCTGGTACGCGACTTTGGCGATTTGCGCGTGCATGGGCCAAGTCTGCAACGGACCGGGTTAAAGCTGGAAGTGTTCCGCGAGGGCCATACCGTTTTCGATACAGAAGTGCCGGTGCGAGACAAGTTCCTTCACGCCGTCATGTTGTGCCACTTATCGGAACTAGGTCTGCTGTTGTCGCGCAGTTACCGCCACACCGAGGTGGCGTTCTTCAACGTGCTGCGAGCATCCACGGTCGACGCATTCGACCGCTTGCGTGATCGTGCGGACCCGCACCGCTGGAAAGCCGAACGGGCTGCCGTATTGGAAGCCAACTGGCCAGCCAAGGCTCTTCTCCGGATGCGGCTGTCCGACACCTCGGATGACGTGCATGGAGAGATGGCTAATCCATTGGCAAGCGCAGGACAGTGACGGTGGTGATGCCGACTACAACGCCTGGTGCACAGGCACTGCGCGCGCTGTTCCTGATCCAGTTGGTGTCGATGGGAGCGATGGAAATGACCGCGCCGTTCTGGCCGCTGCACCTTCGCCAGCTGGGGCAGCTATCGCCGACGGCGTTAGCATGGGCGAGCAGCGTTGCCTATGCAGGGCCGATGGTGACTGCGATGTTGCTGGCACCGTTGTGGGGGCGTTGGGGCGACCGCGTCGGCCACAAGCCAATGCTGTTGCGCGCGCTCGTTGCGCTCGCGCTTACCCAGTTGTGGATCGCGTACAGCAATGATACCGCAGTCATCTTGGTTGCGCGGCTGGTGCAAGGCGGGCTTGCGGGCTTCATTGCAGCAGCCCAGGCCTATGGCGGATCGCTGGTGGGCAAGGCCGAACGCGGCGCCCTGATGGCCCGCCTGCAAATGGCAACTGCCGTCGGCTCAATACTCGGTCCGGTGCTGGGCGGCTGGCTATACGACGCATTCGATTTTCGGACCGTCAACCTTAGCGCAGCAGCCATTTGCGCAGTGTGCGCGATTGCCGTCTGGCGGTCCTTACCGTCAATAGCAGCACGACCGAAGCAGTCCAAATCGCCTATCGCGGCGCGACCGGTGTCTGTGTTGACACCGGTGCTAGGTTTATTGCTGGCTATTGTCCTTGTCCAGGCGAGTAAAATGATGCCGCAAGCGTTCTTTGGCGTCTACGCCGAACAGGTATTGCGTACGCCAGCCTGGATCACCGGTCTGTGTTACGGCGCTACGGCACTCGGATTGTGCATCGCCGCACCGCTTTGGGCCCGCCGGTTTGCGCTACGAGAGGAAGGGAAAGTGCTACGCGAGGTCGAATTGGTCTGCTGGGCCAGCGTCGCGATCGTTGCGGTGCAGGCACTAAGTGTCAACATACCAGTATTCGTAATTACCCGCATTCTGTGGGGGGTGTGCCTTGGTGCGCTGCTCCCGGTGTTCTACGGCCTGTTGTCGAGTCGGGCCGACACAGCCTACCAAGGTGAGGTCCTTGGCGCCGGAAATAGTGCGGCAAAGGCGGGCGCGCTGCTTGGCATCGGCATCGGCGCATTGGCGCTTGGCCAACTCCCGATGCGCTATGTGTTCTGGCCTTTGGTCGCAAGCTATATGATCACGGCCGTCACGTTGCGTTTTCTGCGTCGCGGAACCTTTGACACTACACTACCAGCCCCATCCTGATTTTCCTTCGATGTTGGCTGTGCGCTGGCAATCGCCCTAAGCCAGCATTGCACAGCATCAATCCCTGTCATCCAAATCGCGCCGATCATGCCGCCGGTGTTCCTGGCGCCAGTGCTCTCTGCGCCACTGTTCCCGCAGCCATTCTTCCCGCCGAAGCCGCTCGGCGCGTCGCCACGCACGCCGCTCGCACCATTCGCGACGCTGTTGCCAGCTTGGGTCGACATATACTTCCTGATCGTCAGAATAGTATTGGTCAGGAATGAAATAACGTGGTTGAACTTCCACAACTGGAATCGCGGTGTGCCGGCCTGGCTTTTTTACCATGCGCGCGCAAGCACTAAAGCAAAAAAACCGTCCAGCTCGGAGACGGCTGCACGGTTTTTCGGCGACGATTTTCAGGTGTCGATTAAAACATGCGACTCCAGTTCACGGCCAGGGTGCGACCGCGACCAGCATAGGTATTGCCAGGGTCAGTCGCCGCAGCCGCTTGCGAATA
Source organism: Pseudomonadota bacterium (assembly GCA_040388275.1). Classification (GTDB taxonomy): domain Bacteria; phylum Pseudomonadota; class Gammaproteobacteria; order Burkholderiales; family Burkholderiaceae_D; genus Telluria_A. The sequence continues at coordinate 5,213 of JAZKCA010000091.1, forward strand.
GTAGCCGATGTATTGCTTGTCGAGCAGGTTCTCAATGCTCACGCCAAATTTGCCATGGCGCGTATCATAGGTCGCGGCCGCGTCGAGCAGGGTGTAGCCCTTGAAGTGTTCTTCCAGCTTGCTGGTGCCGACCATACGGCCGATATTGATGTCGCGATTAAATAGGTGAGTGGCCTGCAAACGCATCTGCGACGCGGGCAGCCACTTCCAGTTCCCAGCCAATACAGCTTTATTCGGCCCCTGCGAGCGGGCACCAAGCGAAACGTCCATCGGCGCGCCCTGCGTAGCGGCGGTCTTGCCGTCGGTCTGGGCGTAGCTGCCGGAGAACGACAACGGCTTGGTTGGACGCCATTCGCCGCTGACTTCCCAGCCTTTGACGGTTGTAGGAACGCGCTCAACAAGACCGACTCCGGCCGAGTTAATCCGGATCACGCTGCCCAACTTGGATCGCGAATCATAGCGCGAAATGCCGAACTGTCCATTGGCGCCGCGCCAGTTGAGGCCGATTTCATTATTACGGGTGACGATAGGCTGGAGACTGATCAGATTTGACACGGACTGCCCGGGCGTTGCCACCCCCCGCAACACCAAGCCAGCGTCCGGCAAGCCGAAGCCCTCAGAGCTGGCGACGAAGGCCGACCACTTTGGCGCAAAGCGCCAGATCGCTCCAACGTTCTTGACCGATTCGGAAAACTTCGCAGAACCGCCCTGTACCAGGCGGCTGCCATAGGCAGCCAAGGTGGTGTATGTATCGACGCGTAGTTTGGCGATTTCGTGGCGAACGCCTCCCCGAATTGTGATCGGGCCATATTCATACTCAAGTTGGGCGAAGGGCGCTGTCGAATTAAATTTCAGCAGTGGCACCCAGGTGCGATCTGTCAGTGCCAGTCGTTGCTCGGTCTGATCGCGCAAAAAGTCCACGCCGAAGGTCGCCTCAAGGCCGGTGATGAGTGTATCCGGGCGCACGTAAGTTATGCGCGCCCCCAGTTTGTCAGCAATGATCTGGGATTGGTCCCACAACGTGCCGCGAGGGGCGATCCGAATGTCCTGGAAGGTGGCCACTTTGGTCGCGCCATACAAAGACTCGAAGTCGTGGCTGAACAGTTGCGCGCTGAAGCTGCCGCCAGCCAAGTCAGCGTGGCGGTAGTCCAGGCTCGCGCTGCGCACCTTGTTGCGGGTCGCTTCGCCAACCGGGGTGCCCGGTAAGGAGCTGGTCGGGACGCCCTCGGCCACGATACCGGGATCGTTCATGTAATCGCCGTCGCCCTCAAGGTTGAAGCGATTCAGGGATAGCTGCAGGCGCTGCGCGCCGAAGGTCTTGCCTATTTTGAAGAACAAATCGTCCCCATGAGTGTCAAGGGTATCGCCCTGGACGGTGTCAATGCCAAGCCGGCGGCCCTTTCCGTCGTAGCCCATGCCGCGCCTTTGCACGGCCGCATAGCCAAGAAAGTCGAAGGCATCGGACTTGTGGGCTATCGAGTAACCCGTCTTCCAGTCGAGATTGTCTGACCTGAATTGGGTGGAAGCGCGCACGTTGATACCGTGAGTGGTGCCGTTCGTACGCGGCGCCTTGGTGATGTAGTTGATGATGCCGCCGGTCGCGCCCATCCCCTGCACCGCAGACGCGCCGTTGATCACTTCAATGCGTTCGATGATGAAGCTGTCGGCGAAATAACCTTCGCGCATGCCGGCGCGTAGTGGATTGGATTGAGGAATGCCATCAAGCAGAATCAGCGGTTGACGCCCGCGCAGGGATTCCCCGGTCGAGGTCATTTTCTGGCGGCTCGGCGCGTAGCCAGGTATGAAAGTAGCTAGTGCCTGCGATGGATCGTCCGCGATCAGGTATTGCGACGACAGTTCCTGCTGGCTGATGACGGAGATCGCGCCGGGAATTTTGTCGATGGCCTTTTGGCCACGCGTCGCTGTAACTACCACTTCAGCCGTTAGGCCTTCCGTGTTGTCATCTGCTCTCTGGGCAAAGGAATTAGATGTCGCCATAGTGAGGCACGCGGCGGCAACGGAAAGGGCGAGGGGCTTGATTGAGGGCATACGACAACAGTCCTTGAAATAGCGCGGTGATCTTTCCCGCCGAGCAGTGTAAAATGAGAATGATAACCATTCTTATTCACTTCATCAAGCTTATTGAGAATTATTCTCATTTAAACATGAGTATGGAACCTCTTGCATCTATGAAAAAGATTGCCCTTACCGTGCATTTGTGGACCGGCCTGGTCTTTGGAACAATTCTCGTCGTGCTTGGCTTAACTGGTTCTGCCCTCAGCTGGATGCACGAACTGGACGTTTTCTTAAACCCAGACTTACTGCATGTGGCTCCGCCGCGTGCGCTGCGCACGGGCGATCCGTTGCGTGTCGATCCAGCACTGATCCAAGCCGTCGGTGACGCATTGGCGGGCGATCCGCGCTATGGGAAGCCGAATACGCTGGAGACACCCGTGCGTGCCGGCGATGTCTTTGTCGCGTCGTACCGTTCAGCACCTGGCCACGGCAACGCTCCTTGGGTCCAGTCCGTCACGCGCCAAGTAATGATCGATCCTGCAAATCTGAGCGTGACGGGCGAACGCAACTGGGGGGAACTTGGAATATCGCGCCTCCTGTTGATGCCGACTTTGTTCCACATTCACCGCTACATGGTCGCTGGCGAAACAGGCAAGGTGATTGTGGCGGTAACGGGTGTCTCGCTTCTGCTCACAGTACTGACCGGCATGATTCTGTGGTGGCCGCGCATGATACGCTTGGCGATCTGGAATGCTGTGACGGTCCGGCATGGTGGCTCGTGGCCACGGTTCAGCTTCCAACTGCACCGCGCGGGAGGTTTCTTCGCGGCACCCGTGCTGCTTGTATCAGCACTGTCGGGCATCCACTTCAATATGCCGCAATGGGTGGCGCCGGTTGTTAACGTCATTTCGCCGGTGACGCCAAACACCAAATTGATGAACCGGAGTATCCGACCTAGCGACGGCATGTCGGTTGCCGTCGCGGTAACAGCGGCGCAGGCGAAGTTTCCTGATGGGCGCGTTTCACGGGTGTCCTTCCCAGCCAAGACCGGCCAGCCATTTGAAATTCGCGTGCGACAGTCCGCCGAATTTCGCCAAGGCCCAGGCGCGACGCGCATCAGCATCGATTCAGGGGACGCCAGCGTGCTTCGTGTAATTGATCCAGAACGGGCCCAAGGTGGCGATAAATTCCTGAGCTGGCTGTTTCCACTGCATACGGGTGAGGCTTTTGGCGTGGTGGGAAGGATATTCATCAGCCTGTTCGGACTCATCCCTTTGGCATTCTTCGTGACGGGCCTGGTGATATGGGTAAAGCTGCGCAAAAAGAAGGTAGGTTTTGGAAAGTAAAACGCTGTACGGCATCCATTTCAACGTGACTTGGGGGGGCATGGATCTTGAGGGCCGCCGACACAGTCCTCACGGTGCACGGTACGAGCCGGTAAGCTTTGCTGGCCCATCGTGTTGACATTCGCAAATAATGCTGGTTCGCGGCGACGGAATGCAGGTTGGCGCGGATAAATGCCGGTTCATTTGCAGCTAATGCTGGTTTGAGGCGACCTTCAATTGCAGTTATTCCTGGCTGAGAATCGGATGGAATGCTGGTCGTATCGATTTTAAATGCAGGTCACTACACCTAGCATACCAGCGGAACTTTTTGCGGGTAAGACTGTCTATGCCTTCCATGCACATCCATCCCCACCACTACGACGCCGGCGCCATCCTGGGCGCCCTGTATGGCGACGGCATCACCGCCTGCCCGGCCGCCTTCGCGCGCGACTGGGTACGCCGCCTCGGCGAGGATATCGCCGTGCTGTTCGACGAAGCGCGCCAGCTGCCCGGCGGTGCGCTTGAACGGGGTCCCAACCGCTACTACGTCGAGATCCACCCGGAGCGCCTGCGCGGCTTCATCGACATCATCACCCATCCATGGGTGGTGGCGGTGTGCGAGGCCGTGCTCGGTCCCGATTACCGGATCGTCGAGGCCGGCTTCGATGTGCCCGGCCCGGGCGCCATGAAACAGCCCTGGCACCGCGATTTCCCGGCCCCGCCCGCTACCGTGCTGGGCCGGCGCCTCAATTCGCTGGCCTTCAATATCACGACGGTCGATGTGACGGACGACATGGGTCCGCTCGAGATTGCGCCCGGCACCCAATGGGACACCTGGGAGGGCGATCCGATGTTCCCGCCCGCCGCCAGCCACGCGCGCTACGAGGCGCGGCGCCAGCGCAAGCTGCCGCGCATGGGCGACATTTCCGCGCGCTCGGCCCTGACGGTGCATCGCGGCACGGCCAACGGGTCGCCGCGCGCGCGCCCGGTGTTTGTGCTGGGGGTCGACGCGCCCGACGCCAGCAACGCCGACAAGCACGACCTGCAGCTCACGCGCACCTTCAGCGCGCAACTGCCGCCCGAACTGCGGCGCCACCTGGCGTTCCGCGCGGTCGACACCCTGGAGCCGCTGGTGCAGGCCCATACCATCGCCGGGCTGCTGATGGGCGCACCCGGCTGATGCCGCAAATTACTTCGCGCCCTTGACCACCTCGCCGCCCTTGATCACGACAGCGACGTTTTCCAGCAGCCGCACATCGCGCGTGGGGTCGCCAGCGACGGCGATCATGTCGGCATAGCGCCCCGCTTCGATCACGCCGACATCCTTGCTGGCCAGTGCCTCGGCCGCATTCACCGTGGCCGACTGGATCGCTTGCAGAGGGCTCATTCCGTAGCGCACCATGGTTGCGAACTGCTTGCCATTGTCGCCGTGCGGATGCACGCCGGCGTCGGTGCCGTAAATCATCTTGACGCCGGCGGCGTGCGCGCGCTTGAAATTTTGGCGCTGCACGTCGCCAATTTCACGGTCCTTGCGCAAATTATCTTCCAGCACACCGTTCTTCTTGCCTTCGGCCTGGGTGTAGTCCGTGTTGTAAATATCCATCGACAACCAGGCGCCATGCTTCTTGGCCAGGGCGATGCCTTCGTCGTCGATCAGGCTGGCGTGTTCGATGGTATTGACGCCGGCCCGGATCGCATCCTTGATGCCGGCCGTGCCATGCGCATGGGCCGCCACCTGCATGCCCCATTGATGCGCCTCGTCGGCGATGGCCTTCATTTCGGCCAGGCTCAACTGTTGTTGCCCGGGCTCGGTGTTGCGCGAGAATACGCCGCCGGTGGCGCAGATCTTGATGACCTGCGCGCCGTATTTGCGCAGCTCGCGCACCATTTTGCGCCCCGCCTCCGGGCTGTCGGCGTTATACGGGCTGGCCTGCTTCAACGACGGCGGGAAGAAGGTTGAATCGCAGTGGCCGCCGGTGGCGCCAAAACTGTACGCGGCCGTCACCACGCGCGGCCCGCGCACCTTCCCTTGCTCGATGGCCTGGCGCAGGCCGACGTCGTTCCAGGCATCCGAGCCCACGTTGCGCACCGTGGTAAAGCCCGCGTCCAGCGTCTTGCCGGCGTGCGGCACGGTCAGCACCGACCAGAAACGGTCGCCGTATTCGAGGTAGGTATAACCACCGTAGCCGGGGTCGCTATCGAGATGGACGTGCATGTCGATCAGGCCCGGCAGCAAGGTCATGCCCGGCAGGTCGATCCGCGTAACGGCCGGCCCTGCGGCGACGGCGCCCTGCCGCACTTCAACCACGCGGCCGTCGCGGATCAGCACTTGCGGATTGGCGATCATCTTCCCTGTACGTACATCGAGCAGTTGCGCGGCAGTGACCAGCACCTCGGCCGCCTTGGCGCAGGAAGCGGCCAGCACGACGGCGGCGATCGACAGGGAATAGCTCAGGGATTGCTTCATCAGGGACTCCGATTTGGTGGCGGGAAAAATGCAGGCGAGCCATCTTACACCGATGCATTGATTAATAGAAATGCCGCGAAATATAGTCGGCCCGCCGCCGCGTGCGCCGCAGGACCCATGCTATATTTTTTGAAAGGAGACCCTTCGATGTACGACCACTACCACCTTCCCCGCCCCGATCACAAATCAGCAAAAAAAGTCGAACAGGCACTGGCCGTGCAGGCCGCCATCGATACCCAGGCCGCCGCGCTCTACTTGCGCGCGCGCGGCATCGAATTCGAAGTCGCCCTGCGCGTACTGACCCGCCCATCCCGTCGCCGTAGCAGCAACTAGATCCGCGCACGCGCTCACCTATTTCCAGCAGGATTTATTCACGTAGGAATTAGATGACACGGGACATTTATTGTCACCTACATAAGCACGCACCTTGGTCTGATGACACCGGCGGTGGCGAAGTCTACAGTGATACCTGAGACGAGCGCACTGCAGCGCTCCCCGCAATCCGATTCAGACGACATTACAAGAGGCCCACAATGTTCCACTCGCCAACTCCAGCTTCTTCAGTCAACCAGCAAGCGGCCATTCGCAATATCGTGCTCGGCGCCAGCCTCGCCGACAAAGTGCATGTGCCCATCAGCTTGACTGGCGCGCAGCAGAACGAACTGCTGCGCGCCCTGGGCCGCGAAGATCTGGAACGCTTGTTCCCGCATTTGGAACTGGTGCAACTCAAGCGTGGCCAATACCTGCACGACGTCGGCGGCAAATACGAATTCGCCTACTTTCCAACCAACGCCATCGTGTCGCTCCACTATGTGATGGAAGATGGCGCGACGACGGAAATTGGCGTCGTCGGCCGCGAGGGCGTGCTGGGGGTTGCCATGTATGCCGACGAAATCGCTACCTGCTCGGCGGTAGTGCAGGCCGCCGGCTACGGCTATCGCCTGCGCACCGATGCCCTGCGCGAACTGTTCAACGAAGGCGGTGCATTTGCTCAGTTGCTGATGCGTTACACCTTCGCCAGGTTCAGCCAACTGGCCCAGAACGTGGTCGGCACGCGCCATTGCACGCTGGAGCAAAAGCTGTGTCGCTGGCTGCTCGAACGCCTGGACCGCTCCCTGAGCAGTGAATTGAAAGTGACCCAGGAAACCATGGCCACCATGCTCGGCGTGCGGCGCGAAAGCATCACGCTCGCCGCTGGCAAGCTGCAGGCCGAGGGCTTGATCCAGTACCGGCGCGGCACCATCGTGGTGCTGGACCGGAACGGACTCGAGGAGTGCGCCGGCGCCTGCTACAAGGCCGCGCGCATCGGCTTCGACCAGATGCGCAGCGCCTGCTAAGCTTAAGTTGCGGCCTTTCGGCGCAAGGCCCTGTTCAGGGCGTCGGCTACGGTGCTCGGTGTGAATGGCTTGATGATGTAACCGGCGGCACCGCCGAGTATCGACTTTTCGATCGTGATTCGGTCGTTGCTGGCGGTGACCATGATCACCGCCGTTGTTGGCAGCGCATCGATCAGCGCGGGCAGGACCTGCAAGCCGTCCATATCAGGCATCAGCACATCGAGGAAGGCCACGTCGGGCCTGAGGCGCAGGCAGGCCTCAAGGCCGCTGCGGCCGTTGCCGGCATGCGCGATCACCTCGACTGAGTCAGCCGGTAACGCCAGCTCCAGCGCGGCCCTGGTCAGCTCATCGTCATCGATCAGCACCACGCGAATACGTTCGGAAGGATTCACAGTGTCCCCTGTTTAATGTTCGTTACCCGGCTATTACCAGCATACTCCCGTGGGCGGGAAAAAGCGATGTTGCACGACGGGTGAAAAAAAAGGCCCGGAATCGCTTCCAGGCCTTTCTGCGTACTTATGCACAGGCAGCATGCCTGGCATACACCGCGCTGGCAAACGCGCGTCCCTGCGACAGCGAGCGCAGCTTGTTCGTATGTCCGAACAGCCTGGCCAACGGTACATCGGCCAGCACCTCGACGCGGCCGGTGTGCTCTTCGATGCCGTGCACCCTGCCGCCGCGCTGCTGCAAATCACCGATGACATCGCCCGCATTCGCGGACGGCGCATCAACGGTGACCAGCATGACTGGCTCGAGTATCAGCGGACTGGCCCGCTTCAGCCCTGCCAGCGCCCCTTCCCTTGCAGCGGCCATGAATGCCATGTCGCTGCTGTCGACGGCATGGTAGTCGCCATCAAGCAGGGTCACCCTGACGCCGGTGACCGGAAAGCCCAACGGACCTTGCGCCATGGCCTGCCGAACGCCTTTCTCGACGGCCGGGATGAACGCCACGGGCACAACGCCGCCCTTGATCGCGTTTTCGAAGGCAAACACGCCATCGAAAGGCTCGACCCTGAGCACCACGCGCGCATACTGCCCGTTGCCGCCGGTTTGCTTGGCCACTTTGCCTTCCACTTCCACGCCGGGACCGGCGATGGTTTCGCGGTAGGCGACCTTGGGCGCGCCAGCCTTGAGCGCCACGCCGGTTTCCCGGCGCACGCGTTCAAGCACCACGTCAAGGTGCAGCTCGCCCATCCCCCACAGCACCGTCTCGCCGCTCACCGGATCGCTTTCCAGACGCAAGGACGGATCCTCGCGCCGGAAGCGTTCGAGCGCAGCGAGCATCTTGCTGCGATCGCCACCATTGGCCGGTTCAATGGCCAGGGCCACGACCGGTTCGCCCGCATGGATCGCTTCGAGCACCAGTGGCACGGCCCTGGTCGAGAGGGTATGCCCCGTCAACGCTTCCTTCAGGCCAGCCATGGCGACAATGCTGCCTGCCTGCGCATGGCCTACACCGGTCTTGCGATCGGCGTGCACCACATACAGGCGCCCTACCCTGACTGGCGCGTCGAGCGCCGCGTTCCACACAAGGTCGCCCTCGCGCATGGTGCCACCGTAGATCCTGACGTACGAGAGCGAACCGTGGTCGTCATGCACCACCTTGAACACCAGCGCAGCCAGCGGATCGTCATCCTGCATGCCAACCGTGACGGCCTTGCCTACCAGCGTTGCCACTGGCGCGGCGCGCTCGTCGGGCGACGGCAGCCAGTCCACGATGGCATCGAGCAGCGGTTCGATGCCGGCGTTGCGGTAGGCCGAACCGGCCAGCACCGGAACGGCACGCCGCGCCAGCGTCATCGCCCGCAAGCCAATAGCAATATCGGCAGGCGACAAGGTATCGTCGGCCAGGAATGCCAGCGTCAGTGCCTCGTTTGCGTCTGCAGCAACCGCAGCGGCGTGGGCGTACGCCGCCCTTGCCTGCGCCGCCAGATGCGCCGGCAAAGGCAGGGACGTCATGAGACCAGCGGCACTCCACGACAGGAAGCGCTGTCCGAGGACATCGATGGTGCCTTCGAACGTATCGCCAGCGCCCACCGGAATTGCCAGCGGCACTGCCAGGGCGCCAAGGCGACCCGAGATCTGATCGACGACGCGGCCGAAATCAGCACCGACGCGGTCCATCTTGTTGACGAACACGATCATCGGCACGCGATGCTTGTGGGCCTGGCGCCAAACGGTTTCGGTTTGCGGCTGCACGCCGGCCACGCCGCATAGCACGGTGACCGCGCCGTCAAGCACGCGCAGCGAACGTTCGACTTCGATAGCGAAGTCGATGTGGCCGGGCGTGTCGATCAGCGTGAACGTGTAACCGTTCCAGGCGCAGCGAGTCGCTGCGGCGCCGATGGTGATGCCGCGTTCTTTTTCCAGGTCCATGCTGTCCATCGTGGCGGTGCCCTCGTGGACTTCGCCGGTGCGATGGATTTCACCGGTCTTGAGCAGGATGCGTTCGGACAGCGTGGTTTTGCCGGCGTCGATATGGGCGATGATGCCGAAGTTGCGCGAATGCGCGCGTTTGAATGTGGCGTTCATGGTGGTACTTTCTGACATGGCGGGCGGCCGTGGATTGTCTGGTGACAAGCGCAGCGGGAGCCATGCGACCACCCTTGTTCAGTGGTCCCGCGCGCGTTCTTGGTCGGCTAACTTCATGCTATAAATGCTCCTGGATGGACTGCTAAAAACAAAAAAGGCCCGAGTGGGCCTTTGTAGATGGTGCTTGGTTAAAAGCAAATCAAGGGGCGCACTGTCGCGGCCCGGAACGCTGCTCTGAGCGCGCCGGGAAGGCGAAGGTAAAAAAGAGGATGTCCATTGATTTCATGGTCGCAAGGATAGAAGTAGTCGCCGCCAATGTCAAGAAAAAACGGCGGCCTGCTGGCCGCCGTTTGATTCTTACTTCATCGTGTACGTCTGCTGCGCGGTGTCGATCGCGTAGTTTTTCGCCACATCCCAATACGTGAAGCTGTACCTGACCACATCGCCAACCTTCAGGCCACCGGCGGAGTAGGTATTGTTCCCGCCATCCTGGCGCATACGGAAGTTTTGCTGGCCGCCGTTATTGACCGTGTAGTGCACGTCGGCCCAGCTTGTGGTCTTCACCGAGAACTGCAAGGTCGTCGCGCTGGTTTGCGTGCTGCTGAAGATTGGCGCCGGCGTTGGGGTCGGCGTCGGCGTTGGTGTTGGCGTCGGCGTTGGCGTTGGCGTTGGCGTTGGCGTCGGCGTCGGCGTTGGTGTCGGCGTTGGCGTTGGCGTTGGAACGCCGGTATCCCAAATAATATCGTCCACAGCCATCTGGAACGGCGTAGTCGGCAATGCCCCATCGACGCTGAAAATCTGGAACTGGTCCAGCATCGACTGCAGTGCTACCTTCGGTCCGACCAATTCAGAAACCGGAATCGTCGCAGTAGCCCAGTTCCCGTTGCGGACCAGGCCATATGCGGTGGCGTTGGCTGGGAACGTGACCGCATTCTGATTGGTATAGGTGTCCTGGATGCCGACCTTGAAGGCGACGTTGGCAGGAATCTTGATCTTGAACTTGACGGTCCCGTTCTTGAAGTTGCTCATGTCGTGCACCTGGCGCGACTGGATGCTGCCGCCGAACCACTGGCCCGCCGCCGTGTAGTTCATGGCAAAGACATTGGCGCCTTCATACGGCGCGGTATTCCCGGCCGATGTAGACGCGGCATTCCAGACGAATACGTCGGAACTGGTTCCCGCAACCTGCTTGTTATTGACTGCGGTGAGGTCGGTGAAGACGCCGAACTTGCCCACCTCGGGAACGTTCTGGCTACCCAGCTTGACGGTGCCTTTGCCATCGAGCTGGTACACGCGCACATAATCGACATACATGGTGCCCGGCAGCGGCGCGGTAACCTGCCCCGGGCTCGCGGCATCGGTAAAATTACCGCCAACGGCAAGGTTAAGCAGCAGGTAAAACGGTGCCTGCAGCGCGGTTGAATTGACCGGCAGCGGATTATCGTAAAGGTCGCGCTCGACACCGTTGTCGACGACGGTGAAACGCATCTGTGTGTCGGTCCAATAGAAGCGGTAGGTGACGAAGCGGTTCACCAGCGGCTGCGAAGCGACATACCAGTTCTTGGTCTGCCATGCGGTCGAGGCGGCGCAGCTTTCATTACCGGGAACGCAGGCGGCCTGCTGGAAGGTGATGACGTTGGCACCGGCAAAATTATTCACCGGCGCGTTGCCTGCCGCAGCCCTGGCGGACGCGCGATAGCCCATTTCCATGATGTCGATCTCGCCATTGCGCGGCCATGTCTGCGGGCTCACGCCCAGCATCCATGCGGCCGGCCACAAGCCGGTGCCAACAGCAGGCGTACTCAGACGCATTTCGATCATGCCGTACTGGACCTGCACCTTGCCGGAGGTGGACACTTTCCCGGACGTGAACACGTTGCTGCCGACCACCTGGTTTTGCGCCTTGATCGCCAGCGCGCGCGAGCTTGGCTCGAACGGCACGTTGACGATGGAAAGATTGTTCGGGCTGTAGTACTCCAGCTCCTGATTGCCGTAGCCGCACAGGTTGATCTGGCAACCATTGCCCTCCACCGGCGTCCAGCGGTTCGTGTCCAGGGTTGTGCCGTTGAATTCCTCCGACCACAGCAGCTGGCCAATGACGGGGCTGGTCACGCTGGCCGATGCCTGTGCGCCGTACAGCATCAGGATGCCGGCCGAGATGGCGGACAGGACAAATCGTTGTTTCATGTTGTTATGCTTTTTCAAAATGGCTCCTCGTTTCTACACCTCTCAAAATATGGTCCAGCGCTTTCAAGAAAGTCTGAGCCACTCCATGCCAACCTTGAATCATTGGCGTGTTTTTATCGCTGTGAGAGGAGACTGTCCTTGAAAAAAGGGCGCACGAAACCATCCGCCGTGAAGGCGATTTTTTGCGTGGTCAAAGGTCTCCTGACGGCCCGGTCATTGCCGGTGCACTATTTTAAAGTTAGGTGGAAGCGTTTCCAATTATGACTGCAAATATATTCCGAATAATATTGCGTGTCAATGCATATTGGCTGGCGTGCGCCAGGACGGCGCGCACGGTTAGCTTGTCCGAAAGATCAGGCGCCTTTGGAAAGCTGGTTTTCGATGCGGCTATCCGGCACCAGCCAGGCCAGGGCCACGATGACATAGAGACTGAACCCCAGCCACGGGTGTACGAAGGCCAGCCCCACGCCGCTCGGATACAGCAACAGGGAAAGCCAGCCCTTCTTGTCATTGCCAATCGCCTTGGCCAGCACCTGGTTGCCGCCGTGGTGATGGGTCAGGCAGCGCACGAGCACGGTGTACGCGATGGCGCACATGAACAGCACCACGCCGTAGGCAGCGACCGGCATCGCCGCGAAGTGATTCTCGCCCATCCAGCCGCTAACGAAAGGAATCAGGGAGAGCCAGAACAGCAGGTGCAGATTGGCCCACAGCACCGTGCCATTAATGTGGCTGACCGCATGCATCAGGTGGTGGTGGTTGTTCCAGTAGATGCCAACGTAGATGAAGCTGAGGACGTAGCTGAGCAGGACCGGCATCAGCGGCCACAGCACGTCGATAGTGTCGCCGTGCGGCACCTTCAGTTCCAGCACCATGATGGTGATGATGATGGCGATGACGCCGTCGCTAAATGCTTCTAAGCGATTCTTGCCCATCAATACTCCTTATTTGCAGACCGCATACTAAAATGCCACCCTACGCTATGCAATAGGAGGCGGCAGATTTGTTCCGTCTTCGAATCCGCCAAGATTTCTCCGCACCATACCGATCAGCTTTTCAATATGGGCAAACGGCACCGCTTCAACGTATAGGGTTACCGTTAAGGAATTGTCCGCGTCGCACCGAAAAACTTCCGCGATGACGTTCCCGTCCGCAGCGGTCAGCTCCACACCCAGGCCGTCGCGAAGAACATCCGATGCCACCTGATACCGATATTCCATCGTTGACTTCGCCTCCTCGTGTGTTTTTTTCATCTGTACTCGCATGGCCGCAACACGCAGCTGACCGACTTGCGCGCCGTACTTTCTGGTCGACTTGCGACCGTTGATTTTTCAGAGCTTATTTAAACTCTAGCAATCGAACAGCAACGCCCAGAGCCGCTCCAGCTTTCACCATACCCTGATCGAATGTAAAGATTGTCGCCCGATGCGCGTCTGCAATGGCGAGGTGGAGACCATCGCTGGCGCGAAGTGAAGTGCGCCATCCTTTCAGCAGTTCAACGGCCTTTCGATGATCGGCATCGGCGACCTCAATTCTGCGTAAGCAAGGCAAAACGAGGCGCGTGTATGCACCCATTGCACTAATCGCTTCCCGCTCCGCAATTTGCTTAGAGCGGATCTTGACGCCCAGTGCCGACATCAGCTCGACCTCTGACCACGAGCTAACGGCAAGGGGATCTCCATTACTGGTCATCAGAGCTTCGGCCGCACTACTGCCCGCCTCCGGGAGCAAGAAAGCAAGCAGTACACTCGTATCAAGGTAACGCATCAATAGCGGTCAGATTCGCGCAGCTTTCGAATGAATTCACCTGCGGACTCTGTTTGCGGAGTCATTTGGGCGCGGTGTTCGGCAAGACTGGGCATTTGTTGGCGCGGAGGCTCGCTGGGCACTAGCTTCACAACCGCGCGCCCACGCTTGGTAATTGTAATTTCCTCGCCGGCTTCAACCAGGCTGATTAGCCGACTCAGTTGTGCTTTTGCCTCGGCAAGCGTATAGGTGGACATCGTTCCCTCCTGACTATTCAGATGGTCATCTGATCATATCACGTGACGCAGGAGAGGCGACGACGTCCCATACGTCATCACGAAAGGGGACGACGAGCGGAGCGTTGAAACGAAGCGTGTTTTTTCCAGCAAAGCCGAGTAAGCCTGGGCAACGCAGCGCCAACTGCCAGCTGGACCTTGTGCAGGCAATTTCAAAAAGTGGACATGGACTTACCTCGGGAATGCTTCGAATTCATGCCTTTGCTAGTGCAGCACGCCCCATGATTCACATTTACCGCCAAATGGGTCCGCCATTTCACTGACCGTGCTTTGCACAAACATCACAAGTTCGTAAGTCAGAACCGCATTCACAACGAACAGCACATACCCGTCGTCTTCATCATCAGGCTCATACACCGTCAAATTCGGATACTGCGCGCGCAGCATGTCGACAAATTCGTCAGAGGGTGGCCAAGTTTCAAAATCCACGTTGAAGTCGAGGTCGACCGGCTCTTCAAAATCGAAGCCACTTTTTCGCATTTGCCTGAGCACATCACCATCAACGTCATCCGGCCAAAAATCTACAGAGTATTTCATCGCGTCCTTGCTGCGCTAAATTATCCAACCACGATCACGGCGCCGCGCACACGCCATTCTGCCCGCTGGCATCGGTATCGAGGCACTTGGCGCCGCTTGCGCAGCCGGCGTCATTCGAACACGACTGCTTGCACACCCCGTCAGTCGAACACTGGAACGGTGCGCAGTCGACCAGCGCGGCGGGTTTGCCGGCCGGTGTCTTGGCCCAGCTTAAGGTGCTGCCGGTGCATACGCGCGGCGCCACCCAATTACTCTTCTGCCACGCTACGAGGTCTTTGGACCTGGCGCGCAGTTGGTCCGCATTCAAATGCACCTGGTTCTTGTAGTGGGTAATGCGCGTGTCCTCGGCGGCATTCACTGTAAGCATGGCTAAAGCAAAGACGATCCCGAATACAAGGCGTAGGATTTTTTTCATCATGGTCTCCTGATTAACGGCGAACACATACTTGCTTGCCGGTGTCGCAGATACTGCCCGTTTTGCATTCGTCCGAATGAATGCAGCTATCGATGGCGACGCCTGCCTCGCATGGATTAAAGCGATTTTTTGACCAGCGTGACGAACGTGCATTGCAAGTGGTCAATCCAGAGCAGGAAAACGACTCTCCACTACGCGGGTTCCACGTGGTGTCAGGGTCCACACACGAGTTCCCCGTGGCCGGTGTGCTATTCACCCGTGTAAAGCTCGCGTCGACCTTGCGGATCGCGTTGCTGACATCATCGTTTTTCTTTCTCTGAACTTTGATTTCAGCTTGCACTTGCTCCTCGGTCAGCGGAAGCGCAATCGCAACCTGTCCCAGGCGCGACACAGCAGCGGGATTGACAACAGGTGGCGTATTTTTGAGTTGCAAGGTGTTGATGCGAGCTACCGGCGTCGCCTGTGCCACAGCGTTCCCGGCAAACAGCATACAGACCGATATGAAAAGCAGTTTGGTGAGTTTATCCATTGCATACTCCTTCTATCTGACTTGAGTCGTGATGATCAATAACGGAACCACCGTAAGTACAGGCATATTGTCAGTAAGTTTTCTCTTTGGCAAGCCGCACCGCCGCACCAAGACAGTCATTTACGCAGCGGAGATAAGTCGCACCAGGTGCAACTCGAGCAGCGTGAGATGAATGGTAAATTTCAGTTTCGGGCAGCCTGCGCTTGCAGACTCGCAGCAGGCAGGCAAAACAAACGCGCGGATAGGCCTATTTCAGCGAAAAATCATAGCCGACCGACTGCCATGTCCTGGCCGGCTTGCCATCCTTGGTACCCGGCCTGAATTTGCATTTGGACAGTGCCTTGACGGCTGCGGCATCGAGCAGCGCATGGCCGGACGACTTCCTGATCATCGAATCGGCAACCGAGCCATCAAGGTCGATCAGGAACTCCAGTTCAACGCTGCCCTGATGCTCTTCGCGCAGCGCTTTTTTCGGGTACTCGGGACGCACGCAAACACCTTGCGCGTGCGCCTTGCCCGACACCGGCGTCTTCGCCAGGCGCAGGGCCTCCGGCCGCATCTCGGGATGCTGCTTGTAATACGCCTCGATCCCGGCCGCCTCGGCCGACGACTGTGCAACTGCACTCAAAGGCACCAGAGCCTGCAGTGCCACGCCAGCCAAAACGCACACTAAAAAACGCTTCAATTCCATCACCACCGTATCCCTGTCAAAAACCGCCCCGAAAGAAAGGCGGACTTTGTGACTGTAACATCGGTGGGTCCGGTCTGGATAGCCGACCGTTTGCCAGGCGTTGCTTTTTGGAGAGCAATTACAACGATTTCAGGTACATCGCCAAGTCGCTCATCTCCCGCCTAGCTCAGCGCGCCTTGCCCGCCGCGGCCACCTGATCAAGAATGTGCTTGGGCACGGCCGCGTAGTGCTTGAATTCCATGGTGTAGGTGGCCCGGCCCTGGGTCAGCGAGCGCAGCCGCGTCGAGTAGCCGAACATCTCGGCCAGCGGCACCGACGCGCTGACCAGCTTGCCGCCACCGCCGGGAATCTCGTCCGAGCCCTGCACCAGGCCGCGGCGCGACGTCAGGTCGCCCATCACATTGCCCATGAATTCTTCGGGCGTTTCGACCGCCACATGCATCATCGGTTCAAGCAGCACCGGGTCGCCGTGCCGCATCGCTTCCTTGAAGGCAATCGAGCCGGCCATGCGGAAGGCGTTCTCGTTCGAATCGACGTCATGGTAGGAGCCGAAGGTCAGCGTGACCTTCACGTCGACCACCGGGTAGCCGGCCAGCACGCCCGCGCGCAGGGTCTCCTGCACGCCCTTGTCGACCGCCGGAATGAACTCGCGGGGCACCACGCCGCCCTTGATGGCGTCGACGAATTCATAGCCCTTGCCGGGCCCTGATGGTTCAAGCGTGAGCACCACGTGGCCGTACTGCCCGCGCCCGCCCGACTGCTTGATGAACTTGCCCTCTACGTCCACCGACGGCTTGCGGATCGTTTCGCGGTAGGCCACCTGGGGTTTGCCGACGTTGGCCTCAACGCCAAACTCGCGGCGCATGCGATCCACCAGAATCTCCAGATGCAGCTCGCCCATGCCCGACATGATGGTCTGCCCTGATTCATCGTCGGTATGCACGCGGAAGGACGGATCTTCCTGCGCCAGCCGGTTCAGGGCCACGCCCATCTTCTCCTGGTCGGCCTTGGTCTTCGGTTCGACCGCCTGCGAGATCACCGGCTCGGGGAAGATCATTTTTTCCAGCACGATCACATGCTCGGGCGAACTGAGCGTGTCGCCCGTGGTGACCGACTTCAAGCCCACGGCAGCGGCGATATCGCCCGCATACACCTCCTTGATTTCCTTGCGCTCGTTGGCGTGCATCTGCAGGATGCGCCCGAGGCGCTCGCGCTGGCCCTTGGTCGGGTTGTAGACGGCGTCGCCCGAGTTGACCACGCCGGAATACACCCGGAAGAACGTCAGCTGGCCGACGAAGGGATCGGTCATGATCTTGAAGGCCAGCGCGGAAAACGGCTCATGGTCGCACGGATGGCGTTCGATCGGCATGTCGCGCTCGTCATGCCCGGCGATGGCTGGAATGTCGAGCGGGGACGGCAGGTACTCGATCACCGCGTCGAGCATCGCCTGCACGCCGCGGTTCTTGAAAGCGCTGCCGGCCAACATGGGCACGATCTCGTTGCGGATCGTGCGCTGGCGCAGCCCCGCCTTGATCTCGGCTTCGGTCAGCGCTTCGCCGTTCAGGTATTTTTCGGTCAGTTCCGTGGTCGCTTCGGCCGCGGCCGATACCATCGCCTCATGCCACTCGTCGGCACTGGCTTTCAGACCGTCCGGAATATCTTCGTAGGCAAACTCCACGCCCTGGGTCTGGTCGTCCCAGCGGATGGCGCGCATCTTGACCAGGTCGATCACGCCATGGAAGTCGTCTTCGGTGCCAAGCGGGATCTGGATCGGTACCGCAACGCCTTTCAGGCGCAGGGCGATCTGCTCGCGTACGCGGAAAAAATCGGCGCCCACCCGGTCCATCTTGTTGATGAAGGCGAGGCGCGGCACCGCATATTTGTTCGCCTGGCGCCACACCGTTTCGGACTGCGGCTGCACGCCGCCCACGGCGTCGTACACCATGACGGCGCCGTCGAGCACGCGCATCGAGCGTTCCACCTCGATGGTGAAGTCAACGTGACCGGGCGTGTCGATGATATTGATGCGGTGCTCGTCGAAATTGCCCGCCATGCCCTTCCAGAAGGCGGTGGTCGCGGCCGAGGTAATGGTGATGCCGCGTTCCTGCTCCTGCTCCATCCAGTCCATGGTGGCCGCGCCGTTGTGCACCTCGCCCAGCTTGTGGTTCACGCCGGTGTAGAACAGGATGCGCTCGGTGGTGGTGGTTTTTCCGGCGTCGATATGCGCGCTGATGCCAATGTTGCGATAGCGCTCGATAGGCGTCCTGCGAGTCATAGCGAGCTCCTGTGCGTGGATTAGGCCCCGGTCTGCTGCAAGAACCTATAGTACAGCGGCCAGGGTTCGGTCCGCAACCGGCTCCTTGCTTGCCTCCAGCCAATCGGCCAGCCACCACGCATTGCGCACCACCTTCGGCAAGAACGCCTGGGGTCGGAAGCGGTCGATGATCACGTACATCGGCAACCTGCAAACGATGAAACAGCGCAAGGCCAGCGCCATGCCTTCGCGCCATGCGGCCGCATCCAGCCGCTGTCCCGAGGCTGCCTGCAGCGCAATACGATGTCCGTTGATCGCCTTTTCGGCAATCGCCGCCCTGCCCCGTTCCGGCAGCACCTGGCACAGCAGCTCGGCGAGGTCGTACTGCGGCAGCCCGACCGTGGAAAGTTCCCAGTCGTAGGCGCACAGTTCGAGGCCGTGCGGCTTGTTGCGAAACGCCATGTTGCGTGGATTGAAATCGTTGTGAATCAGGGTGTTCGGCATGGAAAATGTAGCGGGTAGCCAATGCGGCATGCCGTCGATCCAGGCGCGCTGTTCCCGCAGGGCATCGCGTCCCAGCATCGCGCTGAAACGTGGTCCCGCAAACTCGGCCAGCGCACGCCACAGCGGCTGCATTGCCAGCAGGCCAGGCCCGCATGACTCGCAGGCAATCCAGTCGGCGGCCAGCAACTCTTGTTCACGCCCCAGCCAGGCGGCGTGAATGTTGCCCAGGCCGCGCACCGCGGCATCCAGATGGGCCGCGCTCCACTGCGTTCCTTCATGCACAAACTGCGCTTCGTCCAGAAAGCCGAACAGCATGCCGCTGACGCCGTCAGGTCCGGCAGGCAGGATCGCCAGCGTGTCCGGCATGTGGCGGGCAATGCGGGCGTCAGTCATCAGTCCAATGGCGTGTTCACGCTCGATGGAACGGCGGTAGGGCATGCGGTGCAGGTGCGCGGCGAACGTGGCTTCCAGGCCCACGTTGCACAGGCCCGCGGTGGCCAGCATGACGGCGCCCTGTTCGCGTTCGGCCGGTTTCAGCTTGAGCACGGCGTTCAGGGGGCGCGCCCCCCTTCCCTCGCAATGCCACAATCCGGTTCGCCCACCGCTGCGCGTCGAGGCCAGCTCGCTCAGGATGCTGATGTCGCCACCCATCGGCGTCGCCGTGAAATCATCCAGCGCCGAGCCCAGCGCAGCTTCCAGCAGCCCGCGCAAATGCGCTACGGCCGGCTCGGCCACGTCCGGCGTGTCGCACGGCGGCAGGAAGCCGGTGACCAGGAAATCGGCGAAATAACGATTGAGCAGGCGCGCGTCCAGCCTTGGGATCGCAATCCCATGCTGCGCCATCCACTTTTGCGACGCCGTCGAACGGATGCGGCTGCGCGTCGGTTCCAGGAACAGTTCGAGCTGGCTGCGTCCGCCCAGCCGCTCCGGCCGCGACAGAAAGAAGGGACGCAGCACGCGCAGGTCGGACGCATCGTGCTTGCCCATGCCTTCCACCTGCGCCAGCCAGTCGTCCAGCGGCACCAGCGCCACCGGATAGCCGCGCAGGCGCAAGGTCAGGACCAGTTCGCGCCAGCTGCGTGGCGCGTCGTGCTGCAAATGCAGTACGCGCGCCTGGCCCGGCGCCGCGCCATGGGCAAAGCCGGTTCCGGCCATCGTGCACAGTACCTGCGCGGCCGTATCGACCGGCACGCAATCGATCTGCCAGTCGATGTCGGCGGCGATATTGCTCTGGGTGCTGCCGCGAATCGCCCGCGAGATCAGGTCTTGCTGGTTCGATTCGCCTGTGCCGCTATGTCCACACACCAGGCCCGAACGCAGGATGCCCACGGCCAGGCCGCGTCTGGCGGCCGCGCGCAGCAGCGACTCGCCTACACACTTCGCCTGCGCATAGCCGAGCGACATGTGGGCCACGTGCGGCGCCATGTCGGTCGCTTCATCCACCGCATCCGGGCCATCGGGCGCGTAGCACACGGCCAGGGTCGACACCACGTACAGCGCCTTGCCGCGCAACCGGCATGCCAGCCGGATCGCGTTCAGCGTGCCGCTGACATGGCTGCCGCGCAGGCGCCGGTACGGTTTGATCCAGCTTACTTCGGCCGCGCCATGGATCACCGCGTCGACGCTCAGGGCCAGCGCGTCGAACTGCGCCGCATCCAGACCATACGCCGGTTCGGCGACGTTGCCGCGTACGGCCGTCACGCGCAGGTTTGCCGCCTGCCTTTCGCGCTCGTCCAGGCCGGCCCGGCACAGCGCTTCGGCCATGCGCAGCTGCGCGTGGATGTCGTCGTCCGCCCGGATCAGGCACGCGATGCTCCAGTCGGTGGATCGCAGCAGCTCGCCCAGGGTTTGCGAGCCGAGAAAGCCGGTTGCACCGGTCAGGAAGACGCGCCGTATCGTCAACGCAGGCGCGCTGGCGGGAACGATGTCGGCGCCCAGTTGCGCGTCCGAGAGCATTTGAAGATCGTGGTCGTTGTTCATAAGGTTCCCCGCAAGGCAGTGTTCCATTCGATATATTTGCTGCGCACGCGCGCCGTGTTCGCGGCCAGGTCCTCGACCCGCCAGCCGGTCGTGGCAATCGCGTCGCCGACGTGCACGTCGATCACGCCGGGGCGCGCACGCAGTCCCATGCCCGGATCGATCGCCGGGGGAATGAGGATGAACATCGGCACGATCGGCACTTGCAGGCTAGTCGCCAGGTGGAACGAGCCCTTGTTGAAGTGGCCGATCTGGCCCGTCGTGATGCGCGCGCCTTCGGGGCTGAGGAACACCGATTCGCCCGTGCGGCGCAAGGTCGCGGCGGCGCGCCGGAACAGGCGGCGGCGCTGCGCCGGCAGGGTTTGCGGCATGGTCCAGAAGATGCCGGTCAGGTAGCCCATCAGCCCGAGCGGAACCAGCTTGCGCAGGAAGCCGCTCAGGAAAAAGCGCGTGTTCGGCATGCCCAGCGCGATCAGCACGAACATGTCGAGCGTGGAGGTATGGTTGGATATATAGATGGCCTGCCCGGCTGGGAATGGCTGCGCCGGATGCACGCGCACGCGGATGTCCCACAGCCAGAGAAGAAATTTCCCCAGTGGCGTGAGGATGCACGCGCTATACAGGCGCCGCAAGGCAAAACCCGTCAGGCAGGCTGCCAGCAGCATCACCAACGACGCGGCGCAAATCAGCACCGCCGTGATCGCGCCGCGCAGCACGAACACGACATGGTCGGCTAAGGCGCGCGGCGACATATGACCGTCTGCATCGCAAGGTTGAGGCGGCGCTCGAACAGCAGCACCGGGGCCAGCAAGACCTGGCCGAGGAAATACGGCAGGATCGCCTTGTCAAGGTTCAGGCCGCGTCCGCGCAGCAGCTTGAAGGCGAACCCCGCGAACAGATAGAAGTAAGCGGGGAACGCGCCCCACGGCAGGTATTCCTCCACTACCAGGCCCTGCTTTTCCGCCATCGCGAGCAGGCTTGCGCGGCTGTACAGCACCGTATGCTGGGGCGCCTGAAGGCCGGGCCAGCGTTCGCGGTACAGCTTGAAACTGAGGCTGTCCAGGCGCGGCACTTCGATCACCAGGCGACCATCCGGTGCCAGCAGGTCGCGGCAGCGCGCCAGCGTCGCATTCGGATCGTAGTCGTGCTCGAGGAAGTGCCACATCGTGATCAGTGAAAAGCTGCCGGGCGCCAGGTCCTGGTCGGCCAGCAGCCCGCAGCGAAAGTCGAGCTGTTTGATCGCCGGCAGGTGCGACAGGTCCTTGAAGTCGACGCCGGTGGCGGCAACCTTGTCGCGCGTGACCAGCTCCAGCAAAAAGGTGCCGGCGCCGCAGCCGATGTCGAGCACCTTCTGCCCTGGCGACAGGCGCAGCGCGCGGTCGACCATGGCCAACTTGCCCAGGTCGTGCTTGCGCATGGCGCGCTGGTAGAACGGCGTGAGCCAGCCCCAGTCGGTCTTTTTGCGGTGGGCGATGTATTCGTCGTCGTAGTAGTGCTTGACCCAGTCGAGCGTCAGGCGCGGGCTTTGATACGCCATGCCGCACCTTCGGCATTGAACAAACGAGAAACGGCCGGGCTTTCCGGTCAGGTCGTCCTGGCCGGTGACGAGGGCGTCGGCCGCGTCGGCGCCGCACAGATAGCAGTTGCAAGCCTCGAAAGCGTCGCTGGCGGGCATGTCGGCAAGGTTCATGGTGGATGTCCCAGGGTGAATTGAATCGTAGGTGAGCAGCTCGTAGGCCGCGAGCGCGCCCCATAGGGCGAGCGCGGCTTGCAGCGACAGGCTCGGCGCAGCGAGCCACACAAAAAAAGGATACTTGAGCAGCACCAGCGGCACGCGCAGCGCCCGCGGCGGCTCGACCAGATACAGGCCGCCCATCGCCCCGCACAGGAACAGGTAGGCACCAAGGCGCCCCGCCGCGTCCCAGTGCCAGAACAGGGCGAGCACCGGCAACGCCGCACCCGCGCACAGCCAGCCAAAGCGCGCGCCATGCACGCTGGCGGTGAGCACGCGCGGGCCATTGTGGCGCGCGTCCCAGGCGCGGTCGGCCAGGTCATCCCACAAGCGGAACTGCGCAATCAAAATGGCGGCCAGCAGGGCGCCCGACACCATCGGCACGGGCCCGGCGGCCAGCATGCAGCCGGTCACCAGCAGCCATAGCAAGCCAATATGCGCGCGCAGCAGGCGCGTGGCGGTCCAGGAGCGAAGATCTTCAGGCCAGGATTTCGACGACACCGCGGTCTCCGTCAAGCATCAGGCGTTCACCGCTGCGAATGCGCGTGGTCGCTCCACGCACGCCCACCACGGCGGGAATGCCGAATTCACGCGCGATGATCGCGCCATGCGACAACATGCCGCCGCGTTCGACCACCAGGCCGCGCGCCAGGAAGAACACGCAGGCCCAGCCGGGATCGGTCTGGCGCGTGACGACGATGTCGCCTTCTTTCATCTGGCCGATCTCGGTGGCGTCGGCCAGCACGGCCGCCGCTGCGCTGATCCGTCCTCCGCAGGCACCGGTGCCCTTTAGCGGCCCATCCGGCGAGCAGTCCGCAGCGGGGAGCGCGGCGCTGCACGCCAGGTAGGTTCCTTCGGCCAGCGTAAAGCTGTCGGGCGGCGTCATGACGGCCAGCTGCGCATGCGCCTCGCGCCGCTGGCGCACCAGCGCCCGCACCGAATAGGGGAACATCGCCTGGCCTGCCAGCACATCCTTCAATTCGTCCATGCTCAGCTGAAAAGCATCCTCTGGCTTGTCGACCTGCCCTGCGGCGACCAGCTGATTACCGCAGGCGAGAACGATATGGCGCAGGTGAACATACAGGCGCGCCTGCTGCATGCGGGCCCGCTCGCGCAGGCGAATCGCGCCCTGGGTGGCGGACAGCAGCAAGCGGAAGCGCGCTGCCCGCCCCAGCCCAAGATGTGAGCAAGCGGCAGCGGTGGCGGCCAGGCGCGCGTCGACCTGGCGCGTTAGCATCACCGCCGGCGAATCGGAATCGAGGGCGACATAGGTCTTGAGCAGGTTCAGCGCCTGGTGCGGATTTTCTTCGGCGCTCGGATAGGTCAGCATCAACTCGCCCGAACTGCGAAAGCCCCAGCGTTCGAGGTAGTCGCCGAACTGCGCGCGAAACGGCGCCAGTGCCGGATCGGCCGCTAGCGCAGCTTCGATTGCCGGCACGTCGGACTCGCTGAACAGGCGGAACAGGCTGGCGTCGGCGCGCACTGCGCGCGACAAATCCCACAGCCGCTCCACCGGTATATGGCTGGCCAGTTCGGGCAGCCCGACCAGCAGGTTGTTGTGCATGCTCTCCCCCGCTTGCGGCCAGGCCAGGCGCAGCGTGCGCTGAAACAGCGCATAGCAGACCATGGCGGCGGTGTCGGCCAGCGCGGCGTCGTTCCAGCGGCGCAAACGAATCGTGAGGAAGCCGTCAAGCGCCTCGACCAGTTCCGTTGGCGTCATCTCGGCCAGTGCGGGCCTGCCCGTGCGTTCGCAAAATTGCGTGACGTTGCGTTCGAAGCGCGCCACGCGCGACTGCACACGCAGGTACTGCCATGCCGTCTTGAACGGGATCCTGATCGCTTCCGTCAGCCGGTCGAACCAGGTTTGCTTTGGCATCGCATGCCGTAGCGCGGGAAATTCTGTGGCGCCGACAAAGTCGTTGAAAGCGCGCGCCAGCCATTGTCCGGCCGGCGCCAGTTGCAGCAAGGCGTGAATATTGCTCAGGTTGTAGTACAGGCGGGCGCCGTGCACGCCCACCAGGTTTTCCAGCACCGGCTGCATGGCGGCGATGCGGACCGGCGAAATGCCGAAGCCCAGGCCAAGGTTGCGGAAGTACGCCGTGTAGCCTGCCCGCACCACCGAATACAGCAGCGGCGAGACTGGCTCGGGAAAATTCTCGGCGATGTTGGCGTTGGTCCAGACCGCGCTGCGCGTCTCGCCGCCGACCGGTGTACTGATAGGACGGGCCTGCAGCAGCCACAGTTCGCCCGCCTGATCGATGGCCCACTCGATGTCGAGCGGGCAGCCGAACAGGGTTTCAAGTCGCGCCGCCTGCGTCACCAGCGCCGCGATGTCGCCTGCCCCGAGCGGCGCCATGGCGTCGTCCGGCATCACATGCTCGACGATGGCATTGCCTTCGCGCGCCACCACCACGCGCGCCGGGTCGATGGTGCCTGACACCAGCGCGTCGCCCAGGCCCGCGCAATACTCGACCAGCATCACGGACTGGGATGCAAAGCCCGCCGGCGCGTGGGTGAACAGCACGCCGGCGTGGCGCGCGTCGACCTGGCGCTGGACGATCACGCCCATGCGCGCCAGCTGCACCTTGCGGCGCGCCTGGTACACCAGGCTGCGCTCCGACCAGGCCGACGACCACACGGTGCGCACCGCCGATTCAAGCATGTCCGCGTCGGCCACGCCGAGCACCGTATCGAGCTGCCCCGCCCACGAATTGGCGGCGGAATCCTCGCCCACGGCGGAGCTGCGCACGGCGTGCAAGACGGCGCCACCGGCATTGATGCAGGCGCCCAGCGCGGCGCGCAGTGCGGGCGCGAGCGGCGCCGCGCAGCGCCTGGCCGCGTCTTCCGACCCCGCCGATCCAACGTGCGCCTGAAACAGCGCGTCGGTCAGCACTACGCCATCGGGAACGCGGAAACCGTGCGCCAGCATGCGCGCCAGCGACGCGGCCTTGCCACCATGGAGGTTGGCATCGTGGGCATCGGCCAGTGGAATTACCATCACGATGGCCTCGGTTTCAGTTTGAGCAAATACATCGAATAGCTGAACAGCCAGTGCAGGGTGATGCCAATCAGCGGCCCCCATACCCAGGCCATGGCCGGCAGCGGCAGCATCAGGCTGAGCGCGATCAGGGCGCCAAAGGTGGAGTCGGTGCGGTCGATCAGCAAACACACGGCGCGCAGCAGCGGGTTGCGCGCTTCCTGGCCCGGCACGATGCCGAGTTGGCGCTTGAGCATGGAGTTGGGCAGTTCGGCCAGCATGAAGGCCAGACCGCAAAGAAAGCCCGCAAGGGCGAGGTGGGATGCAGGACGATCCCAGATGCCGGCGGCCAGCCATGCAGGAAGCACATCACGTAACAGGCCAGCCACGCCGAAAGCAAGCGCGGCACCGAACGGCATCACCATCAGGCCGCGCCAGGTCTTGTTGGCGCCGAACAGCCGATGACCGCGCCAGGTGGCACCGCCGTCAAGCGGCAAATTGAAGCGGCGCGACCATGGGCTGCGCAGCCAGGCCACATGCGCCACGCCGCCGACGGCGAGCGCCAACGTCACAAAGACGGCACATGCCAGCGCGGCGCTCACAGCATCATCCCGGTGCGTTCGCGCGTGTCGAACATGAATTCAACTCCCGACAGACGCTTGACCGCGCACAGCCAGGTCCACCAGTGCACCTCGTTCGGGGCCGGCTCGTTCAAGGCGCGCAAGCGGTAGCCCGGCACGCGCACGCGCATATGATGCAGCTCGTGCGCGTCGAAATGTAGCAGCAGCCATGACAGCCAGCCGGGCAGGCGCAGCGAACGGGTATTGATTTGCTGCTCGGGGCCGGAGAACGGCTTGACCGCATCGGCGCCGGCGCGCGAGGTCGGCATGTGGGTGTGCTGGCTCAGTAACAACAGATCCTGGAACGCCAGTGCCAGCAACAGGCCAAGGCCACACACGCGCAGCACGGTCGCCGGGCCGAACCACGCAAGGACCGCCATGTAGGCCAGCAGGTAGACGGCATTTTCGAGCCGGATGCGGCGCGCCACGGATGGATTGAAATAGCGCGCCAGGCGCGGCGCGTTCCAGTAATTGACGCGGTACAGCAGCGAGAACAAGGGCAGGCCCGTGCGCCAGGCGCCGTTGATCATCCAGCGTTCCCAGCGCGCGATCGGGCGCGGCACGAGCGCCATGGTCGTCAGGTCGCGGTCCTGCCAGCCGGTCCACACGTGGTGGTAGGCGTGCACGTGGCGCCATGCGGTCGCCGGTATCAATGCCATGAACGACGACGCGGCTGCGGCGGCCTGGTTCATCCAGCGGGTGCGGAACAGGGTGCGATGGCCGCACTCGTGAAGCAGCACGAACCACAGCACAAATCCAAGCGCGACGAGCACCTGGCCGGCGCTCCATGCCCAGGCATTGCCAAGGGTGGCGAGCCACATGCCGCCGCCGCTCAGCGCGAGCGCCAACACCACATGCAGCAGGCCGCGCGCGTTCGACGGCGCCAGCGCGGGATCGGGGTGAAGTGGCGCACGCAGGGCTCGGTTCATGGCTGAAAAATGGGGAAAATGCAGGGCGATGCGGAGTATTGCATGGGCATGCATGATCGTTTGACATCATGCGCGAGGGCGCGCAATCCGGTGCTTTTGGTACCGGCGCGCGGTACTTCGGACGGTAATGCAGTACCTCGGCGCACGATTGAGGCAAAGCAGGGCTGTGTCATTTTTGCAGCAGACGGCGCTTATTGCTCAGTAATGAGTTGCCTTCGTAAATACCCGGCGTACAATTAAAATCTTGTCGAGTCGACAATAAAAAACTTCCCAGCAACAAGAGCCGTTGCCCACACGTATGCATAGCGCGTATGACCACAAGGAGAAGAAGATGAAGAGTTTCGCAAAGTCGCTGATCGCGGCACTACTGATCGCGGGCGCCAGCAGCGCCAGCGCCGTCGTCCTGACCCCGGCTGTCCCGACGCCCTTGCCTGGCACGACAGCGGCGGCCCAGCCGCAATTGGCGGGGCTGGTCCTGGAGGACGACATTCAGGCGTTTTCGTTCGCGGCGAATGGCGGCACGATCTCCGGCACAGTGCAGTCGCGCGTCGTGCGCTCGACGCTGGACGGAACGCTGGATTTCTACTGGCGGGTGATCAGCGATGCGAACTCGTCGGGTGCGATGCAATCGTTCCGGCTGGGCCAGTTTTTCACGACGAGCTATGACGCCAACTGGCGCATTGACGGGCTTGGCAATACCGCGCCTAGCGAAGCCTATTTATTCCCTGGCGACACCGGCTTCCTCAATTTTGAATTCATTGATGCGGCTGGCGCGGGCGGCCTGGCGGCAGGCATGGAAAGCTATTTCATGTTCCTCGACACCACGGCAACGAGTTATAACAAGAGCGCCTGGTATGACCTGGCCAATATGGGGCAGTCGGAAATCTCGGGACTGTATGCCACGTTTACACCGGGCGATGTGCCTGAACCGGCAAGTTTGGCCTTGATTGCGCTGGGTATGGCGGGGCTGGCCATCGCGCGCCGCCGCCGGGTATAACACGTGCTAGCGCAACTGCCGCAGGATCTGCGCGACCGAATATGGTTTCGAAATCAGCTGGAATTCGGTGGCGCCCTCGTGCCCGGCCTTGAGCGCCGGCGCCGCATAGCCCGAAGCGAGGATGATTTTCAGATCCGGCACCAGGCGCCGCGCCTCATGCGCCAGCCCAATCCCGCTCATGCCGGGCATGACCACATCTGAAAACAGCACGTTGATGTCGGGCGTGCGGTGCAAGATGGCCAGTGCCTCGGCCCCGCTGTTGGCCGACAGTACTTCATACCCCAGCGTCTGGAACAATTCCACAGCCATGGCCAGCACGTCCTGCTGATCGTCCACAACCAGCGCCTTTTCGCGCGATTCCAGCGCACGCTGACCGGGGGTGCCGTCGGCCAGGGCGGGAAAGTACAAGGTAATCGAAGTGCCTTGCCGCTCCGTCGAATTAATTACCAGGTCGCCTCCCGACTGCTGCATCAGCCCATAC
Organism: Pseudomonadota bacterium; assembly: GCA_040388275.1. Classification (GTDB taxonomy): domain Bacteria; phylum Pseudomonadota; class Gammaproteobacteria; order Burkholderiales; family Burkholderiaceae_D; genus Telluria_A. Next base: position 33,762 of record JAZKCA010000091.1, read on the forward strand.
ACATGGCTAAGACCAAGGCCGGTCCCTTTGCCGACCGGCTTGGTGGTGAAGAACGGCTCGACCGCGCGCGTGGCAACGTCGGCGCTCATGCCCTCCCCTGTATCTTGCACCTCCAGCGTGACGTAGTTTCCCGCAGCCAGGCTACCAACCTGCCCGGCGGCCAGCATGGCCTGGCCGGTGCGCACGGTAACGCGTCCGCCATCGGCGGTGGCATCGCGGGAATTGACGATCAGGTTCAGGAGGGCCGCTTCGACCTGGGGCGTGTCGACATTGACCTTGGGCAGCTCATCAGCCAGTAAAATATCGAACAGCAGCGAACTGCGCACCGCGCGCCGCAACACGGCCTCGAACTGCGAAATGATTTCATTGACCGTGGTGACTTCCTGCTTGAGCGGCTGCTGGCGGGCAAACGTCAGCAGCTGCTGAGTCAGCAGGGAACCGCGCGAAGCGGCCCGTTCAATCGCGTCGAGCACGCGCAGGTCTTCGGGCTTGTCGAGCCGGTGCCGCAGCACGGCCGAGCCATTCGAAATAACGCTGAGCAGGTTATTGAAGTCGTGCGCCACGCCGCCGGTCAGCTTGCCCATCGCCTCCAGCTTTTGCGACTGGAACAGCGCTTCCTTGGCTTTCTCGAGCGTTAGCGCCGCCTGCTGCCGCTCCGTGATGTCGCGCGTGACCTTGGCATAGCCAATCAGTTCGCCCAGTTGATTGCGGATCGGGTCGATGACGACGTGGGCCCAGAAACGGGTGCCGTCCTTGCGGATACGAAACCCTTCGTTTTCAAAGCGGCCTTCGTTGAGCGCAGTCGACAGCGCCCGCATCGGCAGTCCGTCGGCGACGTCTTCCGGGGTATAAAAGCGGGAAAAATGGGTGCCGACGACCTCGTCCTGGTCGTAGCCCTTGATACGGCGCGCGCCCGCGTTCCAGTTCGTGATGTTGCCTTCCGGCGAAAGCATATAGATCGCGTAATCGGTCACGCCTTGCACCAGCAGGCGGAAACGCTCTTCGCTGGCATGCAAGGCCTCGGCCGTGCGCTTTTTGTCGGTAATGTCGCGGGTAATCTTGGCAAAGCCGACCAGCTCGCCGCCGGGATCGCGGATCGCATCGATGACGACGCTGGCCCAGAAGCGGGTGCCGTCCTTGCGCACGCGCCAGCCCTCGTCTTCGAAGCGGCCCTGGGTGCGCGCCGTTTCCAGCGCCCGCTGCGGCTTGTTATTCGCCTTGTCTTCCGGCGTGTAGAACGACGAAAAATGGCTACCGATGATTTCGTCGCTGGTATAGCCCTTGAAGCGCTGGGCGCCGGCGTTCCAGCTGCTGACGATCCCTTCGGGCGACAGCATGTAGATTGCATAGTCGGTCACGCTGGCCACAAACAGGCGCAGGCGGGTGTCGTCGAGGGACGCTGGAAGGGGCGGATTGGGTGCGGTGCTCATCTAATGCGGGCCTCGAATGGTGCTACCTGAGACAAAAGTCACAAATATAGCGTAAAGGGAACTTTTATGGCGGCCAATTCGTATCGTCTCTATCTTTCGGCACTTATGCCGGGCGGGCAATTATCGCACCATGCGGCCAATACATTCATATTGGAGACCACATGAAACAAGCTTCCCGCGCGTCCAGCCCCCTGTTGCGCCCCCTGTTGGCGACGTCCCTGCTCTTGCTTGCCGCCGGTTGCGGCGTCGGCGGAGGCAGCGATGGCCCGCCATTGCCTGCCACCAGCAGCAGTATCGACAGCTCCCAGGCGCCGAATGTGGCAGTCGACACTTTCGTCCAGGCGGAAATGAAACGGCAAGAGATTCCTGGCCTGGCCCTGGTGGTCGAGCGCGAAGGCAAGGTCATCTACGCCAAGGGCTATGGCTACGCCGACCGCGAAAAAGCGACCGGGGCCACCACCGAGCAACGCTTCCAGATCGGCTCGATCTCCAAGCAGTTCATGGCCGCAGCGGTCATGCTGCTGGTAGAGGACGGCAAAATGGCGCTGGACGACAAGATTGGCAAATATCTTGGCGCCGTCCCGGCGCAATGGGATGGCATCACCGTGCGCCATTTGCTGAACCACTCTTCGGGCTTTCAGCGCGACATCGATACGAATTTCGAGAAGGAAGTCCAGACGCACGCGGCCTATACGACCGATCAATTACTGGAACACTACAAGACGTATCGCCCAGAAATGACGCCAGGCACGGTCTACGGATACAGCAACGTCGGGTATCAATTGATGGGCTTGATCGTCGAAAAAGTCACGGGCGCCTTTTACGGCGACTTGATTCAAAACCGGATTTTTACGCCGCTGGGCATGACGAGCGCACGCATCATCGACTTCAACAACTTCAGCGGCAACGCGACTGGCTACTATGTGGATGGTAAAAATCTCGTCCCACAGCGCATGGAAAAGCTGTCGGGCGGGGCGCAATCGATCGTCCGCATGGCGGCCGGCGGCATCGAAATGAGTGCAACCGACCTTGGCAAATGGGATGCGTCGCTGTACACCGAAAAGCCGCTGAAGAAATCGAGCATCGATCAAATGTGGGCGCCGTCCATCCTGGTGGAAAAAGGCGCCGACTATACGATCAACTATGGCCTGGGCTGGATGTTGAGCGATTATAAGGGCCACCCCAAGGTCTACCATTCGGGCGGCATGCGCTCATTCTCCTCGGACTACTTGCGTTTCACGACTGACAAGGTGAGCGTGATTGCGCTGATCAATGTGGTGTCGTCGACCGCGGACCCGCAAACAATTTCGCGCGGGGTGGGGAATATCTATGTACCCGGTTCGTGGCCGCCGAAGTAATCGTCATCACTTCAGGTCTTCCAGCTCGGCTTCGGTAAAGCCGGCCTGGCGGCGCGCAGCGAGGTTGAATGGCCCCTTCAGCACCGGAGCCTCATAGCGCGCCGCCAGGGCCTCGTAGGTGGCGCGCGGTTCAAGGCCGCGCTGTTCGCACAGGTAGTTGTACCAGCGGTTGCCAATTTCGACGTGCCCGATTTCGTCCTGCAGGATGCGGTCGAGGATTTTTGCCGCCGCCATGTCGCCTGCCTGGGCGATCTTGGCGCGCAAAGGCGGTATCGCGTCCAGGCCACGCGCTTCCAGCGTGCGCGGCACCAGGGCCATGCGCGCCACGACGTCGCCGCGGGTCTTGTCGACCATTTCCCACAGGCTGTCATGGGCGGGGAAATCGCCGTACTGGTAGCCGAGCAGGGTCAGGTGGGCCGTGAGCATCGAGAAATGGATGGCCTCCTCCTTCGCCACGCGCAGCCAGTCGACATAGTATTCGGCAGGCATGTCCGGGAAACGCCAGAGTGCATCGAGCGCAAGATTGGTGGCGTTAAATTCGATGTGGGCCAGCGCGTGGACCAGCATCGCCCTGCCCTCCACCGTGACCATGGAGCGGCGGCCCACCAGGCGCGGCGCTACCAGCTCCGGTCGGAGCGGACGGCCAGGGATCGTTCCGGCAACGTCGGGGACGCCGCTGGTGTCCAGTTCCCAATCGCCGGCAAGAAAATCGTCTGCCATTGCCGCGATAGCCTGCATTTTCACGACCGCGTCGGTTTCAAGCAAACATTGCAAAGCGTTCGTGCGGAGTTCCAATAAAGCCACCTGCTAGCCTTGCACGGCAGGCGCTGCCGTTGTGGCCGGCGCCCTGCCCAGCACAAAAAAACCGAAGGCAGTGGCGAGGATATACATGCTCACCGAATACACCGCAGCTGGCAGCATCAACTGGAAGTCGTGCAGTACCGACAGCGCCACAAAAATAGCCAGCGTGGAATTATGGATGCCGATTTCGTAGCCAATGGCAATTGCATCCGGCTTGTCCAGCCCGATCATGCGCGGGACGAAGTAACCCAGGCCAAGGCTGATCGCATTGAAAGCGATCACGGCCAGTCCGATGGAGGCGAATGAGGTCGTCAGCGCGGTCCATTCCTTGGCAATGGCAATCACGGCCAGCCCCGCCAGCACGGCCATCGAAAAGCGCTTTATCGGCTTTTCCATGCGAGCGGCAAAGGCCGGGGCGCGGCTATTGACGAACATGCCGATCAGGACGGGGACCAGGACGATGCCGACCACCTCGATGACTTTGCCGGTCTGCATGGGGACCACCTGGCCGGTCTTGGCGAAGGTGGCGATGGCGAAATTGGCGATCAGCGGCAGCGTGACGATCGACAGCACGGTATTGACGGCCGTCAGCGAAATATTCATGGCGACATTGCCGCCGAAAAGGTGGCTGAACAAATTGGCCGACACGCCGCCGGGCGAAGCTGCCAGCAGCATCAGGCCTACTGCGTAGATGGGCGCGACGTCCAGCGCCAGGATCAGGCCGTAGCACAGCGCCGGCAAGACCAGCACCTGCAAGGCGAGCGCCAGGACGACGGCCTTGGGGTTGCCCAGCAGCCGCTTGAAGTCCGCGACCGCGAGCGACATGCCAAGGCCGAACATGATCAGCGCCAGCGCGCCGATCAGCAGTGTCGGCAGCAGCGTGATGAAATTGCTCATTCATGTCTCCTTATTATTTTCCTGACGAAATCTAGCATGCCAGGAAAACTAAGGAAAGACATTAGCGGCGCTAATGCATAAGCCAGGCGATTAGCCTGGCTTATGCGGGGCCCTAGGATCCTGCAAACGGAGATCCGAATACGCCTACGGCAAGTTCGACCCACACGAGAAGGACCAGCAGGCCGAGCACGGCGCCGAGGATGGCACGCGATTTCACCGTGGTCACCAGCCGCGCACCAAACACATAGGCCAGGCCAGTGCAGACAAGGAGGACAGCGATGATGGCGAAATCTCCGCCTTTCCAATCGACTTCGCTCGTAAATTGCATCGCCAGCAAGGGCATCAACAACACGATTGCGGTGCCGAGCACGACGAAGCCGATTTGCTTGATGAGTTGTCCGTCGCCGTTCATGGTCTTCATGTCATTTCCTTTTTGGTCGATCAACTTGGTGTGATGAGGACTTTAAGGGAGCTGTGTGAAGGGAATATGCGTTCTGAGTGAAGCGGCGGTCAAGCAACAAGGGCTTGATGCGGAGCCGGTGTTTCGGCTACAAGCAGCGTAACGCCCTCCTCGAAGGTACGCAGCACAATATCGACGCTTTCCTCGACCACCGATTGGTTGGCGTCCCGGCTATCCGGATCGAGCCGGATCGTTACCAGCATGGCATCGGGCAGGCTTGCGCGCAGCTCGGCCACCATTACCTGCCACCGGCTGAGTGTTTCCTTCAGCGGATAGGTGAAAAATACAGTCGACACCAGGTCCGGCCGGTTTGGGCGGGGATTGTCTTCCTGCGGCCCCGCAGCCACGCTGCGCGCGTCCACCTCAGCCTCGCGCAGCGCAAGGACCAGCAGTTCGTTCAGCAAATCATCGCGCTCGGTGGGCAGGCCGGCGACCAGGACAATCGAGCGCTCCGGCACGTCCAGCGACCCTTGCCAGCGGCCGAGATGGAGCTGGCGCATCTGGCGCAAATGGGCGCCGACATTAGCGTCGAGCATGGAACCGCGGCGCCGCACCCGCAAGCGGTTGGCGCCGCTACCGGATGCCGGGACCAGCGACTCTGCCAGCGCTGCAATCGTGGAACGCACATTGTCCTGCTGCGCGTTAGCCAGCCGGCCACTCGCATATTCGTCCGCTCCCAGGGCAAGGCCGGGCAGCAGGATGAAATCGCAATAGCGCGCGAAGCTGTGCTTGCGCAAGTAAGGATGGGCGTCGCGGATAATGGCGTCGGCGTCGCCCGTAAGTATCCGGTGATAAAAGCGCTCGGCCTGATTCGCGCTGGGCGTATCGGAGAAAAGAATCGTCAGCGGCTCCAACGCGCGCACGTGCCGGCCTGCAACGACCAGGCACAGCGTGAGCGGGGTCGACAGCAATAGCCCGACAGGCCCCCACATGCTTCCCCAAAACAAGGCCGACACCATGACCGCCAATGGCGACAGTCCGGAACTGTGCCCGTACACCTTCGGCTCCACAACGTTGGCGACGATCATTTCAAGCACCACGAACAGGGCCAGGGCGGACAAGGCCAGCGTCCAGCCGGGATCGATCGCGGCGATAAACAGGGAAATGCCTGCGCCGGCCACCAGCGCACCAAGGTAGGGAACAAAGCGCAGCAGGCCGCTGAGTGCGCCAAACAATCCGGCATGCGGCACGTCCGCGGCCCACAAAGCCAGTCCGACCACGGCGCCGAAAATGATATTGACCAGAAACTGCGAAAAGAAGAAACGCGAAACGCCTTCCGTGGCATCGCCAAGCGCGCGCATGGTGCGGCCCACCTCCCCTCGTCCCGCCAGCCGCACAACCCGGTCCCTCAGCGACTCGTGTTCAAGCAAAACGAAGACCAGCAGAACCAGGACCAGGCCGGCCTTGCCTATCGGGCCCGACACCAGCGACAAAAGCCGGGTGGCCGATTCGGTCGCGGACAAGTCCGGCGTATGGATTTCGACAGCGACCGGTTTTTCCTGGCCCGCTGCGAGGCTGCCAGCGCCGACAGGGGCTACCGGGCCGCCGGCACGCCGCCCTGGCGCAACAGCGCGCAGCTCCGCCTCGATCCGCGCGATGCGGCGTTCGGTGAATTCGCGCACGCTCTCCAGCTTGACCTGAATCGCCGCGCGGTACTGCGGCAGCTCGGCCGTGACGGCGACCAGTTGCGACGCGAGCATGATGCAAATACTCACGACGCACAATCCGCTGAGCAAGACGGCGATCAGGGTCGATGGCAGGCGCCCAAGCCCGGTCCGGCTGATGATCTGGATCAGCGGCGCGATGATGAGGCTGAGGATCAATGCCAGGGCCAGGGGTTCCAGCACGTCGCGCCCGAAATACAGCAGCGCCAGAATGCAGGTCGCGGTGACGATGGAGCCGGAAGCAACCTTGGGAAAGGAAGAACGTTTTTGCATTTTCTGATGTGCGGCCGGAAGCCAGGCTGGGCGAGATGTTGACTATAACTAAAAACTTGAATAGCCACCACAAAGTCGGACGAATTACTCCCCTCAGCGCCCGGGCCTCACGCCGATGCCTCGTCGATGGGCACCACCAACCCGACCTTGACGCAGTTCATGGCAACCAGCGTCTTGAATCGTTTGACGTTATTGCTTTTGAAAAAAAGCTGGCGCGTCAGCTCCGTGTACTGCGCCATGTGCCGCACGATGAAAATAACCACGAAATCCCATTCGCCAGTCACGTAATAGCACTGCTGCACCTGCGGACAGGCTTCAAAGCTGCGCTGCATCGCTTCGATCAGGTCCAGCCGTTCGCTTTCCACTTCCACGTGGGCAATGATGGTCTCACGGTAGCCAACGGCCTCCGGCGCCACCTGCGCCGGGTAGCCCTTGATCACGCCTGGCCGGCCTGAGCGCGCTGCGAGGCGATGCGGCGCTGTCGCGACAGGCGGCGCTGGACAGCAGTTCCCGTGTCGTGCTGATCAACACCGAAGGGGCGACCGCGCCCGGCTTGTACCATCAGCTTGTCGGTGAAACGGCGGCGTCGGTGCTGGCACGGCAAGCGGCCTGGCGCCCGTCGAAGCTCGGGCAATCGGTAGCAACATGACAGTCGTCTCCTACACCTCCGGCGAAAAATTGCGTGGTGCCATAGACCGCTTCCAGATGCTTACAGCGCCTGGCGACGGCGCCGACATCGATTTCCATTTTCCGGCGACCTTGCGCCCGCGCCTGGTCATGATCAGGCACGGCGCGGCCAGCCTGGTGGCGCCCGACGGCAACTGCACGCCGCTCCCTGCCGTCTTTATCGCCGCGCCCAAGGGCGCTCCGCGCACCAACAGGATCATGCCCGGTACCGAATTCATTGTGGCCGTTTTTTTGCGCCGGGAGCTTTAGCCGCTTCTTTTCGGCGCCATTGTCCAGCTTCGCGCAGTGCGTCATTCCGCTTGATCAATTGGTACCAGTGACTGTGCGCGAAGGACTCGTCACGCGGGTCCGCGCGGCCCGGGTCCACGAGGATGCGCTGCAACTGGTCAAGGAATTCCTGATCGGCGCGCTGGACGGCAGCCGCAAGCGCCGCAGCTTGCGTCTGCCGCGCCTGTCACGCCGGATGCTGTTCATTCCTCCTCCCGACCTGGCCAGGCTGCTGGAACTGAGCGAGCGCCAGTTCGAACGCCTGTTCAATGCCGCTTACGGAATGCCGCTGCGAGAATACCGCCAGCTTGTGCGCTACAAGAACGCCATGGCACTGGTGCTTACGCGGCCGTGGGAACGCGGCATGGTAACCAGGATTGCGTTCGATTGCGAGTATTTTGATCAGTCCCATTTCATCCGATTTTCGCGCTTTCGTCGGCTGTTCACCCGGCGAATTCATGAAGAAGAGCCGGGCCTTCGCACCGTTGAACGCGCTTTGGCATGACACGGCGCGCCCGTTCATGCTGCTGGATATAGACGCTGGAAACCCGGGCAGCTAAGGAATCCGGAAATTCCCGGCCCCGCCAGTTCCTCCATTTGGGCCAGCGCTTGACCCAGTAATATAGAATGAGCAACCGCAACGATCGAAAGCCCTCCGTGATTCTTTGTCTTCTGCCCTTGTCCGGCTTTGACCCAACCGAGAGTGCGGTGCCTTGGAAGGCGCTGCGTGATGCTGGAATCGACGTCACTTTCGCCACGCCCGACGGCAAGGCTGCACAAGCCGACACGCGTCTGGTCAGCGACGGCTTCGGCCCGCTCAATTTTCTGTTCATGACACGCAAGGAAGACCTGGCCGCCTACGCCGAAATGGCCGATTGCGCGCAGTTCCGGCAGCCGCTGTCTTACGCTGATGTCGATCCTGCGGCTTACGCGGGTTTATTGATACCGGGTGGCCATGCAGCAGGCGTCAAAAGCATGCTGGAATCGGCGCAGGCGCAAGCGATCACGCTGGCCTTCTTCCGCGCCGACAAACCGGTAGCGGCGGTGTGCCACGGTGTGCTGCTGCTGGCCAGGACCATCGACCCGGCCACTGGCAAGTCGGTGCTGCACGGGCGCCGTACCACTGCCGTGACGGCCGTGAACATGGAACTGCCGGCCTGGCTGATCACTGCGCCATGGCTGGGCAGCTATTACCGCACCTATCCGCGCACGGTACAGGATGAGGTTACGGCGGCGCTGGCCGAGCCTGGGCATTTTCTGCGTGGGCCGTTCATGAACGGGCGTGATACCAGCAGCGATATGCGGGCGGGCTTTATCGTACAGGACGGCAATTATCTCTCAGCGCGCTGGCCCGGTGATTGCCACCGCTTTGCAAAGGCGCTGGTGGACATGTGCGTAGTCAAGGAGCGTTTGCCCGCTTGAGCGGGCGGACCCGTACCGCTTGCCCAGGATCGTCGACTGTGGCCGCCCCGGTGGAGAGCGGCGCGTCGAATTTGCAGGACAATCCCTCAAAGGTGACGGTGAGATGCCGTTCCAGCTCCTGTAGCCTGGCGATTTCGCGGCCGACCTCGTGCAGTTTGACGCGCAATTCATGTTCAATTTCGGCCCGCCCGAATTGGCCAACGCCCAGGCGCGGAATGAAGGCAACGATTTCAGCGAGCGAGAAGCCAAGCGCCTTGGCGCTTTGAACGAATTTGAGGCGTTCCACGTGCTGCTGATTGTAGTGGCGGTAGCCATTGGCTTGCCTCACCGGAGGATCAAGCACCGCCATTTTCTCGTAATACCGCAAGGTGTCGGCCGACAGGCCCGTTACAGAAGCAAGTTCACCGATTTTCATTACATACTCATGGAAAGATTTAGTTGACCTTGGAGTCGAGACACGACTTTAGGATACACCCACACGACTATTTCCGAGGAATTGCCCATGTTACGTTTGTTATTGTTGCTTGCCGCCGTGATTTCGCCCATCGCGTCCGGCCAAACCGCAGTCCCGATTGAGTTTTCAATCATCAAAACGTCCGAAGTGACGACACGCGAGGGCATGGTGTTCTCCGGCGGCCGTTATTCGCAGCCGGTCAAACTGAATCATGTCGCCATTCTGGTACGCCATCCAAAAGGGAACTTCTTGTTCGACAGCGGGCTTGGAAGCGACATTGGCAAGCAGTTCAAGGCGGACATGCCGTGGTGGGCCGCTCCATTTTTTTCGTATGGCCCGGTTAGGACTGCCCGCTCGCAGCTTGATGCCCACGGACCGGTGCCGATCGAACGGATTATTCTGTCGCACGGCCATTGGGACCATGCGAGCGCCCTGCCCGACTTTCCCGGTGCCTTTGTTTGGGTGACTGAAAAGGAGAGGCATTACTTGAGGGTGCCTCACCGAGCGGCAGTCTTCCCTTCCCAGGTATCCGCAGCGGCTACCCATTGGGTCACCTTCCAATTCGATCCGAAACCATTCCGCTCTTTCGCTTCCAGCGCAGACCTGTTCAGCGACGGCAGTGCCGTGCTGGTGCCCTTGCCCGGACATACGCCTGGCTCCGTCGGGATGTTTATCACCTTGCAGTCAGGCCGGCAGTATTTCTTCGTCGGCGACGCGATATGGAAAATTGACGCCCTCGCGGGCAAGCAGCCGAAGATGTGGCTGGCAAGGAAAATCGTGGATGACGATGAAGCGCAAACCCTGGGTGCTGTCGCCGCAATTGACCGCGAGCGACTGAGCAACCCAGGCTTGGTGATCATACCTGCGCATGATGCGCAGGTACACGATACGATCGGCTATTTCCCGAAGATGAACAGATAAGACTCGCCGTTCAGCCTATCGCACGCAAGTGAAATAGGCGCCAGTACCGTCTGCTGTGGCGGTGCCGACAACGCCAGTGGACAGGTTTACCGGGATGTGGGTGTGAGCCACGTCATCCCCCGTTGAGGACCATGTCGGTCCAAGGATCCAGCCGTGCCCGTCCATGGCTGCGGATGCATACAGCTCCGTCAGGTCGAACTGGGTTGGCAGTTTCCAGCCTTTTACGCCATCGATTGTCGTGTTGGTGCAAAAGGAACTCGCATTGGCCCAGGTGTCGACGCGGACGACAGGCATCCAGCGCACGCCATTTTGAGTAACGAAGGTGCCGGTGAACGCGGGAGCGACGCACACGCCGATCTGATTGGTTGCAGGGGCGATGCAGACAGTTGGCGTGACACAAACACCGTTCTGGTTCACTGTGGGCGCCGCGCAAACGCGTGCCTTGACGGTCAGCGTGGTGTTGGTACTGGTCGAATTGTAGCTGCCGACGGAAGGCTGCGATGCCGTAATCGTGCTGGTTCCCGCAACGAGGACAGTGAGCGTTGTTCCATCGACCGTGGCCACCCTGGGATCGCTGCTGGTGAACACGAACGCCGCAGGGCTTTTCGAGGTTGGGGCTTTGAGCGTGATCGCCGCATCGCCTTCGGTCGCCGTGATGGCGGGAAAAGCGCCGACTTCTACACCGCCTTCGCCACCGCCGCAAGCAGTCAGAATGAGCGCAGTGACGACGCCCGCCAGAATACCGAGGATTTTAGTTTTCATGATTGGAAGTTAGGAATGCACGAGGGGAAATGATGACAGGAGTATATGCTTTCCGTTGTCGCTCGGGCAGCTAAATTGTGTTTTTTTGTTACTGGAATCGCTTCGAGAATTCGCTCGTCTTCCGCGCGCAAACGACCGGTGCTACGTCGACCGTGCGGACGACCAATGTTACGTCGCCCTCGCGCAGGCGGGGGCGCATGGCACCTATGGTCAGATTCCCACGAAGAGCGGAGCGACGGCGCTATTGGGAAAACGCATGCGTTTCCCGTGCGCGAGGACGACGGCTTTGAGGCCAGCACGTACGGTGACAAAGCCCAAAAAAACGCCGGCAAGGGAGCTTGTCTTCAGATTTATTTTGCGACTGTCTCTGGCGTCTCTGGAGTTTTTGCAACAATTCGCGAGCGCTCAAGGGCTGCGGCGCGAGGCGACACGGGCATGGTGTTTTCCGCGCGGTTCGCAATGTTCTGACTGTTACCCTGGCCATTCGAATAAGCCCGGGTAGCCGCAGTCCACTTGGCCAAATTCGCATTGACCTCTGCATCGAGCTTCGAAACATCAGTCGCACCAGGCGTAACACGATAAGCGTCATAACACGCACGCCACTTCTTGACCTGTTTTTCAACCCGGCGCACGCCCTCATTCGAGGTCGAATTCCCCGGAAATACGGGAGCAACGCAATCGAAGGTTGCGGCTTGGACCGACGTTGCGCAGCATGCGAGCACGAACAAGATTGACAGGGTGATTTTCACTAGAAGTGCTCCGAAATTTGGTAGAGCGTTAATAATAGTACAAATTAGGCAATTCATGAAGCAATATATGGAGTTGCAGCGCTCGCCAGTACAATCATTACGACTACCGGACAGCGCCTCCTTCGTATTGCCCTATTGATCGCGCAGGCAGACTGCCTGGTCATCGCAGCCGGCGCCGGCATGGGCGTGGACTCGGGCTTCCCCGATTTTCGCGGCGCCGAAGGATTCTGGCGAGCCTACCCGGCGTTCCGCGAAAAGCGGCTCGATTTCAGCAGCATGGCATCGCCCGCTGCGTTTCGCACCATGCCTGCACACGCTTGGGGGTTCTATGGACACCGTCTGGCGCTGTACCGCCGCACCGTTCCCCATGCTGGCTTCGCGATCCTGAAGCGCTGGGGAGAGTCCATGTCGCAAGGCTACCGCGCCGACCTGCAGCACGCGCTGGCGCGCGAGGGCCACCAGATCAGCGCGAGCAGCATTTCGCGCCTGGTGTACCAGGCGCCGAAACGGCTTGATATCACGCTGCTTTGCTGCCTGCGCCTGGTGCTCGTATGTACGCCGAACGAATTACTCGTGCCGCGCTACGGCGATGAAAAGCATTGCAGCTAAAGCCGCTTTAGGTACTATGCTGTGGGCTTTTCCGCACGTTCAGGCCTGACATCGATGGGAATACCAATTAAGACAGTAGCACTGACGTTGCTGTTGGCGGCCGCAATCGCCACGCCTTCGCACGCGCAGACAAGCGTCGTCGTGACCGATCATGTGCGCGCACAATTGGTGGCGCACGCCCCCGATGGTATTCGTGCGGGCGCGCAGGTGCGGCTCGGCCTTGCCATCACCCACGCGCCGCACTGGCACACCTATTGGAAAAACCCGGGCGATTCCGGCTTGCCCACTACATTGTCGTGGGTCCTGCCTACCGGTTTTAGCACTGGCGACATCGAATGGCCCACGCCACGCCAGCTGCCCCTTGCACCCCTTATGAACTACGGCTACACGGGACAAGTCTTGTTGCCGGTAACAGTGAACGTGCCGCGCGATCTCCCCGGGGCGGCGCTGGATATCCGACTGCATGCCGAATGGCTGGTCTGCAAGGAAATCTGTCTGCCCGAATCGGGCGACTTTCACCTGAGCGTGCCGAGCAAGGGCCCAAGCATCGTCAGCAAGACGCTGTTCGATGCGGCAAGCGCGGCGCAGCCACTGTCTGCTGCCAGCGTGCAGACGCGGGCCGGGATAGTTGGCGAAGCGCTGGTACTGTCGCTACGCGGTCTGCCATCATCGCTTCCTCGCCAGGGCTTGCAATTGTTTGTCGAAGAGCCAGGCGTCGTCGAACACGCCGCGCAGGTCACGCAACGCTGGAGCGGCGATACGCTGACGCTCAGTGTGCCGCTGTCGAAACAACGGAGCGACAGTCCGGCAACCATGCATGCGGTTCTGGCAAGCCGTGACCAGGCGGCCGGCTTGCGTTTCTCTTTTTCGACCGTCGATGCCTGGCCCGACCCAGCCGGCGCCGCACCAAGCGCCGTCGCCAGTCTCCCTGCCGCCAAGGAAGCGACAACTACACTGCCGTTTGCATTCGCGCTGATGTTCGCGTTTGTCGGCGGAGCACTGCTCAACCTGATGCCCTGTGTTTTCCCGATACTTTCGATGAAAGTCATCGGTCTTGCGCGCAACGCGGTCCATCGCAACAAGGTTCGCGCAGGCGGTATTGCCTATACTGCCGGCGTGGTGATGTCCTTTGTCGCACTTGCCGGCCTGCTGATCGGGTTGCGCGCAGGCGGCGCGCATCTGGGCTGGGGTTTCCAGCTCCAATCCCCGATGATTGTCGCCATGCTGGCGATCTTGTTTTCCCTGCTCGGCCTGAACCTGGTCGGCATGTTCGAATTTGGCAGCATCCTGCCTGGGCGCGTGGCAGGTTTGCGGGCCAGGCACCCTCTGGCCGACGACTTTCTGAGCGGCACTTTGGCTGTCGTTGTCGCTTCACCGTGCACGGCGCCATTCATGGGGGCAGCGCTCGGCGCGGCGCTCACCCTCGCGCCGCTTGCGGCACTCGCCGTCTTTGCCACGCTCGGCCTTGGAATGGCGGCGCCATACCTGGCGGCGAGTTTCTGGCCCGGCGCCGCGCGCCTCTTCCCGCGATCAGGGCAGTGGATGGAACGATTCAAGACACTCATGGCTTTTCCCATGTTCGCTACCGTCGTCTGGCTGGTGTGGGTCCTGGGCCAGCAGGTCGGTAACGACGGGGTGGCCGCGCTGCTCGGCGTCCTGGTCGCCACGGCACTTTTTATGTGGACGCTGAGCACACCCGCTAACCGTTCATGAGGATGATTTCCTCGCCCCCGACCATGAAAGGGGAGGAA
>JAZKCA010000092.1:0-1644 GCA_040388275.1 Pseudomonadota bacterium
CGCTGGCGCTGCACCTGGCCGAGCAGTGGCGCGACAAGCTGATCGCCTCCGACGATGCGCTGGGCGACTGGCTCAACGAACACCCGGACACCGACGCGCAGCAGCTGCGCGCCCTGGTGCGCCAGGCCCGCAAGGACGCCAAGCCCGAAAAACCGGGCGAAGCGCCGCGCCATGGCAAGTCCTACCGCGAGATCTTCCAGCTGGTGCGGCAGACGCTGGTGCCGGAGGCCCCCTGACCATGGCCCACGATGCAGTGAAAATCGGCATCGTCTCGGTCAGCGACCGGGCCTCCAGCGGCGTCTACGAAGACAAGGGCCTGCCCGCGCTGAAAGACTGGCTGGGCCGCGCGCTACGCAACCCGATCGAATTTGCAGAGCGCCTGATTCCCGACGAGCAGGCGGGAATCAGCGCCACCCTGATCGAGCTGGTCGATGCCGGCTGCTCGCTGGTGCTGACCACCGGCGGCACCGGCCCGGCGCTGCGCGACGTGACGCCCGAAGCGACGCTGGCGGTCGGCCACAAGGAAATGCCGGGTTTTGGCGAGCAGATGCGCCAGATCAGCCTGAAGTTCGTGCCCACCGCCATCCTGTCGCGCCAGGTCGCCGTGATCCGCGACCGGAGCCTGATCCTGAACCTGCCCGGCCAGCCCAAGGCGATTGCCGAAACACTCGAAGGCCTGAAAAATGCCGACGGTTCGCAGGCAGTCGCCGGCATTTTTGCCGCCGTGCCGTATTGCGTTGACCTGATTGGCGGGCCCTACCTGGAAACCGACGATGCGGTGTGCAAGGCGTTCCGGCCCAAATCGGCGATTCGGGCGACTTCTGCCTGATTTTTTGACGGAAACGGCACTTAGCCCTTTTGTGATGAGCGCCGATAGCTATTGATTTGATAGCGTTTTTTTGCATCACACTGCGCCTGTGATCCGCTATGGATAAGTGCCTCGCCCGCCGGGGCGAGACCCGGCTTGTCCGAAGCACCCGAAAGGCGCAGGCTTGCAAAGGCCAGCCCCTTACTTCCCCATCAACTGATTCAACTTCTCAGCCTCAAAGGTCTCCTGCAGCGCCGCGTCGTCCGGCACGCAGTCCCGGTGCGTCTTGCCGCTTTCAGACAGCTTCTCGATCGCCTGCCAAAGCAGCGCAATCTGGTGCTCCTGCGAGGAAGCGTTGTCGATCAGGCCCTTCATGGCCTGGGACACCGGATCGTCTTCCAGCGTGATGCCGTAAGCCGAGAACTTGTTCTGCGCCGTCGTCACATCCGCACTCTCGCCGGTTTTGGAGGGGATGATGCGCGCCGGGATGCCGACCGCCGTCGCGCCGGCCGGCACCGGCTTGATCACCACCGCGTTGCTGCCGATCTTGGCGCCGTCGCCGACCAGAAAACCGCCCAGCACCTTGGCGCCGGCGCTCACCACCACGTTTTTGCCGAGGGTCGGGTGGCGCTTCTCGCCCTTGTAGAGCGAGGTGCCGCCCAGGGTCACGCCCTGGTAAATCGTGCAGCCGTCGCCGATTTCGGCGGTTTCGCCGACCACTACACCCATGGCATGGTCGAAAAACACGCGCTCGCCGATGATGGCGCCGGGGTGGATTTCAATGCCGGTCAGCCAGCGCGCGATCTGCGAGATGAAGCGCCCCAGCCATTTGAGTT
>JAZKCA010000093.1:0-11274 GCA_040388275.1 Pseudomonadota bacterium
CGTGGATTGCCTCGGCCAGCTGGCTCACCTGCACCTTGCGGGTGGCGTCCTTGTCGGAGCGGGTCTTGTTTTCCAGCGTGGTGATGCCGTTCTTGTGGTGCCGGTACAGCCAGGTGCTGATGGTGCGCCAGGTGAAGCGGTACGGGTGGCCGGAGAGGCCATCGGTGAAGGTCTTGTCGGCAACGCATTTGATCCGCTCGCGCATGCTCGGCGGCCAGCGCGGCAGGCAACGCGCCGCCGATCACCCAGCCAAAGAAACGCCCGCCCGCACTGCCGGTGATGCCGCCGGCGCTGTCGGCCACCAGCTCGTCGAGGACGGTGTCCGGCGCCATACCAGCGCCGTTCAGCGGTTTGTGCAGGCGCTCGCGCAGCGATGCCAGCGTGGCGAGCGCGGTGACGGGGGCTTGATCGAGGCTGTCCAGATGGGCCAGCGAATGGGACAGCGCCTGTTTCAGCACGGCGCGGAAGGGAGAATCAGTGGACATACAAGGCTCCGGACAAGAGTAGCCAATGAAAATTTCTTATGAAAAATATAATATCATGCGCAGGATCGGTAAACGCCTCGCCGCACTGCCCTTCATTCATGCGCGCATGCATGATTATCTATAAAATGCGACGACCACCTGACCGAGGCATACATGACCTTTTATCCCCAGCTCGCCCTCAACATCGCCCTCGCCCTCGCCGCCTGCTACCTGCTGTTCCGCATGCAGGGCGCGCACCTGTCGTTCACCAAGCGGGTCTTTGCCGCGCTCGGCCTGGGGGTGCTGCTGGGCGCCGTGTTCCAGGCAATGTATGGGGCCGGTTCGGCCATCGTCACCGACACCAATGCCTACCTCGACATCATCGGCAGCGGCTACGTGAGCCTGCTGCAGATGATCATCATGCCCTTGATTATGGTATCGATCGTGGCGGCCATTATCAAGCTCAAGGACGCGGTCTCGCTCGGCAAGATCAGCGTGCTGACCATCGGCATCCTGATGCTCACCACCATGGTGGCGGCGGCAATCGGCATCCTGATGGCCAAGCTGTTCGGCCTGACGGCGGTCGGGCTGACCAGCACCGCGGCCGAAGTGGCGCGCGGCGAATACCTGCAAGGGAAAATGACAGCGGCCAATGCGATCTCGCTGCCCTCGATGGTCCTCAGCTTCATTCCCGCCAACCCCTTCCTCGACATGACGGGCGCGCGCAAGACCTCGACCATCGCGGTGGTGCTGTTCTCGATTTTCGTCGGCGTCTCGGCCACCGGCATCGCCGCCAAGCAGCCCGACATGTTCGCCTCGTTCGGCCACTTCATCAAGGTGGCGCACGCGATCGTGATGCGGATGGTGAGCCTGGTGCTGCGCCTGACGCCGTTTGGCGTGTTCGCGATGATGACCCAGATGGTGGCCAGCTCCAGCCTGGCCAGCATCGTCAACCTGCTGACCTTCGTGCTGGCCTCGTACAGCGCGCTGCTGCTGATGTTCTGCGTGCACCTGCTGATGGTCGCCGGCGTAGGCCTGAACGCGCGCCGCTATGCGGCCAAGCTGGGCCCGGTGCTGCTGTTCGCCTTTACCTCGCGCTCGAGCGCGGGCGCAATCCCGATGTCGGTACAGACCCAGGTCACGCGTCTAGGTACGCCAGAGGGCATTGCCAACTTCGCCGCCTCGTTCGGCGCCGTCATGGGCCAGAACGGCTGCGCGGGCATTTATCCGGCCATGCTGGCGATGATGATCGCGCCCACCGTCGGCATCGATCCGATGACGCTCGGCTTTATCGCGCCGCTGCTGGCCATCATCGCGATCGGCTCGATCGGGATTGCCGGCGTGGGCGGCGGCGCCACCTTCGCCGCGCTGATCGTGCTGTCGGCGATGAACCTGCCGGTGGCGCTGGCGGGCCTCTTGATCTCGATCGAACCCTTGATCGACATGGGCCGCACCGCGCTCAACGTGAGCGGCTCCATCACGGCCGGCACCGTCACCAGCCGCCTGATGGGACAGACCGACCAGCAGGTATTCGACAGCCATACCGACGCCGACCTGGACCAGGAAGCGCAAGCCGCCTGAGCCACCTATCGTGCGCTGACGGCCCGCCGAATCCGTCTATGATGACGTGAAGTCAACATCAACGGCAGGCGGACAATGGAACAAAAGTGGCCACAGGAAATCTGGCTGGTGCGGCATGGGCAAAGCGCCGGCAATGTCGCGCGCGACGCTGCCGAAGCGGCCGCCGGGCTGCTAATCGACATCGCCGAACGCGACGTCGACGTGCCGCTGTCGGCGCTGGGCGTGGAGCAGTCGCGCGCGCTCGGCGGCTGGTTCGGTTCGCTGCCCGAGGGCGAGCGGCCCAATGTGGTGCTGCATTCGCCCTACGTGCGGGCCGCCGAAACGGCGCGCATCATCCTCGAACAAATGGGCCACCCAGCCATGCTGGCGGTACAGGTCGACGAGCGTGTGCGCGAAAAGGAATTCGGCATCCTCGACCGCCTCACCACGCTGGGCATCAACCATAAATATCCCGAACTGTACGAACAGCGCCAGCACGTGGGCAAATTCTATTTCCGTCCGCCCGGCGGCGAAAGCTGGTGCGACGTCATCCTGCGCCTGCGCAGCGTGCTCGACACCATCACCCGCGAATACTGCGGCGAACGGGTGCTGATCGTCGGCCACCAAGTGACCGTCAACTGCTTCCGCTACCTGTTCGAGCGCCTCGACGAAGCGAAAATCCTCGCCTTCGACCGCGCCGGCGACGTGCCCAACTGCTCGGTAACTGCCTATCGCTTCGACAGCAGCCAGGGCAAGAATGGCAAGCTGGCGCTGCGCCTGACCAATTTCGTCGCGCCACTCGAAGCGGCCGGCACCACCGTCACGGTTCAAAAAGATGTGCCCGCTGCTCCGAAAGCGTAGGCGGGCCGGGGCAATGGAAACCCCGGTCTCGCTCAGCCACATGGTCAGCCTCGACGCCGCGGCGCTGCGCGGCTGGCCGCTGCCGATGCCCTCCGCCGACGGCGACAAGGAACAGCGCGGCCATGTGCTGGTGCTGGGCGGCTCGCGCGAAATGCCGGGCGCCGTCATCCTGGCCGCCACCGCCGCGCTGCGCGCCGGCGCCGGCAAGCTGACCATTGCCACCGGGGCCAGCGTGGCCCAGCTGGTGGCGCTGGCCATTCCCGAAGCGCGCGTGATTGGCTTGCGCGAGACCGCCGAGGGTGGCTTCGCACGCGAGGCCGTGGCCGCGCTCGACCCGCTGGCCGACAAGGTGAACGCGGTGCTGGTCGGCCCCGGCATGCAGGACGAAGCGGCCACCGCGGCCCTGGTGCGTGCGCTGCTGGCGCGCCTGAATGACACCAAGGTCGTGCTCGACGCCTGCGCCATGGGCATCATCCTCAATCCCGACCTCGATCCCGAGGCGGAGCCCTTCCGGTTCGAGCACAGCGTCGTCGTCACGCCGCACGCGGGCGAAATGGCGCACCTGACCGGCATCGACAAGCAGCAGATCAGCGACGACCCGGCCATCCACGCGGCCGAGGCGGCGCGCGACTGGAACGCCGTGGTGGCATTAAAAGGCGCACGCACCATCATCGGCGCGCCCGACGGGGCCATGTGGCAGCACGACGGCGGCAACATCGGGCTGGCCATCTCCGGGTCGGGCGACGTACTGGCAGGCATCATTGCCGGTCTGGCCGCGCGCGGCGCCACCCTGGCGCAGGCCACCTGCTGGGGCGTTGCGCTGCACGCGCTGGCCGGTGAGCGGCTGGCCGCGCGCCTCGGGCTGCTGGGCTACCTGGCGCGCGAACTCCCCGCCGAAATCCCCGCCCTGCTTGCCGATATTCCCGCCCCCTGACCAGGACACGATTGTGGTACGCGTGGTGGAAAAGGCGCAGCCGTCTTCCACCACGCACCGCCACAAAAACCGGCTCTCGGTTTGATATTGATCAAATTGCGCGGGCATGGTGGGGAATTTACCTGCGATTCGCAAAAAACGACGAACCGGCAGGGAAGTTGAAAGTCTAATTTTTCACAGTCATATTCGTGCATCTGGCTCAAGTGCGGGACTGAACGCGCGCCGTGCCATGTCCATCGTTTCCAGGACGCGGCCGGCATCAATTGACGTGAACGAGGAGTATTCGATGAAAGCACTTTCAAACGCACCAAAAATCCTGCTGACTGCCGCGCTGCTGACTGCCATGCTCGGCGCCTGCAAGCGCAATGACACCACTCCGGCAACCACGGGCGACACCACAGCTACCACGCCAAGCAACACGTCGGGCACCAGCGGCACCGGCGGCGCTACCGGTACGGGAACCAGCGGCACAGGTGCAACCGGCACCACCGGCGACACCAGCGGCACCAGCGGCACCAGCGGCACCGGCACCACGGGCACCACGGGAGACACCAGCGGCACTACCGGCACCACCGGCGCCACTTCGGGAACCAGCGGCACGTCGGGTACCTCGGGCACCAGTGGCACCACGGGCACGTCGGGCACCAGTGGAACCACGGGCACCTCGGGCACCACGGGAACCGGCACCACCACCGACGCCAGCGGCAAAACCATTCCACCCAAGGACGGCACCCGCTAGCAACGTTCCAAAAAAAGGCCCGCATGCGCGGGCCTTTTCGTTTCAGATCGATGGGAATCAGAACTTGTTCAGCACCACTGCCGGTGGTGGCGGTGGCGCCTTGCGGCCGCCCCGCGCATAACGCACCCCGACCATGACCATGCGGTAAATGAACCGGATAAACGTCAGGAACAGCACAAACTCGACGAAGGTCGCAAAGAAGGCTGGCACAGCCCCGAAACGCACAGCACGGCGCTGGTATTTCTCGCCCATGTGGTCGCGCTTGATTTCAATACTGTCGTAGAACGTTGGCACCACCAGCAAGGTCAGGATGGTCGAGGTGATCGTGCCGCCGATGATCGCAATGGCCAGCGGACGGTAGAACTCGCCGCCCTCTCCCAGGCCGATCGCCACCGGCAGCATGCCGGCGATCAGGGCAAAGGTGGTCATCAGGATCGGACGCAAACGCATGCGGCCCGCTTCCATCAGCGCGTCGTCGCGCGTGAAACCCTCGGCTTCGCGCTTGCGCGCCGCGTCGAGCAGCAGGATCGCGTTCTTTGCAACCAGACCCATCAGCATGATGATGCCGATCATGCTCATCAGGTTCAGCGTCTGGCTCGTCACGATCAAGGCCACCACCACGCCAATCAGCGACAGCGGCAGCGAAATCATGACTGCCAGCGGCGCCGTGAACGAACCGAACTGGATCACCAGGATCAAATACATCAAGCCGATGCCGGACAACAAAGCAATGATCATCGAGGTGAACAGCTTGGCCTGGTCCTCGCCCTGCCCGCCCAATTCCAGGCCATAGCCTGGCGGGAACTCGAAGGAATTGGCCAGCTTCATGGCGTCGGCGGTCACCTCCCCGTTCGAGCGTCCCTGGGCGTTGGCCGAGACGGCGATGGTGCGCTTGCCGTTCTTGTGCTCGATGCCGGACGGGCCCTTGCCCATGGTAATGGTCGCGATCTGGTCCAGCGGCACCATCTGGTTGGTACCGGTAACGGCGATCGGCAAGCGTTCAATGTTTTCCGCGCTGACCCGGTCTTCCGGGTGCAGGCGCACCGCCACATCGCGCGACTGGCCGGTCGGGTCGACCCAGTCGCCCACTTCCACGCCGGCAAACGCCACGCGCAGCGACTGCGCCGCATCGTTGACGGAAATTCCCATCGAATTGGCCAACCCGCGGTTCAGTTCGATCTGCAGTTCGTTCTTCGGGTCCTGTTCGGACAGGCCGATATCGACCGCGCCCGGAATGTCGCGCATTTTTTCCATGAAGGCGTTGGCGATCTCGAGCAGTTTGCGCGAGTCCGGTCCGGTGAACTCGATCTGGATCGGCTTGCGCGCGCCATTGTTCAAGTCGTCCATCACCACATACTCGGCGCCCACCAGGGACTTGATCTTGCCGCGCAACTCGACCGCGATTTCCTTGGCGCTGCGCTTGCGGGTGTTCTT
Organism: Pseudomonadota bacterium; assembly: GCA_040388275.1. GTDB lineage: Bacteria > Pseudomonadota > Gammaproteobacteria > Burkholderiales > Burkholderiaceae_D > Telluria_A. The sequence continues at coordinate 5,993 of JAZKCA010000093.1, forward strand.
CTTGCCAATGTCGACCCGTACCCGGCCGCCGTTGGCGTCGATGCGGCTGCTCGTTTCCTTCACCTCGGCAATGCTGCGTGCCAGTTCGGCGGCCTTTTCCAGCTTCAGGCGCGAATATTCAACGCTCGACGAGGCCGGCGTGCGCACCGTGATCAAGACCATGCCCGCATCCGACTTGGGCAGGAAGTCCGAGCCGCCCACTTTCGCCTGCAGCACGATGGCGCCAACGAAAGTCGCCGCCGCGAGCAAGCCCATCGCAATGCGGTGATGCAAGGCCCACGCAATCACGTTGCCGTAACGGTCGGCCTGGTGGTCGAACCAGACGTTGAAGCGTTCGAGTACCTTGCTCAAGCCCTTTTTCGGCGCCAGGTGGTGACCAACCGGGTCGCCCCAGTAGGCCGACAGCATCGGGTCGAGCGTGAAGGAAATCACCAGGCTGACCAGCACCGAGCACGTCACCGTCAGGGCGAAGGGGCGGAACCATTCGCCGGAAATGCCGGGCATGAAGGCCACCGGAATGAACACGGCAATGATCGAGAAGGTGGTGGCGGCAACGGCCAGGCCGATCTCGGCCGTGCCTTCCAGCGCCGCGGTGCGGCGGTCCGATCCGCGCTCCATGTGGCGCACAATGTTTTCCCGCACCACGATCGCGTCATCGATCAGCACCCCGATCGCCAGCGACAGCCCGAGCAGGGTCATGAAGTTCAGGGTAAAGCCGCACAGCCAAACGGCGATAAAGGCGGCGATGACCGAGGTTGGCAGCGACAGCGCGGTGATCAGGGTCGAGCGCCACGAGTTGAGGAAGGCGTACACGACGAAGATGGTCAGCACGGCGCCGAAAATGAGCGACTCGATCACATTGTTCAGGCTGCGCTGGGCGCGGTCGCCGCCGTCATCGATGATTTCCAGCTTGGTGCCGGACGGCAGTTCTTTTTCCACTTCCTCGATCATGGCGCGCACCGCCTTGGCCACCGTCACCGTGCTCGCTCCTTTGGAACGGCTGATCGACATGCCCACGTTCGGCTTGCCGGTGCGAATCGACAGGCTGTTGACGTCGGCAAAGCCGTCGCGGATCTCTGCCACCTGGGCCAGGCGCACGATCTCGTCGCCGCGCCGCTTGATGACGATTTTCTCGAACTCGGCCGGCGACTCGATGCGCCCGACCAGGCGAATGCTCTTTTCGTCGAGCGTGCCGCGCACCTTGCCGACCGGCGCATTGGTATTCTGGTTGCGCAGCGCCAGCACCACTTCGCCGACCGACACATTGTATTCACGCAGTTTGGCCGCGCGCAGCAGCACCGACAGTTCGCGTTTCAGCGCCCCGCCCACGTTGACGATCGACACCCCGTCGATGCCGCGCATGCGGTCGGCGATGACGTCTTCGGCCAGGCGCGAAATTTCGGCGTGGCTCTGCGTGTTCGACGACAGCGCCAGTTGCATCACCGGCTCGGAAGACGGATCGGCGCGCTGCAGGATCGGTTCGCGCATCTCCGTGGGCAGTTTATAGCGCACCGCGGCAATGGCGGTGCGCACTTCGTCGGACGCTTCGATCAGGTTCTTGTCGAAACCGAACTGGATGAAGAAGCTGGCATTGCTTTCGTTCGCGCTGGCATTGATCTCGGTGACGCCGGCGATGCTCTGGAACGACTTTTCAATGCGGTTGACGACCTCGCGCTCGACCGTGTCAGGCGAGGCGCCAGGGTAAGGGATGTTGACGATGATGAACGGGACTTCGACGTCCGGGTTCTGGTTCACGCGCAACTTGGACAGGGCCAGCAAACCCATGGCCATCATCGCGATGATCAGCACGATCGTCGCGACCGGCCGCTTGATACTGAAATCGGAAAGGAACATGGTTTATTTCCCCAGTACGACGGCAGGTGCGGTGGCGCTGGCGACGCGCGCCGCTTTCGCCAGTTCGATTTTCTGGCCATCCTTGAAGGCCGAGCTTGGACTGCGCAGCACCACGTCGCCGGCGGCCAGGCCGCTGCGCACTTCGTAGTTGCCGGTACGCGGATCGCGCGCACCGATCACCAGCTCCGCCTTGTCGAGCGCATTGCCCTTCAGGCGCCAGGTGTAAGCCTTGTCGCCGGCCTTGACCAGTGCGCCTTCCGGCAGCATCAGGGCCGGGGTGCTTTCCGATTCGATCCGGCCTTCGCCGTACAGGCCCGACACGCGCGGCTGCTCGGTGCCGGCGGCGAAGTTGACCAGCACCGCGACCTGGCGCGTCACTTCATTGGCGGCCGGGTCGACCCGCTTGACGGTGCCGCGAAATTCCTGGCCGGCATAACCGTTGATGCGGAAGCTGACCGGCTGGCCCACTTTCACCGCCGAGATACGGTCGGCCGAGACGCGTCCTTCGAAGCGCATGCTGGTCGGATCGATCACTTTGACCAGTTCCTTGCCCGGCTGCGCGGTGTCGCCGGCCGAGACCTTGCGCTCGCTGACAACGCCGTCGAACGGCGCGCGCACGGCGGTGCGCGACAGTTGCTGGCGCGCGATGGCGGCGCGCGAGCGGGCAGCGGCCACTTCGCTGGCGGCGTTGTTGCGGCGCACTTCGGCGTCATCCATGGCCTGGGCCGAGGTCATGCCGGAGGCGCGCAGGGTTTTCATGCGGGTGACCTGGCGTTCGGCCTGGTCCAGCGCCTGGGCCGAGGAACGGGCCGAGGCGTCGGCCGAGTTCAGGCTGTCGCGGATCGCCGTTTCATCGAGCTTGACGAGGATGTCGCCCTTCTTGACGACATCGCCATTTCCCTTCAGTACCTGCAGCACCACGGCCGAGACTTCGGCGCGCAGGTCGGCCTTGCGTTCGGGCTGGATGGAGCCGGTCACGACCGGGCCCGACGCCAGCGCGTTCGGCTGCAAGGTCAGCGTGTCTTCCGGGGATATGCTCAGCTGGACTGCCGGCTTGGCATCCTTGCCATCCTTTTTGTCAGCCTCTTTCGGCCCCTTGCTGCAAGCGGCAAGCGCCGTGGCGATGGCGATGACAAGGATTGTTTTGCGCAGCATGTAATTTCTCCGGATAATAAATTAAAAACACCTAGCGGACGAGTATCCCCGCGCCGCGACGCAAGGTCAATTGAGGGGTCTGCGGACTGCAGTATTCGATGACTGAACTGCGGTTTTTGGGGACTGAACTGCATTTCCCCCGCTTGAACCCCGGCAACTTTGTTGCGGTAAATACATTCAGAATTGCGCGTACAAGCGGAACAGCGCAAAGCCCATGGCGATGCCGGTGCAGATGCCGCCGCCGATTTCGACCAGGGTATGCCCCATCCGTTCGCGCAAATGGGTGTGCTCGGCGGCGTCCGCGGCGACGCGATTGATGGCCGCGGCCTGGCGCCCCACGTGCTGGCGCAAGCTGTTGGCGTCGATCATCACGATAAAGGCGAGCGTGACGGCCACGCCGAAGGCCCCGCTGCCCATGCCCTCGCGCAGCGCGATCAGGGTGGCCATGCTGGAAACGACCGCACTGTGATTGCTGGGAAAACCGCCGTTGCCGACCAGGTTGAAGGCCCAGCGCCGCTGGCGCGCACTGTTGATGAGAAACTTGATCGGGCCGACCACCAGCCAGGTCAGAACCGGGGTGACGAGATAACTGATATCCATTGAGGCTTTCGTAGAGTAGACGCGTAGATGCTTTATGACAATTATCGCAGAAGCCCCGTGCCGCGGCCACCTCCGCAGCGCCCGCCGAAGGCCTGCCAGGGTTAAACTCTGCTGACTGTGGCATTTCGACCAATTCAAAGGGGAAAGCATGAAGCATTTCAGACTCTCGATCGGCGTGACCGTTGTCTTGCTGGCCATAGGCGCATGGTGGGGCTACAGCCGCGGCGGCGTGCCGGGCATGCTCACCGCGCTGTGGATCTGCGCCGTGCTAGGCGTGCTGGAAGTATCGCTGTCGTTCGACAACGCCGTCGTCAATGCCTCGGTGCTGCGCGACTGGAATGCCTTCTGGCGCAAATTGTTCCTTACCGTCGGCATCCTGGTGGCGGTGTTCGGCATGCGCTTGCTGTTTCCCCTGCTCATAGTTGGCGTGGCCACCGGCCTGGGCATGGTCGACGTCTGGAAAATGGCGCTCAATACCCCCGACGAATATGCGCGCCACCTGACCGGCAGCCACGCGCAGGTGGCCGCCTTCGGTGGCGCTTTCCTGCTGCTGGTGTTCCTGAACTTCCTGTTCGACGATGAAAAGGAACTGCACTGGCTCGGATGGATCGAAGAAAAGGTGGGTCAATACGGCAGCGAAGGCCTGGCCGTGTTGCTGACCCTGGGCGCCTCGTTCGCGGTCATGGGCATGGTGGACGAGGCGCAAAAGCTCAGCGTGCTCGCCTCCGGCGTGCTGGGGGTGGTGGTGTACGTGGGCGTCAACTGGATCAGCGGCTTGCTCGAAGAAGAGGAACACGACCCGGCGATCGGCAAAATGATCTCGCGCGGCAGCATCGGCGGCTTCATGTACCTGGAAGTGCTGGACGCCTCGTTCAGTTTCGACGGCGTCATCGGCGCCTTTGCGATCACCAGCGACGTCGTCGTCATCATGCTCGGCCTGGCGATCGGCGCCATGTTCGTGCGCTCGATGACCGTCTTCCTGGTTGAAAAAGGCACGCTCGACGAGTTCGTTTATCTTGAACACGGCGCCCATTACGCGATCGGCATTTTGGCGCTGATCATGTTCGCCAGCGTCCGCTACGAGATACCCGAATGGTTCACGGGGCTGTCGGGCGTGGCCTTCATCCTGGTGTCGCTGTGGTCCTCGCACCGCTACAGGCTGCGCCTGCATGCCGAAGGACCGGCATGACAATCTGACCATTTCTGGCACAATGGGCGCGTTCCTCCACCAACCAATGCCACCATGACCATGCCAAAACGGATTTCGCTGCTGCTGCTGTCGCTGATCGGGGGCGCCATTGCCCTGTTCGCCATCTATACCTGGATCACGCTGAGCTGGTCGTATTCCGAGGGCGAGCGGGCCGGCTTCTTGCAGAAATTTTCCAAAAAGGGCTGGATCTGCAAGACCTGGGAAGGCGAGATCCTGCTCTCGAGCATGCCGGGCGCCATTCCCGAGCGCTTCGCCTTTTCCGTCCGCGACGACAAGATCGCCAAGGACCTGATGGCCGCCACTGGCAAGCGCGTGGTGCTGACTTACGCGCAGCACAAGGGCGTGCCCAGCACCTGCTTCGGCGAAACGGAACACTTCATCGAAAAAGTCACCGTCGGCCCGTAACAGAACATATTTCTTCATAACCGGGGTCAGACCACTTTTGCCGATGCGCAAAAGTGGT
>JAZKCA010000094.1:0-34193 GCA_040388275.1 Pseudomonadota bacterium
GTTTAAATTGAGAAAATCTACAAAAATCTACCCATATCAAATTCAAAAGAGCCAACTTTCTCTTCCTTATTTGATCTTGAAAATCACCTCGATCGACTGCCCCATCCTCAGCAGATTCACCTTCAGCAATCCTGCGCGGTCGGGGCCTTCCTGGTCCCCGCCGCGCTGACGCACATCCGACGGCGCCAGGTTCATCGCGCGCGTCAAATTCTTCAGTTCCCCGATGCTGGCGCCGCCCACCGCGCCAAGCTTGCGCCCGAAACCGGCAGCGATTCCCTCCCCTTTCAAGCGCGCCGACCGGATGGCATCGGCCATCAGCGCCATTTCAACCTTGGGCCGATCCGACGTATCGAACACCGTCATGAAACTTTGCAGGTTGGGTTTGTCCAGCAGCGGCGCGACAATCGCCTCCCACTTGGCCAGGTTCCTGACCGTGACCTTCACGCCGCACTTGATCTCGTAGAGCGGCGTGGGCGCATCATTCTTGACGATGTCCTTGCGCACGTCGCGCACCTCCAGGTCGCCGTCGGCCACGCCGTTCTCACGCATCAGCGCGCGCACTTCCGCCACCCGGGTAGCCACCAGCGCCGTTGCCACGGCGGGATCGTCATTGTGCGCGCTTATTTCAAAATCAATGTCGCCGATGTCAGGCATGACATAGCTCATGCCTGAGCCACTCACGTGGATGAATGGGTAGGCCGGCAGTTCAGCGCCCTGCACGGCAAGGGGGATCAGCGCGAACAGACCGGCCAGGATGAATTTGATAGACATGGATGCTCCAAAGTAGACAATGCTGTCTATATTAAGCCAGCAAGCACAACCGGGCAAGAATTTTCTCGCAGCGGATTTGTTTAGACAGCCGCGTCTAGGTGAGATAAGCTATGCGCATCCAATTGCCTGCCTCATGCCATGACCAAGACTCCCGCCCCACCCAAACCAACCGCTGCCGAACTCGATCTGCTGCAAACCCTGTGGCCACTCGGCGCGTCCACCGCCAAGCAAGTCCACCAGGCGATCCTGAAAGAGCGGCCTGACGTCACTTACGCGACCGTGCTGCGCCTGATGCAGATCATGCATACCAAAGGCTTGCTGATCCGCGACGAGAGCGAACGCTCGCACGTGTACGCGCCGGCCCAAGCCCAGGACTCGCTGCAATCGAACCTGCTCAAAGACCTGATCCAGAAGGCGTTTTCCGGTTCGGCCAAGGCGCTGGTAATGGCGGCGCTAAAGAGCGGCATCTCTAAAAAAGAGCGTGAAGAAATCGAAAGCCTGCTGAAAGAGGAAAGCAAGCAATGAATGCCGCCTCCCTGATCGACAGCATCGGCTGGACCCTGCTGCACTTTGCCTGGCAAGGCGCGCTGATTGGCTGCGTGACCGCGCTGGCGCTGGCGGTGCTGCGCAATGCCAGCCCTGTGTTGCGCTACAACGCCGCGTGCGCCGGCCTGCTGGCCTGCTTGCTGTGGCCGGCCGCCGAACTGGTGCTGCGCCTGCAGGGGGCCGACATGGTCACCGCGCAGATGCGCTTTGCCGACCAGTTGATTGTCAGCGGTGCGGCCGGTGCCAGAAGTGGCTTGATGGCCTGGCTGCAATCGCAATTCCTGTGGATCGTCGGCTGCTGGGCCGTTTGCGCCGCCTTCCTGGCCGCGCGCATGGCGATGGGCCTGGCGTGGGTCAGGCGCACCGAGCGCAGCCAGACCACCAACGCACTCTGGCAGGCAACGGTATCGAAGCTGGCAATCCGCTTCGGCGTCAGGCGCGACGTGCGCCTGCGCGTGGTCGATGACCTCGACAGTCCCATCACCACCGGCTGGTGGCGGCCAGTCGTGCTGTTGCCCGCTTCGCTCATTGCCGGCCTGCCGCCCGAACTGCTCGAAGCGCTGCTGGCGCACGAAATGGCGCACGTCAAGCGGCTCGACTACCTGGTCAACCTGGGCCAGAACGTAGTGGAGATCCTGCTGTTCTACCACCCGGCCGTATGGTGGGTGTCGGGCCGAATCCGCGTTGAGCGCGAAAAAATCGCCGACGACATGGCGGCCCGCATGACGGGCGACGCGCGTACCCTGGCGCGTGCCTTGTCCGAACTCGAACGGGTACAGTTTTCAGCGCACCACCTGGCCATCGCGGCCAACGGCGGTGAACTGGTGTCGCGCGTCAAGCGGCTGCTGCGGCCGGACCCGCAGGCGCTCAACTGGAAAGCGGCAATCCCGGTGCTGGGTCTGGCCGTGGCCTGCCTGAGCGTGTATGCGCACGCCTCGTCGCGGCCAGCAGAAAAAATAGGCTATCGGCCCCCGATTGCCGAGTTTCGCACCTGCGCCAAGCCGGAATATCCCGCGGACGCTTTGCGGGCCGAGCACACCGGCGCCGTTAAATTGGGCTTTGAAATCGGCGCCGACGGCTTCGTCGCCAATTCGAAGGTCAACAAGTCGAGCGGGCATCCCGAGCTCGATGAAGCGGCCCGCAGCGGTATCGCTCGTTGCCATTTCAAGCCCGCCACCCAAAACGGGATTGCGGTGCGCAGCTGGACCCAGGTGCAATACGTTTGGGTACTTAAGTAGATAATGTGGTCTACATACAACGCTACACAAAGGCAGGCGCGCAAAGTATGTAGACAGCAATGTCTAGACAGACTATTCTAAGAACTCACCCACACTACGAGTAGAGCTCATGACCCTGATCCAACATCTGATGCGCGCCGCCGTCCCTGCCCTCGCCATGGCCGCCATGTTTGCCGCCGCACCTGCCAGCGCAGCCGACGCGGACACGCGTGCGCTGATCAATTTCCGCAGCTGCGAAAAACCCATGTATCCGGAAGCCGCCCTCAAGGAAAAACGCACTGGCGCAGTCGCCGTGGGCTTCCTGGTCAATACCGAAGGCACCGTGGACGAATCGAAAGTGAACAGTTCAAGCGGACACACCGACCTGGACGAAACTGCGCGCAACGCCCTCAAACTGTGCAAGTTTTCGCCGGCTATCAAGGACGGCAAGCCGGTAACGGAATGGGTGCAAGTGAAGTATGTCTGGGTGCTGAAGTAAGATCAACCGGAGGCAGGGCGCGCGGCGCCCTCCTCCCTTGCATCCTTAGACGGCCGAGACGTCCAGCTCGGCGCCGGTCGCTTCAACTACCTGCGCCTTGGTCACGCCGGGTGCCAGTTCCACCAGTTTCAGTCCGGCTGGCGACACTTCGATCACACCGAGGTCGGTGATGATCAGGTCGACCACGGCCACGCCGGTCAGCGGCAGGTCGCACTTCTTGAGGATCTTGTGGGACGTCGAGCCATCCTTGGCGGTGGCCACGTGCTCCATGACCACGACCACGCGCTTGACGCCGGCCACCAGGTCCATCGCGCCGCCCATGCCCTTGACCATTTTCCCCGGAATCATCCAGTTGGCCAGGTCGCCGTGTTCCGACACCTGCATGGCGCCCAGGATGGCCAGGTTGATCTTGCCGCCGCGGATCATGCCGAAGGAGTCGGCCGAGCTGAAGTAAGCCGCGCCCGGCAGCGCCGTGACGGTTTGCTTGCCGGCGTTGATCAGGTCAGCGTCGACTTCGGCGTCGGTCGGGAACGGGCCGATGCCGAGCAAGCCGTTTTCGGATTGCAGGAACACTTCCATATCCTGCGGAACGTAGTTCGCCACCAGGGTCGGCAAGCCGATACCCAGGTTCACATAAAAGCCGTCCTTCAGCTCTTTCGCCGCGCGCGCGGCCATTTCATCACGAGTCCATGCCATGTTTATCTCCGATTGATCTTAGTTGGTTCGCACGGTGCGCTGTTCGATGCGCTTTTCCGGCGTTGCATTGACGACGATACGGTGCACGAAAATGCTTGGCGTGTGCACTTGGTCCGGATCGATCTCGCCCACTTCGACCAGCTTTTCGACTTCGACGATGGTGATCTTGCCGGCCATCGCGACGTTCGGATTGAAATTGCGCGCCGTCTTGCGGTACACCAGGTTGCCCGCGCGGTCGGCCATATACGCCTTGACCAGCGCGACGTCGGCCACCAGGCTGCGCTCCATCACATACTGCTCGCCGTCGAATTCGCGCACTTCCTTGCCGTCGGCGACGATGGTGCCCACGCCGGTCTTGGTGAAGAAGGCGGGAATACCGGCGCCGCCGGCGCGCAGCTTTTCAGCCAGCGTGCCCTGCGGCGTGAATTCGAGTTCGAGCTCGCCGGCCAGGTACTGGCGCGCGAATTCCTTGTTTTCGCCGACGTAGGACGAGATCATCTTCTTGATCTGGCGCGTGGTAAGCAGCTGGCCGAGGCCGAAATCGTCGATGCCGGCGTTATTCGAAATGACGGTCAGGTTCTTGACGGCCGAATTGCGCAGCGCCAGGATCAGCGCTTCGGGAATGCCGCACAGGCCGAAGCCGCCAACTGCGATGGTCTGGCCATCGCCCACGATGCCGGCCAGTGCCGATGCCGCGTCAGGATAAACTTTGTTCATTGCCCCGTCCTTATTATTGTGTGGGCTAAATTCGCCCGTTCCATACATCCGCGTAGATTCTCAGCATAAAATACGCCAACCAAAAGCACAATACCGTAGAACTACCTGCAACCGCTCTGGATCAAATGAACCATACCATCGACTACGAAATGATTTTCAAGTACGCACCGGTCGGCATGTGCATTTCCATCGATCGGGTGATTCAATCGTGCAATCATGCGCTCAGTTCCATGTTCGGGCATCAGCTCGGCGAGCTCGACGGCAAGTCATTCCAGGTGCTGTATCCCACGATGGATGAATTCCTGCGCACGGGCCACCGGATCATTCCCGTCATGAACGCGAAAGGGGTGTATTCGGACGAGCGTATCATGCGCCGCGCCAACGGGGAACTGTTCTGGTGCCACGTCAGCGGTCGCGCGATCGACGCCCGGCAGCCGCTCGGCGCGGGCGTGTGGACGTTCGAGGATGTCAGCGAAAAGCGCCCGGTGACGGCCGAACTGACCCCGCGCGAACGCGAAATCGCCGCCTTATTAGTGGAGGGCAAGACCAGCAAGGTAATCGCCCGCGAAACCAACCTCAGTCCGCGCACGGTGGAAATGCACCGGGCCAAGCTGATGCGTAAATTCTCCGCCTCCACCTCGTCCGAGCTGGTTCACAAGCTGGTCGGCGTCAGCCGCTAATACCGGCAATCAACAATTCCCCATTGGGGTCAGACCTCTATTCGTTGGCCGACGTAATTTCTTTCTCCATCGGGGTCAGACCTCTATTCATCCATCGGGGTCAGACCTCTATTTGTTAGGCGGCGCAATCAAATGCCGATCGAATTCGAATAGCACCCCGACACCGGTTGCGCCTCAGTCGGTGCTAGCCCTCTAGTTCTTGTCAAATGGAATCAAGTGCCGCGTGGATCCGAATAGAGGTCTGACCCCGATTGAGTGAAATTCAGGTCCGACCTCGATAGTGGGGCGGCGCTGCAGAGGATGATCGATAGTTCCGGGTGGGACAGCTCGATCGTTGTGGCAGCTTCCACGCCCAGCTTGATGCGCGCTTCCTGCGCGCTCCACAGAATGTAGAAGTCGCGCAGCCGGGTTTCGTCCGGACGCGCGACCAGCCACGCGCAGCGCTCGGCGCTGAAGGCGTGCTGCGCCAGCGCACTGATGTCACGCCGCGCGTCGAGCTGTTCGATGTCGAGACCGAGCGCGCTGTCCGCGCTGACCGCGCAAGCGACCCACGGCCCGCTATGGGAAATACTGAATGAGATAGTGCTGCGACCAGGACCGGTCAGCACGGGCGCCTGGCCCTGCCTGTCCTCGATCTGCAATGTGTTTGGCGGCTCGCCAAGGAGCTCGCCAAGGAGCCGCCGAGCCAGCACCCGCCCCATCAGGAACTGGCGCTGCCTTTCGGGCCGGGCAAAGCGCTGGTATCGCGCCAGCTCGCCGGCGCCAAGCCAGCCGAGTTGCTCAGCCAGCTGCGCGTCGGCCACGGCGCGCCCGTCCACTAGTTGCAACGTTGCGCGCGCCGGCATGCTGCCGTCTTACTTGAGAATAACGAAGTCAGCCTTGAAAGCGACGCCAGCCATGATATTGCCCTCATGGCATTCAAACTCGGTCGCGCTCGGTGTTTCAACATTGCCGTAGTTGCTGACGATGTTGACCACCGCGTTCGCGCCCTTGTTCTTGGCCATCTTCTCGAGCTGCATCATTGCCGACAGGAATGCCCAGTTGCAGGCGGCGTCGCTCGACTTGCCGAAGGAGTTGGTTTTCTTGCTGGTCTTGTCCTGGCCGCGCTTTTCGAGCACTTTCGGGGTCGGCTGGCCGGCGAAGAAGAATTGCACGCCGTTGTTCAGCTTGGCTTTGGCGTCATTGTTTTCCATCGCGGCCGAAATCGGTTTCATCAGTCTGTTGTCGGCTGCCATGGCACCCGATGCTGCGACTGCCAGTACTGCCAAAGCGATAATTCTTTTCATTGTTGTCATCCTTAGGTTAGGCAAACTTCTTAAAAATCAGCGACGTGTTAATGCCGCCAAATGCAAAATTGTTCGACATCACGTACTCGCAGTCGATCTGCCGTCCTGCGCCCTGGATGTAGTCGAGCTGGCCGCAGCGCGGGTCGACTTCGTTCAGGTTCAGGGTCGGGGCAAACCAGCCTTCGCGCATCATTTCGATGCTGATCCACGCTTCCAGCGCACCGCATGCACCAAGGGTATGGCCCATGTAGCTTTTCAGAGAGCTGATCGGCATATTAGCGCCAAACACCTGTCCCGTGGCCTGTGTTTCGGCGATATCGCCTTGTTCGGTGGCGGTGCCGTGCGCATTGACGTAGCCAATCGCCGATGGCGCCAGGCCCGCGTCGGCCAGGGCCAGCTCGATCGCGCCCTGCATGGTCGCCGCATTCGGCTGGGTTACATGGCAGCCGTCGCTGTTGGTGCCGAAGCCTACCAGCTCGGCGTGTATCGTGGCGCCGCGCGCAAGCGCGTGCTCGAGTTCCTCGAGAATCAGGCAGCCGGCGCCCTCGCCGATGACCAGGCCGTCGCGCGCGCCGTCGAAAGGCCGCGGCGTCGATTCCGGCGCGTCGTTGCGCACGCTGGTGGCGAACAGGGTGTCGAACACCGCAGCTTCCGTCGCGCACAGCTCTTCGGAGCCGCCCGCGATCATGGCCGTCTGCTTGCCGCTCTTGATCGCCTCGTAGGCATAGCCGATCCCCTGGCTGCCCGAGGTGCAGGCCGAGGAGGTGGTGATCACGCGCCCCGTCACGCCGAAGAACACGCCGATGTTGACCGGCGCCGTGTGCGACATCATCTTGATGTAGGTGGTGGCATTGATGCCGCGCGTGGTGCGCTTTTCCAGCATCATGCCGAAGTCGCCGATGGCCGATGTGCTGCCAGCGGACGAACCGAACGACACGCCCATCTGGCCGCCGGTCAGCAGCGGATCGTCGAGCAGGCCGGCGTCGGCCAGCGCCATTTCGGCGGCGCGGGTGCCAAGCAAGGCCACGCGGCCCATGCTGCGGATCGCCTTGCGGTTGTAGCGCGCACCAAGCTCGAACGGCGCGGCAGGCGCGCCCAGGTTGGTGTTGAGGCCTTCGTAATCGGCCCATTCGGGCATGTTGACGATTGCGTTGCGGTATTCGCCCAGGCGCGCGCGAATGGTTTGCCAGTCATTGCCGATCGGGCTGATGCCGCCCATGCCGGTTACTACAACGCGGCGACTCATGCCATCCCCCCGTTCACCGAAATGACCTGGCGCGTGACGTAGGCGGCGTCCGCCCCCACCAGGAAGCTGACCGCGGCGGCCACCTCTTCCGGCTTGCCCACGCGGCGCGCGGGAATCATCTTGAGCGCTTCTTCCATCGGCACGTCACTGATCATGTCGGTCTCGATCAGGCCCGGCGCCACGCAGTTGACTGTGATGGCGCGCTTGGCCAATTCCAGCGCCAGGGCCTTGGTGGCGCCGATGATGCCGGCCTTGGCCGCGCTGTAATTGACCTGCCCGCGGTTGCCGATCAGACCCGACACCGACGCCAGCGTGACGATACGCCCGGCCTTGCGGCGCTGGACCATCGGCATCACCAGCGGATTGAGCACGTTATAAAAGCCGTCCAGGTTGGTCTTGAGGACGATGTCCCAGTCGTCGCCGCACATGGAGGGGAACGCATTGTCGCGTGCCACGCCGGCGTTGCAGACCACGCCGTAGTAGCAGCCATGCGTCTCGACGTCGGCGCCCAGGATGGCGGCGGTGGCGTCACGGTCGCCAATATCGAACTGCAGCACGCGCGACTTGCGTCCCATCGCCTCGATCTCGCGCGCGACCTCGTCGGCCTCTTCGCGCTTGCTGCGGCAATGCACCACCACGTCATAGCCGTCGCGGGCCAGCCGCAGCGCGATGGCCCGGCCAATGCCACGCGAGGAACCCGTGACCAAAACTGTTTCGTTGATGCTGGTACTCATGAAAAACTCCGCTGCAAAAATTCGTTGACGTTTTCTGGTTCAAATACGGTAATCGTGGCGTGCGCCAGCACGGCGCCGTCGGCGGCATCGTCGATGCGGCACTCGAAGGCGGCCAGGCCATTATCACCCAGCATGGCGTGCTGGATGTGCACGTGCAGAACGGTGCCCAGTGCGAACAAGGGCACGCTGCACTGATAGCGGCGCGCGCCGAGCAAAAATCCTACCTTGACCGGTTCGCCGCGCAAATGCGCCTGGTAGCCGGCGTGGGCGGCGATCGCCTGCGCCATGTACTCGATGCCAACCCATGAGCCGACTCCGGGGCCGTCGCAAAACAGCGTATCGGGGCCGATGGTCAGTTCGGCGCACAGGTTCTCCTTGTCGACCGTCAGCACCCGTTCAAGCAGCACCATCTGGCCGTCGTGCGGCACCAGCGTGCGCAGTTCGGGAATGTTCACCGGGTTGGTCACTGAGTCCTCCCCAGCACCAGGGCCGCGTTCGAGCCGCCAAAGGCGAACGAGTTACTCAGGGCCCAGTTCAAAGGCCGCCCGAGGCGCGCTCCGGGCGCCGCCACGTTCAGTGCCGGCAGCGCCGGGTCGCTCAGGCCGTCCCACAAATGGGCGGGCAACTGCCCTTCCGTATTCTGGTCCTGCATCGCGAGCCAGCAAAAAGCCGCTTCGAGGGCCGCCGCCGCGCCCAGCGCATGCCCGGTCAGGCCCTTGGTCGAGCTGACCGCGACATTCGCGCCAAACATATCGGATACCACGCGCGACTCCATCGCATCGTTCTGAATGGTGGCCGTGCCATGCAGGTTGATGTAGTCGATTTGCGACGCTTCAATTCCCGCGCGGGCCAAGGCTTCGGCAATCGCGATGCGCGCGCCGCTGCCGGCCGGATCGGGCGCCGACATATGGTGTCCGTCCGAGGCCTCGCCCCAGCCGCACAGGGCCACGACGGCCGGTTCCCGGGTCATCAGGAACAGGGCCGCGCCCTCGCCGATGTTGATGCCGTTGCGATTTGCGCTGAGCGGATTACAGCGCGCCGCGCTGACCGATTCGAGCGCGCTGAAGCCGGCCACGGTAAATTCGCAGAGGGTGTCGACGCCGCCGCACACCACCGCGTCGACCAGGCGCATACGGATCATGCGGGCGGCGCTGGCAAGCGCCTTGGCGCCCGAAGCGCAGGCCGCCGAATGCACGTAGGCAGGACCGCTCACGCCCAGTTCGCGCGCCAGCATGGTGGCGGGCGACGCCATTTCCTGCTGCGCGTAGTGGAAGGCGGCAGGCAAAACGCCGCTGTGCGCGTGTTCGCGGATCGCGCTTTCGGTTTCGGCGATGCCCGAGGTGCTGGTGCCGATCACGATGCCGATCCGGTGCGTTCCGTAGCGAGCAATGGCGGCATCGATCGCGGGACGAATCCGCGCCAGGGCCGCGAGCGCGAGCCGGTTGTTGCGGCTGCGTTCAGTCAGAGGCAAGGCGGCGCCATCGGGCAAATCCACCGTCACGCAGCCAAGCGGCAGTTCGCGGCCCGCCGACCATTCGGTGGTGGGCGCCACGCCGCTTTCGCCGGCAAACAGGCGGCGCGTGATCTCGGCGTGGGTCTGGCCCAGCGCACACACTATTCCGCATTCATTTAAGTACAGCTTCATCACAGCATCCGTATCATTGCGCCGACTGAATCGTTAGCCGGTATTTGTAGCGCAGGTTGTCCATCTTGATCGTGCCGCTCCAGCGCGGTTGGGCGCTGTAAGTGACCGTCGTTACCAATTCTTCGCCCAGGTACAGGCGGCGCAGCATGCCAGCTTCCTCGACCCGCCAGCCGGCCGGCAGCTTCGCCGCCACCGCCTCGACCGGCCACAGGGCCAGTTGCATATCTTCCAGTACATCCTCGGCGCGCACCTGCTTCGGCAGCATCAGGTGGCGCCAGGTTTTCAGTTCCTTGCCGTCATAATTGACGGTCAGGACGCGCTGACCAAAGGCCAGGCCTACCATGTCGACATGGCTGGCGTCGATTTCAAGCGCCGCGTCCAGTTCATCGAATTTGCCATTGCGTTCCACCGTCAGATGCTGCTGCAGGCTGATCGCCTCGCCCAGCGCCGCAGGAGCCAGTTTAAGGCCCAGGCGCGCCACCGGCGCAGGTTTTTGACTGGCGCACCCTGCCAGCAACAGTACAAGCAGGACGATTGACTTAAATTTCATTCGGACCTTCGTATCTTTTAGCGAAAAATGGCGTCAGCAGCCATGCCAGGGTAGTCCCGATCAGCATGGTCGAACCGAAAGCCTGCAGCGCCGGCGTGCGCGACAGCCCCAACAGCCCGAACGACAGGATGGTGCTGACCGCCGACAGGCCGACCGCCAGCCATGGCGTACTATCGCGCCGCCCGGCGTTCTCCTGCATGAAGATGCCGTAGTCGATGCCCACCCCTAGCAGCAGCATCAGGGCCAGCACATGGAACATCTGCAGCGCCTGGCCCGCAAATCCGAGCAGCGCCAGGGTGGCAATGCTGGCGGTGGCAACCGGCGCCACCACGCGCCACGCACTGCGGCGGTAGCGCGGAAACAGCACGCCCAGCACCACAATATACGCCCCCAGCACGACCCAGCCCATGTACTGGCGGTAGCGGCCCAGCACCGAGGAGATTTCGGCGACCTTGTCGACCCACTGGACGCCTTCGAGGCCGGTGCCGGCTTCGCGCAATTTCGGCAAGGTGGCCAGGCTCAGGCCGCGCACGGCGACGATACTGGCGTGCACACCAGCCGTTTCGCCCAGCCACAGGTGGCGCCAGGGTTCGCTCGGAGGGGTTTTCAGGAAGGTGGCCACGGTCATAGGCGCCGTTGCCGTGAGCAAGTGAGCGCGGGTGGCGGCGGCCCAGGCGGCGTCTTCTTCGATGGCCTTGGCCAGCGCGTCGAGCGGACCGCCCTCTTGCAGCAGCGCGCTTTGCACCAGCGCGCGCCGTTCGGCCTGCAGTTTTTGCGACGGCACCCAGTTCGACAGCGCCTGGTAGCCGCTGATGCTCTTCGCGTCCACCAGCGGGTCGAGCCGGCGCTTGAGCGCTTCTTCGCGCTGCAGCACCGCTTCGGCCGAGGCGCCGCGCACCAGGAAGTACTGCACTGGCGTCGGCGCGTCGAGCAGCTTGCCCAGCTTGATCTGGTCGTCGATCAGGTGCTTGGGCGGAGTTTGCAGCGAACGGATGTCGTCATTGACGCCCAGGCGCGACCAGCCCCAGGCCGCAGCGGCCAGGAACAGCGCCATGGCGACCAGCGATGTGGCGTTCAGGCGCAGGCGCGGCCAGCGCTCCAGCGTGGCGCAGTAATAGCGCGCCAGCAGGCCGGTCTTGAGGGTGTTGGGGCCGATCAGCGAAGGGAACCAGCACACCACGGTCAGCCAGGCGAACACGAGGCCGACGGCCGAGAACACCGCCATGTGGCGCAGGCCGGGGAACGGCGTGAGCGCCAGGCCAAGGTAGGCGATGACGGCGGCCAGCATGGTCAGGAACAGGCCGGGCAAGAGGCGTTTGAGCAGACTGGCCGAATCAAGCGACGGGTCGGCGGACAGGCGGTTGCACAGAAAGTAGATGCCGTAGTCCTGGGCGATGCCGATCAGGCTGGCGCCGAACACCAGCGTCATCAAGTGGATACCGCCAAACAGCAGCCAGCATATCGACAGCGAACCGAGAAAGCCGATCCCGATCGACAGCAGGATCAGCCCGATCGGGCGCAGCGAGCGGAAGGCGAACCAGGTCAAGAGGACAATCCCGATCAGGGAACCGACGCCGATGGTCGATACTTCGCCCTCGGCCTGGGCACCCGCGGCGGCGGCATGCAGCACCACGCCGGCCTGGATCACTTGCGCGTCAGGCACGGCGGCGCGGGCGGCGGCGCCGGCCTTGGCCAGCAGCGGAATGACCTGCTGCTGCGCGGTCAGCGAAAACGCCGGCACCTTCAGGGTCATCGGCAACAAGGAATACTGGTGGGTCGCGTCGGCCACGAACAGGCTGCCGTCGCGCGGACGAACGGGCGTCTCCTGCGCGCGCTGCTGGACCCAGCCGCTAAACAGGTCGAAAGGGTCGTCGCGGAAAGCGCCCAGCTTGGGGCCCGCAAAGGCGCTATACAACTTTGCCAGCGCGGCGTCGGTCCAGAACTGCGGCGGCGCGCTGCGCAGTTGCGCTTCCTGCCCTGGCGTCAAGAGGGCCAGGCGGTGCGGCTGGAATGGCGCCAGCCAGTCCGCCTCCACCTGGCCTGACAATTTGATCGGCTCGAACAGTTCCGGGTGCTGGTCCAGCACGTCGCCATAGGCCTTGGCCGCGCGCTGCGCCTCAGGCCACTCCCTGGCGCCGACCAGCACGATGACGCGCTGCTGCGCCGAGTCCACCATCTGGGTGAACGAGCGCTGCAAGATAGGGTCGCGCTCCTGCACCGGCAGCAAAGCCAGGATGTCGGTATTGGGAACGATGTGCTTGCCCAGCCACAGGTAGGCATTGTGACCAACCAGCGCGCACACCACCAGCGCCCACGCCAGCGCGAACCAAGTTTGACGCTTCAAAATAACTTGACCTCGTCGGCGGTGATGGCGCCCTCGCCCGTCTTGATCTCGGAGAATACGATGTCGGTACGGTCGCCGCTCGCTTCATCGATATGGATATTCTTCACGTAGGCCGCGCCTTCGAGCGAAATGGCGCCGATGGCCTTGGCCAGCGCCGGTTGGCGCGCCTTGAGCGCAACCTTCCAGCTCGCCGCTTCGGCCGTGCCGTCAACCTCGAACAGCGATTCGAGCGAACCCAGTTCGCCCGACAGCAGCGAAAACAGCACGCTGTTAATCATGCGCACGGTCGGCTCCTGCTTGGCGTCGAGACGCATCGACACGCGCTCGCCCTGGAAGGCGACGATTTCGTCGCGCGTCAGGCGCAGCGTGTTCGGGAATGGTTTCAGGGTGCGCCACATGACGCCCTTGCCGGCCACTACGCAAAAACGGCCATACGATGCCAGCGGCTTTTTCATGCCGGCCAGGTGCTTGGTCTGGTCGAAGCGTCCGCACATGACCGGCGGCTTGGCCAGCATGGACTGGATCTTGGCGATCGGCGCGCCGGCCTGGGCTGCAACGCACGACATGGCTAGCGACAGGGTCAGGATGATTTTTTTCATTGAGGGCTCACTCCAAGCTTTTCAAATAGTACCGGCGGCGATCCGAAACACATCTCGCCGGTCTTGATGTCGACCGCCACCTGCGTGGTACTGGCGCGGGTCAGGCGCTTTCCGCTGATGGCATCGCTGATCACGTAGTCCACTTTCAGGCGGTTTTCCCACTCGACCAGTTCGGCGCGCACCCGCAGGCGCTGCCCGAACACGGCCGAGGCGATGTAGCGCAGGTTGACGTCGATGACGGGCCACATATAGCCCGACTCCTGCATCTGCAGATAGTTGTAGTCGATGCTCTCAAGGAGCGCGCAGCGCCCGATCTCGAGATACTTGACGTAGTTGCCGTGCCAGACGATGTTCATCGGATCGAGATCGAAGAACTGCACATCGATGTCGGTCTCGGCGAACCAGCGGCTGGGCGGCGCGCCTCTACGCATACAAGCCCCAGTTCTTGGCGCGGATGCGCTCGATCAGCACGCGCAGCTCGGGCTCCAGGCGGCGGTCTTCGACCACCGGCTTCACGTCGGCGTCGAGTGCGTTCATCATGTCGAGCAGCGCTTGCGGCGCTTCGGCCGCCGGATTGACGCGCAGGCGCAGCCACACGCCCTGGCGCACGCTGATCAACAGCGCGGCGGCGACCTGCTCGGTCAGTTCCAGCACGCGCAAGCAGTCGCGCGCGGCGATCGTGCCCATGCTGACCTTGTCCTGGTTGTGGCATTCGGTCGAGCGCGAAAACACCGACGCCGGCATGGTCAGCTTGAGCGCCTCGGCAGTCCATGCGGAAGAACTGATCTGCAGGGCCTTGAGGCCATGGTTGATGGCCGCGCGCGGGCCTTCGCAGCCGGACAGATTGGCCGGCAGACCGTGGTTGTAGCGGCTGTCGACCAACAGCGCCATCTGGCGGTCCATCAGGTCGGCCAGGTTGGCGATGGTGTTCTTCATGCCGTCCATGGCGAAGGCGATATGGCCGCCGTAGAAATGGCCGCCATGCAGTACGCGCTCACCTTCGGCGTCGATGATCGGATTGTCGTTGGCGCTATTGAGTTCGTTTTCGATCATGCTGCGGAAGAACGGCAGCGCGTCGGCCAGCACGCCGATCACGTGCGGCGCGCAGCGGATCGAGTAACGGTCCTGCAGGCGCTTGCCGTTGCGTTCAGCTTCGCCGGCATGCAGGTCCTGGCGCAGCCAGGCCGCCACGCCCTGCATGCCGGGATGCGGCTTGACCGAGAACAGCGTTTCGTCGAAGTGGTGGGCGTTGCCGTCCAGCGCGAAACTTGCCATGGCCGTGATGCGGGTGCACAGGCGCGCCAGGTATTCGGCACGGTCGTAGGCCAGGCAGGCCAGCGCGGTCATCACGGCAGTGCCGTTCATGATGGCCAGCGCTTCCTTCGGACGCAAACGCAGCGGCGTGATGCCCGCCTCGCGCAGCGCATCGGCGGCTTTGACTTCAACGCCGTCGCGCCATACTTCGCGCTCGCCGCACAGCACTGCCGCAAGGTAGGACAGGGGCGTCAGGTCGCCGCTGGCGCCAACCGAGCCTTCGCTCGGGATCAGCGGCAGCAGGCCCGCTTCAAGCAGACGCGCGATCTGTTCCAGCAGTTCCACGCTCACGCCCGAAAAGCCTTTGGACAGCGACGCCAGGCGGGTGGCCATGACGGCGCGCGTTTGCGCCGGCGTCAGATATTCGCCCAGGCCGCAGCCGTGGTAGGTGTACAGGTGGTGCGGCAGCTCCACGACCAGCTCCGGCGGAATCGATACCGTGCACGAGTCGCCGTAGCCGGTGGTCACGCCGTAGATGGTGCCGTCTTCGCGCAGCAGGCGGTCAATGAAGTCGGCGCCCTTGGCGATCGCGGCGCGAAATACCGGGTCAGGCGAGAGCACCGCATTGGCATGGCCGTTGGCGATATCGACGATGTCTTCGATCGTGAGGCGGTTGCGGTCGAATTGCACCGTGCGTTGGGAAGTTTTCAGTTCAGCGGAGTGCATCATTCTTGTCCAAATCGGGTAAATGCCAAAAATCGTAAAAATTGAACCACTCGAGCGGCGAGCGCACGCAGTAGTCCTGGAGGCGGGCGGCGTAGGCGCCGGCCAGTTCGGCCAGCGCTTCGTCGCGCCCCTTGCGCGGCAGCCTGACGCCCTCGCTCAGCTGCTCGAAATGGATTTCCGGGCCGTCCTTGCCCTGCACCGTGAACATCAGGCACAGCGGGCATTGCAGGATACCGGCCAGTACATAAGGACCCACCGGGAAGGCCGCGTCATGGCCCAGGAACGGCACCACCGCCACGCGCGGCTGCGGCGACACCGGAATGCGGTCGCCCGCGATGACCACGAATTCGCCCTGCGCCACCTTGTCGGCCAACAGCATGGCGGTGGCCGGATTCATCTCGGTCACCTGCAGCAAATTCATCTGGCTGCGCGGGTCGATCGCGGCCATCATCTCATTAAACGCCTTTGCATGCCGCGTATGCACCAGCACCGTCAGCTTGAGCCCCGGCTGCGCATGCGACAGCACGCGCGACAGGTCCGCATTGCCCAGGTGGGAGCACAGCAGCACCGCGCCGCGCTTTTCGTCGAGCAGGCGCTGCATCGGCGCCATGCCGTGGATGCTGACCCTGGAAGTGCCGAACAGGCCGCCCCACAGCAGCATCTTGTCGAGGATATTCTCGGCAAAGGCGCCGAAATGACGCATCACGCCAATCCAGCCGGTCGGCACGGCGGTGAAGGCGCGCATATTATTCAAGTACGTGTTCGAAGCGCGCCGCGCCGCCGGCTGGAACAGCACGTACCACATCAGCACCGGATAGAGCACGGTGCGAAACGGCCAGCGGCCGAACACCTTGCACACCCAGAACAGCAGGCGCATGCCGAACACAAAGCTCGATTCGTTGATCGAGGCCCAGTGGCGGCTTGACGCGGCTCTCATTGCGAACGCCACTTCCGCGCCAGCAGCAAGGGCAGGCGCAGCAGCATCCCGAAAAACAGCGTGGTGTGCATGCGCGTGATCAGCACATTGTCGCGGAACGCCATGAAGTGCGAAACGCCGTCGGTCGGATAGCTGACCCTGGTCGGCAGGTTGATGACCTTCAGGCCGTCCCAGTACAGGCGCACCAGGATTTCGGTATCGAAGTTCATTCGCCGGCCCAGCTTCCTGCGGCGCGCCAGGTCGAGTACCGGCGCCACCGGGTAGACCCGGAAGCCGCACATCGAATCGCGAACTGCAAAAGACAGCGTATTAATCCATACCCACACGTGGGTCAGGTAGCGCGCATACAGGCGCAGGGCCGGCACCGATTCATCGTACACCGGGCAGCCGGCGATCACCGCCGCCGGATTGGCGCGCGCCAGGTCGATGAACTTCGGGATGTCGCCGGCATTGTGCTGGCCGTCGGCGTCCACTTGCAGCAAATGGCTGTAGCCCTCCTTGCCTGCATAGTCAAAACCGGCCAGCACCGCCCCGCCCTTGCCCTGGTTTTGCGCCAGGCGCAACAGCGACACCTTGCCCGGCGACACTGCCGCAAGCTCGTCGAGCACCCTGGCGCACGATGGCTTGCTGCCGTCGTCCACCAGGATGCAGGGCAAGCCGTGGCCGAGCACCGCCCCGACCACGGCGCCGATGGCGTGTTCGTGGTCGTAGACGGGGATCACCACGCAAGGCTTGAACATCTTACGCGTCCGCCCGGGCGAAACGCAGCAGCGAATGGCAGTAGCCGATGTCGTCGCGCGTGGTGATCAGCTTCAGGCCAGCCGCTTCGGCCAGGCGGATGTAGTCGCCGCTCTCGTAGATCTTGCTGTTCCCGCTGGCCATGGCCGTGAAGTACGGCGAGGTATTGATCAGGCAGTAGGAGGCGATGTCGTAGCGCTGCAAGTCCCAGAAGGTGTCCATCACCAGCAGCTGGCCGGTTGGCGACAGCGCTTCGGCCGCGCGCAGCAGGATGGTGGCAATGGCCGGCTCCGAGAAGCAGCTCAGGAACTGGCTCATCCAGATCAGGTCCATGCCGTGCGCCAGCGTGAAGCCAGGCGCCAGCAGGTCGGTCGGGTGCAGCGTAGCGCGTTCGCGCACGCCGGCTGTTTGCAAGGTGGTGTCGGCCACCGCCAGCTGGCGCGGCAGGTCGACCAGGTGCAGTTCCACCGTCGGGTTGTAGGCCAGTGCCGCGCAGCTGAACTTGCCCGTGTTGGCGCCCACGTCCATCACTTTTTTCGGGGCGCTCGCAAACACGTCCGGCAGGATCGACGGGAACGAAGTGTCCGAGTAAAAATGGTCGAAGGCGAACCAGCTGGTCTTGGCCGGCTCGGACAGCTCCGACAGGCCCTGGTATAGGGTCGACCAGTTGCCCAGGGTCGGCAGGCCGGCAGGCTTCTCGGTATCGAGCGCTTCGTCGAGCTTGAACAAGCCCTGATAGCAAACGTCGTGGTTGAAGTCGATGTTGATCTGGGTGATGGCGTCGGTCAGGACGCAGAAGCCGGCCTTGTCGAGCACATAGCGGCCGCCTTCGAGGTACACCACGCCAGCCGACAGGCAGGTTTCAAGCACCACCTTGAGCGCGTATTCGGTCCAGCGGCCGGTGGCCGCCATCTCGACCACGGTCAGGCCTTCACCGCCG
The DNA here is from genome assembly GCA_040388275.1 of Pseudomonadota bacterium. Taxonomy (GTDB): domain Bacteria; phylum Pseudomonadota; class Gammaproteobacteria; order Burkholderiales; family Burkholderiaceae_D; genus Telluria_A. The sequence goes on from JAZKCA010000094.1 coordinate 18,126, forward strand.
GCGTCGGCCAGCGCTTGCAGCATGCCGCGTTTCCACGCATAGCGCACGCACTGGAATACGACGGGGCCAAAGGCGATCTTTTGCGCTTCAAAACGGGCGGCAAATGCCGATTGTTTTTCTGGGGAAAACTTTTTATCTAACATTGAGAGCTCTACTTTAGGAACCAAACAAAATGCGACCGCCTGCGTGTGGCCCGGTGTCGGAGAAATAACGGAACTGCAAGCTGCCCTTGGCGCTGTCAAGCACCAGTTCCAGGAACAGCGGTGAATCGGGCAGGATCACCTGCTGGAACTTGAGGGCATTGATCCCCCTGAACAAAGGCGCCAGCGTGAAATGCTGGCGCCCGAAATGGATCGCCCAGTCGACTTGCACCACGCCCGGAAGAATCGGCGCCTGCGGGAAGTGGCCGTCGAAATACAGCAGCGAAGCCGGCGCCGTGAGCCCGAGCAGCACGCGTTCGCCCGCTTTTTCGAGCACGGCAACCTGCGGCAGGCGTGGCGCCGCGCCGTCCAGCAGCATCAACAGCTGCGCGTGCGTGGTCTTGCCCTGGGCGTTGACGGGCATCTGATCGAGGTAGCGCCAGCGGCGCGGCAGCGCCACCGCTTCGACAACGCCGGCAAGCTGCCCGCGCAGGAGCCGGTTCAAGGCGGGCTTGCCGTCAGCCTTTAGCAGCGCCCGGCCAGCTTCGGACAGCACCACGAAGGCGGCCAGCGTCTCGCGCTCGCCGCCGGCGCACAACAGCACGCGTGCTTCTTGCGCCATGCCGCCGGCCAGCAGTGCCGCTTCCATGGTGTCGAGCGAGATGCGTTTTTCTTCAATCTTGACGATGCGGTCGCTACGTCCGAGCAGGATGAAGTGGCCACCGGCGGCCGCCTCGACCCGGTCGGCCAGCTGCAGCCAGCCGCTGGTATCTAGATGGGCCGAATGCACTTCGAGCTGGCCGGCGCTGTCGGTGCGCCATGCCACCCCAGGCAAGGCTTCCCAGGCGCCGGAAGCGCCGGGGCTGCGGCAGCGCCAGGCGACGCCGCCCGTTTCGGAGCTGCCGTAAATTTCGGTTGGCGTGCGTCCCAGCAGACGCGCGGCGGCGGCGCCGGCTTCGGGCGTCAATGGCCCGCCGGACGAAAACACGGCGCGCAGCATGCCAGCGGCGGCTTGCCAGTCGATATGTTCGGGAAGGCGCTTCAGGTGGGCCGGGCTGGCCACCAGCACACAGGCGCGCCGGGCCAGCGCAGCTGCCAGCTGTTCCGGATACATGATGGCCAGCGCATCGATCGCGCGCCCCGCGGCCAATGGCCACAGCACCTTGAACAGCAGGCCGTAGATATGCTGGTGCGAGACCGTGGCGATCACGTCGCCGTCGCCCAGCGCTGCGCCGAACAGGCTCTCCAGGGTCGCCACCTCGCTGGTGAGCTGCGACAGGCGCTTGCGGATCGCCTGCGGCGTGCCGGTGCTGCCCGAGGTATGCACCACGAGGGCGGCGAAATCACCTGCCGGCGCGCTCCATGGCAGCGTGCACTTGTCGCCGTCCGCCGGGACGGCGGGCATGCAGCGGGCGGGGAATTCGCCGAAAAAGGCATCCACGCTGGCGGCCAGCGCGTCGCAGGTGGCGGGCAAGGTGTCGGCCGCCAGCCAGACGGTTTTGCCGGCCTGCCAGGCGCCGATCAGTGCGGCGCCGAATTCGACGCTGTCGTCGAGGTACAGGGCCGCATTGCTGCCGTGCGTGCGCAAAGCCAGCGCGCGCCAGGCCCCGACCCGCTGGCGGAAGGCGGCCATGGTCACGGCATCGGCGCCACGCCAGCCGGCGATCGAAGTCAGGGAACGCGCGGCAACGCGGGCAAAAAAATCAGGCATTCTTGGCATTCTTGAGACTCACAGCCCGCTTGAAACGGATACGCATCAGGTATTCGCCCGCGAACAGGAGTCCCATCAACACATACGAGATAACGCCGTTATACAGCGTCCACACGGCTTCGGTGGCCCAGATGGCGGTGCCGAGCGCAATGCTGCCGTTAACGATAAAAAATGCGCACCAGACCTTGGTCACGGTGCGCGTGTAGGCCACGCCCTCGGGCGGCAGGTCAGGTTCGGTCAAACGCGCCATGCGCTCAACCATCGACGGCGGCGAGGCCAGGCTCCATGCGAATGCGGCCAGCAGGGCTGCGCTGACCAGCACCGGATAGAGCTTGAGCGGCAGCAGCGCGTTGGCCCACACCGCGCCGGCGGCCAGCAGCAGCGCGCCGGCGGCCGACCAGCGCGCGGCCGGGCTCACCTTCATGGCGGGCAGGCGTGCGGCGGCGGCCAGCAGCAGCAGCAAAGCCAGCCAGCGCGGCTCCACCTTCCCCTGACCGAACCAGATCGCCAGCGGGTAGAGCACGGTAATGACGGCCGCAACGACCGCCAGCAGACGCGCGTTTATACCGCTTGCTCCTCGACCAGGCCGTCGAGTGCCGAGACCACGTCGCCGATGGTGCGGATTGTCTTGAACACTTCGGGCTGCAGGCGCTTGCCGGTCAGCTGCTTGAGCTTGACCGCCAGGTCGACCGCATCGATGCTGTCGATGTCGAGGTCCGCGTACAGATTGGACTCCGGCGTCAGTTCGGCCTTGTCAAGTTCGAACATCTCGGCCAGCAGGTCGACTACCCATGCATAGACCTGTTCGCGGTTCATTGTGCTTAAATCTACTGTCGCTGCCATACATCCTCCTTGCGTGCTCTTACACTTACTTCTTGCGGTGGGTTTCTACCAGGTTTGCCAAGGCTTCCACCGACGCGAAATGGCGACGTGTGTCTTCCGAATCGGCCGACAGCGAAATACCGTAACGCTTTTGCAGGGCAACGCCCAGCTCGAGCGCGTCGATCGAGTCGAGGCCCAGGCCTTCGACGAACAAGGGCGCCTTGCTGTCGATATCGTCAGGGCCGATGTCTTCCAGCTGGAGCACGTCGATGATCATTTGTTTCACTTCTAGTTCAAGCATGGACTTGGTTCTCTTCCGTAAAAAACTGCTGTAGATGATCCGTCAGGTGACGGACCGCCATTACCTCGGTCGTACCGGCGCCGGTAAAGCGCGCCACATCAATATCATCCCGTACTTCGATCCTGAACTGCGCGTGGCGCGCGGGAACGCGCCACCATTTTTCGCCCTTGCCCAGGGTCGGAGGCTGACAATCGATCAGCACCGGCGTCACCGCGCAAGCGCCGCGGATGGCGATGTTGGCCGCGCCGCGCTTGAGCGTGATGGCGCCGCAGGCGGGGGTGCGGGTCCCTTCCGGGAAGATGATCAGGTTGTTCCCGGCGCGCAGCGACGCGATGCAATCCTCGACCAACTCCGTGCCGCTCTCATTGCTGATATAACCAGCCGCCCGCACCGGGCCGCTGGTAAACGGATTGTTCCACAAATGGCTCTTGACGATGCAATCTGCATGCTTGACGAAGGCCATCAGGAACACCGTGTCGATCAGGGTCGGGTGGTTGGCCAGGATCAGCAAACCGCCCCGCTCCAGTTTTTCAAGGCCGATGATTTCGTAGCGCAGCACCCCCAGGCCGCGCATCAGGCCGACGAAGGCCCGGAACGTCATCCGGATAATCGTGCGCGCGTACGCGGTGCGCCGCACCGGCGCGCGCACGCACAGGGTCAGCAGCGGGAACACCAGCACCCGCAGCAGCAGCCCGCCGATGCCAAACATCGTGAAGCTGATGCCGGTGGCCAGAACGCGCCAATAACGGCCCAGGGTCTCAGACATCGCGCGTCCAGCTCCAGCGCTGGCCGCCGCTGACGTGTTCGTGGCGCGCCGCGCCGCTCAACTGGAAGCGCAGCACGCCAAGGCCGGCCGGCATGGCCCCATGCTGCGACTGCGGGTTCGCTCCCGCAGGTTCGAGGCCGAGGCGGATCGGGTCGGCCCCGGCCGCCGTCATCAGCCATGCCCACGCATACGGCTGCTCGTCGCAGTCTTCGAACTGCGCCAAAGGCTGCGGCAACGGGCAGTCGTAGGCCACCAGCAGCACTTCAGGTGCGCCGTCGGCCAGCAGGCCGCAAGCTTCGACCACGCCGTGCTCGATGCTGGTGGCGCCGCCAGCCAGGGCAATATGGTTGGCGCGGTCGGCGCGCGCAATGGAAAACAGGCCGGCGCTGGCATTGTGGACCGCCAGGCCGAAGCCGGTCGGCGACAGTGCCTGCCCCTGGGCCAGCTCGCCCAGCAGGTCGACCGCACGGGATACTTCGCCGTGGCGCGAACAAAATACGGTGGGAACCCCGGTGCGCCCGTCGAGGCAGGCGTAGGCGACTTCCAGTGCCATTTTACCAAGAAAACCAGCACGGCGACGCAGCATCGGGGGCATCGCACGCAGTGCTGGGTCGGCGCCTTCGCCGATCCGGTACGGCGCCTTCGCCCACACTTCCCACTCGCCGGGCGTCACGATACCGGGGGCCCAGGCAGCATGGGCGGTGATGGAAAACGTGAGCCCGTTCGCTTGCATGTTACTGTTTTCTTAGGGGAAATATGAATTGCTGATTATAAACTGAAGGTCGTTAGCGCTCGTAGAGTGTTACTTCCAGACACGTAAAGATCGTAGTCCCAAACAACAGGGGTGGGAATTGTCCCACATTGCTTGAACTAAAAGCAATCGCTGGCCGCAAATACAACATTTCCGAGCGGATGCTCGGCAGATGACTCGGGACGCGGAAGACAGCAGCGACCGGGCAGCCAACTACTGCTGTTACTTGGTTTGAACCGATATGGTCGGTGCAGTTGGTACGCTGGCGTCCAACGTGAACACATAGGTTTGGTCCTTCGGCACGTTCATGTGCAAATTGTCGCCCTCAGTTTCAAGCAGCTTGCTTGCCCCATTCGCAGCGGTGAGCTGACGATCCGTGCCGCCAAGGTCAATGGCCTTGAAGTCCTCCGAGCCAATCTTGAATTCATGGCGGCCTTTGGCAAGAAAAATACTGACCTCGAAAGAATGCGGATTCTTTGGCGCCATCTTGTTCTGCACTCCCCAGTCATTCATGCTTCCACGCACATAGATCGGCTGCTTCGCGTAATCAGGCAACTGTTCGGGCAGGCGCAACATGTCGGTATCACCATCGGAGCGATGCCAGATAGCTGCTACAACGCTGCCTTGTGCGTTTGTTTTGAACCTCAGCTGCTCATCAATCTCACGGTAAAAATAGTTTGCGTTCGACTCCGCGGCAATCGCCAACCAGGGTCTGCCGTCCTGCCGAGCAAGCAGGTGGTCCCCTTGGCGCTTGATCCATAATTGATGATTTTCGCCGGCATACCGCCCTACATGCTTATCCAATATGGCCGGCGTGGGCGACATTGCGCGCCGCTCGCCATTCATCACGACTGGCTCGCCATTGGCCACTGCCGCCAGGCGCAAGGCCATCGCTTCAGCAGGGAACCCTTCGGAGTTACTCAGAATGATGACATCCAATTGTTGAACGGGATAATGTACGGCGTAAGTAGAAAACCCTTCAATCGCGCCTCCGTGGGACAGGCGTGGTCCTCGTTTATCCAACCCGGAAAATAGGCCGAAACCGGAACCATCTTTAAAAGCTGTCGTCATTATCCTCAATGATTCCGGTTTCAAGAGCCGCTTGTTGTACAGCGCGGTGTGCCAGCGCAAGAGGTCGCCAGTGGTCGAATAGAGCGCGCCTGCGGCATAAGGAATGCTCATGTCAATAAAGCCCGCATTTTCGCAGTCCCGACCATCACAGGCGTAGCCAGCAGCGCGCCTGGCGAGGATCACTTTGTTCGAATCAACGCCGGAGTCCCTCATTTTCAAGGGACTGAATATGCGTGATTGCAAAAAATCTTGCCAGCTGCGGCCTGAGATTTTTTCAATCAGCAGTCCTAGCAGCGTGTAGCCGGAGTTGCTATACTGAAATTTCTCACCAGGCGCAAACTCAAGCGGTAAATCGCGGACCAGCACCAGAACATCTTGCGGTCGCCGTGTGGACAATTTCATATCGCCATAGTTTGGCAGGCTGGTGAAATTGGGCAGGCCGGAGGTATGCGTCAGAAGGTGGCGAATCGTGATCGCGTGCCACGCCGGCGGCGCGTCGTGAAGGTGCTTCACAACATAGTCGTCCAGGTCCAGTTTTCCGTCCTCTGCGAGCAATAGAACGGCCGCAGCTGTGAATTGCTTGGTCAGGGAACCCAGGCGGAACACGGTACACGGTGTGTTCAACACATTCCATTCGCGGTTCGCCGCGCCGTAACCCTTTTCGAGCAGTATGTTCCCGCCTTTGGCAACCAGCACAGATCCAAAGAAATTCTGGCTGTGCGCGAATGATTGAACGACTTGGTCCAGGCGCGCGTTCGGCGTCGCAGCGCCCGCAGTTGACAAGGCCATGCAATACATTGTCGCCGCGGCGAGCCATTTTATACTCATGCGTTTCCACCTCGTTAAATCAATTTGGGCTCAGCAGGCCGCCGGTAGCAGCGTCAGCAGCAATGCCGGGAGCGGAATCGACTTCTCCGCGGGAAAATTGACCCACACGACCTTGGCCCCGCCCTCGGCGTGCAGCGCGCCGGGCACGCCGTCGGGCCCGACCAGGCGGATTTCGTGGGTCATCTGGAAGCTCGAGCGGCCCGGCGGGCCGACCAGGGTCGACACCTCGATCTCGCCCGGGTATTTGAGCTGCTTGAGGAAGGAGCAGTTGGCATTGATGATGACGGGCCCTTCCCCGGCCGGATCGGGCGCGCAGGCGATCTGGTCGAACCAGGCGATGCGCGCGGTCTCGAAATAGCGGAAGTAGACGGTGTTGTTCACGTGGCCCATCGCGTCCATGTCGCCCCAGCGGATCGGCATGCGCATCGTGTGGACCAGCCTTGCCGTCATTGGGCGGTCATCCCGTCGTCGGCCGTGATGATGGCGCCGTTGATGAAGTGGCTTTCTTCGGCCGCCAGCAGCAGCAGCAGGCCGTCCAGGTCTTCCGGCTTGCCCGGGCGCTTGCGCGGCAGCATGTCGATCAGCTTCTTGCCCTGCTCGGTGGCGAAATAGTCTTCGTTGATTTCGGTCGAGATGTAGCCCGGGCAGATCGCATTGACGTTGATGTTGTACTTGCCCCACTCCACCGCCATGGCCTTGGTCATGTGGACCACGCCAGCCTTGCTCATGCAGTACACGCCGATTTGCGGCAGCACACGCAAACCCGCCACCGAGGCGATGTTGATGATGCGGTGCTGCTTTTTAGGGTCGCCCTTGGCGCGCGCGATCATGCGCTTGGCCGTTTGCTGGGCCACGAAAAAGGCGCCGCGCAAATTGGTGTCCATCACGTAGGCGTAGTCTTCGGGCGTCACGTCAAGCAGGCGCTGGGTGGTCGAGACGCCCGAATTATTGACCAGGATGTCGATCGGCCCGGCCTCGGTCTCGGCATGCGCGATGGCCGACTTGATGCTGGCCAGGTCGGTCACGTCGAGCGCCACCACGTGGGCGGCGCCGCCGTCGGCTTCGATTTCGGCGCGCAGTTCCTTGAGGTGGTTGACGCGGCGCGAGGCCAGCACAACCTGCGCTCCGGCGCCGGCCAGGGCCTTGGCGAACCGTGCACCGAGCCCGCTCGAGGCGCCCGTGACGAGCGCGATTTTTCCTTCGAAATTGACTTCTATGCCCATCTCGGCTCCTGTGCGCTCTGCTGACGAAAGCATAATCATGTCACAAATCGCCGGTATTAGATGGCAGCGTCTAATAATGCCCGTAAAATGGCGCCAAAGTTGCAATCCTCGGCAAAAACCCGCACACTCGTGCTTAAATTTTTCTTCCCATGATGAGACCATGACTGAGCCACTCAATATCCTCGAACAATACGGCCCGCGCGAAGCGATGGAATACGACGTCGTCGTCGTCGGCGGCGGCCCCGCAGGCTTGTCCGCAGCCATCCGACTGAAACAGCTGGCCGCCGAAAAAGGCCAGGAAGTGTCGGTCGTGGTGCTGGAAAAAGGCGGCGAAGTCGGCGCCCACATCCTGTCGGGCGCGGTGATGGACCCGCGCGCATTGAATGAGCTGATCCCCAACTGGAAAGAGCTGGGCGCGCCTTTGAACACCGAGGTGACCGAAGACCGCTTCCTGTTGCTGACCGAAACCAAGTCCTACCAGGCGCCGGGCTTCATGCTGCCGAAGTGCTTCGAAAACCACGGCAATTACGTGGTCTCGCTGGGTAACGTGACGCGCTGGCTGGGCCAGCAGGCCGAAGCGCTGGGCGTGGAGATCTTCCCCGGCTTCCCGGCCGCCGAAATCCTGTACAACGAAAACGGCTCGGTCAAGGGTGTCGCTACCGGGAACATGGGCGTGGATCGCCATGGCGTACCGACCTCCTCCTTCCAGCTGGGCATGGAACTGCACGCCAAATACACCTTGTTCGCAGAAGGCTCGCGCGGCCACCTGGGCAAGCAGCTGATGACGAAGTATGACCTGAACAAGGGCAAGGATCCCCAGTCCTACGGCATCGGCATCAAGGAACTGTGGGAAATCGATCCGTCCAAGCACAAGCCTGGCCTGGTCATCCACACCAGCGGCTGGCCGCTCCCGAACGACACCTACGGCGGCTCCTTCCTGTACCACATGGAGAACAATCAGGTCGTGGTCGGCTACGTGGTGGGCCTGTCGTACCAGAACCCTTACCTGTCGCCGTACGAGGAATTCCAGCGCTATAAAACGCACCCGGCGATCCGCGGCTTTTTCGAAGGCGCCAAGCGCATTTCCTACGGCGCGCGCGCAATTACCGCCGGCGGCCTGCAGTCCTTGCCGAAGCTGGTATTCCCGGGCGGCGCGCTGATCGGCTGCGACGCCGGCTTCCTCAACATGAGCCGCATCAAGGGCAGCCACGCGGCCATCAAGACCGGCATGCTGGCCGCCGAAGCGGCTTTCGGCGCGCTGGGAGAACAGCGCCAGCACGACGAACTGGCGGCCTACCCGGCCGCATTTGAAGCGTCGTGGCTGCACGAAGAACTGCATGTGGCGCGCAACGTCAAGCCATGGCTGTCGAAGGGCCTGTACCTCGGCTCCATCATGACCGGCATCGACCAGCTGATCTTGCGCGGCAAGGCGCCATGGACCTTGCACCGCGATTACGGCGACCACGAGTGCCTGAAACCGGCTGCCAACTACGCGCCGATCGCGTATCCGAAACCAGACGGCAAGCTGACCTTCGACCGCCTGTCGTCGGTATTCATCTCGAACACCAACCACGCCGAAGACCAGCCGATCCACCTGACCTTGCGTAACGCGAGCGTGCCGGTGGCCGTCAACCTGGCCAAGTATGCGGGCCCGGAAGCGCGCTACTGCCCGGCCGGCGTGTATGAGTTCATCAAAACCGACGCGGGTGAGGACAAGCTGCAGATCAACGCCCAGAACTGCGTGCACTGCAAGACCTGCGATATCAAGGACCCGACCCAGAACATCGTGTGGGTGACGCCGGAAGGCGGCGGCGGACCTAACTACCCCGGGATGTAAGGCCATGCGCGCCCTGTGCTGCATGCCGGTGGCTTGCCTGCTGCTGTCGCAGCAGGCGCGCGGCGCCGACGACGCCTTCACGGGCGCCGTCCTGCTGTCCGAGAGCACCTCGGTCGTCGCCAACCAGACCTATGCAACAACCAGTGCGCATCGAACGAACCCACCTGGAGCGGACCGTATGCGAACCCGGCACCGAAGGTCGCGGCCGTGGTCAACTGGTTCGGCATTACCGATGTGCCCGACATGCTGCAAGGCCCGAATATCCGCTCGTACGCGCTCTCCTGGTTCGGCAGCAGTCCACAACGCATGACGCTGGCGCGCGAGCTATCTCCGGTGTCGCATGCGCGCAAGGACGGCCCGGCCGTGCTGACCATTCATGGCGATGCCGATACGCTGGTGCCGTATGCGCACGCGCAGCGCCTCAAGCAGGCGATGGACAAGGCGGGGCAAAAGAACCAGCTGCTGACGGTCAAGGGCGGCGGCCATGGCGATTTCAGCGCCGCGCAGCAGCTTGCCAATTGCGAGGCGATCCGGGCATTCCTGCGCGAACGAGGGCTGATCAGCCCCTGAATGCGATACATCTTTCGCGCACAACAACACTGCGCCGTATCATGTCTGTCAGTGCGGCAGAAGCGGGATGGCCGCCATGGCCATCGCCTCGAATTCGACGGCCGGCATCGGCCGCGCAAAAATATAGCCCTGGGCATAGTCGCAGCCCGCGTCGACCAGCAGCGCGCGCTGCACCTTGGTCTCCACCCCTTCGGCCACCACTTTCAGTCCCAGCTTGTGCGCCATGGCGATGATCGCTTCGCACAGCGCCAGGTCGCCGTCGTCGTTTTCCAGCGTGGCGATGAAGGACTGGTCAATCTTGACGAAGTCGATGTCGAAACGCTTCAGGTGCGACAGCGAGGCGTAGCCGGTACCGAAATCGTCAAGCGACACTTGCAAGCCCATGGCCCGGTACTGGCGCAGCCGTTCGATGACTTGCTCGACCCCGTCCATCAACACGCTCTCGGTGATTTCAATGACGATGCTGTTCGATGGCAGGTCCAGTTCGGCGAGGTAGGCAATCCAGCTTTCGTACAGGCCGGCGTCGCGCCTGAACTGCACCGGCGACTTGTTGACGCTGACCTGGAACGCGGGATCGATCAGGCGCTGCCAGCGGGCCGCCTGGCTGGCAGCCTGGCGGAACACCCAGTCGCCGATCTCGACGATCAGGCCGTTCGATTCTGCAAACGGAATGAATTCGGCGGGCCCGAGCAAGCCGCGTGTCGGGTGGCGCCAGCGCAGCAGAGCTTCGGCCTTGTGCACCGCCCCGGTCTGGAGCGAGACGATCGGCTGGTACAGGATCTCGAACTGCTGCGCCGCGATGGCCGCGCGCAGGTCGGCGGCGATGCTCTGGCGCGCCAGCGCCGCTTCCTGCAGTTCCGGCGTGTAGTAGCTGAAGCGGTTGCGCCCTGCGTTCTTGGATGCGTACATGGCGCGGTCGGCGCGCTCGACCAGCGTATTGACGTCGCCGGCGTCGGGCGGATACAGCGCAATGCCGATGCTGGCCGAGAGGAAGACTTTTTCGCCGTCCAGGTCGAACGGCAGCGCCAGCAGCGCCACGATGGAGCGGGCCACGCGTTCGACGCTGCCAACATGGTCAAGGCCGGCCAGGATGACGGTGAATTCATCACCGCCCAGGCGCGCCAGCGTGTCGGTGCCGCGCACGCAGGTGGCGATGCGGCGCGACGCCTCCATCAGCACCTGGTCGCCCATGGCGTGGCCGAAGCGGTCGTTGACTTCCTTGAAGTGATCCAGGTCGATGAACAGCAGCGCCAGGAAGGCCGCGTTGCGGTCGGCCTTGCGCGTTTCGTTGTTGAGCCGGTCCATGAACATATGCCGGTTCGGCAAACTGGTGAGCGCGTCGAAATTGGCTTGCTGCCAAATCAGTTCGCCCGACTGCCTGCTGCTGGTGATGTCGGTCACCAGCGCCAGCGCCCCGATGTAGCGGCCGGCCGCGTCGAAGATCGGGTTGGTGGCCATGGTGGTCCACACCGCGTGGCCATCGCGGTGCAGAAACTTGAACTCGTGACGCTCGGCGACGCCGTCCTGGCGCCGCCCGATATTGTGCTCCAACATGGCCTTGCCTTCCTCGTCCATGAAGGCGACCAGTGGCCGGCCCAGCATCTCTTCGATGGCGTAGCCGAGCATGGCCGACATTTTCGGATTGACGAAGGTGGTGTGCGACAGCGCGTCGATTTCCCAGATGCCTTCTTCGGCGCTGTGGACGATGCGGCGAAAGCGCTCCTCGCTGCGTTCGAGCGCGGCCAGCTTGCCTTCGGCCCGTTCGACCACCACGCGGCACGCCTGGCCGCTGCCGTCGGCCGAGGCCAGCAAGGTGACGTGGAATTGTGCGCCATCGCAGCGCTGCATCTGCAGGCGGCACTGGCGCGGGTCCGCGCTGTTGAGCGCGCGCCCGAGCAGGCGTTCGAAGTCCTGCAGGAAGCCCTGGCAGATGAAGGAGCGGAAATGGTGGGCCGCGCAGCCGGCACGACCGATGCCGAGCATGTCGGCGCCAACCAGGTTGGCCTGCAGGATCTGGCTGTCGAAGCCGACCAGAAAATAGCCAACTGGCGCCAGCAGGTACAGCTCGTTGTAGTAAGACTGTTCTTCTTCGTAGCGCAGGCGGTCGACGCTCACGCCGCTGCTGTCGAGCGCCGGTTCGCAGCCGGCCGGGCGTTCGGCAAACACGGCGCTGGAATACGGCTCCGTCGCGGCCGACGCGCGCGCGGGCCCGCGTTTGCGTGGCTGCGCTTTTGGTCCCGGATCAGGTTCCTTGTCCATCCCGCCTCGCTCAAGCTAATGCTTCGTGACTGTATCGGCAAGACTAGCATGCGCTTGGCCGCCGTGTCGAGCGGGCGCGCCGATTAATGGTGGCCGCGGTTCAGGCGGCGCTCGGCGTGGCGCTGCACGGCTTCAAATGCGAGGCTCATGCACCAGTAGATGGCGGCCGCTGCGACATACAGGGGCAAGGGGCGGTAGGTGGTGGCGATTACTTGCTGAGTAGAAAGCATCAGCTCGGTGATCGTGATGACCGACACCAGCGAGGTGTCCTTGATCAGGCTGATGAGGGTATTGCCCATCGACGGCACGGCCACCCGCAGGGCCTGGGGCAGCACCACGTAGCGCAAGGTTTGACCGTACGACAGGCCCAGGCTGAGGCTGGCCCGCCATTGGCCCGGCGAGATGCTCTCGATGGCGCCGCGCAGGCTTTCGGACAGATAGGCGCCGGCGTTGAGCGAGAGCGCCAGCACGCCGGCCGTGACGGGCGCGAATTCGATGCCGACCAGCGGCAGGCCGTAATAGATGACGAAGATCTGCACCAGCAGCGGCGTGCCGCGCATGGCGCTGACATACAGGCTGGACGGCCAGCGCAACAGGCGCCGCGCCGACATGCGCATCAGCGCCACCGGGAAACCGAGCACCAGCCCGCCGACCATGGCGGCCACGGCAAAGAGCAAGGTGTAGCCGGCGCCGATCAGCATGATCGGCGCCGCTTCGTGCAACAGCGCGAACAAGTCCATCAGGGGGCGGCGCGGCTGGCGTCGATGCCGAACCACTTGACCGAGATGGCCTTCAGGCTGCCATCGGCGCCGGCCTGGGCCAGCACCTTGTCGAGCGCCGCCTTGAACTGCGGGCTGCCCTTCTGGAATGCGATGCCGGTGCGCTCGGGCGCGCCGACGCGGGCGCCGGCCTGGATCGGCAGCGTCGCGTTTTTCAACAGGTAGGCCACCATCAGGCTATCGTTGAGCGCGGCATCGACCCGCCCGACGGCCAGGTCCTGCAGGTTTTCCGGCGCGGCAGGATAGCTCTTGACCTCGATGCCGGGCACGGCCTTGGCTTGCTGCTCGAACACGCTGCCCTGCCCCACGCCGACTTTCTTGCCCTTCAAATCAGCCAGGCTGGCGTAGCGCGCGCTGTCGCCCTTGCGCACGATGAGCTGGGGGTGGGAATAGGTGTAGGGAATTGAAAAATCGAAGGCCTGTTCGCGCTTGGCCGTGATGCCGACCTGGCTGACGATGACGTCGTAGCGTCCCGCGGCCAGGCCCGCCAGGATCGCACTCCACTGGGTGCTGACAAACTCGGGCTTGAGGCCCAGGCGCGCCGCCACCAGTTTGGCCACGTCCACATCGTAGCCGGCCAGTTCGCCGCTCTTCTGGTCCTTGAAGTTAAATGGAGGATAGGTGCCTTCCATCGCGATCTTGAGGGTGCCGCGCGCCTTGGCTGTCGTCAGCAGGTCGGCGCCAGAGGCCGGCAGCGCCAGCATGCCAATGACGGCCATGGCCAAGCTGCGGCGGCGCAGGGAAATAGTCGGCATGGTCAAGATCCTTAGTGAAAAGAAACAAGTTTAGCGCGAATACCCCAGTTTTCGGCTGCGCGCTCCGAAATTGTGTCCGCTTACCAAAGTTGTGCTCGCTACCAGGCTGGACAGGCCCACGATCAGCTGGATCAGCTTGTCGTCGGGCAGGATCCACAGCTGCGAGGCCGGCTCGGCGCTCTGGGTGGCGGCCATGATCAATGGCGCGATCCACTGGGCCTCCGGTTCCAGGTCGAGGATGACGGCGTCGGCGCTGGTTTGCAGGTACAGATTGCCGCCCGCGGCCAGCGTGAAGCACACGCCCACCCCGGTCTCCTGGGGACCGATATGTTCCATCATGCTGCGATTGTGCTCGTCGATCCAGGCTTCGACATCCTGCGCCGTGTGCAGCTCGATCCAGGGACGCGGCCGAAAGCGCGGCGCGGCGTCGGAGGATGGCGGGGATTCTTGATTCATTGCTTCCTGGAAGTATGCGGTGTACGGCGCACATGCTACGGCATTTTGCGCCAGCCGTACATGGCGAACCCGAAGGCCTGCGGCAGGTCATAGCATTTTTGAAAGGAGGTCGCATCATGAAGCCAAGCCCACGCTACCGCCCGTTCGCCGGGGGCTACGTCTCCGAGTTCGAGCAATTCATGGACAACTTTATCGCCACCCATCCAGAAGCCGAGCGCAATCGGCGGCGCGGCTGGGGCATCTGGTGGGATCACCGGGTCGACCTGGACGAGCTCGACAAGCAGCATGCGGACGAGGTGCCAGTAAAACCCTATCACTACGAGTAAGTTCTGTTGAAAGAATTTATCTTGGTTTTAGTAAATTCTTATTGCTTATGAAGAATTTAGCATTATGATGGTACTGCGAGGTTCGCTTATCCGGTAAAGCCCAGTCAGACCTTGTATGCATCCCCTGACTGATAACTTGGTTCGATCCCAAGACCCCGCACCAATTCAGACTACTCCAGACCGCCATAGACCAAGCAAAATCAACCACTTAGGTTTTTTGCTCAATCTGGAAAAGGCGTAAAAGACCCGAGTTTTCGCCACAGTTTCGCCAAAGTTTGCAGGGTTACACCACCGCTCGTTCGCACGACATCAAGCGCCTCTGGCACCTCGCCCGGTACCTTGTTCGATCCACCTGGAGACAACCATGCCAGCCGAGCGCAAATACGTCAATATCATTAACGACGAAGTAGCCTCGCTCGCGGCCGACGACCGCTACAAGACCGCGCACTTTATGCTCGAGCATTGAATCGATTTCCGGACGATTGTCCGAGTCCTTGCAACCGGCTCCCGCCGCCGCTCATCAATACAATCCCCCCCCCCGGTTGAGCCTCCTCAAAGATGAGCTTGCGTTTCGGTCGCACCATGTCTAAATCCGTTTACTTTGCGGATTAACAATACCGGAGAAAAATCATGGTGATAGACAACGGTGAGATTGTAGCGACCGGCGAAGCCGTCGCCGCCAAACCACCAGGCGTAAGCGGGTCAGAAGTAATCACAGTATCAGGAGCGATTGGCAGTGGGGTCGGAGCCTCGATAGCCCTGTCAAGCGGAACCATAACAGGCGCCGCATTTATTCCTGTCTTAGCGGCAGGCTTCGCCGGCGTCGGGGCAACGGCCTATGCATCCTGGTCGCTCGGTACCGCCATCGGCGAGACCGATATCGTGCGCGACAATATTTTGAAATTGATCGAGGCGGTCATGCCAAATGACACGGTAAGCACACCGCCGGAAGTCTGGGAGAACGACGGTGGCTTCGAAGTGGTCTTTGGCACCGAGCGATTCGAGGTTGATTTCTACGTCGACGCTCTTGGCATGGAAGGCACCAGCATGGACGCCGATTTCAATGCGGGACTCGAATACTTCGACAGCCCTTTCGATGCGGCCTACGCTGCTGAACAACTCGACATCGTCGGGCACTACAACCCCTACGTCGACACAGCAGCGGCTGGGATGCAGGTGGCCCCAGTGGTGCTGCTGTGAGGCTCATACCAGGCACGCAAGCGCATTACCTGGTCTTCTCGGTCCTGGCAGCCACAGTTGGGCTGACAACCTTCTTTCTCCTTATGGGTGCCTTGGGCGTAGATGAGATGATCCACATGCCCCCGGTAGGTAAGTGGTTCATGTTCACAGTCTGCGAAATTGGACTCATAGCCTGGATCTACAGCAACCGCCCCAAAAAGCAATAGCGAACGATGCTGTACTGTGAAAGGTAAGTACTCCGGACGCGCACGTTCCCATCTCGCATGAAGCGAG